>NZ_VCHX02000150.1 GCF_005768555.2 Streptomyces sporangiiformans
GGGCGGGCCCGTTCGGTGCCCGCCCGCCCCGCAGTGGTCTCTGGTGCGGTGTTCTCAGCCACGCTGAGCAGGTTGGGGGCCTCGCACAGATATGGGGCCTGCATCGGCCGGTCGGCGCGGGTGAAGAGGGTGTGGCGGACCTCAGCTCATGTGGCCGTTCGGGCCGGCGGTGTCGAGGAAACAGAGGAAACAGGGGTACGGGGATCGCTTGGATGGCCTGAGTGCAGGTTGAGGGCGACCGTGAAGGAGATGCCGCAGCCGATCAGGAGGTACATGGCGACCAAGGCCCAGCCGCCGCCTGCCCACAGAACGAGAGCGCTGGCGATGAGGGGGGTGAAGCCGCCGCCGATGACGCTGGCGAGTTGGTAGCCGACGCCGGCGCCGCTGTAGCGGAACTCTGGACCGAACATGTCGCTGAACAGGGACTGCTGGACCGCCACGGCCATGTCGTGGGCGCCGTTGACCAGCAGGATCGCCGTCACGGCGATCAGGATCATCGAGCCGGACTGCAGGGCCACGAAGAAGGGAAGGGCACCGAGGACACCGATGCCCGCGCCCCAGAGGTAGACGGAGCGGCGGGTGTAGCGGTCCGCGAGGTAGGCGTAGACCGGGATCGTGACGATGGCCAGCGCGCCGACCATGAGGTTGATGTCCAGCAGGGCGTCGCGGTTCAGGCCGTACTGCTCGGCGGCATGGCTCAGCCCGAAGGCGGTCACGCAGTAGAAGGTGAGAAGTTCGACGAAGCGCAGGCCGATGATGGTGAGGAAGCCGGAGGGGTGCGCCTTGATGGCGGCGAGCAGCGGCAGCCGTCGGCGCTGCGGGTGGGGACGGGCGGCGGTGTGTTCGACGAAGGCGGGGGATTCCGCGACCGTGGCCCGCACGATCATGCCGATGATGACGATGGCGGCGCTGGCGAGGAAGGGAACGCGCCATCCCCAGTCGCGGAATTCCTCTTCTGGCAGGCGGTCGTAGAGGAACTTGACGGCGGCGGTGGCCAGCAGCAGTCCGACCGAGGCGCCGATCTGGACTCCGCTGCTGTAGAGGGAGCGCCACTTACGCGGGGCGTTCTCCACGGCCATCAGGGCGGCGCCGCCCCATTCGCCGCCGACGGCGAAGCCCTGGGCGGCGCGCAGGATGACGAGGAGGACCGGGGCCCAGATGCCGACTTCGGCATAGGTGGGGAGCACGCCTATCAGGGTGGAGGCAACGCCCATGATCAGCATGGTGACGATCAGCATCTTCTTGCGGCCCAACCGGTCGCCGAAGTGGCCGAAGACGATGCCGCCCAAAGGTCGGAAGAGGAAGCCGACACCGAACGTGGACCAGGCCGCCAGGGTGGCGACGGCGGGACTGACGTCGGGAAAGAACAGCTCGCTGAAGAGCAGGCCGGCGACGATTCCATAGAGGAAGAAGTCGTACCAGTCGGCGACCGCCCCGATGAAACTGGCGACGGCCGCCCCCATGCCTGGTCCGGATCTGGATGCGCGTCTCATGGCAACTTCCCTGGCTCAAGGGGGAACTGACGGAAGGTGATGGCCGCCCGGGGGTGAGGAGGGCATGCACAGGCGCGGCGAGGGGAGGGGTGGGGCCGCTGCTGTCGGGCTCGGATCCATCGGCTGCGATGAGGCGCAGTACGCGAAGTGGACGTTTTATGGTCCGCCAGGTGGTTCTGTTGATCCGGAGCGTGAAATTACGCTGTCCTCAAGGTCCCCGCAAGAGGTCGAGAGCAAATGAACCGGGCGTGACTTCTTCGCCCGTTCACGGGCGTCCTCGGGTCGGACGCCCGCACTGCCGTCAGGCCCGGCCCGCGCCCGACCGGTGGGACCGCCCTGATGGAGCCTGTCGGAAGCAGGGCCAGGTCCGAGGTTCCGGGCCCGCGCGAGCAGGTGAGATGACCGGTGAGCGGTGCAGGGGCTCCCCGTGCCTCAAGCTCCGGGGCTCCTCAGATCGCGCGGAGCCGTCGGGGGCAGGGGCAGGGTGCCGCTCAGTCCCTCGCGTTGTGGTGACCGTAGCTCAGCGGATGACCGAAGCCCTGATCAGAGATGAGCCGGGCCGCTTCCGTGAGGTCGGTGGCGAAACGCTCGATGGCCGCGTAGGGGAATCGGTGGTCGGGGCCGCTGACCGAGAGGGAGGCGACGACGGTGCCCGAGGGGCTGGTGAGGGGGACGGCGACGGCGGTGAGTCCTTCGTCCCATTCACTGTTGCTCACCGCGTAGCCCCGGCGCCCCGCCTCCTGCGCGGATGTCCGCAATTGCGCGGAGTGTTCCTCGCCGTGGGGTGAGGCCTGGGCGATGCGGCGCAGCTGTGCGTCGGAGGCGTCGTGCAGAAGGATCTTCGAGGACGCGCCGGCCCACAGCGGCTGTTCGTCGCCGACGTCGACCACGTGGCGCAGGGGGTGCGGGCTCTCCTCGTGCGCGACGCAGACACGGTGGAGATCGCGGGCGACGAAGATGTTGACCGTCTCCCCCAGCCGGTCGGCGAGGTCCCTCATGACCTTGCGGGTCTCACGGGGGATCTCCCACTGGCTGCGTGCGAGGTAGGCCCAGCGCCACAGACCGGGTCCGGCGATGTAGCCGCCCTCGTCCGACCACAGCAGGCCGCTCTCCTCCAGCGTCTGCACCAGGCGCAGCACGGTCGTCTTCGGCAACCCGGTGGCGTCGGTGATCTCCCGCAGTGTGATCAGCGGCCGTTCCTCGCTGAGCAGGCCGAGGATGTCCAGGGCGCGCCGTACGCTCCTGACGCTCGTGCCGTGCGGTTCGCGTTCCGCGCCGGCCTGTGCCGCCCCGCTGTCCACGCTGACACCCTCCCGTACCGATCACTCCGCGGAGTTCTGCCTGCCTGCCGCTGGTCTCACGTGACGTGGGCCGTTCCGCGGACCACTGGGACCTCATCGACAGAAATTCTGCCGTAACTCTTGTCGACTCGGAACACCGGTCGTATGTTTCCGCTACTCGGTCCATTTGATCCGTTGAGTGGATCGTCAGTTGAAGGTCACCGCCCGTACCGCCGCGGCGTGACCCACCACCGCCGACGGCCGGCTCCACACCCCGGAGCGCTGTCGCCCAGGTGCTCGGTCCCCCCACAGTCATTCGTGTCCCGGCCGTGAACCCCGCCCGTACGCGGGTCCGGCCGAATCGCCGCATCCAATGGAGTGTGTGAGTTGAACAGCATGAAGAGCCCGGCAGCAGCCGACGGCCCCAGAAGCCCCGGCGTGGCGAGGAGGGCGGCGATCGCGAGCTTCATGGGAGCCGTGGTCGACTGGTACGACTTCTTCCTCTACGGGATCATCGCCGGGCTTCTCTTCAACGAGATCTTCTTCCCCAACGTCAGCCCGGCCGTGGGTACGCTGGCCGCCTGGGCCACCTTCGGTGTCGGCTTCCTGTTCCGGCCGCTCGGCGGCATCGTCTTCGGGCACTTCGGCGACCGGCTGGGCCGCAAGAAGATGCTGGTCCTCACCATGCTGATCATGGGTCTGGCCAGCACGCTGATCGGTGTGCTGCCCACCCACGCTCAGGCCGGCATCTGGGCCCCGCTGCTCCTGGTGGTGCTGCGCGCCGCTCAGGGCTTCGCGGTCGGCGGCGAGTGGGGCGGCGCGGCGCTCATGGCGGTGGAGAACGCGCCGCCCAAGTGGCGCTCCCTCTACAGCAGTGGCGTACAGGTCGGCGCGTCGGTTGGTCTGCTGCTCGCCACCCTGATCACCAAGTTCATGTCGGGAACCGTCTCCGACGCGGCGTTCCGCTCCTGGGGCTGGCGCATTCCGTTCCTGGTCAGCGCGTTCATCGTGATCATCGGCCTGGTGGTCCGGGCAAAGGTCGAAGAGTCCGAGGTCTTCACCGAAAGGGTCGCCACGCTGGAGGACGACGAGAAGCCGCGCATGCCGCTGATCGCTGCGGTCAAGTCCAACCCCAAGGGCTTCTTCGCCATCATCGGCCTGCGCCTGGTGGAGCTGTTCACCTTCTACGGCGTCACCAACTTCGGCCTCAGCTATGGCACCACCGAATTCGGGTTGGACCGCGACAGCCTGCTCAACGTCAACCTCGCCGTCGGCGCACTGGCCGTTCTCACCATCCCCGCCTTCGCCTACCTCGCCGACCGCTACAGTCGGCGCTCGGTCTATCTGTGGGGCTCCGTGCTGGGCGTGGCCGGCTCCATCCCCTTCTTCTGGGCCTTGGAATCCGGCTCGATGGTCCTGATCATCGTCTGTGCGGTCCTCCTGGTGAACGGCGCCCACGACATGGCCGTCGCCGTCCAGCAGTCACTGTTCACCGAGATGTTCGGCCCCGAGTACCGCTACAGCGGCGCCGGTGTGGGCTACCAGCTCGCCAGTGTCGTCGGCGGTGGCTTCACCCCCTTCGTCCTGAGCTCGCTGGTGCTGTGGGCGGACGGCGGCTGGTACCTCGTCGCCGGTTACTTCGTGCTCGGCTGCGCGATCTCCTTTGTTGTGGCCCTGCGTATGCGCGGCGACCGGGCCGACGCCTCGTCCACCGTCGGACAGTCATCGCCGCGAGCCGATGCGACCCTCTGATCCAGAGCCCTCTGATCCACAGCCGCCTGATCCGCAGCCGCCTGATTCAGAGCCGTCTGATTCGGGGCCGCTGCCCCCGCTCCCTGTTCCGGGAGCCTGATTTCACGAACTCGCCGTCCCGCCGATCTTTCATCTTCTGACCGTGCAGCGGACCGCCCCCAGGCCGTCGTGCGCGCCCTTTGGACGCGCACGACGGCTTTCCTGTGGCCGAACTGCCATGGCTCGAAAGGCCTCAGTCCTCTTGTTCGGGGACGCCCTTCGGCCGTATTNCTTGTTCGGGGACGCCCTTCGGCCGTATTCTGACCGTACAGCGGATCACAAGATCCGCGTAGTGGACCACTGGAGGTGTTGGGTGAAATCAGCTGTGCTGATAACCCCGGGCCGGATCGACACGGTCGAGGACTGGCCGGAGCCTGCCTGCGGCCCTCATGACGTCATCGTGGAGATGGACGGTGTCGGCCTGTGCGGCACCGACATCGCCGTGTTCCAGGGCAAGCGCCTCTCACCCGCGACTCCATGGGTCCCGGGCCACGAGGGCTTCGGCCGCATCGCCGCCGTGGGCAGCTCGGTACGGGGCCGGTCGGTCGGCCAGACCGTGGTCATCGAGCCCAACTACCCCTGCCTCAAGTGCACTGACTGCCTCACCGGACTGACCTCGGCCTGTCCCCACCGGGTCATCGTCGGTCTGAACGCACCCGGCGTCCTAGCCGAACGTGTCGCTGTTCCCGCGCACTTCGCCCACTCCGTGCCCGACGGCCTGAGCGGCGCCGACCTCGCGAGCGCCGAGCCGTACACCGTCGCCCGGTCCGCAGTACGGCGCAGCGGCGTGACGGCCGCGGACCGCTGCCTGATCATCGGGGCCGGAGCGCAGGGACTGCTGGTCTGCCTCACCCTGACCCGCCTCGGCGTCCGGCCTGTCGTCACCGAACCTCACCCGCTCCGGCTCGCGCAGGCCCAACAGCTGGGCGCGGTGGCCGACGACGGCCGCACGGGGTTCACGTATGTCTTCGAGACCTCGGGCCATGTACCGGCCCTGCGCCCGGCGGTGGACCGCGCGGCACCGGGCGCCACCGTGGTGCTGATCGGCCTCAGTCCGGCGCAGCTGCCACTCACCCTTGACGACGTGGTCCGGCGGCAGTTGGTGCTGCGAGGATCGATGATCTACGACCACCCCGGTGACTTCACCGAGGCGCTCGCCGAACTGGGCCAGGCACGGCCAGGAGCCGTGGTCCAGTCGCGGTACTCACTGGAAGAGGCCCAGCAGGCCTTCGCCGGCGCCGCCGAACGGGCGGGAAAGACCTGGATCAGTATCGGGAGCCGGGACCGGCAGGCGGACACGATCCGACATGCGTAAATCCATCGCCACGGTCTGCCTCGGCGGCTCGCTGCCCGAGAAGCTCTCCGCCGCCGCGCAGGCCGGCTTCCACGGTGTGGAGATCTTCGAGGACGATTTGCTCGCCGGCCAACTCCGCCCCGAGGAGATCCGTGACCGTGCGGCCGACCTCGGACTCGCCATCGACCTCTACCAGCCCTTCCGCGACTTCGAGGCCGTACCGGACGAGCAGCTTGCGCGCAATCTGCGGCGCGCGGAGCGGAAGTTCGATCTGATGCGGCGGCTCGGCACCGATCTGCTGCTGGTGTGCTCGAGCGTCTCCCCGGACGCCGTGGACGACGACGCGCTGGCCGCAGAACAACTGCGGTCGCTCGCCGAGCGGGCCTCGGAGTGCGGCATCCGCATCGCGTACGAGGCGCTTGCGTGGGGGCGGCACGTCAACACGTACGACCATGCCTGGCGCATCGTCGAGCAGGCCGACCATCCGGCGCTCGGCACCTGCCTGGACAGTTTCCACATCCTCTCCCGCGGCTCCGACCCGCGTGGCATCGAGGAGATCCCTGGCGAGAAAATCCTCTTCCTGCAGCTGGCCGACGCACCCGTGATGGCCATGGACGTGCTGCAGTGGAGCCGCCATCACCGCTGCTTCCCCGGTCAGGGCGGCTTCGACCTGTCCACCCTGGTATGCCATGTGCTCAACGCCGGCTACGAGGGGCCCTTGTCCCTAGAGGTCTTCAACGACGTGTTCCGCCAGGCGGACCCGGTCGGTACGGCGGTTGCCGGGCTGGGTTCCCTGATCGCTCTCGAGGAGGGCGCTCATGCGACAGCGGCGTCGCGCGCCCGGCCATGCCGATAGGCGCGTTGGGGGTACTCGAAGTGTCAGCAGCGGTCAGTGCGGCCAGATCGGCGGCTTGGTCACGAAGTGGCCGCCCAGGCAGGCGTGGTCCGGGTTCTCCGGGTCCAGCTCGCCCTGCTCGGCGACGAGCTTCTCGGCGTACGGTTCCGAGTCGTCCTGCGGTTCGTAACCGAGCGCCCGGGCGGTCGAGAGGTCCCACCACACGCGGGTGTTGGCGGACGAGCCGTAGACGACGGTGTGCTGGACGTCCTCGGCGGTCAGGGCCGCGTGGAAGAGGCGGGCGCCGTCGCCGGGACTCATCCAGACCGACAGCATGCGCACGCTGGTGGGCTCCGGGAAGCAGGAGCCGATCCGGACGGAGACGGTCTCCATGCCGTGCTTGTCCCAGTAGAACTGCGCCAGGTCCTCGCCGAACGACTTCGACAGGCCGTAGAAGGTGTCGGGGCGGCGCGGGGTGTCGATCGGGATCAGGGGGTCGTCGCCCCGCGGGCGCGGTGTGAAGCCGACCGCGTGGTTGGAGGAGGCGAAGACGATGCGCTCGACGCCCTCTTCGCGCGCGGCTTCATACAGGTTGTACGTGCCCTCGATGTTCGCCTTGAGGATCTTGTCGAAGGAGGATTCCAGGGAGATGCCCGCGAGGTGGATGATCGCGTCGACGCCCCGTACGGCCTCGCGCAGGGCCTCCCTGTCGCCGAGGTCCGCGATGATCGCGTCCGGCTCCCCGTCGATCGGGCGCAGGTCGATCAGGCGCAACTCGTAGCCGTAGGCGGGCAGGAGTCCCCGCATCAGGGTGCCGAGGCCGCCGGCGGCGCCGGTGAGCAGAACGGTGCGGGGAGCGGGCATCCTCGGGTCTCCTTGAATCGGCAGCCGTGTTCGTGTACGGCATTCACATCCATGGATATTCACATCCGTGGACACGCTAAGGATCGCCGACGGACTGCGTCAAGTGTCGTGCGAGGGCTCGCCCGAAGGTGGGAAATCCTCTGTTTTCTTGCCTCTGTATTGCGAGTTCGTCCGCTTGACCGGCCCTGAGGGGGCGCCTTAGCGTGGTTTCGTTCAGAAATATGGACATGGATCAGGGACGTGCACGATTGGCGTGTACGTGCATGCCTAGGGAGAGCCCGTGACGTCAGCCCCCCTTGCCGCCCGCCTCAGTATCCCGAGCGGGCCGCTGTTCTTCCCCGTCACCGCGTACGGACCGGACGGAGCCGTCGACCTCGACGCGTACCGCGCGCACCTCCGGCGGGGTGTCGAGGCAGGGGCCGCCGCCGTCTTCGCGTGCTGCGGGACCGGGGAGTTCCACGCGCTCACGCCCGAGGAGTTCCAGGCGTGCGTACGTGCGGCCGTCGAGGTGACGGCGGGGCGCGTACCGGTGATCGCGGGCGCCGGGTACGGGACCGCGCTCGCCGTGCGGTACGCGAAACTCGCCGAGGAGGCCGGGGCGGACGGGCTGCTCGCCATGCCGCCGTATCTCGTTGTCGCCGGGCAGGAAGGGCTGCTGCGCCACTACACGGAGCTGGCCGGTGCCACCTCGCTCGACCTCATCGTCTACCAGCGCGACAACGCCGTGTTCACCCCCGAGACCGTCGTCTCGCTCGCCCGTGCCGAGGGGATCATCGGGTTCAAGGACGGGCTCGGGGACCTCGACCTGATGCAGCGCATCGTGAGCGCGGTGCGCTCCGAAGTCCCGGGAGACTTCCTCTACTTCAACGGGCTTCCCACCGCCGAACTCACCGGGCTCGCCTATCGCGGCATCGGCATCACGCTGTACTCGTCCGCCGTCTTCTGCTTCGCGCCGGAGCTCGCGCTCGCCTTCCACAAGGCGCTGAACTCCGGTGACGACGCCACCGTGAACCGGCTGCTCGACGGCTTCTACCGGCCGTTCGTCGAACTGCGCGCCCAGGGCCGCGGGTACGCTGTCTCACTCGTCAAGGCGGGGGTGCGGCTGCGGGGGCTGGATGTGGGTGAGGTGCGGCCGCCGCTGCACGAGCCGAGCGACGACCACGTCAAGCAGCTCGCCCGGCTGATCGAGCGGGGCGAGGCACTTCTCCAGGAGGACATGTGAGCCGGTCGGCAGGGCCTGTGAAGGCGTCCACCTTCGTCTATCCGTGGGACGTCAACGGCGACCCCGGGGCCCCCGCGCGCATCGCCGGGCTCGGCGTGCGGCAGGCGACGCTCGCCTCCGCGTACCACTCCACGCGCGCGCTGACTCCCCGGCACCCGCGGCACCGGATCGTCACCGCCCGGCACGCGGCCGTGTACTACCCGGCCGGCCCGCGCTGGGACGGGCGTCGGCTGCGGCCGTACGCCGCCGGGGACTGGGCTCCCGAGGACGCGTACGGTGCGGCCGCCTCGGCCCTCGCCGAAGCCGGGCTCGACGTACACACCTGGGTGGTGCTCGCGCACAACTCCCGTATGGGCGAGGAGTTTCCGGACACCTCCGTGGTCAACGCCTACGGTGACCGGTATCCGTGGGCTCCCTGCATCGCGCAGCCCGACACGCGCGCGTACCTCGTGGATCTCGCCGTCGAGGCGGCGGTGCGGCCCGGAGCCGGGGGTACGGAACTGGAGTCCCTCGGGTGGTACGGGCTCGTGCATCTCCACGCCCACGACAAGACGGCGGGCGTGGCGCTCGGCGACGCCGGGCAGTACCTGATGTCGCTCTGTTTCTGCCCGCCCTGCCGGGACGGCTGTACGGAACTGGGGCTGGACCCCGACGAGTTGGCGGCCGCGGTCCGGCGTGCCCTGGAGCCCGTGTGGCGGGGCGAGACGCCCGCCGAGGGCTGGGAAGCGGTGGAGAAGCTCCTGGGCGCCGAACTCGCGACGGCCACGCGCGCGTGGCGGGACTCCGTGGCGCGTTCACTCCAGTCGGAGGCGGTCACGGCCGTGCGCGCGGCCGCGCCCGAGGGCTTCCAGATCCTGCTGCACGCGGACCCGGCCTCGTATCACTCCGGCGCCAACGCGGGGGTGGATCCCGAGCACATCCTGTCCGTCGCCGACGGAGTGGTCGTGCCGTGCGCCGGAGGGCCGGGGCTGCTGACTCCCTTCGCCGAACGGGGAGTCGAGGGGAGTGTGCTGGCGGCCAACTTCCCCGTGGTGAGCGGGATGGGCGGCAGCCCCGGCACGCTCGCACAGGACGTGGCGCGGGCGGTCGACCTCGGGGCGACCGAAGTGCGGCTGTATCACGCGGGGTTGGCGTCCGACGAGGACCTGTCGTTCGTGACACGGACGCTCGCAGCGGGGCGTTGATTCGCGTACGCGCAGCGGTGTGTGAAGGACGCCGGCCAGGACGGTGAGCGGCATGCTGCCACCAGAGGTGGCCGAGCACGGACTGGACGACGTGATCGCGTCCACCTTGGGCGGGTGTGAGCCGGAGTAGAGCCACAGGGGGAGTGGGCCGGCCCTGACCCCGTATACCTGGGGCTCGTCGGCTCTGCTGCGGGGGGCCCGTCGGCCAACCCTCGCCCGTTCCTCGAACGGGCGTGCGCAGTCCGTATGCTCCGGGCATGAAAATCTTTCGGCCGCGTGGCCGAAACGACGCCGGGCAGATGGCGAGGTCCCCGTTGGCCCAGGCCACGGCCCTGTACCAGGCCGGGCGCTATGCCGAGGCGGAGGCCGAGGCCCGCGCCGTGGCCGCGGCCCGGTCGCGGCCGCGCGACGACATATACGCACCGCTGGCGCTGAGCATCGCCGCGCTCGCGACGGGCGCCCAGGGCCGCCCCGCCGAATCCCTCGCCACATACGACGCACTGCTGCCGGTCTTCCGCAGGATCTTCGGCGCCGAACACCCGCAGACCCTGAAACTGGGCTCGGACCGCGCCCAGACGCTGATCGCGCTCGCCCGGCACGCCGAATGCGAGGCGGAGTGCGCGGCCGTCGTCCGGGCCGCGACCCGCGGCGCAGGGCCGGAGATGCCGCTCATAGGGGCGGCCGCCCGCAACGGACTGATCTACGCACTCAACGCGCAGGGCCGCCATGAGGAGGCCGAGGCGCTCGCCCGCGAGGCTCTCGCCGCCCGTCGCGAACCGGACCGGTTCGCCCTGGTCCTGAGGCTCGGCCTGGCCCGCAGCCTCAGCGGCCGGGCCCGCCACGAGGAGGCTCTCGCCGAGGCGGAGCGCGCCGACGAGCTGCGCCGCAACCTTTCCGAGGAGCAGTGCCGCCCGGAGACCGGCGCCGTCGAGCTGGCCGTGGCCACCGCCCTCCTGGGGCTGGGCCGCGGTGCCGAGGCCCGCACCCGGACCGTGGCCGCCCACGACGCCTGCCTGGCCGCCTTCGGCCCGGACCACTACCGCACCGCCGAAGCCCGGGCGCTGCTCGACCGTATCGACGGCGCTTGACCGGGCACGCCTCGGGCCCGCGAACACGGCCTGGCTCCCCGTGGCCTCAGCCCGCGTGGCGTCGTCAGATGGTGACGACGAGCTTGCCCCGGGGGTGGTCGTTCTCCAGGTGGCGGATGGCCGCGGGGGCCTCGGCGAGGGGGTACGTGCGGTCGATGGGCGGTGTGATGCTGCCCTTCTCGGCGAGGTCCTTGAGGGTCAGGAGGTCCTCGCGGCGGGAGACGGAGATGAGGTTGCGGAGGTTCTGGGCGATGAAGGGGGAGAGCAGGACGGCCCGGAGACCGCGGCTCATACCTCCGAAGAAGCCGGTGCCGCCCTCGCCGCCGACGATGACGAGCGTTCCGCGCGGGGTGAGGGCGCGGCGGAGGAGGGGCAGCGGGCGGAGGCCCGCGTTGTCGACGATGACGTCGTAGCGGTGGGGGCCGTCGGTGATCTCCTCGCGGGTGTAGTCGATGACGTGGGTGGCGCCCTGGGAGCGGACGAAGTCCGCGCCGGTGGGGCCGCAGACGCCGGTGACCTCGGCGCCGTACATCGTGGCGAGCTGGACGGCGTACGCTCCCACGCCGCCGGAGGCGCCGATGACGAGGACACTCTGGCCGGGCCGCGGCCGGGCCTTGCCGCTCAAGGCCTGGAGGGCGGTCATCCCGGAGACGGGGAGGGCGGCGGCCTGTTCGAAGCTGAGGCCCGCGGGCTTGAGCGCGAGCCTCGCGGCCTTGGCGCACGCGTACTCGGCGAACGAGCCGTCGCAGTTGCCGAAGACCTCGTCACCCGGCTTGAAGTCGGTCACCTTCGCGCCGACCGCCTCGACGCGTCCGGCGCCGTCCCAGCCGCGGACGGGGTTCTTGGGCTTACGGAGTCCCAGGGCGACGCGGGCCACATAGGGGCGGCCCGTCATGAGGTGCCACACCTCGGGGCCGACACCGGCCGCGCGCACCTCGACGAGCACCTCGTCGTCCCCGGGCACGGGGCGGTCGATGTCGCGCAGTTCCAGGAGGTCGGTGGATCCGTAGGCATCCTGAACGATCGCCTTCATGGCGTGGCTCCCCTTCGCGGTCCCCGACACCGAGCGTCGCGGTTACCCAGAGCATCCCTGGCGGTCCGAACTCCTGACCAGCCTCCTGAGCATGATCTTGGGACCGGGAGCGATGAGTTTCCGTACGCCGGACGGTCTACCCCATGAAGACCCTGATCAGAGGAGCCGACCATGGACGGTACGACACCCACGACCCTCGACCTGGGGCCGCAGGCCCTGATCGTGGCGCGCCTCGCGGAGGGGGTGGGTGAGGACCAGCTGGAGGCCCCGACGCCGTGCCCAGAGTACGCCGTGCACAACATGCTGGGGCATCTCGTCGGACTCGCCACCGCCTTCCGGGATGCCGGGCGAAAGGACCTGGGGGCCACGACGGACACCAGCCCGACCGCCGCCGTGCCGGACGTCGGGCCCGGCTGGCGCGAGACCCTCCCACGGGTGCTCGACGAGCTCGCCGAGGCATGGCGGGATCCGGCGGCCTGGAGCGGTCAGACCCGGGCCGGCGGAGTGGCTCTGCCGGGCGCCGTCGCCGGTGCCGTCGCGGTCGATGAGCTCGTCATCCACGGGTGGGACCTCGCCCGGGCCACCGGTCAGGAGTACGAGCCCGATGCGGCAGCCCTGCGGGCGTCGTACGAGTTTCTGCTCGCCGCGGCCGAGGAGCCGTCCCGCGGGGACATCTTCGGGCCCGTCGTGCCCGTGGCGGATGACGCGCCGCTCCTTGACCGTACGGTCGGGCTCAGCGGCCGCGATCCCGGCTGGAAGCCCTAGTTCGCCAAGTTGCAGAGTGAAGGTCCAGCCGGACTCGCCCCGGGAAGCCGGCCTGTGCCTCTGCGAGGCCGACGTCGACCGGCATCGCGAAGGCGAACAGGTGCGCCTGACCCCCGGGGCGACTTCTTTTGCCAGAAGCGTTGACGAATCATGAGCGCGCTCTTACCTTCATCGCGTCGTACTTCGTACGTCATATATGAGACGCGATACGCGAGATCCGATACGTGAGATCCGAGAGGCGCGCATGACCTCTGTGCCCACCCCGATCCCGTCCCGCACGCAATACGTGCTGGAGGGGATCAAGAACCGCATCCTCACCGGGCAGTTGACGCCCGGTCAGGCCCTGGTCGAGACGGAGCTGGCCGCACAGTTCGGGGTGTCCAAGACCCCGGTGCGCGAGGCCCTCAAGACCCTGGCCGGCACGGGGCTCGTCGTGATGAACCAGTACAAGGGCGTCACGGTGCGCATGGTGGACGCGGACATGGCGCGCGAGGTGTACGACGTGCGGCTGCTCCTGGAGCCGGAGGCCCTGCGCCGCTCCGTGCGGCGCGGAGCCTCCCTCGACACGGCACGCGACGCGCTCGAACGCGCGGACTCCGCCACCGACACCGCGCAACGCTCCCTGGCCAACCGGGAGTTCCATCGCGCCCTGTACGTCCCCTGCGGCAACCCACTGCTCGGCCGGATGCTCGACGAAGTACGGGACCAGGCCGCTCTGGTCTCCGCGGTCGCCTGGGCCGCCAACCCTTCCTGGGAGCGCGAGGCCGCCGAACACCGGGAGATCCTGCGGCTCGCCCTCGACGGCGACTCGGACGGCGCGGCACGCGCCCTGCACTCGCACATCGCGTCGTTCGTCCAACGGGCCTTCCCCGAGGCCCAGGGAGAGGGTGACCAGGAATGAGCAGCGCGACGTTCGAGACGCAACGAGCGGCGCTGGCCGATGTGGTGGCGATCCCGGTGACGCCGTTCGCCGAGGACGGCGGCGTCGAACAGGACACCTACCGCGCCCTGCTGGGCCGCCTGCTGGAGGGCGGCGTACGCATCCTCACGCCGAACGGCAACACCGGCGAGTTCTACGCCCTGAACCCCGAAGAGCGTCGCCTGGTGACGGAACTGACCATCGACGAGGTGGGCGACCGGGCCGCCGTCCTGGTCGGTGTCGGGCACGACGTGCCGACCGCCGTCGCCGCCGCGCGGCACGCCCACGAGCGCGGGGCGCAGATGGTGATGGTCCATCAGCCCGTGCACCCGTACGTCTCGCAGGGCGGCTGGGTCGACTATCACCGGGCCATCGCCGAGGCCGTGCCCGAGCTGGGCGTCGTCCCCTACATCCGCAATCCGCAGCTGGCCGGCACCCGGCTCGCCGAACTGGCCGACGACTGCCCGAACGTCATCGGCGTGAAGTACGCCGTGCCGGACGCGGCGCGCTTCGCCGCCTTCGCGCGCGACGCGGGGCTTGAGCGCTTCGTCTGGGTGGCCGGTCTCGCCGAGCCGTACGCGCCCTCGTACTTCTCGGCGGGCGCCACCGGTTTCACCTCGGGGCTCGTGAACGTCGCCCCGTCCGTTTCGCTGAACATGATCGAAGCGCTTCGATCCGGTGACTACGCGGCCGCCATGAAGGTGTGGGAGCAGATCCGCCGGTTCGAGGAGCTGCGCGCCGCGCACGGCTCCGCCAACAACGTGACCGTGGTCAAGGAGGCCCTGGCCTCGCTGGGCCTGTGCCGCCGCGAGGTCCGTCCGCCCAGCAGCGTGCTGCCCGAGGCCGAGCGCGCCGAGGTCGCCGCCATCGCCGCGGGGTGGTCCATGTGACCGAGAGAAGCGACCTACCCGGTACAGGCGAAAGTCCCGACGAAACCGCGGGCGGCGCAAGGGAGTTGCGCAGCCATCAGTGGTACGGCACCGAGGGACTGCGGTCCTTCAGCCACCGGGCCCGCACCCGTCAGCTCGGCTATCTCCCCGAGGAGCACCTGGGCAAGCCGGTCATCGCGATCCTCAACACGTGGAGTGACATCAACCCCTGTCACGTCCACCTGCGGGACCGTGCCCAGGCGGTCAAGCGCGGAGTCTGGCAGGCCGGAGGCTTCCCGCTGGAATTCCCGGTCTCCACCCTGTCCGAGACCTTCCAGAAGCCGACCCCGATGCTCTACCGCAACATGCTCGCGATGGAGACCGAGGAGCTGCTGCGGTCCTACCCGGTCGACGGGGCCGTCCTCATGGGCGGCTGCGACAAGTCCACGCCCGCGTTACTGATGGGCGCCGCCAGTGTCGATCTGCCGGCCGTCTTCGTGCCGGCCGGGCCCATGCTGCCGGGCCACTGGCGGAACGCCGTCCTGGGCTCCGGCACCGACATGTGGAAGTACTGGGACGACAAGCGCGCCGGGCTCATCGGCGACTGCGAGATGGCAGAGCTGGAGAGCGGCCTCGCCCGGTCGCCGGGCCACTGCATGACCATGGGGACGGCGTCGACGCTGACCGCGGCCGCCGAGGCCCTCGGCGTCACCGTGCCGGGCGCCTCGAGCATCCCGGCCGTCGACTCCGGGCACGACCGGATGGCCGCCGCCTCCGGCCTCAGGATCGTCGAACTCGTCCGCAAGGACCGGAAGTTGTCCGCCCTCCTCACCCAGGAGGCCTTCGAGGACGCCGTGCTGACGGTCCTCGGGCTGGGCGGCTCCACGAACGCCGTGATCCATCTGATCGCCATGGCCGGCCGCGCCGGGATCCGGCTCACGCTCGACGACTTCGACCGCGTCGCGCGCACGGTGCCGGTGCTCGCCAACGTCCGGCCCGGCGGACAGACCTACCTGATGGAGGACTTCCACTTCGCGGGCGGTCTCCCCGGGTTCCTGTCCCGGCTCACCGACCTCCTCCACCTGGACCGGCCGACGGTGTCGCACGACACGATGCGCGAGCAACTCGACGGCGCGCTCGTCCACAACGACGACGTCATCCGCACCCGTCAGAACCCGGTCGCGAGCGAGGGCGGAGTCGCCGTGCTGCGCGGCAACATTTGCCCCGACGGCGCCGTCATCAAGCACATCGCCGCCGAACCGCACCTGCTCAAGCACACCGGGACCGCGGTCGTCTTCGACGACTACAAGACCATGCAGCGGACCATCAACGACCCGTCGCTCGGCATCACCGCCGACAGTGTGCTGGTGCTGCGGAACTCGGGCCCCAAGGGCGGGCCGGGCATGCCCGAGTACGGCATGCTGCCCATCCCCGACCACCTGCTGAAGCAGGGCGTACGGGACATGGTGCGGATCTCCGACGCCCGGATGAGCGGCACGAGTTACGGCGCCTGCGTGCTGCACGTGGCACCCGAGTCGTACGTCGGCGGGCCGCTCGCCCTGGTGCGCACCGGAGACACCATCACCCTCGACGTCGAGGCACGGGCCCTCCAGCTCAACGTGGACGACGAGGAGCTTCAGCGGCGCAGGGCGGCGTGGACGCCGCCGCCCGAGCGGTACGAGCGCGGCTACGGAGCGCTCTACAGCGAACAGATCACGCAGGCCGACACCGGCTGTGACTTCGCCTTCCTGGCCAAACCGGGCAAGGTGCCGGACCCGTACGCGGGCTGAGGGGCGAGCGGCCCGCCGGGCCGCATGTCCGACATCCCGAACAACGGACGCGAAGCGCTTCGACGAACCGCGCACAGAGAGCACAGCACCAAGAGCGCACAGCACCACCCGCACACCCCCAAGAACGGAGAACAGTCATGGCCCAAGCCGCAGCCGTGGCGAAAAAGCCCGCGCCACCCCGGCGGCGCCGTGGCTCAGCTACGCCGCGCAGGCTCCCGTATCTGCTGATCGCCCCGGCGGGACTGCTGATGCTGGGCTTCATCGCCTACCCGGTGCTAAGCGTCTTCTACTACAGCCTGCAGAACTACAACCCCACCAAGCCATGGCGAAACGGCTACGCGGGCTTCGAGAACTTCGTGCACGCCTTCACCGAGGACCCGCAGTTCTGGGACACGCTGGTCTTCAGCGCCAAGTGGGTCGTCGTCGAGGTCGGTCTGCAGCTGCTGTTCGGTCTGGCGCTCGCGCTGATCGTCAACCAGACCTTCGTGGGCCGGTCGCTGGGCCGCGCCCTGGTGTTCTCGCCGTGGGCCGTCTCCGGAGTGCTCACCTCCGCGATCTGGGTGCTGCTCTACAACTCCCAGACAGGCATCACCCGTTACCTCGCCGACATGGGGATCGGGGAGTACGGCACCTCATGGCTGTCGGACACCTCGACCGTCTTCCCGGCGGCGGTGGTCGCCGACCTCTGGCGCGGCGTCCCCTTCTTCGCGATCCTCATCCTCGCCGACCTCCAGTCCGTCTCGAAGGACCTGTACGAGGCCGCCGAGGTCGACGGCGCCAGCCGCATCCGGCAGTTCCTCCACATCACCCTGCCGCACCTCAAGGACGCCATCATCCTGTCCACGCTGCTGCGCGCGGTGTGGGAGTTCAACAACGTCGACCTGCTCTACACCCTCACCGGCGGCGGACCCGCGGGCGAGACGACGACACTCCCGCTCTACATCGCCAACACCAGCGTCGACGCCCACAACTTCGGCTACGCATCGGCCCTGACCACGGTCGCGTTCGTGATTCTGCTCTTCTTCTCGATGATCTATCTGCGGCTGAGCAAGTTCGGAGGTGACGACAAGTGAGCACCAAAACGGCCACGCCACCGGCGCCCGCTGTCCAGCACGAGGCCCCCGCGCCGCAGCGCCCCACCAAGAAGGCTCACCGCGCCTGGGACGAGGTCCCGCGCTGGCAGATCTACTTCCCCCTCGGGGCCTACCTGCTCTTCACCCTCATCCCCTTCTACTGGATCCTCCTCTTCGCCCTGCGCAAGCCCGGCTCGACCTCCCTCGTGCCCTGGCCCATGACCTTCGAGCACTTCGAGAAGGTGTGGACCCAGCGCAGCTTCGGGACCTACTTCGAGAACAGCGTCTACGTCGGCATCGCCACCCTGGTGATGACCACCGTCGTCGCGCTCGCCGGCGGCTACGCGCTCGCCCGCTTCAACTTCAGGATCAAGCGCGCCTTCATGCTGGCCCTGCTCTGCTCCCAGTTCGTGCCCGGCGCGCTGCTCCTGGTCCCGCTCTTCCAGATCTTCGCCGAACTCCAGATGATCAACTCGCTCGGCAGCGTCATCATCGCCGAGACGGTCTTCCAGCTGCCGCTGTCGATGATCCTGATCAGCGGCTTCATCCGGAACGTCCCGTACTCCCTCGAAGAGGCCGCCTGGGTCGACGGCTGCACCCGCTTCACCGCCTTCCGGGTCGTCGTCCTGCCCCTGCTGCGGCCCGGCCTGATCGCCGTCGGCTCCTTCGCCTTCGTGCACTCCTGGAACCACTTCCTGTTCGCCCTGATGTTCCTCAGCAACCAGGAGAAGCAGACGATCCCGGTCGGCCTCAACAGCCTGATGAGCGCCGACAGCGTCGACCTGGGCGCGCTCGCGGCGGGAGGCATCATCGCGGCCCTGCCCGTCGTGATCGTCTTCGCCTTCATCCAGAAGTGGCTCATCACGGGCTTCAGCGCCGGCGCGGTGAAGGGCTGAGAGGGATGAGAGGGATGAGAGACACAGTGAAGAACACACTCGGACAGCTGCGTACCGTCCTGCCGCGTACGGACACCGGGCGCCGACTGCTCCAAGTCACTCTCACCTGCGGGCTGTTGGCGGCCCTGGGCGCACCGGCGAACGCGGAGGCCCGCGACATCAGCCGCGACACCCTGGCGCCGGACGACGGCTGGGCGGCCGCCGACGGTGGTACCACGGGGGGTTCCACCGCCGACGGCGCCCACGTCTTCACCGTACGCAACCGGGCCGAGCTGGTCCGCGCGCTCGACGGCGGCAGCGCGACCCCGAAGATCATCAAGGTCGCGGGAACGATCGACGCCAACACCGACGACGAAGGCGCGCGGCTGGACTGCGACGACTACGCCAAGGACGGGTACAGCCTGAAGAAGTACCTGGCCGCGTACGACCCGCGGACCGGGGGCTCCGCCAAGCCCTCGGGCCCGCAGGAGGCGGCCCGCCAGGCCTCGGCCGCCGCCCAGGCCGCCCGGGTCGAGCTGGCCGTCGGCTCCAACACCACCATCGTCGGGCTCGGTTCGAACGCCGTCCTCAAGGGCGCCAGCCTCCAGGTCGGCAACGCGGACAACGTCATCGTCCGCAACCTCGAACTCCGCGACGCCTACGACTGCTTCCCCGCCTGGCAGCCCAACACCGGCGGCCTCGGCGACTGGAAGACCGCCTACGACACCCTCTGGCTGCGCGGTGCCACGCATGTGTGGATCGACCACGTCACGGCCTCGGACAAGGGCCACCCGGACGAGGACGAGCCCACCTACTTCGGCCGCAACTACCTGCGTCACGACGGCCTGCTGGACATCACAGGCGGCTCCGACCTGGTGACCGTCTCCTGGAGCCGGTTCGCCGACCACGACAAGGCCATGCTCATCGGCAACGGGGACACGGCCACCGGCGACCGCGGCAAACTCCGCGTCACCCTGCACCACAACGAGTTCGAGTCCGTCGTACAGCGCGCCCCGCGCGTCCGCTTCGGACAGGTGCACGTCTACAACAACCGGTACGTCGTCCCCGAGGACGCCCACGACTACCGCTACTCGCTCGGCATCTCCACGGAGTCAGCCGTCCACGCCGAGAACAACGCCTTCACCACGCCCGGCCACATCGAGGTCGCCGACCTCGTGAAGAGCTGGAACGGCACGGCCCTGCACCAGAGCGGGACGCTCTTCAACGGCTTCCCCGTCGACCTGCTTGCCATCTACAACGCCTACAACTCCGGCAGCGAACGCGACCTGACCGCCGACGTCGGCTGGACGCCGGCGCTGCACGGCGAGATCGACAGCGCCCGGCAGGCCGACCGCGACGTGGAGCGCGGCGCGGGAGCGGGGAGGATCCGATGACAACACCTGTGCCTGTGCCGATCGTCCTCGCGGGCGCCCGCGGCCACGGTCGCTGGCACCTGCAGAACATCCGCCGCCTCCAGGACAAGGGCCTTGTGCACCTCGCGGGGATCTGCGAGCTGACGCCGCTCACCGAGGAGGAGCTCGGCGGGCAACGCCTGGAGCAGTCCGCCGACTTCGGGAGCCTGCTCGACTCCACCGGTGCCGCGATCGCCGTGATCTGCACGCCGATCCCCACGCACACGGACCTGGCGCTGACCGCCGCCGCCAAGGGCGTGCACCTGCTGCTGGAGAAGCCGCCCGCGCCCTCGTACGCCGATTTCCGCCGCATGGCCGACGGGGTCGCGGACGCCGGGATCGCATGCCAGATCGGGTTCCAGTCGCTCGGCTCGCACGCCCTGCCCGCGATCCGGGACCTCGTCGCGCAGGGCGCGATCGGCGAGGTAACGGGCATCGGGGCGGGCGGAGCCTGGGCGCGCGCCGAGGAGTACTACCGCCGCGCCCCCTGGGCGGGACGGCGCACCCTGAACGGCGCCGACGTCGTCGACGGCGCGCTGACCAACCCCCTCGCGCACGCCGTCGCCACCGCCCTGGCGCTCGACGGCGCCACCCGCGCCGAGGACGTCAGCGTCATCGAGACCGAGCTGCTGCGCGCCAACGACATCGAGTCCGACGACACCTCGTGCGTCCGCGTCACCACCGCGGCCGGCGGCCGGGTCACCGTCGCCGCGACCCTGTGCGCAGAACGGCCCGACGAGCCGTACGTCCTCGTGCACGGCACCAGCGGCCGGATCACCTTCTGGTACAAGCAGGACCGCGTCCTCGTCCAGCGGTCGGGCCACGGACCCGTGGAGACCGACCACGGCAGGACCGGCCTGCTGGAGAACCTCGTCGAGCACCTCGAAGGACGCGCCGAACTGCTGGTCACCCCCGACTCGACGGGCGCTTTCATGCGGGTCGTCGAGGCGATCCGGCAGGCCCCGGACCCGGTCGCCCTGCCCGAGGACGACTGGTACCTCATGGCCGACGAGAACCGCAGGGTCGTCCGCGGCATCGACGCACTCGTCACGTCCGCCGCCGAGACCCTCTCCCTCTACTCCGAGCTGGGCGCCTCCTGGGCGCTACCGAAAGAGGTGAGCACCTGGTGAACGACTCCCTGGTCCTGCGTATCGCGGGCCGCCCGGTCGGCCGTTACATCACCCGGCCCGAGCTCCCGCCCCGCCTCTCGCCACGCCCGTATCTGCACCCCGTCACCACCCTGGCCGGTACGTCGGTCACCGAGCTGAGCCCGGCCGACCACACACACCACCTCGGCGTCGGTGTCGCCGTTCCCGACGTCGAGGGGCACAACTTCTGGGGCGGGCGCACCTTCGTCCGCGACCAGGGCCCCACCGAGCTCGACAACCACGGAGCCCAGCGGCACTCCGCCTTCCAGCTGTGCGACCCCGACGGCTTCGTGGAGGAGCTGCGCTGGGTGGCCGCGGGCGGCGAGCTGCTGCGCGAGCGGCGTACGGTCGCGGCCAGCGAACTCACCGACTGCGCCTGGGCGTTGGACTTCACCTTCTCGCTCACCAACACGACGTCCGGCCCTCTGTCGATCGGCAGCCCGGCGACGAACGGACGCCCCGGCGCGGCCTACGGGGGCTTCTTCTGGCGCGCCCGCAAGGAGGCCGTGGCGCCCGCCGTGTTCACCCTCGACACCGAGGGCGAGGAGGCGGCGCACGGCGTGTGCGCCGACTGGGTGGCACTCGCCGGCGCCACCTGGACCCTCGTGTTCGCCGGCGCCACCGAACAGACCCGGCAGGACCCGTGGTTCGTGCGCACCGCCGAGTATCCGGGCGTCGGCTCGTCCCTCGCCCACGAGCAGCGGCTGGAGATCGCGGCCGGGGACACGGTCGTACGCCGGATCATCACGGTCGTCGCCGACGGCCGCCTCGAGAGGGACGAGGCGTCGGCGCTCGTCCGCAAGGCGGTGAGCACATGAGCACGGTGACCGAGGGGGCCGCCGCCTTCAGCTCCGACCTCGGGGACGGGACCTACCGCAACCCGGTCCTCGACGCCGACTGGTCCGACCCCGACCTCATCCGCGTCGGCGACGACTTCTACCTCACCGCCTCCAGCTTCGGCCGCGCCCCGGGCCTGCCGCTGCTGCACTCCCGCGACCTGGTCAACTGGACGCTGGTCGGGCATGCGCTGCCCCTCCTGGAACCCGCGAAGGAGTTCAGGACGCCCCGTCACGACTGCGGAGTGTGGGCGCCGTCCCTGCGTCATCACGACGACCGGTTCTGGATCTTCTGGGGCGACCCCGACCACGGCATCTACCAGGTCAACGCCCCGGAGATCCGCGGCCCCTGGACCCGCCCGCACCTGGTCAAGGAGGGCAAGGGACTCATCGACCCGTGCCCGCTGTGGGACGACGAGACCGGCGAGGCGTACCTCGTGCACGCCTGGGCCAAGTCCCGCTCCGGCGTCAAGAACCGGCTCACCGGGCATTGCATGCGCCCCGACGCCACCGGTCTGCTCGACGAGGGCAAGGTGATCGTCGACGGCGACCGCATCCCCGGCTGGTTCACGCTCGAAGGGCCGAAGCTGTACCGGCACGACGGCTGGTTCTGGATCTTCGCCCCCGCCGGGAGCGTGGAGACGGGCTGGCAGGGCGTCTTCCGCTCACGCGGGTTCTTCGGGCCGTACGAGGAGCGGGTCGCGCTGGAGCAGGGCCACACCGACGTCAACGGCCCCCACCAGGGCGGCTGGGTCCGCACCCCGTCCGGCGAGGACTGGTTCGTCCACTTCCAGGAGCGGGGCGCCTACGGGCGGGTCGTCCACCTCCAGCCGATGCGCTGGGGGGCGGACGGCTGGCCCGTGCTGGGCGACGAGGGCGTCCCCGTCGACGTACACCAGAAGCCGGACCTGCCGCGTCAGCCGCTGTCCGCGCCCGCCACCGACGACGACTTCCCCGGCGGGCGGTTCGGGCGGCAGTGGCAGTGGACCGCCAACCCGCAGGACGGCTGGGCCACCCAGCATGCCGCCGACGGGCTGCGGCTGACCTGCGTACGGACGGCAGACGCGCACGATCTGCGCAAGCTGCCGAACGTGCTCACACAACGGCTGCCCGGAACGCCCGCCACCGTCGAGGTCGACCTCACCCTTTCCGGAGAGGAGCCCGGCGCGCGGGGCGGACTCGCCGTCCTCGGCGACGCGTTCAGCTGGATCGGGCTCCAGCGGGGCGCCGACGGCACGGTGCATCTCGTGCACCGGTTCGCCGAATCCGTCGCCGAGCGGGAGCGGGATGCCGCCCACCCGCGCGAAGCGCCGGACGGCCGGGCCCGGCTGCGGATCGAGATCGGCGCCGGGGCACGCTGCCGCTTCCATGCCGATGTCGGCGACGGCTTTCAGCCCTCAGGCCCGGTCTTCGCCGCCACGCCCTGGCGCTGGGTCGGCGCCCTGCTCGGCCTGTTCGCACTCGCGCCGAACGGCGGGGGACACGCCGGCGCGGCCACGTTCACGCAGTTCCGCATCACCGCACGACCGACTTCCTGAAGCGCGACCGACTTCCTGAACCCAGTACACCCGTAAGCCTGTTGGGAGCCGCAATGACGCACCTCCGTAGCAAGCGCTTGCCAGGATCCGGGCCGAGACCGGGCCGGACCCTGGTCGCGGTCGTCGCCCTGGCGGCCTCGCTGGTGCTGGGAGCCCTCACCCCCGCCGAAGCGGCCGAGCCCGAAGGCGCCCCGGCCGCCTCGGGATCGCACGGAAAATGGAGCGCCGAGCCGCACGGCTTCGCCTCCCTCGACGGCGGTACGACCGGTGGCGCCGGCGGCAAGGTGGTGACCGTCACCGACCGGGCGGCCCTGCTCAAGTACGCGGCCGCCGAGGAGCCGTACGTCATCCGGGTCGCCGGATCGATCGACGTCGAGCCGTTCGGGTCCGACATCACGGTCACCTCGAACAAGACGATCATCGGCGTCGGCGACACCGGCGAGATCGTCCACGGGGAGCTGCACCTGAACCCCGGCACCAGCAACGTGATCATCCGCAATCTGACGATCCGGGACTCGTACGTCGAGGGCGACTGGGACGGCAAGACCACGGACTTCGACGCCATCCAGATGGATTCCGTCGACCACGTCTGGATCGACCACAACCGGTTCACGCACATGGGCGACGGGCTGCTCGACGTCCGCAAGGACAGCCAGTACATCACCGTCTCCTACAACCAGTTCACCCAGCACAACAAGGCGTTCGGGATCGGCTGGACGGCCGACGTCAAGACGCAGATCACCATCGACCACAACTGGTTCAGCGGCACCAAGCAGCGCAATCCGTCCGCCGACAACTGCGCCTACGCGCACCTCTACAACAACTACCTGTCGGCGCAGGTTGCGGACGGCGACCCGGTGTGGACGTACGGGAACTGGTCGCGCGGCAAGACCAAGATGGTCATCGAGAACAGCTACTACAAGGACGTCCAGCACCCCTACCAGGCCGACGCCACCGCGGAGTTGGTGGAGCGCGGGTCGATCCTGAGGAACACGACCGGACGCCACGACGAGTGGGGCGCCGCCTTCGATCCCCGGGAGTTCTACGACTACCGGCTGGACCCGGCCGCCGCCGTGCCCGCCCTGGTCACCCGTTTCTCCGGGCCCCAGCGGAACCTCGGCACGGACACCGTGCTGAACGTGCCCGCCGACTACCCGACCGTCCAGGCCGCCGTGGACGCCGTGCCCGACGGCAACGACGGCACCGTCACGATCCGCATCGCGCCCGGCACGTACCGCGCCAAGGTCTTCATCCCCGCGACCAAGCCGAACCTGGTGCTGCGGGGAACGGGACGGGACCGCTCGGACACCGTCATCGTCCACGACACGCCCGCCGCGTACGGCGGCTCCACCGGGAGCGCCACGGTGCGGATCGCCGCGAACGACGTCACGGCGCGCAACCTCACCTTCAGCAACGACTTCGACGAGGCAGCGCACGAGCTGAACGGCGAGCAGGCCCTCGCCATGAAGACGACCGGCGACCGGATCGTCTTCGAGGACACGGCCTTCCTGGGCAACCAGGACACCCTCATGACCGACAGCCCCAAGCTGGATGTGATCAGCCGGGTCTACCTCCGCGACTCCTACATCGAAGGCGACGTCGACTTCATCTACGGGCGCGCGACCACCGTCATCGAGCACTCCGTCATCAAGGCCCTCAGCCGCGGTTCGACGACCAACAACGGCTACATCACGGCCGCTTCGACCTGGAAGGACAATCCGTACGGCTTCCTGATCACGAAGTCGAAGGTCGTCAGCGACGCCCCCGCCGCAACCTTCCATCTCGGCCGGCCCTGGCACCCGGGCGGCGAGCCGAACGCCATCGCCCAAGTCCTCTTCCGTGACACCGAGTTGCCCGCCGCGATCAAGTCCTCGCCGTGGACCGACATGAGCGGCTTCTCGTGGAAGGACGCCCGCTTCACCGAGTACCGCACCTACGGGCCCGGAGCCGCCGTCACCGCCGACCGGCCGCAGCTGCCGGCCGCGGACGCGGCCACCCGCACGGTCGCCGACTACCTGGCGGGCCAGGACGGTTGGGCGCCGCACACCGACCGCCGCTGAGTCCGCTCGGCGGCCGAAGAACCCCCCAGCAAACCGCACAGAAACCCTCGCTGGATCCATCAAGAAGAGAGCCGTTCAATGAAGATCAGCATTCGCAGAAGCAGGCGCGCCGCCATGGCCGTCGCCCTGGGATCCGTCCTCGCGCTGACCGCCACCGCCTGTGGGGACGACGGCAGCGGGGCGGGCGGTGACAAGGGCTCCGAGGGCAGCGGCAAGGGCGAGATCGTCTTCTGGGACAACAACGGCGGTGTCCGCACCGACATCTGGAAGAAGATCATCGCCGACTTCGAGGAGGCGAACCCGGACATCCAGGTCAAGTACGTCCCGATCGCGGCCACCGAGTACCAGTCCAAGGTCGACAACTCCATCCAGGCGGGCGGCCTGCCGGACGTCGGCGGCGTCGGCGCGGCGATGCTCGCCGGGATCGCCGCCCAGAACGCGCTGGAGCCGCTGGACGACCGCCTCGCCAAGTCCTCCCTCAGCAGCAAGCTCAACAAGGACATGGTCGCGTCGTTGAAGGCCGCGGGCGGCGGCGACGAGACGCTGTACTCGATCCCGACCTCCGCGAACAACGGCGTGCTCTACTACCGCACCGACCTGTTCAAGAAGGCCGGCCTGGACGAGCCGACCACCTGGGACAAGTTCTACAAGGCCGCGGAAAAGCTCACCAACAAGGGCAAGAACGAGTTCGGCTACACCATCCGCGGCGGCGCCGGCTCCATCGCCCAGGCGCTGGACGCGATGTACGGGCAGTCCGGCATCACGTCGTTCTGGGACTCCAGCGGTGAGAAGACCACGGTCAACGACCCGAAGAACGTGAAGGCCCTGGAGAAGTACGTGGGCCTCTACAAGAAGGTCACCCCGGCCGCCGACCTCAACAACGACTTCACCAAGATGGTCGCCCAGTGGGACTCCGGCACCATCGGCATGCTCAACCACAACCTGGGCTCCTACCAGGACCACGTGAAGGCGCTCGGCGTCGACAAGTTCCGGGGCATCCCGCAGCCCGCCGGGGCCGACGGCAAGCGGGTCCAGGTCTCCAACCCGGTCGACGGGCTCGGCGTGTTCAAGAGCTCCAAGAACAAGGACGCCGCCTGGAAGTTCATCGAGTTCGCCGTCTCGCAGGCGGAGAACTCCAAGTTCAACGAGTCGGCGGGCCAGGTCCCGGCGAACACCGAGGCCGCCAAGGACGCATGGGTCTCCAAGGCCGAGCCGACCAAGCTGGCCGCCGCGGCGCTGAGCGACGGCTCCACCACGATCGTCCAACTGCCGTACTACCTGCCCGACTGGAACACCATCTCGAAGACCGACAACGAGCCGGCCTTCCAGAAGGTCATGAACGGGTCGACGAGCGCCAAGGACTTCCTGGACACGCTGGCCGACCAGCTGAACAAGGCCCAGGCGGAGTGGAACGAGCAGAAGGGCTGATGCCGGTCCACTGACCCCGACTCGCGCCTCCTGACCGAGGGCCGGCGGCGGATCACCTGGTGCCCGCCCGCCGGCCCTCCAGCCCTCCACGCCCGAAAGCAAAGGTAATTGCCCTCTCATCATCTGATTTTGCTGCCCTGAAAGGCACACCGACGTGTCCCTCACCCGCAGACAGATCACCACCGCGGCCCTCGCCGCCGTCCCCCTCGCCGTCGCCGCGACGGCACCCGCGGCCGCCTCCCCGTCTTCCCCGCAAGGAGGCCGACGCGTGCGCACCCTCTACATCGCCGGTGATTCCACCGCAGCCCAGAAGTACGCCGACGCGGCCCCCGAGACGGGCTGGGGCATGGCGCTCCCGTTCTTCCTGAGCAAGGGCGTGTCCGTCGCCAACCACGCCGTGAACGGCCGGAGTTCGAAGAGTTTCATCGACGAAGGACGCCTCGACGTCATCCTCGAAGCCATCCGGCCCGGCGACCTCCTCCTCATCCAGTTCGGCCACAACGACTCCAAGTCCGCCGACCCCACGCGCTACACCGAGCCCTGGACGACGTACCAGGACCACCTGCGCCAGTACATCGACGGCGCCCGCGCCCGGGGTACCCGCCCGGTGCTCGCCACCTCCGTCGAGCGCAGGAAGTTCGACGCCGACGGGAATGCCGTGGGCACCCACGGCGACTATCCGGCTTCGATGCGCGCCCTCGCCTCCGCCGAGGAGGTGGCGCTCCTCGACACGCAGGCTCTGTCCATCGCCCTCTGGCAGAAGCTGGGCTTCGAGGAGACAAAGAAGTACTTCAACTGGACGGCGACCGAGCAGGACAACACGCACTTCAACCCTCCGGGTGCGATCGCCGTGGCCCGGCTGGTCGCCGTTGAGCTGTTGCACCGGAGGGTGCTCGCGCCGCGGGATGTGCGCCGCCTGGACGACGAGATTCCGGAGTCCTGGATCTCTTGGCCGAATGCGTAGGCGCTTCGCCGTAAGGCCGGTTTGAAGCTGCGGGTCCGGTGTGGCTGGTCGCGCAGTTCCCCGCGCCCCTGAAGGGGCGCAGCACCTCTCTTTCGTTTGAAAGGAACCCGCACTCATGCGTCTTCGTATCTGGCATGCCCATGCCATGACATCGGCCATCGGCTGCACCGCCCTCGTTCTCGCCGTCACCGGCACCACTGCCCAGGCCCATGCCGAGGCCCGCGACCTCGGCCGGCAGACGCTCGCCGCGAACGACGGCTGGGGGTCGGAGGGCAACGGCACCACCGGTGGTTCGGCCGCCGACGCCGAGCACGTCTACACGGTCACCACCTGGGCCGAGTTCAAGGCCGCGCTGAAGGCCGGGGGCGACGCCCCGAAGATCGTCCAGATCAAGGGCGTCATCGACCCGGTAGCGGAGGGCTGTGCGTCCTTCGAGGCAGCGGGGTACGACTTCGACGCGTATCTCGAGAAGTACTCGCCGGAGAACTGGGGCCTGGACAAGGACCTCTCCGGGGAGCCTGCCGACAGCCCCGAGGGGCTGCGCGCGGCCTCCGCCGCCAACCAGGACAAGGCCATCAAGGCGAACGTCCCCGCCAACACCACCATCGTCGGCGTCGGCAAGAACTCCGGGATCCGGGGCGGCAGCCTGCAGATCAAGGGCGTCGACAACGTCATCCTCCGCAACCTCACCATCGAGGCCCCGCTCGACTGCTTCCCCCAGTGGGACCCGACCGACGGCGCCACGGGCGCCTGGAACTCCGAGTACGACGCGGTCGTCGTCTACGGCTCCACCCATGTGTGGGTCGACCACAACACCCTGACCGACGGCCGCTACCCCGACAGCACGCTGCCGAAGTACTTCGGTGAGATCTACCAGCAGCACGACGGCCTGCTCGACATCGTGCGCGGCGCCAACCACGTCACCGCGTCCTGGAACTCCTTCGAGGACCACGACAAGACGCTGATGATCGGCAACAGCGACAGCGCCGGCTCGACCGACGCCGGCAAGCTCAAGGTCACGCTGCACCACAACCGCTTCGACGGCATCGTGGAGCGCGCGCCCCGCGTCCGCTTCGGGCAGGTCGACGCGTACAACAACCACTTCGTGGTCACCAAGGACCAGTCGTACTCCTACACGTTCGGCATCGGCGCCTCCTCGCAGCTGTACGCCGAGAAGAACGCCTTCTCACTGCCGGCCGGAGTCAGCCCCGCCAAGACCCTGAAGAAGTGGAGCGAGGCACCGCTCACCGCCCAGAACAACTACGTCAACGGCAAGCAGGTCGACCTCATCGCCGTCCACAACGCCGAGATTCCGGGGGAGACCCTCCAGTCCGGCGCCGGATGGACGCCGACCCTGCGCACGAAGGTCGACTCGCCGCGGGCCGTGCCGGGGATCGTCACCGGGCAGGCGGGCGCCGGGAAGGTCTGCTGACCATGACCGGACCAGACGTGAGCAGACGGTCGTTCGTCGTCGCGAGCGCCGGGGCCGCGCTCGGCCTCGGGCTCTCGGGCCACGCCCACGCGCAGGGGCGTTCGCCCTTCGGCCGGTACGGCTCGCCGTCGGCGCGGCTGACCGAGCGGACCTTGTACGTCCACCCCGGCGGCCTCGGGGACCACACCACGGTGCAGGCCGCCGTGAACGCCGCGACCACGAATGGGTACACCCTGGTCATCGCCCCGGGCACGTACCGCGAGACGGTCGCCGTCGGCGCCGCCCGAACGGAGATGACGTGGATCGGCGCCTCGGACAACGCGCGCGACGTCGTGATCGTGTACGACAACGCGGCCGGCACCCCCAAGCCGGGCGGCGGCACCTACGGAACCACCGGCTCGGCCACCACCCTCGTCCAGGCCGGCGGGTTCACCGCCCGGCACCTCACCTTCGCCAACGACTGGCTGCGCGCCGACCACCCCGAGATCAGCGGCACCCAGGCCGTGGCGATCAAGGTGCAGGGCGACCGCTCGGCGTTCCACCACTGCCGGTTCCTGGGCCACCAGGACACGCTGTACGCCGACTCCATGGCGCTCGGCACCTTCGCCCGGCAGTACTTCGCGCACTGCTATGTCGAGGGTGACGTGGACTTCGTGTTCGGGCGGGCCACCGCCGTGTACGAGCACTGCCACTTCCACACCCTGAACCGCACGGACCTGTCCGGAGCCCCGTACGGCTTCGTCTTCGCGCCGTCGACCGCGGGCGCCAACCCGCGCGGCTATCTGGTCGCGAGGAGCCGCGTCACGAGCGAGGCCCCGGACGCCCACTACAAGCTGGCCCGCCCCTGGGTGCCCAGCTCCGACACCACCGCCCGCCCGATGCTCACCGTGCGCGAGACCCGCCTCGGCACCGGGATCGACGCGGTGGCGCCCTACACCAACATGTCGTCCTCCTATCCCTGGCAGGACCAGCGGTTCGCCGAGTACCGGAACACCGGACCGGGCGCCGCGATCAGCGTCCCGGAGAACCGGCCCCAACTCACCGACGCGGAAGCCGAGTCCCACACCCGCGCGGTGTACCTCGGCGACTGGGCGCCATGGAAGGAGTGCTGACATTGCGCCGACGCACCCTGCTCACCGGGATCGCCGGCGGCCTCGTGGCCGTCGGCACCACCCCCGCCTTCGCGGACGCCCGCCGCCGCGTCCTGCACGTGCGCCCCGGCGACCTGGTCCAGGACGCGGTGGACGCGGCGGACGGCGGCGGCTGGACGATCGTCGTGCACCCGGGGACGTACCGCGAAGTCGTCAACATCCCTGCCGACAAGCGTGACTTGACGCTGCGCGGTGCCACCCGGGACCCGCGTGACGCCGTCATCGTGTACGACAACGCGAGCGGTACGAAGAAACCCGACGGCACGACCTACGGCACCGCGGGCTCCGCCACCTTCACCTCGGCGGCGCCCGGCCTGACCGTGCGCGGGCTGACCCTTGCCAACGACTGGCTGCGCGCCGACCACCCGGAGATCACGGGGACGCAGGCCGTGGCCGCGTACGTCACCGGGGACCGCTCGCTCTTCGAGGGCGTGCGGCTCCTGGCCCACCAGGACACGCTGTTCGCGGACACCACCGCGCTGGAGGCCTTCGACCGGCAGTACTACCGGGACTGCTACATCGAGGGTGACGTCGACTTCGTCTTCGGGCGGGCCCGGGCGGTGTTCGAGCGGTGCCATTTCCACACCCTCGACCGGGAGGTGAGCTTCAAGCCCGAGGGCATGGTGTTCGCCCCGGCCACGGCGCGCGCCAATCCGTACGGCTTCCTGGCTGTCCGTTCCCGGATCACCTCCGGGGCCGAGGACGCGGCGTACAAGATCGCACGCCCGTGGGTGCCGTCCTACGAGACGACCGCCTGGCCCTCGCTGGTCGTCAGGGACACCTGGATGGGTCCGGGCATCGACGCGGTGACGCCGTACACCAACATGCGCGAGGCGTACCCCTGGCAGACCATGCGCTTCAGGGAGTACGCCAACCACGGCCCCGGCGCGGTGATCTCGGTGCCCGAGAACCGGCCGCAGCTGACGGCGGAGGAGGCCGCCGTGCACACCCGGCGGACCTACCTCGGGGACTGGAGGCCGTATGCCCGCCCGTGACCCGGCGATGGGGCGGCGGGCGTTCGTGGTGGGGTCCGGGGCGGCGGCGCTGTTCACCGCGGCCGGGCCCGCCGGGGCGGCGGCGTCGGAGCCGGTGATCGTGGACGGTCCGCTGCCCGACTTCCATCCACTCCTCAAGGACGAACTCCGCTTCCCGCTCGCCTGGGGCACCTCCCCGATCCGGGACTTCCGGGCCTGGCGGCGGGCCGCCCGCGCGAAGGTCGAGGAACACCTCCTCGTCGAGCGGGACGACACGTCGTACGAGCCCGAGTTCGGCGAACAGCGCACCGAACTCGGCGACTACACGGGGGAGTTGGCGACCTTCTCGGTCACCCGGTACGGGCGGGTGCGCGGCGCCCTTCTCACCCCGCACGGCACCGGTCCCTTCCCGGCCGTGCTCCTGCTCCACGACCACGGCGCGAAGTTCGACATAGGAAAGGAGAAGCTGGTCAGGCCCTGGTACGACGGCGAGACACGACTCGCCTCCGCCCAGGCCTGGGCCGACCGGTACTTCAGCGGGCGGTTCCTCGGCGACGAACTGGCTCGGCGGGGATACGTCGTCCTCGCCGTGGACGCGCTCGGCTGGGGTGACCGGGGGCCGATCACCTACGAGCAGCAGCAGGCCCTCGCGAGCAACTTCTACAATCTGGGCTCGTCGCTCGCCGGGCTCATGGCTCGCGAGGACGTGCGCGCCGCCGGCTTTCTGGCCGGGCTCGACCGGGTGGACCGGCGCCGGGTCGCGGCCGTCGGGTTCTCCATGGGCGCCTTCCGGGCCTGGCAGACCGCCGCGCTCAGCGACCATGTCGCGGCTGCGGCGAGCGTGTGCTGGATGACCGGGCTCAAGGAGGTGATGGTGCCCGGCAACAACATCCTGCGCGGCCAGTCCTCCTACTGCATGCTCCATCCCGGGCTCGCCCGGTACCTCGACTTCCCCGATGTGGCGAGTATCGCCGCGCCCAGGCCGATGCTCTTCTTCCACGGCGCTGAGGACACCCTCTTTCCTGCCGAGGGCGTCCGGGTGGCGTACGACAAGCTCCGCGACGTCTGGCGCTCCCGTCGCGCCGAGGAACGGTTGCACACCAAGGTGTGGCCGGACCTGGGCCATGTGTGCACCGCACCCATGCAGGACGAGCTCTTCACATGGCTCGACACCGTCCTGTGAACCCCTGGGTGGGCGGGGGAGGGGGTTCCTTTCCCCAACCCCACCCCTTCCCGAAACAGGGGGCTGCGCCCCCAGACCCCCCAACCTCGGTCGTGTTTCGGCTGCGGGCCGATTGCGGCTGGTCGCGCAGTTCCCCGGGCCCCTGGGGGCTGGGGGCTGCGCCCCCGGGCCCCCATTCCCGGTCGTGTTCGGCTGCAGGCCCGCCGTGGCTGGTCGCGCAGTTCCCCGCGCCCCTGAAGGGGCCCCCGACCCACCCACCAACCGCCAGCGATCCCACCCCAACCACCGGAGGCACCATGCGTCGCAGTCGTAGTCGTACTCGTACCGTCCTCACCGCTCTCGCCACCCTCGCCGCGGCCGGTGGCCTCGGTACCCTCGCCGGCACCACCCCCGCTCACGCGGCCACCGTCGTCGTCGGCACCTCCGCCGAGTTGACCAGTGCCATCAAGAACGCCACCGCCGGCACCACCATCCAGATCCGCGGCGGTACGTACTACCCGACGGCCACCCTTCAGTCCACCGCCAACGGCACGTCCGCCAGTCGCATCCAGCTCCAGCCGTACGAGTCCGAGACCGTGAAGATCGACGGATCGAACCTCCCCGACGGCGACTGGATCTTCAAGCTGACCGCCGACTACTGGACCGTCTCGCGCATCACCTTCCAGAACTCCCCGGACAGCGCGGTGGTCTGCCAGTCGTGCGCCTCCACGGTCTGGGACAACATCAAGACGATCAACGGCGGCGACTCGGGCTTCACGCTTACCGGCGACAGCACCACGAACAACACCGTCCGCAACATCGACTCGTACGGCCACTACGACCGGGCCAATCACGGCGAGAACGCGGACGGCATAGCCATCAAGTTCGGCTCCGGCTCCGGCAACCTGGTCACCGGCGCCCGCCTCTACAACAACTCGGACGACGGGCTCGACTTCTGGTCGTTCTCGTCCCCGGTCACCATCGAGCACACCTGGGCCATGGGCAACGGCAAGAACCGCTGGTCGGACTCGGCGTTCGCCGGCGACGGCAACGGCTACAAGCTGGGCGGCGACGGCGAGGTCGTGGCGCACGTCGTCAACAACTCGGCGGCCTGGGACAACGCCGGCAACGGCTTCACCGAGAACAGCAACAAGGGGGCGATCGTCATCAACCGGACGACGGCCTACGCCAACGCCAAGTGGGGCTACTACTTCGCCACCGGCGCCGCCAGGCTCGGCAAGAACCTGGCGGTGCGGGGCGGCTCCGGGCTGGTGAACAAGGGCTCGTCGGTGGTCTCGTCCGGCAACAACTGGGACTCGGGCATCTCCACGCCCGCCTTCCGGTCCACGGACGCGACGAGCACGTACAACGCCCGGCAGTCGAACGGCGCGCTGCCCGTGACCACGTTCCTGACCACGGGCAGCACGACCATCGGCGCGACGATGGACTGAGCCGGGGGGCTACCGCCGTACGGGCTTGATCGACTCCAGGGTCGGCACCACCGGCAGAATCGTGCCGTCGGCCGCGAACCGCATGCGGTCGATGGTGGTCTCGCGGTGTGTGCCGTCCCCGCCCGCCTTACCGGGCCCGTTCAGCGCGAACCGGTGGTAGACCATGTACCAGTCGTCCGTGCCGGGGGCGTTCACCACCGAATGGTGGCCGGTGGCAAGGATGCCGTACTCCGGGCGCTTGGACAGGATCGTGCCCTTCTTGGTCCACGGGCCGAGCGGGGACGGTCCGGTGGCGTAGGCGACGTGGTAGTTCTCGCTGCGCGTGTCGTCCTCGGACCACATGTAGTAGTACGTGCCCTGACGCTTGATCACGAAGGCACCCTCACGGAAGTTGTCCGGGGTGATGTCCTTCACCTCGGTCGCGTCGAACGACACCATGTCGTCGTTCAGAGGCACCACGTATCCGTGGCCGTTGCCCCAGTACAGGTACGACTTGCCGTCGTCGTCCGTGAAGACCGACGGGTCGATCATCTGCCCCTTGAACTGGCCTCCCTTGGCGACCAGCGGCTTGCCCAGCGCGTCCTTGAAGGGACCGGCGGGGGAGTCCGCGACGGCCACGCCGATCTGCTGCTCGGCACAGAAGTAGAAGTAGTACTTCCCGTCGCGTTCCGCGATCGCCGGGGCCCAGGCGTTCTTGTCGGCCCAGGACACATCGGGTCCGAGGTCGAGGATCTCGCCGTGGTCCTTCCAGTGCACGAGGTCCTTCGACGAGAAGGCCTTGAACTTCGTGCCGCTCCAGCCGGGGAAGCCGTCCGTCGTCGGGTAGATCCAGTAACGGCCGTCCATGTACTTGACGTCCGGGTCGGCGTAGAGACCGGGCAGGACGGGGCTGCGGGTCGGCACCGCCTCCACCGTCCATCTGCGGGTCGTCCCGTCGGCGGCCGTCACGGTGTACGTCTGCGGCTTGCGGAAGTCACGGCGCGTACCGGAGGGCGGGCTGACCTTGGCTCCCGTGCCGACCGACAGCCGGGGAGCGAGACGGGCCAGGTCGGCGTCCGGCTTCATCGGCAGTACGACCTTCGAGGCGGCCTCGGTGACGACGGCGTACCCCTTCTGGTCCTTGGCCGTCGCGTCCACGACCGAGGTGCCGCTGACCGGATACGCGGCCAGCAGCCGGTCGTACTCCGCCTGCGTCACCGGCATGACGGTGCCGTGCCGCGGGCTCGCGGGCAGCTGGTAGTTCTTCGACATCGTCCACTTGCCCGAGTCGAGGTCGGTTGTCTCGAAGGGGACGTAGCCGCGGCCGCCGTACTCGTCGATGAACAGGTACCACTTGTTCTCGGTGTTCGACTTGAAGACCGTCGGGCCCTCGCCCCGGTCGATCGAGCCGCTGCCGATGCAGTCGGACACGAAGTCGTACGAGGTGTCGGTGAGCGAGGTCGACTTCTCCCCGGTGATGAACTTCGAGCACGGGCTGCTGGAGCTGGGGTCCCGCTCGTCCTTGGTGTAGCGGTAGTAGGTCCCGTCGTGCTTCACGACCGTCGAGTCGATGACGGAGTAGCCCGGGTCGTCCCAGACCTTCGGTTCGCTGAAGGTACGGAAGTCCTTCGTGGTCGCGTACAGCATCTTGTTGTACGTCGAGCCCGTGTGGTCCGGGTCGTCGTCGGCGTACAGCTTCGAGGCCCAGAAGACGACGAACTCGCCGAGCGTGTCGTCCCAGTAGGCCTCGGGCGCCCAGGTGTTGCCCGCGTTGTCGGGGGAGACCTTCACCAGGCGCTGGTCGGTCCAGTTCACCAGGTCCGTGGACTCCCAGACCATGATGGACTTGCTGCCGTGGCGCTGGACCTGGTCCCAACTGCCGCTGGAGTTCTGGTACATCCTCAGGTCGGTCGCGATCATGTAGAACTTGTCGCCCTTGGGGGAGCGGATCACGAACGGGTCGCGCAGGCCCTTCTCACCGATGGTGGAGGTGAGGACCGGCTTACCGGCGTTCAACTCCCGCCAGTGCAGCGGGTCGTTGCCGCGGCTGAGGGCGTAGCGGATCTGCTCGCCGTCGGCGGTGCCCTCGCCGGTGAAGTAGGCGAAGAGGTAGCCGGCGTACTTCGACTTGGCCTTCTGCGTGGCCGCCTGGTCGGCCTGGTCGGCCTGGTTCACGGGTGGGGCTCCGGTTTGTGCGGGACTCGAGGGGGCTGCCAGCAGGCTCAGGAAGAGGGCCAACAGCGCGGACAGAGACATCAGGAGGGTGCGGGCGGTGCGGGGTCGCATGACACATCCTGTGGGGGTCTGATGGATTCTGTTGGGTGGATGACCTTGGGAGTGTCACCAGCGGGATTGGGCACGTCAATCAGTGCGACGGGGACCGGGACGAGCGAAAGTTTCGATTCGTTTCGCGTGCGGGCGGCAACCCTTCCGGCCATGGCGGCGACCAGGGACAAGAGACGGGCCCGGCCCGCCTCTTGTCCCCCTCCCTAGGAAAGGAACGCCCCGTGCGTCAGAGTCTTGGACGCCACCGCAGGACCCGAACCCTCTCCATCGCGGCCGGGGTGGCCGTCGCCGCCGGGGCGGGTGGCGTGTACCTCGGACTTCTGCCCGACGGAGCCAGCGCCGCCACCACGGTCACCGTGTCCACCACCGCGCAGCTGGAGTCCGCGGTCAAGAACGCCGCGGCCGGCACCACCATCCAGGTGCGCGGTGGCACGTACTACCCCGCGAAGACACTCAAGTCGGAGGCCAACGGCACCGGTTCGGCCCGGATCACGCTGCAGGCCGCCGCCGGTGCGAAGGTGAGGATCGACGGCTCGAAGCTGCCCGAAGGCTCCTGGCTGGCCGGGATCCACGGTGACTACTGGACCGTCCAGAACATCACCTGGCAGAACTCGCCGGCCCAGGGCTTCGTCGCCACCTCCTCCGTGGGCGGCCTCTTCAAGAACCTCGTCACCGCGAACAACGGCGACTCCGGCTTCTCTCTGCGCGGCGACGGCACCACGAACAACCTCGTGCAGAACCTGGACAGTTACGGCAACTACGACCCCGCGGGCCACGGTCAGAACGCCGACGGGATCGCCGTCAAGTTCGGCTCCGGCTCCGGCAACAAGATCACCGGTGCCCGTCTCTACAACAACTCGGATGACGGCCTCGACTTCTGGCAGTTCTCCAGCCCGGTCACCGTCGAGCACTCCTGGGCGTACGGAAACGGCAAGAACCGCTGGAACGACCCGGCCTTCGAGGGCAACGGCAACGGCTTCAAGCTCGGCGGCGGAGGCGCCTCGGTCGCCCATGTCGTCAACAACAACGCGGCCTGGGACAACAACCAGCACGGCTTCACCGAGAACTCCAACACCGGTGCCATGAGCCTGAACCGCAACACCGCGTACGCCAACACCGGTTCCGGCTTCTACTTCGCCACCGGCAAGGCCCGCCTCGCGAAGAATCTCGCGGTGGGCAACAAGGACAGCCGGTCCAAGCTCGGCAGGTCCACCGTCTCCGTGGGCAACAACTGGGACCAGGGCATCGCCACCCCCGCCTTCAAGTCCACGAACGCGTCCACCGCGCAGGGCGCACGCCGCTCGAACGGCTCGCTGCCCGCCACGACCTTCCTGACGACCGGCTCCACCACCATCGGTTCGACGATGAACTGACCCGCACAGGGGAGAGCGAAGGCATACGAGAACGCCTCGCCGGCTGAGCTCCAGTCCGGCGGGGGCGTTCCTCTTGCTGGCCCGCATGGGGGGATTCAGGCCAGCAGATCAATCTCCGCGATCGTCTCCTTCTTGCCGCCGCGGGCCACCCAGCGGCGCGAGCCGAGCCATACGGCGACGAAAACGCCCAGGATGATGCAGAAGGCGTACGCCCTCAGTGGGACCGGGCCCAGGTACGGGACTCCGGTCGAAGGGCTGGGCAGTGCGGCGAGTTCCATACCTGCACTCTAGGAGGTTCAGCTAAGTAGCTTAGTAAATGGTTGGTCGTGCTCGGGTGTGGAAGCAGGCGCCTGAGCTGCGGCTGCGGTGCGCCGCGAGCGACGCAGCGAGAGTGCCAGGCCGACGAGAACGGGTGCCGCCAGCAGCACCTCGGGCCATACGCCGAGCCACTGGGAGAGGGTGAGTCCCGAAGAGAGTGGTACCCGCTCCACCAGATGGCCGGCACGCCAGGTCCCCAGCCGGTCCATGACCTGTCCGTCCGGGGCGACGATGCCGAAGATCCCGCCCGCGGCGAAGGCGGACCGGACGCGCCGTCCGCGCACCGCCAGGATCAGCAGAGCCGGGCCGAGCGGGCCAGGAACCACCGTCCGACCGGCGGGAACGAGGCATAGAGAAGCAGTCCACCGGCGGATAGCCGCCGCCCAGGACCGGAGCGTGGCCGCTCTGGGACGGGCCACGCGCGGTGTACCGGTCATCACGAAGGGACTACGCAGACGTTCGCGGTGCGCAGTCGCCGGACCAGCGCATGGACGAGCAGGGCTACCGACGCCACAGCGAGCACCGGCTGCACCGGCGCGAAGAATGTCAGGGCGCCACTGACTCCGATGGCCAGCACCACGAGTTTGTTGCAGATCGGGCAGCCGACAGCGAAGGCGGACAGCAGTCCGGCGCCGAGGGCACGAACAGTGCGGGGACGCTCGGGCGGCGCGGTCTCGGAGGCTTCGGCCGGACCGATGCGCACGTATGTGGCCACCAGGAGCCCTTCCAGCAAGGAACTGACCAGCCATACGGGGTAGTTCCACCACAGCACCGGAGTCATCCGCGTGTAGAAGGGAGTCGGCACCACACCCGTCGGGACGCCGATGACGAGTGCGGCGATCACCGTGACCGCTGCTGCTACGACCCATCTGCGGGCGGGCCAGGTGCGCATGGGTCTGCTCCTCGCAATCGGGTCGCCGACCGAACGGCGAGGCAAACGGGGGATGCCTGATAAGGGCCTCCGGTCGGCGGCTGACGGCCATGCTAAGTCACTAATTGGTTTAGTAACAACGGGGGCTGATCAGTGGTGAGTCCGAGGTTCGACGACGCGGTGGCCGTGGGTAAGGCCGGTCATGCGTCGCTGGTAGGAGCGTGTGTCGATCCGTCCGTGCAGCAGCAGGCCGGCACACCACCGCTCCTCATCCTCGAGCGCCGCGCGCCTGCCCTTGATGCGGGCCAGGGGAGGGCACCGGCTCTGGTGTGTGCTGACCAGCCGGGCTATGTCGTAGTAGATGGCGGCGAGAAGCAGGCCGCCGATCAGTATCGCTATCGCGCCCATGGGGCCAAGGCCCAGTTCACAAGGTTTCGCGTGTGTCCTTCTGTGCGGCGCGCAGCTCGGCGACTTCCTTGCGCAGCTCGTGCAGCTCGGAGTGCACCACGGGTGAGTCGATCGAGTTGCCTCGCCGGGATGCGTGCAGCCCTCCGCGCGTCATGAACCACATCATCAGGCCCATGCCGATCGGGCAGGCCAGGAGGAGTAGTGGATACAGAAACTGAGGCATGGGGGCCTCCCGGTGGACTGCGGGACACTCGTCGAACTCCCTCTATCTACTAAGCAGTTTAGATCAATGGGAACGTTGATGCCAGTCCGGGCGTACTCGATCGCAAAATGTGATCGACCTGTTCCCGTGGGTGGCTCTGGAGGGGTGGGCCTCGTTGGCTACGGCGCGGCCCATGGGGTCGACGGCTGGATGCTCGCGTGCGGGTCGGAGGCGATGCGCTTGCCTATATCTACTAATATGTTTAGTGTTTAGTTCGGTAGTCGACGCTCGATCTCCAGCGGCCGCCTTCTATCCGCCCGCTGTGTACCCGCCCTCAAAGGGCGGCACCGGTCACCGGTTGGGAGCTAGTCATCCCGCATGACTCTCCTTGCCTGAAGTCTCGGGGTGACTGCATCGAGTGGAAAGGGGAGCCGTGCGGTCAGGAGAGTCTCCACGTCCATCGCCGTCGGCCGGCGTCGCCCTCGAAGGTTTGATGCGTGAGCGGCTCGGCCGTGAGTGTGTGTATGTCCCGTCGTGCAGGCTGGCCGTGTACCTGTCACTACGCCGCTGGTGCGCTCCTGGCGGAACCGTGCTGATGTCGCCGGTCAACGACGACGTGATGGTGTTCGTCGTACTGGCAGCCGGGCTGCGTCCCGTTATGGCGCCGATGCCCCCTCGGGATGGGAACATCGACATCCGCGCGGTGCCGGAATCGACCTGGCGCAGCGTGGGCGCGGTGCTGACGACCAACGTCTACGGCATGCCGGACGACGTGGACGAACTGCGCACTCGGTGCGACCGCATGGGCATCCCCCTCCTTGAGGACGCGGTACACGCGATCGGTACGACGGTGGGAGACCGCCCGATCGGCACCTTCGGAACAGCTGCGTGGGGATCACCCAGTCCGATCCCGCCTGCGCGCGTTGATCGTTGTGTCCATTTTGTTCGCCCTTGGTGCCGGACGCGACGCGGCTTCGTGTATTCGGGTCCGTAGTGAGCCCAGTCCGTGGCGATGCCGTGTCGGGCGCACCGCGCTCCCGCTACCAGGAACACCGCCCTCGTGCGGTCAGCGACGACCGCCTGTCACGCGACCATCATCAGTAGCATCGCCGACATGGTGCCGCCCATTCCGATATGAGCCGCCAGCGCCGCGTCCGGCGCGGCCCCGACTTTGCGGCGCCGACCGTGGCCCGGCCGCTCCGACGTCCGGGCCCTGTCCCACACCGAGAGCGTCAGTGATGCGAGGAAGACAACCACGGTGTCCGGCATGGCGAGTAGCCAGCGCCCCAGGCTGAATCCGGAGGCGGCGTTCCGGCCATCCCTGCGGGTACCCCGTACCCTCGCCCACACGGATGCGCCGATCGACAGCAGGAAGTACACGGCGAGGGCCGCGATCACGTACCGCCACAGAGAGGTGGAACCAGAGGAGGCACCGGCATCTGCCGCGGCCTGAGTCATGCCCGGCATGTCCATCCCTGGCATGGAGTGCATCCCCTCCATGGAGCCCATTCCCTCCATCGACTCCATGCCGGCCATTTGATGTGAGTGCGTGTCCGTCGTGCTCGCTGTGTTCTCCATGCCCGGCATATGCGCCATGGAGTGCCCGCCGCCCAGGGCGAGCACCGGTCCGGACGACGTACTCGTCATGGCGAGCGTCATGATCACCATGCCGAAGCTGCCGACGATGAGGTGCACCCAGTGACGGCCGTGCTTCCACCCGCACTCGCGCGTGTGCTTGACGGCCATGGCGATGCCCCCGAGCCCGAGGAGGCCGAATGCCACTGACCACCACATGCCGTAGCCCGCGTACCAGCCCACCGTCGCAGGCAGGGACATGGCGGCCATGCACAGGCCCATCAGCAGGTCGCCGCCCGCAGCGAACCGGGTCTCACCGCTCGTGGTCACCATCCGGACCGCGCTGACGGCGGCCACCAGGGCGGCGACCACCGCCACGGCCCAACTGAGCGCCAGCATTCCCATCTTCACCTTCTCGATCGTCCGAGCATGGCGGGTCTGCACTGCCGACGCCGCCTCGTCGTACGGAGTGCCCCGGGGCGCCGCGTGGGCACTAACTTCTAGTGCCCTTAGTACGTGTTGTGAACGGGGGGTGTTCAGGTGGCCGGTGGGTTTTCGTGCGCGCCGGGTCCGTCTGGGGTCCGGAGCTGTCTCAGCCGAAGTCGCTGACCTGGTCGAGCGTCGTAGGACGGGTGGCTTCCCACTGTTGCGCACTCACCAGACGGGTCCGCTCCGCCAGTCGGCGCAGGACAGCCACGGCGCCGTCATCGAGGAGCGCACCGCTGTACCCGACATAGGCGACCACTCCAGGTGTTGGCTCCCAGGCCAGCACACCGTTGCCGCCGAGCTCCGAGCTGTGCCGTGCCGCCCAGTTCTCCAGCGCGGTGGGGCAGGCGTGGTCGAGGCGGTGTACCCCGGACAGGTTGACCTCGACGGGGCGTTCTGGGGCAGTGCCTCCAGGCTGTCGAGGATCTTCGGCAGCCGCAGGAAGGTGGCGTTGCCCGTCAGGTGTGCCTGGATGGGGCCAGCGCTTGCCTCAGAACGCCGTCGTCGGAGCGTGCGAGGGCGCGGGGCGGCTGGAAGTACGGCAGCCGTCCGGCAGGGCACTTGCCCGCAGGCTCCTCAGTAGCGGAAGACCTGAATGACGGCCGGCGAGACGCCTGAGGCGGGTCTCGGTCCGCTGTGCGCGTTTCTGTCCGGCGACGAGGCCGACGATGCCGCGGCCACGTTGATGTCCGTGGCCTGGGCGCCGCGTGAAGGGGCGTTCGAGGTGTGTTCGTCGGCCCGCTGCCGATCGCGGGTCAGGAAGTGCTTGGACGTCTCCTCAGTGGAGTGCGTGTCATCGCACACCAGGGCTTCGCCCCGAGGCGCCGCCGTCTCCTGCTTGCCTGGTGACACTTGCGTTCAGCTCCTGATCGTATGTCGTTCCGTGCGGCGTGGGGCTGCCGTAGCGGACACACGGGGATGCTCCACTAAGTGCGTTAGTGTATTAATCGTAGTCGGCGTCCGGACGGTTACGGTGAGATTTCACCCTCACGGGGATCGGGTTGAGGGGATGGCGCCGTCGGCTCTTCCTGCCTGCGCTGGCGCCTCTCTCTCCACATCACCTCCGCGGTCAGAATCACCACGAGGGCGACGACCAGCGCCATCGTGATGATGCTGATGATGGAGATCCCCGACAGGAACCCGTTTTCCTTGTCTTTCACGTCTGACGCGACATGTATGACGCCGCTGATGCTGCTCGGGGCGTAGGTGTCGCTGTATCCGGTCATATCCCCTCCGGTTCCCCCGCTTTGAGGTGTGCGACGCCTACGTTACCCGAGTGTCTCTAAGGGCCTTAGTAGCTGGCTTGTTTTCGCTCGCGCTTCTCAGTGACCGTGTCCGTCCTCCGTGTGGCCGACCTCGGCGTCCGTTGACGCGCTCGTCTCTGGTGCCGCGGATTCGGTGTCCGGAGCCGGGGACTCCTCTGTGGTGGCGTGCTCATCAGACGTCTCCGTACCGTCGCCGTGGCTGTGTCCACTCTCGCCGCAGGGCTCGTCCAGCCCGTCGGCCACCGCCCGCAGGCCGAAGAAGCTGACGGCTGCGGTGAGGAGGACGGCCAGCCCCATGGGGCCGAAGATGCGGCGCCAGGAGGACTGGGCGTCCTTGAGTACGAAGGCGATGAAGGAGACCGTTATCCCCAGGGGGACGAGCACGGCACCCCGGTCCGGGAAGTCCTCGAAGTGCTGCAGGCCGCCGCTGAGCATGCCGATGCCGAACGAGAGCAGCAGTGAAGCAGCGATGACAAGGATCGCGCGCCGCAGCGCGGGCCGGTCGGTGGCGAGAAGGAACTCGTTGACCACGGTCGCGGCCAAGAAGACCAGCACACCGATGACGGCGATCTTCGTGTACCGGGCCGGATCCAGCGGGTGGTGGACCACGGCGCCGCTGATGAGGCCTGCCCCGACGAAGTACAGCACGTATCCGATGTAGCGGCCCGCGAGTGGAGCCGGCTTGCGGGCGCGGCGGCGGCCGCGTCCGCGGCGGGCGGCGGCTCGGCCGCCCCCGGGGTGCTGCGGGGGTGCGGAGGAAGGAGCGGGGCGGTCGGTGACGAGAGACAAAACAGGGCCTTTCGGCGGCTCGAAGGTCAGGAAGGAGGTGATGGCCGGCGGAAGCAGGCGCGGTCAAACGCCCGGCCGGAGGGAGGCGGGCATGGGGGCGTCGCGGTCTCACCGGGCAGGGGGTACGACACCCTTCGCGGAGCTGGCACATGCATCAGCGACCGGAGAAGCGACGGGGCGACGCTTACCGCGCCCCACCTGTCTAAATGCGCAGGACGGACGATAGGGGAGGGGGATTGCCGGCCGGGCCGGCGATGACGGCCTGGGCGCCGGAGCATGGCAACGAGCAGCAGCGCTCGGTCACTTCGAATGGTGAGATGCCGGGCGGAGGCACGTCGGGCGCGTCATTCGGCTGGCCTGGTGCGCAGCCGTCCGCGGAGTCCGCGGACTCGCCGTCCTCGCGCTCATGCTGATCGTGGTCGGCCGAAGGCTCCGGTTCGCCCACGCGAAGCGATGCGGTAACGCCCGCTTCGAGATGCCCGGCGGCACTTTCGCCATGCAGCCCATGGGCGAAGAGCAGCCCGAACAGGAGCGATGCGAGCCACAGCAGACGGGTCAGCTGCGGAGCCCGCGTACGGGCTCGCGGCGGGGCTGAGACCGTCCGTTCCGTGGGCACGGCGTGATCATAGCCAGTTCGGACGATGATGTGCCGTCAACTGCCGACCGGACACCGTGGACCGAGTGGCACGTCGGAGCGTCCTCCCCGGCATGGTCCGGCATCAGCCTTGGGCCACCTCATGCCCCTCCCGGGACTGCAGGTGCCCGTGTGGTGGGCGCAGGCTGCGGGTCGGTCTGCGCGCCAGGCGAGCTTGATCAGCAGGTTCTTTGCCTCGTCGGCGACCTGGGTGTCGGCGACCACGTCGTAGCGGGCGGCCACGATCTGGCTGCGTGAGGAGAAATCGCGGCGCCCGCCAAAGGAGACGATCAAGGCCACCTACACCGCGGCCGAGGCCCAGACCCGTATCACCGAGGCTGTCACCGGCATCGGCGAGGAGATGGGCGATGTGGGTCTGGCCATGCAGCGCGCCCAGGACAAGACCGAACAGCTGCAGGCCCGCGCCGGTGCACTGGATGAACTGCTCGCCTCCGGCACGCTGGAGGACGCCACCCTCCCGGCCGGACGCGACGACATCCAGGCCGAACTCGAGCGCGTCACCGCAGGCAGTGACGTGGACAAGGAACTGGCCATGATGAAGGCGCAGCTCCCGGCGGCTTCCACCCCGCCGGCCGTGGAGGGCGGCGGGGCCAGGCCAGGCACCGCCGGAGTACGCGACTTGGTTCACCAGGACCAGCAGCACAGTCCACACGGCGGCGCGCACCGGCCGCCCGAGACCCGAGCCGCGCCAGTCGAACCGCGGCCGCCACCTGACCCCGGCCGCTCGCAGCGACGGCAACAGCGTCAGCGCCTGGACGGTGATGTCCGCCGTGCTGCCCAGGCCGAGCAGGAGCAACTGGCCGTCCGTGACCTCGCCCGCCGTGCTGGCGGTGCTGGCGATCACCGGGTACAGCCCGAACACCGCGATCACGATGACGTTGTTGAGTACCGGGGTCCACATTATCGCCCCGAACCGGTCGCGGGCGATCTGCGGCAGACAGTAGCGGGCGAGCGCGAGGGTCAGGTCGCGCTGGGCGCCCGTGTAGTCGGTGTACGCGGAGACGATCCAGGGCGCGGCGAGGACAGCGAGCGTCGTGATCGTGGTCAGGGCGATCAGGCACAGCGTGAGCAGGCGGTCGGTGTACACGGCCCCGCCGTCCGCGTGCTCCGGAATGCGGCGGTACTTCGCCTACCTGCCGGAAGGGCCGGTGGTGGACTGGGCGGATCCGCGGCTGCCGCAGCTGCTTCAGCCGCTGCTGGAGCACCTGAAGTCGGTCGGCGCCTTCGCGGTGCGGATGGGGCCGCCGCGCCGTACCGCCGCTGGAATGCTGCGACGCTCAAGGAGGCGGTCGGTCCCGGTCGCCGCGTCGGGGACGTGCCGCCGGACCTCGTCGACCCGGTCGGCGCCGCCGTCGCGGACCGGCTGCGGGCGGCCGGATGGCGGCGCTGCGGCGAGGAGGGAGACTCCGGCGACGCGCAGCCCCGCTATTTCTTCGAGGTGCCGCTCGCCGGCCGCAGCCTCGACGACCTGTGGGCGGGGCTGAACCAGGAGTGGCGGCGCAACATAAAGAAGGCGGCGAAGGCCGATGTCGAGCCCTGCATCGGGACAGCCGACTATCTGCCGGAGTTCTATCGGCTGCTGCAACTCACCGAGCGACGCGACGGATTCCGGCTCGGACGCTCGCTGGACTACTTCCAGCGCCAGTACCGCGAGCTCAACGTGTGCGCGGCGAGCACCTCCCCGTCCGCGAGGTGCGGCCGAGCAACGCCCTGCAGTGGCGGATGCTCCGGGACGCGCACGCGCTGGGTGCCAAGGTGTACGACATGCGGAACGTGCCCGACGTACTCGATCCGCAAGAACGGACGTTCGGCCTGATGCGCTGGAAACTCGGCACGGGAGGCCAGGTCGTCGAGACGCTCGGCGAGTGGGAGCTGGCGCTTGAGGACGCCGTCAACAAGACCCTGCACCGTGCCATGCAGAAGTATCTGGCACGGCGCTGAGGGCAGCCCCGGGGCGTGCGGATCGGTCATGGGGAAACAGCCCCGAAGTGCTAAGTAATTTAGTAGGGTGATGTTCCCTCGATGGGTGATTGGGGAGCCCGGGGGTGCGAAAGAGGTGCGCCCGGCGGTCGGGCGGCTGTCCGAGAGGCGCTGCGCCAGCAGCTCGGCACCCGCGCGCGAGGTGCTGGTCCCGTCCGACAGGCAGTACGCCGGTGACACCGAGAGTGGAGACGACCTGGGGGGATGCCTGATGAGGGCAGCAGGCAGGAGAACGTCAGTACTGAAGTCGGGGGTCAAGCGGCTCTTGGGACGTGCTGGATTCGACATCGTGCGCAGTACCAACAACCTGGGTGGCGTCGACGACTTCCTCCCGTTCGAGGCAACGGTGCAGGCTGCACGGGCGGCCGGTCTGTCGGTCGGTGACTACATCGACGAGGTCATGAACGGGACCCCTGGCGCCACCCAGTCCACCATCGATGAACTACGCGTTCTCGGCGTCTTCGCTGCCAACCCGAACACGGCGCTGGAGATCGGTCCCGGGTCCGGACGTTACCTCGAGAAGACGCTGAAGGAGTGTTCACCAGACCGCTACGAGATCTACGAGACGGCAGCGCCCTGGGCCAACTACCTGGTGGACACATTCAACGTGGTCGCCCAACCGACCGCAGGATGCAGTCTCGCCCCGACACCCGACGGCAGCATCGACCTCGTTCAGGCCCATAAGGTCTTCAACACCGTGACCTTCCTCTACGCCTCCCGCTACTTCTTCGAGATGGCACGTGTCACGCGACCCGGGGGTCGGATCGTCTTCGATGTGATGACCGAGACCTGCCTGGACCCGGCCGCGGTACGCGCCTGGGCCACGCAGGGTGGCGCGGGGCACGACTCCTACCCAGCCGCCATGCCGCGCCGGACATGCGTGGACCTCTTCGCGACCCTCGGCTGCAGCCTGGAGGCCGGCTTCCTGGCGCCCATGGGCGTCGCCTCCACGGAGGTGCTTGTCTTCCGAAAAGTGGCTTGACCCTCAGAAGGCTTCCGCTTGAACGCGATGTGTTCGTGCGGGAGGCAGTGGTAGAGCTGGCCGAACATGCGGTTGAACAGGTCGCGCTGGGCGGCTGCGTGCCAGTCGCCGACCTCGCGTCGGCGCCGGTAGTGGGCCCCGGCCCCGGGTGAATGGCGCACGGCGGAGAAGGCCCAGAGATAACCGGCGTGGTTAGTCTTTGGTTGCCACGGGTGCGCCCTTCTCCCGCGCCGTCGCCCGGCCCAAAAGCCAGCGGTGTAACGGAAGGCGAGCGTCAGCCTTCGGATCCGCCCCGGCTGCCGGCCGTCGAAGGCTGTCGACGGTGTGCAGATAGGTCCGGACCACTGCGTAGACGTAAGGACCCGGGATCGTATGGGCAGAGTGCGCCCCAGTCGCAGTCATTTGCCACCTGGCCTGTCCTTGCCCCGCCGCGAGTCGATGGCCGGCCACGTCGCCGATGTCGCAGCCGAGACGAACCTCTCCAGTAGCGATCTCGCCGGGATGAGGATCCAGTTGCTGGCCGACGCCGCCGCTGCCCTGCTGGTACTGCTCGTGGCGGTCACGCTGTCGGTGTACAAGCCGAGGGGCCTGACCCGTTACGGATGGCGCAAGCAGCACGAGCCGCGAGTCCAGAAGCGGCCCGCAGCCCGAGGCGATCAAGCAGCAGGTCTGACCGTCTCCTGATACCAGGACAAGAGAAACGCGCCTGGCCGCCAATCGCCGAGGCCTGTCTTCCAGAGGCCGTCGACAGGGCGAACCTCGCCTGGAGCGGTACGAGGAAATGGTGGGCGGGGCTCAGGCAGGTGCCGCTTCGATCAGCGAGAACGCGGAGGGGAGGGCAGCGGAGTGGTGGCGAGGGAGAAACCGGTGCGCTCACACAGGTCCTCGAAGTCCACGTGGAAGGCGTGCCTGTCGGTCTTCGAAGCTGCGGTCAAGAAGCACTGGGGTCAAGATGCAAGCGGCGCCAGCTCGGAGAAGGTCTTGCCGCCGTCACGCGATTCATACACGCCCTTCATCGTCGCCGCGAGGACATGGTCGGCGTTCACAGCGGTCAGCGCCTGGGGCTGCCCGCCAGGCACGGCCGCGAGCTCCTTCCACGTCTTGCCGCCGTCCGCGCTGCTGCTCAGCTTCCCGGACGTGCCGATGCCGAAGAGGGACTTCTCTGAGGGCCAGGACACAAACGCCTGCACCGGCTCGGCACCCTTGCCGAAGGTCCGGCCGCCATCAGTGCTGGTGACGACGCCCTCCGCCGTGGTGGCCAGCAGTTTGTCCCCGGAGGGGTTCACCGCAAGGTCGAGGGCCTCCAGCGTCGCCCGGTCGTCCCAGCTCTTGAGGTCGCTGCTGACGCGGATCCGGCCGCCCTCGTATCCGTAGACCGTCCCCTTGACCGAGACCAGCGAATGGAAGTCGGCGTCCCCCTCCAGTGACCGGGAAGTCCACGTACGGCCTGCGTCCTTGCTCTCGATCAGGCCGAGGTTCCCCGGCCGGCCGCTGCCCTCGGCACCGTGGCCGCTGGCGATGAAAGTGTTCTCGCCGGTCACCGTGAAGCCCATGAAGTCGTCCTTGCGGTCGCCGACGAGCTTCGGCTTCCCGCCCTTGGCCACGGTGTAAAGGCCGTCGTGGGTGGCGACGTACACGCGACCGTCAGCAGGGTCCACACCCAGGCCGTGTACGTGGGACAGCATCCTCGGCGACTCCGACGTCTCCGCTGCCGAGCCCGCCTCGGTGGCGCCGCCTCCGCAGGCGGCGAGGACCAAGGCGGCGATCGAGGCGCCCGCGATGGCGAGCAGGGGGCGGACGGCCGGGCGTGCGGTCACGGAAGTTCCTTGGGCGGTACGGGTGTTGGCGCTCAAGGCCTGCTGGCGGCGAAGAACGGCATGGAGTCCAGCGGGACGATCTCGATGTTCTTGCCGGTGCGCGGCGCGTGGATGGCCTTGCCGTTGCCGACGTACATGCCGTTGTGCTGATTGTCGTTGTACCAGTAGATGATGTCGCCGGGCTGCAGGTCCGACTTGGCCACCTTGCGGCCGGCGTCGTACTGCTGCTTGACGGTGCGCGGAAGCGAGACGCCCGCCGCGCGCCAGGAGGCGCCGGTCAGACCCGAGCAGTCGTAGGAGTTGGGTCCGGTGGCGCCCCACTCGTAGGGCTTGCCGAGCTGCGCGTACGCGAAGTCGAGTGCGGCCTTGGCGCGGCCGCTGGCCGGGCCGTTGTACGTCGCCGGGGAGTCGCTGACGCCCGCGGCGGTGTCCTCGCGTTCCTGGGCGGCCTCCATCCTGGCGCGCTGCGCGGCCGTCAAACTGTTGAGGAGCTTGCGGGCCTTCGCGAGCTTGTCCTGGACCTCATTCTTCGTCTGGGCCGCCTTGGTGCGCGTCTCCTCCAGGACCTGCAGACGCTTCTGGGCGGCCCTGCGCTCCTGCGTGAGCTCGCGCTGCTTGGCCTGCATCGCCCGCAGAGCCTCGGCCTGCCGGCTGCTCGTACGGTCGAGCATCTCGGCCTGGTCGAGGTAGTCGTCCGGGTCGCCGGACAGGAAGAGCTGCACGCTCGGGTCGACGCCGCCGCTGCGGTACTGCGCGGCCGCCAACGGGCCTATCGCATCCCGCAGTTCGTTGATCTCCTGCTGCTTACGGGCCAGGCGGTCCTGCGCGCTGTCGGCCTCGCGCTGCAGTTTCTTCTGCTTCTCCCGGATGGCGTTGTACTCCTCGGTGGGCGCCTCGGCCTCCTCGTAGAGCCGCTCCACTTCCTTGCGCACCTCGTCGATCGTGGGCTTGGGGGCGGCCTGGCTCTGCGTCGGCAGGAGGCTGACGGCACCGGCGGCCATGCCGAGCGTGGCGATCCGGGCGCGGCTGGGCGGCTTCGGCCGACGGTGCGATCCCATCGTGGAGTGACTCCTCTGCGCGTCTGTGGACCGAGCGACGGACTCTGGTCGTCGGGCGACACCAGTCAGCTTCGGCGCTGTCCCCATGGATCCGACACTGGGCGCGAGCCTTGGCCCGCGCCCAGCGTCGCATTCATCGAGCAAGTTAGAACTTAGTAGCTTCGTATTATGCATCGCAAGTGAACCGAGTCACAGCGGCCTCATGCGGAGCTGTCTGTACGGCGTCAGCCGAGACCTGGCGGGCAGGCGACCAGTAGCGGCAGCAGTGGCATCGTCACGACCACGGCGGCCGCAGAACCCCACAGAACGGGGTGCGGGGCCTTGCGGGGGCCGAGTACTCGCTTCAGGCGGATCAGGACGTTCTGGCCGCCTGCCGCCAGCGCACCCTTCGGAGTGCGGGCCGCCGCCATCTCGTACATCGCCGTGGCCAGCACCTCGTGGGAGTGGCTGCGCAGCGCGCGGTCGTCCGCGATCATCTCCAGCAGGAGCGCCGTCTGCTCACGGGCATGGCGGGCCAGCGGCAGCCACCGGAACACCGAGTGGAACGCTTCCACGGCGGCCAGGAACAGGTGGTGGCGGCCTGCGATGTGAGCCTGCTCGTGCTCCAGCACGGCGGCGAGCTGCTCGGGCGTCAGCTCGCGCACGGCCGCGTCGCTGATCACGATCCGGGGATCACGGCCGGGCAGACAGTAGGCGGCGGGGACGTCGTACGGCAGGACGGTGGCGCTGAGCCGGGCCGAATGGCGGCCCACCAGGTCGACAGCTGTCCGGTGCTCTGTCCGCACCCGACGGGCTCGTACGACATGGAAGGCGAAGCTGGCGACCAGGGCGATCCCGATCGCGGCAGGGACGCCGACGGCGAGCCGGTCCGCGGTGTCCGGGTCGGGCTGAGCCGTGCCCACGTCCACTCCGCAACTGTGCAGCAGGCCTACCAGGCCTGCGTGCAGGTGCTCGGCCGGCATGGCCAGGCTGTACGCGGCGAGCGCGGCCCCGATCGAGAAGGAGACCGCCAAGGCGTGCCACGCCGCTGCCGCCAGCGCTGGAGCCCGGTGCGACCAGCTACCGCGCAGCATGAGGTGCGGGGCGACGAACCCCACCGCAGCCGTGTAGCCGACCAGGGCCGGAGCCGCGTTCACGACTCGGCCTTGGCCTGTCGTCCCACGTTTCGCAGGGCCCTGCGCAGGGCGGCCTGTTCTTCACCGGACATGTTCTCGACGAAGTGGACCAGCGCGGCCGGGCGGTCCTTGCTTTCACCCAAACCGTCCTCCATGAGCGCGGCGGAGTACGCCTCGCGGCTGCGCACCGGTGTGTACAACCAGGCGCGCCCCTGCTTGCCCCGCAGCAGCCAGCCCTTGGAATACAGGATGTTCGTGACGGTCATCACCGTGGTGTACGCGACGGGACGGGTCTTGTTGATGTCATCCACGACCTCACGCACCGTCGCCGGACGGTTCCACGTCCAGAGACGATCCATGATCTCCGCCTCGAGATCCCCCAGCCGTCGCATCGCCCTTACTTCCTTTCACCACCGAGTACGCAAGTCCATAGTAGACGGCCGCTCAGTCGATGATCTATGCCTACGATGAGGCCGTGACCCGCTTCGGACAGTTCGCTCAACCGCACTCGACGGTGCGGTCCTGTGGGCTGCTCGTATGTGCTCTGCTGCTGGGCCTCCTCGGCATGCATGGCCTCGGGCCGGTTCCCGAGGCCGCCCCCGCCTCGGGGCACGACCGGATGGTGTCTGCCGTGTACACGGGCGTGGACGTCATGGCGTCGATGCCGGGTGCGTGTGATCATGGCGAGGGCGGTTGTCAGGGTCATACGGACCATGCCGATCCGACCTGTGCTTCGGCGTCCCTGGCCGGAGGCCCCGTGGTGGCACCGGTGTTCCTGCCCGATATGGCGGCCTGCGTCGGCGCGGCGGATGTGCCCGCTTCGTCGGTCGTTGATCTCGACGGCGGCCGCGCTCCGCCCTCACTCTCCGAACTTCAGCTCCTGCGGATATAGAGCGCCCCACGCGTCGCCGTACGCCCACAGGGAGGCGGCGCCGCGTCTCGGTATGCCCTTCACGAATCCGAATGCAGGAGATCAACTCATGACCGCACACCGCAAGCTCATCCGCCGTACCGGTCTCGCCGCCACCGCGGGAGTGGCAGCCCTCGTGCTCGCCGCCTGTGGCGGCGGAGGGCACGACATGGGGTCCATGGGCTCCGACTCGAGCCCGTCCACGCCCGCCTCGGCCAAGGCCGGCAACCACAACGACGCAGACGTCTCCTTCGCGACGGACATGATCCAGCACCACCGTCAGGCCGTCGAGATGGCCGACCTGGCCGCCAGCCGGGCCTCCTCACAGGAGGTCAAGGACCTCGCCACGAAGATCGAGGGGGCGCAGGACCCGGAGATCAAGACGATGTCCGGCTGGCTCACCTCGTGGGACGAGGAGGTGCCCGCTGACATGTCCGGCATGGAGGGCCACGACATGTCGTCCGGCATGCCCGGCATGATGAGCAGTGAGGACATGGACAAGCTGGAGGAGGCCTCCGGCGCCGAGTTCGACAAGATGTTCCTCGAGATGATGGTCAAGCACCACGAGGGCGCCATCACGATGGCCAAGACCGAGAAGGCCAACGGCGAGTACGGTCCCGCCGTGAAGCTCGCGGACGACGTGATCACGGCGCAGACCGCCGAGATCGAGCAGATGAACAAGATGCTGGGCAAGAGCTGACGCGACGACAGAAACGGTGGCCGGGGCGGTGCGCACTGCCGTCCGGCCACCCCGTTTTTCTGGTCTCCAGGGCCGTCGCGCGGGGTCGAACAAGGCGTTTGCGAACGATGAAGTCCCCAGCCATTTGGCGGGGTTGATCCGATCGGGTGCCCCCTCGCCGTTATGTGGCTGGGTTCACGCGATGTTCTCCTGAGACGGCATGCCAGAGCTTCGCGATCAGGTTAGGATCACAGCGTGATTACGGTCTTGTCTCCTTCTCGTACGCCGAGGAGCCGCTCATCAGCGGCTCTGTGGCGTGCGCTGGGGCTGGGCCTGTTTCTCTTCGGCCTGCTGTATACGCACGCCGCCAGCCCTGACACCACGGCGACTCACCTCGCCTCCGACAAGGGCGTCTCGACGTCGGACGTTCATTCCGGGCCCACTGCCGAACATGAAAACGTTGCTAGTGCCACCTCGGCACACGAAAACGTTGTGAGTGTCACGTCGGCGCAGCCGGCGAGCGAGCAGCCGGAGGGCCATCACGACGGCCACGGTCAGCAGCACGCCGATGCGGACTGTGCGATGGGGCAGCCTTCGCAGGGTCCCGCTGTAACGGAGCCCTGCGCGTCTCCGCTGAGCTCGGAGAACGGCGACGGGGCGGCTGGCTCCGCGCCCGCCCGTCATGCCGCCGCGGCACGGGACTTCGCGGTCCCGAGAACGCAAGCAGCGGACTCCGCGGTTCTTCGTATCTAGGTCAGCGCCTTCCGAACCGGTCGACCCTTCCCGGGATTCATGGACTCGGCCTGCACAAGGTCGCGTCACGCCTCCCGGCGACCGGTCCATGGCGTCTGACCTCCTGCGCACAGCGCCCCACAGCGTGGCGTCGGGAGGGTCGACGGCTCTCTTCCCTCACCCCCCACTGATCCCTGCCTCGAACGGGAGAGTTCCCGTACGGGCAGTGACCGCCGCGCGGAGGACCTGTGCCGCCCACCCCTGCCCTTTCCTGTGCCTATGACTCATGCGTACGTCCGCTCCGGAAGAGCCGACTCGTCCGGGGCACGCTGTACGCCCTGCTGTGCATGCTGCTGGTGTGCCTCGGCGATCAACGCCATGCGCCGGAGTCGCCCGCTCGATTGGCCGCAGCGTCGAGTGAAACCCCCCAACCCGCGGAGGGCTCCGACGGCGAGAATCTCGACCCGTCCGAGTCTCCCGACCGTTGCCACGGTCCCCGCCTCGCGCAGGCGGTCTCCCCACAGTCGAACGCTCGGGTCCCGCCGCCCGCTGTCACTGCGCTGACGCTGACGGACACCACAGCAACTCCCGTGCGCCAGTCCCCTGGCGCCGCCCGAAGACTGCTGCCCAGCGGCGGCCGGTCCGTGCTCACCGCCATCTGCACGTGGCGCATATAGGAGCCACCCCGCGGGTCGGCCCTGGTCGCCCCGCCGCGCGTCGCGCCCTGGCCGCCGCGCGAGATGAGCATCCGCACGCGTCCCTACCGATACGAGAGCGAAAACCAATGCACTCCATGACCAAGAGTGACCTCACTCCCGCCGGCTCCGGCTCCGCCCTACGGGGGCTTGTCGGCAACACCCCGGTACTGCACGTCTCCCAGCCCTTCACCGAGCCGGACCGCGGCTTCTGGGCCAAGCTGGAGGGCTTCAATCCCGGCGGCATCAAGGACCGTCCGGGCCTGCACATGGTTGAGCGCGCCCGCGCCCGCGGCGAACTCCAGCCGGGCGCCAGGATCATCGAGTCGACCAGCGGCACCCTCGGTCTGGGGCTCGCACTGGCCGGAATGGTCTACGGGCACCCCGTCACACTGGTCACCGACCCGGGGCTCGAAATGTCCATGACCCGACTGCTGAACGCATACGGAGCTCAGGTCAATCTCGTCTCCGAACCGCACCCCACCGGTGGCTGGCAGCAGGCCCGCCGCGACCGGGTCGCCCAGCTGATGGAGCAGCACCCCGGCTCGTGGTGCCCGGACCAGTACAACAATCCTGACAACACCACCGCGTACACGCCGCTCGCCCTCGAACTGGCCACGGAACTTGGCCACATCGACGTACTGGTGTGCAGCGTGGGCACCGGCGGACACTCCGCCGGAGTCTCCCGCGTACTCCAACAGCTCTACCCGGACCTCAAACTGGTCGGCGTCGACACCATCGGGTCGACCATCTTCGGCCAGCCGGCCCGCCCCCGCCTGATGCGGGGTCTGGGCTCCAGCATCTACCCGCGCAACGTCGCCTACGACAACTTCAGCGAGGTGCACTGGGTCGCCCCGGCGGAGGCGGTGTGGACCTGCCGCCAGCTGGCCGCCTCCCACTACGCCACCGGCGGCTGGAGCGTCGGCGCGGTGGCGATGGTCGCCGGCTGGCTGGCCCGCACCCTGCCCGCGAACACCCGGATCGCGGCGATCTTCCCCGACGGCCCGCAGCGCTACCTCGGCACGGTCTACGACGACGACTACTGCGCCGCCCACGGCCTGCTCGACTCCCCACCCGCGCCCGAACCGGAGGTGATCGGCCGCCTGGACGAGAAGGAGGTCACCCGCTGGACCCGGTGCACCACCGTGGTCGACCCGCTCACCCTGAACAGCGAAGAGCAGAACACCGACGTCCTGGAACTTGCCGGCGCCGCCGAGGCCGGCTCCGAGGAGACGGCCTGATGAAGAGCACCCTCGCGCAGGTTCGTACCTACGAGCGCAGCGTCCAGCTGTTGATGGTGAATCAGTTCACCATCAACCTCGGCTTCTACATGTTGATGCCGTACCTGGCCGCGTATCTGGCAGGTCCCGTGGGCCTTGCGGGCTGGACCGTCGGGCTGATCCTCGGCGTCCGCAACTTCAGCCAGCAGGGCATGTTCCTTCTCGGCGGAACGCTGGCCGACCGACTCGGCTACAAGCCCATGATCATCGCTGGGCTGGTGCTGCGCATCGTCGGCTTCGCGACCCTCGGGTTGGTGGAGTCCGTACCCGCCCTGCTCGCCGCTTCTGCGGCGACGGGGCTGGCCGGGGCGCTGTTCAATCCCGCCGTACGAGCCTATGTCGCGGCGGACGCCGGTGAACGCCGAGTCGAGGCATTCGCCCTGTTCAACATCTTCTACCAGGCTGGGATCCTGCTCGGCCCGCTGGTGGGCATGCTGTTGACCGGCGTGAGTTTCCGCGTCACGTGCCTGGTCGCGGCCGGGATCTTCGCTCTGCTGAGCATCGTTCAGATCCAGGCCCTGCCCGCCCGCCGGGGCGACGACGCCAAGCGCGGGCAGGACCAGGAGGGCGTGCTGTCCCAGTGGCGGGGCATCGTGTCCAACCGGCCGTTCCTGCTGTTCTCGGTTGCCATGATCGGCTTCTACGTCATGCAGTTCCAGGTCTATCTCGCCCTGCCGCTGGAGGTACGCCGCCTTGGTGGCGAGGGGACTTTCGGCACGGCGGCGGTGGCGGTGCTGTTCGCCGTCTCGGGCTTGAGCACCATCCTCTTCCAGACCAGGGTGACCGCTTGGTGCAAGGCCCGCATGGAACCGGGCCGCGCACTGACCTGGGGGCTGCTGACCATGGGGCTGGGGTTTGTTCCGCTCTTGGTGGCCACCGCGGTTCCGGTACCGGATGGCGGGGTGGGGCTGTGGCTGCTCGCGGCCGTGCCACCGGCGCTGTCCGCGCTGCTCCTCGCGATCGGCACGATGGTCGCGTATCCCTTCGAGATGGACACCATCGTCCGCCTCTCCGGTGATCGCCTCGTCGCCACTCACTACGGCCTGTACAACACCATCTGCGGCATCGGCATCACCCTCGGAAACCTGCTGACGGGTGCGGCGCTCGACGCCGCCCGAGCGGCCGGGATGTCCGCGCTGCCGTGGGTGGCGCTGTTCGCACTCGGCCTCGCCTGCGCGGCCGCCCTCCACGGCCTGCACCGCACCGGCCGGCTCGCATCACCTGCGCGCGACAGGCAGCGAGAGCCCGCGACCGCATAACACCACGTCCTGTGCCGGAGGGGGCGGACGAGTTCGCTTCTGTCCCCTCCGGCCGAGCACGCCCACGTCGATCGTCGGGCACGTGCGCCCACGGACACAGACACGCGCGCACTACGCCGCTCCGCCCTCTGCGCCGGCGCGGCGAGTCACGTCTCAACGCCGGCCGCACTCCTCCGGCACCCGCAGAACCCCATCGCAAGTCGCCACCGCCTTCGGCCGCCGAGACGGCCGCCCGCCAAGCAATAGGTAAGGACTGAAGACCACCGTGAGCCCCAAACCCGCCGTACTGATCGCTGAAGAGCTGTCGCCCGCCACCGTCGAAGCCCTGGGCCCGGACTTCGAGATCCGGCACTGCAATGGCGCCGACCGAGCCGAGCTCATTCCGGCGATCGCCGACGTCGACGCGATCCTCGTGCGCAGCGCGACCAAGGTCGACGCCGAGGCCATCGCCGCGGCCAGGAAACTGAAAGTCGTCGCCCGCGCCGGCGTCGGCCTGGACAACGTCGACGTAACCGCCGCCACCAAGGCCGGCGTGATGGTCGTCAACGCCCCCACGTCCAACATCGTCACGGCCGCCGAGCTCGCCTGCGGCCTGCTGATCGCCACGGCCCGCAACATCCCGCAGGCCGACACCGCCCTGAAGAACGGCGAGTGGAAGCGCAGCAAGTACACGGGCGTGGAGTTGAGCGAGAAGACCCTCGGCGTCGTCGGGCTCGGCCGCATCGGTGTCCTGGTCGCCCAGCGCATGTCCGCCTTCGGCATGAAGATCGTCGCCTACGACCCATACGTACGGCCCGCCCTGGCGGCGCAGATGGGCGTCAAGCTGCTCTCACTGGACGAGCTGCTCGAGCTCTCCGACTTCATCACCGTGCACCTGCCCAAGACCCCTGAGACGCTGGGCCTGATCGGCGAGGAGGCGCTGCACAAGGTCCAGCCACACGTCCGGATCGTCAACGCCGCGCGCGGCGGGATCGTCGACGAGCAGGCGCTGTTCAACGCGCTGAAGGAAGGCCGGGTCGCGGGCGCGGGCCTGGACGTGTACGCGCAGGAGCCCTGCACGGACTCCCCGCTCTTCCACTTCGACCAGGTCGTGTGCACCCCGCACCTGGGCGCCTCCACGGACGAGGCCCAGGAGAAGGCGGGTGTCGCCGTCGCCCGTTCCGTCCGGCTCGCGCTCGCGGGCGAGCTGGTCCCCGACGCGGTCAACGTGCAAAGCGGCGTCATCGCGGAAGACGTACGGTCCTGGCTGCCGCTCGCCGAGAAGCTCGGCCGGATCTTCACCGCCCTGGCGGGCGAGGCCGCCGTACGGCTCGACCTCGAGGTGTACGGCGAGATCACCCAGCACGACGTCAAGGTCCTCGAACTCTCCGCGCTCAAGGGCGCCTTCGAGGACGTTGTCGACGAGACCGTGTCCTACGTGAACGCCCCACTCTTCGCGCAGGAGCGCGGCGTCGAGGTCCGCCACGCCACCAACTCCAAGTCCCCCGACCACCGCAACATGGTGACCGTCCGCGGCACACTCGCAGATGGCGAGGAGCTCTCGGTCTCCGGCACCCTTGTCGGCCCCAAGCACATCCAGAAAATCGTGTCGGTGGGTGAGTACGACATCGACCTGGCGATGGCCGACCACTTGGTTTTCCTGCGCTACGCCGACCGCCCCGGTGTCATTGGCACCGTCGGCCGTGTTCTCGGCGAGGCGCGCCTCAACATCGCAGGCATGCAGGTCTCCAGGGCTGCCCTCGGCGGTGAGGCTCTGGTGGTCCTGGACGTCGACAACAACGTCCCGACCGACGTTCTCAGCGAGATCGCCCAGGAGATCGGCGCCACCTCGGCCCGTTCGGTCAGCCTCGAGGGCTGACCGACAGCACAACCGTACGGACTCGGGCGCGGTGCACCGCCGCGGCGGTCAGCCGGGCCCGAGTGCTGTACAGCGGGTCCAGCGGGAATGCGCGAAGGCGGACAGCCGGCCTGTGTTCAGAGCCGTAGGCCCCGGCCTGCGGACCGCCGCAGCCGCTTTCCGCCAGGCGCGGGTCCCGCGGGGCGATGCTGATTGCCGCCGAGGCACCCGGCGGAACGACCGCGCTGTGCCCGCGCCTGCGGGCGGGAAGCGGCTGCGGCGGCCGTGTCTCGGGCGTAGTCGTCGGCCAGGCGTGGTTGGTCGGCGGTGTTGCGGGCGCTGACCAGGGACTGGCTCAGCTGTTGCAGCGCAGGCGCTCAGCAAGACCGGCGCCTGCCGGGCGGTGGCCGACGGCGCCCAGCGGTCCCGGACATCGGCGTAGCGCGCGTCACGACGGCGGCGAGCGGGGCACGGAATCCCCGGCATGAGGGAGCGGGCCGCACTGTATGGGGGAAGCGTCAGAGTCGGACCGCGCCCCGGCGGCGGCTGGAGCGACGCCGTCCTCCCTCGTGCGCCGGACCCCACCTCGGAACTGCCGCGAACAGCGTGCAGCTCGTCATGACGACCGTGCTCATCGTCGGCGACCAGCGACTGCACCGGCCTGGGCTTCCGCATGCTGCTGGAGAGCACGCCCGGCACCGAGGTCGTCGGCGAGGCCACCCACGGCGCAGAGGCCGTCCGCCAGGCAGCCGAACCACGCCTCGACGTGGTCCGCCCTACGCCGCACTGCGCAGCGGAGCCACCGGCTTCTTCCTCAAGGGCGCCCTCCCGGACGAACTGCTCACCGGGATCCGCCACCTGGCTGATCCCCGGCCTGGCCGACCCAGGAAGCCGCGCAGCAACGTGGAAGCCCTCTACTCCTCCACGGCGTTCCGGGCACACAACGCGCCCAGATGCCGCACGCCACGGCGCGGACGACGCGGTACTGGCGAAACTTGACGGAGACCGCGCTCACCAGGCGTAACACCGCGCAGGGAACTCGGAGACCTGCCGCGCCAGCACGTACACCCCCGGCAGCAGCACCCTTCCTGCGCCCGTGGCGCAGGAGCCGGACCTCTCGTGCAGCTGCTTGATCCAGGGGTCGCGGCCGACGTGGCCGCCGGCAGCCGTCCGCGGGAACGGAAGTCGGCGACGGGCGGGCGGGCGGCGGCAGCGAGATGCCGAACAGCGATCTGTCCCGACCTGTCCATCTGCACTCCTCGCCCACCACCGGCGATCGTGACCGAGGTTACCGCCAAACAACTAACTGACTTAGTTCGCTAGGAGATAAAGTGTGCCGCCCAGCCGAGGAATCGGCTCGGCGGCGAGACAGAACGGCACCGCCGCCCTCGGTCACCCCGGAGAACAGGAGCTGTTGTGCCCATCGCGCAGTGCTCGGCCCGCCCCGCGCCATGTCGCCGCCAACTCCGGTCGCCTGGGGAGCGCCTTCACCGCTCTGTCACCAGGGGCAGATAGTGGCGGACCGGCGGGACGGCCACCGAGGAGCCCGGGCCGGGCCGACGCGCACGGGTAGCCCGTCGCGATCGATCCCTCACAGCCCGGTGTCAGGTGGTCATCGACATTCGGGATCTCCGGCGAACTTCTCCGCCGGTGTGGGAGGGGCAGCTGGCGCGAGGGCGGAACCGGATCGGAAGTGCTGTCGTCGGCGCTCCGCGGCCCGCGGCCCGCGGCCCGGCTCCGGCGGCCAGGGTCTCCGCTTGGCGGAACCGGCGGCCGGGCCTGTCCCTCGGTGCGCCGCCGCCCTGCTGGTAGGAACCGCCGACCCGAAGGTGCGGCAGGCGGCGGCTCCGGACCCTGACCGGTGACGGAGCTGACGGAATCACCACCAACCTCATCCTTTTCATCAGCCGGCAAGCGGCCCTCGTACGGACCCTGCCCGCGGCACGCGACAGTCACAGACTGAGGAGAACCAGTGAGTCGCTCATCCCTTCTCGACCCACCAGCCGACAGCACGTCGGCCGATCGTCGCCGAATAGGCCGCCGGGTCGCGCTCATCGCGGGAGCCGCGGTTGTAGGTTTCGGCGGGCTGTATCTGGTGGGCCTGCTGGCCTCCGGTGACGACATCCCAGCAGGCACCAGGGTGAGCGGTGTGGACATCGGGGGCCTTGGTCGCTCGCAGGCACGGGAGAAACTGAACAGCAGCCTGGGCGGGGCTTGGTCGGAGCCGGTGAAGGTACGCCTCGCCGACAGTGACGGCACCGTCGACGTGGCCGGCATATCTCTGGACAGTGAGGAGACCGTCGCCCGTGCCGCGCAAGCAGGGTCCGACCCGTTCACCGTGATCGGCCGCCTGTTCACGAGCGGTGACCGCGAGGTCGAACCGGTGATCCGCGCGGACGAGGCGAAAGCCCGCGCGTCACTGGCCGAGAAGGCGAAGACGTACGACCGGAAGGCACGGGAAGGTGACGTCACCTTCCATGCGGGCGAGCCGGTGCCGACGCGACCGGTCACCGGGCGGTCCCTGGACGTGGACGGCGCGGTCGAGGCCCTGGCCTCGTCGGTCCCGGGCCAGGGGAAGGAGCCGGTCCGGCTGCCGGTCCGCACGATCCAACCCCAGGTCGGCGCAGCGGAAGTGAACCGCGCGATGAAGCAGTTCGCCACCCCCGCGATGTCGGCGCCCGTCACACTCACCGCGGACGGCCGGGAGATCGAGATCAGTCCGGCGACGCTCGGCAAGCACCTCACCATGAAGCCGGACGGGAAGAAGCGGCTGACACCCGAACTCGACAGCAAAGGGCTCCTGGCCGATCCCGCGCTGGCCAGCCCGCTCGCGCTGGCCACCGACGAGGCGGTCAACGCGAAGCTGCGCCTGGACGGCGGGCGGGTGGCGGTGGCCTCGGACGGCAAGACCGGACAGGAGGTCACGGCCCAGGCGCTCAAGAAGGCCGTACTGCCGCTGCTGACCCGCACCGGGGCGGCCCGCACCGGAGCGGTGGCCACCGCGAAGGTAGAGCCCAAGCTGACCCGTGACAACGTGGGCCGCCTGGGCATCAAGGAGAAGATGTCGAGCTTCACGGTCGACTTCGAACCCGTTCCCTACCGCGTCACGAACATCGGCCGTGCAGCGGAGCTGATCGACGGGTCGGTCGTGCTGCCCGGCGAGACGTGGAGCCTGAATGGCACCGTGGGCGAGCGGACCGAGGCCAACGGGTTCGTGGAAGGCATCATCATCAACAACAACCAGTTCGAGAAGGCGGCCGGAGGCGGCGTCTCCACGGTCGCCACCACGGTCTTCAACGCCATCTTCTTCGCCGGAGTCAAGCCGGTGGAGTACGGGGCGCACTCGTTCTACATCGAGCGCTACCCGGAGGGCCGTGAGGCGACCGTGGCCTGGGGCAGCCTCGACCTGAAGTTCAGGAACGACTCGGGCAACGCCCTCTACATCGACGCCGAGGCCACGGACACCTCCGTCACGGTCACCTTCCTCGGCACCAAGAAGTACGACTCTGTGGAAGCGGTCAAGGGCCCGCGCACCAACGTGAAGCAGCCGGGAACCCGCGAGGGAGCATCTGGAGAGAAGTGCGTGCCGCAGACCCCGCTCGAAGGCTTCGACGTCGCGGTCGACAGAGTCTTCAAGAACGACGGCAAAGAAGTCGAGCGGGAGACCTACAAGACCCGCTACGTGCCCCGCGACGAAGTCACCTGCGACTGAGCGACCGCCGGATGACGAGCGCCGGACCCTGCGGCGCACCCCTGGACGGGGGCCGGCCGACAGGGCCTCGTGCACCGTGGTCGTCGACTGCTGGTCAACGGGATCGCTGGTCTGCGGTGCCCGCCGGTAGGTATGCGGCTGAGCGCGGTGGGGTTCCCAGTCGGCAACCCGGGCGGGCGGGTCGGCCCGCAGGCGGGCGTGCGCCTCGGGGATGCCTGGCAGTTATTCGGAGGCGAGGGTAGTGAGGAACAGCGCCCGGTTGAACCCCTCCTGGGCCTCGCGGATCTCGTCGTCCCACCGTCGAGGACGGCTGGCTGTGGCACACGGCCCTCGGGCGTACGTTCCCGCCGTTGGTCAAACCGGCTCGACGGCCTTCGGCGGAGTGCGCTTGCGTCGCCCCCGCCGCGCGATGGCGAGGGTAAGCACCATCATGGTGACGATGGCAGCGATCGAGACAAGAAACGCTGGCGAAGTGGGGGATGATGCTGTGGCTCCGGCGGTCACGTATGCGGCGGTGCCAGGCAGTACACCGAGCGCGGTCGCGGCGGTGAAGGACCACGGGCGCACTCCGGAGAAGGCAGCGGCGAAATTGACCCCTTGGAACGGCACGCCGGGCACGATGCGGAGCAGCAGCACGCTGACGAAGCCCTGATCGGTGAGGCGGCGGTCGAGGGCAGCGAGGAGCTTCCTCTTCAACAGTGGCTGAAGCGCTTCCCGGCCGAGGCTGCGGCCGAGCCCGAAGGCGAGCACCGCGCCGAGAGTGGTCCCGATCACAGCCAGCGCCAGCCCCTCGGGAATGCCGAAAATGGCCCCGGCGGCGGCGTTGAGTACCGGCTTCGGAAAGAAGGCGAGGGTGCCCAGCGCGAATACCACGGCGAAGGCCGGTCCGGCCCAGATCCCGGGCACCATGGATGTGAAGCCTTGGGAGAGTAGCCGCTCCGGGTTCCACACCAACAGGGAACAGGCAGCACCCACGAGCAGCACGATGAGCAGCGTGAGGCGGGCTCTTGGCTGCAGCTTCGGTATCTTCTTCATCTTCCTTGTCCGGTACGGGGTGGCATGGCATGCGGTGACGGAGGATGCCGGCCGTTCCGGGCCTCTGCGCGGAAGGTCCGCAACGGCATTGGCGTGACCGACGGGATCAGGGCCGGTCGGGAATGCCCTGCATCTGTTTGACCTCGGAGGACTGGTTCTTCACCACCTCGTGGGCGAGCTCCTTGGCAACAACATTACGGCCGTTTCTTCTGCTCGTTCGCCATCTCGATCACACGCGGCCGACCTGCCAGCGATGGCCTGGCCGCCAAGGGCACGGACTTCTACCGCATCGGCATATCCGGCGCAGGCCGCTTCCAGGCCGCTGCCCTCAAGCTCCAGAAGATCGACGACCGCCATGGCGGCGCGCAGATGGTGGATGCCGCAGGCCGTTTCATCGATCACGTCGAGGCTCCCGCACGGCGCTGCACCTACGGGAGCAACCTGCAGACCCACCTGTACTGCGCCTCGGGTGAGATGGCCACGAGCGCGGGCTGGTTCGCGTTCGACGCGGGCCGGCAGAAGATCGCGCTGCGGGTAGCGGTCTGCCTGGTGGAACCGCGGGCCGTCAGATAGGGCCAGGCGGTACTGAACTACTAAGTTTCTACGCAGTGTAGTAATTTCTTCTACGTGGACGCCGACACGCGCTCAGCCGCGTACCCGAGCCCTGCCCGACTCGCCCCGGGCCAGATCCCGGCCGGGCCTCCGAGCCCGGTGACGAGAGACATCCGACCCCCGGCGCACGGCGGCCTTCGAATACGGTCCATGGGTCCTGACGACCTCCCATACGTGGTGGCCGAGCACTTGAGGCATTTTCCGGACGGCTTCTTCGCCCGCCTTGGGTCGAAGTTCCTGACCGCGTACAACCGGACCTACCTCACCTGTCCGGACGCGCGCGCCTACATCGCAGAGATGGGCGGGCAGCCGGTGGGCTTCCTCGTCGGTGCGACCGACCCGGCGGCGCACCGCCGCCATGTGCTGCGCGACTACGGGCGCGGGCTGCTGTTCCGCGCCCTCGGCAGCCTGTGTCTGCGGCCCCGCCTCGCGCTGCACTTCCTACGTACTCGGCTGGTGCGCTACGGCCGCAAGTTGATACCGAGCCGGGCGGCCCCGCAGAGTCCAGCTGCCGGGCCCTCTGGCGTCACCGCTGTTCTGGACTACGTCGTCGTGGCCGAGCACGCCCGTGGCCGTGGCACAGGGGCTCGGTTGATCGCGCGGTTCGTGAAGGAGGCCACCGATGTGGGCTGCGCGCGTGTCACTCTCGTCACCACCGCCCAGGGCGGGGCGGGGCCGTATTACGACCGGCTCGGCTGGCGGCATCAGGGAGAGATCCGCACGCCCGAGGGCCGCGTCCTCCTCACGTACGACCTCCCGCTGAACGAGGGCACGACGTCTGAGCGACACTGAGGCACCGGTCTCGGCCGACCAGCCCCGACCAATCAGATCATCCCCGTACCGGATCGCGGCCGTGCCCGGCACGGGTGTCCCGGAAGCACTCCAGGAGATTTTGCTTGACCAGCCACGCACCGGAGACGGAGCGCATGCGCGACGCGGCCCACCTCCACCACTCGAGCAGGGACATGGCGCCATCAGCCCGCGCGGGCGGGCGGCGCCGGAAGCTCGCCCTCGGCAGCCTTGTGTTGTTCTCCACGACGGCGCTTCTGGCCAGCGGCTGCTCGTCGTCGTCGGCGTCGGGGGCCGCCCCGTCCACTCCGGGTGCCGGCAGCTCCGACGGGGCCTCGGCGCGGCCCTCCGCGACTCCCAGCCCGCCCCCCACCCCTTCGCCCACACCGTCCCTGGACGCCGCCGTCAAAGAGATCACGGACGCCCAGTGGTCCCGCATGGTGGCGGCGGGACTGTGGCGCAAGGGCTGTCCCGACATCCGCGGCCAGCTGCGCCGTGTGGAGATGAACTACGTGGGCTTCGACGGCAAGGTGCACCGCGGTGTCCTCGTGGTCAACGCCGATGTGACGGTCAGCGTCGTCCGCATCTTCACGCAACTGTTCGAGGGGGGCTTCCCTGTCCGCCGTATGGAGCCGATGGAGGCCTACGGCGGAGACCTGAACGCGAGCCTGCGCGCCGACAACACCTCCGCGTTCAACTGTCGGCGCGCCGACCAGATCAACGCCCCGTTCAAGGAGTCCCCGCACGCCAACGGCCGCGCGATCGACATCAACCCGCTCGAGAACCCGTGGAAGGACCTGCGTACCAAGAGCTGGTCGCCGAGTTCCAAGTACGCCGCGCGCACCGAGGGAAAGGGCAAGATCCTCAAGGGGGGCCTGGTCTGGAGGGCGTTCACGGGGGAGGGATGGGTCTGGCAGGACATCAAGGTGCCCGACTACATGCATTTCGACACCGGGTACCCGTCCAAGCCGTTCAAGAGCCCGTCGGCCATCCCGTCCGGCTCCACGGCTGAGGAGTCAACCCCCGCGGGGTGAGTGGGGTTGGAGCGGACCATCCACAGGCCGACCGAACCGGTCTTGTAGCCGATGTAGTCGTAGTCGATGCCCCGTTCGCCCGAGTAGTGCTTGGAGCGGGTCTGGCCGTTCGACCGCTTCCAGACGTCACCGGCCTCGATGACCTTGTCGGACGCCTCCACCCAGGAGTCGGGGCCCTCGTTGGGGAAGATCCCGGCCTTGATACGGGCGATGTAACGGGTCGCCGTGAACGACGTGTCGGCCTTGTTCGTCCACATGTAGACGTTGTTCTGGCCCTTGCGTGCCGCGTAGTAGTGCTTCAGCGTGCCGTGCACCACGGAGACCAGGATCGTCGCCCCGGACTGCTTGATGCGCACGGTCGACGCGCCGAGCCCCGACTCCACATGCGAGTGTTTGCCGCCGTGTCCCTCGTACTCCTTGCCCTTGTAGACCAGCGACGTCAGGTCGCCGGTCGACTTGGAGACCTTGAAGACGAGGGAGGCGCCCGTGTCGATCACGTGGTTGGCCCCGTCGTCGGTGTGACCGAAGGTCGCGGCCGACGCCGAGGAGAGCAGCCCGGTGCCGGCAGCCACGGCCGCGCCGGAGCCGGCCACGCCCACGGCGGACGCGGCCAGCAACCGGCGACGGGTCAGGTGCTTTTTGTGCGTGCTCAAGTGCGGTGCTCCAGGTGCTGTGGCGCGCGCTTACTTGTACGTGATGTCGGAGGTCTTGTAGTTGCAGTGCGTGCCGTCGGCGTCCTTGCCGGCGGTCTGCGGCTCCTTGCCGGTGTTGTTGCCGATGTACTTCTGGCACGGCACGATCTTCTTGCTGCTGTCGCCGATGATCGTGATGCTCCGCAGAGCCGCCGAGTCGCCGTAGTTCTGGTTGATGCCCACCAGACGTGAACCGGGTGCCGTCACCTCGATGGTGTTGAAGATCGAGGTGCGCTTGTACTGCGTCGAGCAGTTGCCGCAGGACCGGTAGAGGGTCTTGAAGTCCTGGGCCGCGAACTTCGAGACGACGAGCTTGCCGCCGCCGTTGTGCTGGAAGACCTTGTCCGAGGCCTTCCGAGCCCCGCCGCCCGACACGGTGTAGGTGGCCGAGTTTCCGCCCTTGAACGTGGCGGCGTCCTCACCGACGTCCTCCCACCAGACGTTCTGCAGCGTGCAGCTGCCCGAGCAGTGGATGCCGTCGGCGCCGGGCTTGCCGATGACGACGTTCTTCAGCGTCGCGCCGTCCGCGAGCTTGAAGATCGGGTCCTGGCCCTCTTCCTGACCGTCACCGGCCAGGTCTCCGCTGCCGTAGTAGCGCTTCATCCCGCCGTCCTTGACGCCGGAAACCGGGATCGTCTTGGTGACGGGCTCACTGCCGTTGGGGGTCGGCCAGCTGGCGGCGGCGCTCGCCGACGACATGCTGGTGCCGACGAAGACCGCGGCTCCGGTCATGGTTAACGCGGCCAGGCCGCTGAGCACAGCGCGCTTGCGGTTGATCGTGCGGCGGTGGCGTGCGCTCTGTTCCGATCCTGAAGTCATGTCCCGTTTCCTTGAGGTGGGGAGAGAGCCTTGCGTCTCCCTGGTCGCCACCCGGCAGGAGGGGGTTGCCGCCCCCCGGAACTTTTTTTGCGAAGCGCTCGTTGACGCGTCTCTACGAGTCGCCGTCGTCGGTGTCCTGGCTCCCGAAATCGCCGGTCACACCCAGCTGTCGGCCGTCGGCCCGGGCGGTGGCCGCATAGCGGTCGCCCCTGGCGTCGCGGCCGCCGCGATCGTGGTCGTACTGCCCGGCGAACACGAACTCGCCGGCCGGGACCGTACGGTCCGGCTTGAGCACCCAGGTGTAGACGACGAAGCCGTCGCGCTCGCCGACCGTCAGCACGAAGTCGTCCTCGGGCAGCGAGCGCCAGGCGCCCGTCGAGGTGACCCCGCCGGTCTGCTTGATCCGCAACTCGACGTTGAGCGAGGTCAGTTGCTTGTCGGTCTTCACGGTCACATTGCTCTGCGCCCAGAAGTCGTTGCTGTGCGGGTCGACCGAGCCGTCCGACCACAGCGGGCCGTCCTCGACACCGGCGTCCGCGGGCGGAGTGACGGCCGGCTCAGGCGGCCTGACCGTGCGGGACGGGGACGCGGTCGGTTTGCCGGGACGTGAGGTGGGGGTCGGATCCGGCGGGATCGGTGCGCGGCTCGACCGCTCCGGCGACGGCTCGGGAGTCGGTGTGACCGCGACGCTCTGCTGGGCCGGCTCGTCGTCCTTCAGGGCGGACGCGGCGGCGTAGCCACCCACCGCGAGCATGCCCGCGACCGCGGCCGTGGCGCCGACTACACGGGCCCAGCCGAGCACCACCTGCGGCTGTCGGGAGGGGCGCCGGGCCCCTTCGGGTGCGGCCATGCCCCGCTCGACACGGGCCAGGATGCGCGCGCGGTCGGGCTCGTGCGCCCCGGCCGCCGCACGCAGCCGGTCGCTGAGCTCCTCGTGTACGTCCCGGTGCCCGGTCATGGGTTCCTCCCTCCGGCCCCACCGGTGCGCAGCACCGCCGCGTGCAGGTGGCTCGGGGCGTTCTCCGCCCCCAGCAACCGCAGCAACTCGGCCATTCCCTTCGACGTCTGGCTCTTTACCGTACCCACCGAGACGCCGAGGGCGAGCGCGGTGTCCTTTTCCGACAGGTCGAAGGCGTGCCGGAGCACCACACACGCCCGCTTGCGGAACGGCAGGGTGCGCAGCGCGTCCTGGACATCGACGACAGCCGGGATGTCCGGGTTCTCGCTGCTCTCGTCGCGCTGCGACCAGAACAGGGTGATGCGTCGACGCTCGCGCACCGCGCTGCGGATGCGGCTGCGCGCCAGATTGGCGACCACCCCTCGCGCGTACGCCACCGGATGGTCCGCCGCGCGTACCCGGTCCCAGCGGTGCCACAGCGCGAGCAGCGCGTCCGCCGCCAGATCGTCGGCGGCGTCCGACTCCCCGGTCAACAGATGGGCCAGTCGCGCCAGCTCGGCATAGTGCCGCTCGAAGAAGTCGTGGAACTCCGCGGAGGCGGCGTCGTCGACGACAGTGCCCACGGGCGACCTCTCCCCTTGTGATTCCCGGGCAGTACAGTTACTGCCTGCGCTGTTGCTGCGTAGTGCGTATACGGGCCCCGTGTGTCACCCGTGAAGAAATCGTGTCCATGACGGGTGAGAGCGGAGAGAGTACCAGGCGCTCGTACAGGGCTTCGAACGTCGTGTGGCAGGCCGAACTCGATTCCGTAACACGGAGAAAACCCGAAACCGGTTCAACGCAGGAACAATCCAGCCAGCATCCGCACATCAGCACGCAGGCAACAGGGAGTTATCCGCCATGCCCGAATCACAGAAGGTGGCCGACCGGCCAGGCACCGCCCCCAGCGCGGCGAACAGCGTCGACCGGTTCTTCAAGATCTCCGCACGCGGCTCCACCTTCACCCGGGAGATACGCGGCGGCTTCGCCACGTTCTTCACGATGGCCTACATTCTTGTCCTGAACCCCATCATCCTGGGCAGCGCCAAGGACAAGTTCGGCCACCAGCTCGACAGCGTCCAACTCGTCACCGCCACCGCCCTGGTGGCGGCCGTGATGACTGTCATCATGGGCGTCGGCGGCAATCTGCCGCTCGCGCTGGCCGCCGGTCTCGGCCTCAACGCCGTCGTCGCCTTCCAGATCGCCCCGCTGATGAGCTGGGACGACGCGATGGGCCTGATCGTCCTCGAAGGCCTGCTGATCTGCGTGCTGGTGGTGACGGGCCTGCGTGAAGCCGTCATGCACGCGATTCCGCAGCCACTGAAGCAGGCCATCAGCGTCGGCATCGGACTGTTCATCGCGTTCATCGGCTTCGTCGACGCGGGGTTCGTCACCCGGATCCCCGACGCCGCGAACACCACCGTGCCCGTCCAACTGGGCGCCACCGGCGCGCTGTCCGGCTGGCCGATGCTCGTCTTCTGTCTCGGCGTGCTGCTGACGATCGGGCTGCTCGCCCGCAGGGTCAAGGGCGCGATCCTGATCAGCATCGTCACGATGACGGTCCTCGCGATCGTCATCAACGAGATCGCGGACATCAAGAGCTGGGGCCTGACCACACCCGCCTGGCCCGACAAGCTGGTCGACACCCCCGACTTCGGACTCATCGGCGACTTCAGCCTGTTCGGCGCCTTCGGTCAGGCCGGCGCCATCACCGTCGTCCTGTTGATCTTCACACTCATCCTCTCGGACTTCTTCGACACCATGGGCACGGTCGTCGGCATCAGCGCCGAGGCCGGACTGCTGGACGACGAGGGCAAGGTGCCGAACCTCGGCCGTGTGCTGCTGATCGACGGCGCCGCCGCGGTCGCCGGCGGCGCGGCCTCGGCCTCCTCCTCGACCTCGTACATCGAATCGGCGGCGGGCGTCGGCGAAGGCGCGCGCACGGGCTTCGCGAACCTGGTCACCGGCGGGCTCTTCGGGCTGGCCCTGTTCCTGACCCCGCTGCTGACCATCGTCCCGCTCCAGGCGGCGGCCCCCGCCCTCGTCGCGGTCGGCTTCCTAATGATGACCCAGGTCAAGCACATCGACTGGGACAAGTACGAGATCGCCATCCCCGCGTTCCTGACGATCGCCGTGATGCCCTTCACGTACTCGATCACCAACGGCATCGGCGCCGGCTTCGTCGCCTACGTCCTCCTCAAGACGGTGCTGGGCAAGGCGAAGGACGTGCATTGGCTGCTGTGGGGCGCGTCGGCGATGTTCCTGGTGTACTTCGCGATCGACCCGATCGAGCAGCTGCTCGGAGTGTGAGAAGGGAAGGCCCCGGCACGCTCCACGGCCGGGGCCTTCCCTCAGCCCTTGAGTGCCGCCCGCATCATCGATTTGGCTACCGGCGCAGCCAGCCCGTTGCCGCTGACCTCCGAGCGGGCCGCGTTCGACTGCTCGACGATCACGGCGACGGCCACCTCCTTGCCGGTGGAGTCGTCCTTCGCGTACGACGTGAACCAGGCGTACGGCGTCTGGCTGTTGTTCTCGCCGTGCTGGGCCGTACCGGTCTTGCCGCCCACGGTCGCACCGGAGATCCGCGCGTTCGTACCCGTGCCGTCCTCGACCACGGTCTGCATCGCGGACTGCAACTGCTCGGCCGTGGACGAGCTCAGGATCTCCTTGGTGTCCGTGTGGTCGTCGTAGTTCTCCAGCACATCGCCGCTCGCGTCGCTGATCTGCGACACCATGTGCGGCGAGACCAGCTTGCCGCCGCCCGCGATGGTCGCCGACACCATGGCCATCTGCAACGGAGTGGCCGTGACGTCGAACTGCCCGATGCCCGACAGCGCCGTCTGCGACTTGTCCATGTCCGACGGGTAGACGCTCTCGTACGCCCGCACCGGAACGTCCTGCTCCTCGTTGTTGAAGCCGAACTTCTCCGCCATCGCCTTGACCTTGTCCTGGCCCAGGTCGACGGCCATCTTCCCGAAGACGTTGTTGCACGAGTACTGCAGCGCCACGCGGATCGTGGCGTCCTCGCAGGGCGCCGACTCGTTCTCGTTCGCCAGGACACGGGTCGAGCCCGGCAGGGGGTACGGATTCGGGCTGTCCGTCTTCTCGTCCACCGACGAGTACAGCCCGTCCTCCAGGGCGGCGGCCGCGACGACCAGCTTGAACGTGGAGCCCGGTGGCAGCGGCTGGCGCAGCGCGCGGTTCGTCATCGGCTTCTCGGGGTCCTTGGACAGTTTCTCCCAGGCGGCGGAGTCCGTGGAGCCGCTGATCTCCGAGGGGTCGTACGAGGGAGTGGACACGACACCGAGGATCTTGCCGTTCGTGGGGTCGATCGCGACGGCCGCGCCCTTCTTGTCGCCGAGTGCGTCGTACGCGGCCTTCTGCACGTCCGGATCGATCGTGGTGACCACATCGCCCGGCTTGGCGCGCTTGCCGGTGACCGTGTCCAACGGGTTCTTCAGGCGGTCGCTCGTACCGTCGAGCAGGTCCTGGTAGATGCCCTCCAGCTGCGTCGCCCCGTACACCTGCGAGCTGTAGCCCGTGACCCCCGCGTAGAGAGCGCCGTCCTTGTAGGTCCGCTGGTACTTGAGGTCGCCGCTCTTCACCTCCTTGGAACCGGTGACCGCGTCACCGGCCACGATGATGTCCCCGAGCGGATACGCGTACTGCTCGATCGTGTTCCGCCGGTTGTCCTTGTCGTCCGCGAGCGCCGTGCCCTCGTAGAACTGCACCCAGGTCGCCCTGACCAGCAGGGCGAGCACGAGCAGCAGAGTGAAGACGGAAGCGCGCCTGATCGTCTTGTTCATCCCGCTGTTGAAGACGAGCGGGGCGAACCGAATCGTTCCTTCCGCCCCGGTTTCTCATCCTCCTTTCATGAAGCCCGCCTCATAGGCCGCGATCACCGCCTGCGTACGGTCCCGGGTTCCCGTCTTCGCCAGGACGGACGCCACATGCGACTTCACCGTCGCGGGACCGACGCCCATGCGTGAGGCGATCTCGGCGTTGGTGAGCCCGGCGGCCATGAGCCGCAGCACGTCGCTCTCGCGTCCCGTGAGCTTCGCCACCCACGGTGGCGGTGCCGTGTTCGCGCGCGCGTGCTCGGTGGCGAGCGCCCGTACCGCCGCCGGGAAGAGCAGGCTGTCGCTGCGCGCGACCAGCCGGACCGCCTGGACCAGCGCGTCCGCGTCCGCCCGCTTGAGCAGGAAGCCGGCCGCCCCGGCGCGCAGCGCCTCGTACACGTACGCGTCGTTCTCGAAGGTCGTCACGACGACGACGCGCGGGGGCGCCTCCAGCGTGGTGAGGATCTGCTCGGTGGCGCGTATGCCATCGATCTCCGGCATACGCACGTCCATGAGGACGACATCGGGGCGCAACTCCCGTACGACGGACACCGCCTCCGCACCGGTCGCCGCCTCGCCCACGACCTCCATGTCGGGCTCGGCGGCGAGGATCGCACGGAGCGCGGTGCGGACCATGCGCTCGTCGTCGGCGAGGACGACACGGATGGCCGGGATGGTCATGCGGTACCCCTGCTTCTCTCGTTCTCTTCGCTGGTGTCGCTGATGTCACTGCTGTCGCTTGTCCTGCTTCCCTCGACGGGCAGTCGTACGTGCAGACGCCAGCCCCCGTCCGTCGGCCCCGACTCGGCCGTGCCGCCCAGCAGCCGGGCCCGGTCGGCGATGCCGCGCAGCCCGTGGCCGCCACCGGGGCGGGGAGGTGCGCCGGGGCGGGCGGGCGTGCCGGGTCGGGCTGCGGTGGCGCCCGGCACCGGGTTCTCCAGAGTGATCTCCAGCCCCGTGCCGGTGACTTCGATCCGCAGGGCCACGGTGACCTGGTCGCCCGCGTGCTTGAGGGCGTTGCTCAGCCCCTCCTGCACGATGCGGTAGGCCTCCCGGGAGACGAGCGGCGGGAGCGCCCCGGGGTCCGCCGCCACGGTGGCGGCCACGCGCAGACCGCACGCGCGGGTGCGGCGCAGCAAACCGTCGAGGTCGGCGGCGAGGGTGGGCGCGGGGGAGAGCGCGAGGTCGCCCGACCAGGGCCCGTCGGTGGCCTCGCCGTCCCTCAGCACGCCCAGTACGGCGTCGAGTTCGCCCACCGTACGGCGCGTCGTGTCCTCGATCGCGGCCAGCGCCTCGCGGACGAACTCCGGGTCGCTGCCCAGCACCCGGCGGGCCGCGCTCGCCTGCAGCGTGACCGCGCTCAGTGCGTGGCCGACGGAGTCGTGGAGTTCGCGGGCGAGCCGGTTGCGTACGGCGAGGTCGGCGGCGCGGGCCTCGGCGGCGGCGAGCCGGTCCTCCGGTGTCGGCCCGAGCAACTCCGGCGCCCAGCGGGCGAGAAGCGCCCCGCCGGCCGCCGCGCATCCGGCGAGGGCCGGCAGGGTCGCCACTCCCGCGAGCGGTGAGAGCGCCAGAACCCAGGTGTGGTCGAAGACTTCGGGCAGTCCGAGCCGGGAGTCGCGCAGCCCCACGAAGACGGGCAGCACGATCAGCACCACCGCGAAGGGCGGCACCGCGAGCGACATCCCGGCGATGATCCCGCCGAAGCCGAGATGCAGCGTGAACCACGCCGCCGTACGCCCCTTCGCCGCCCGGGTCCGCGCGGGTCCGTCGGCGAGCCGGTCGCCGTCGATCCCGCACAGCGCGCGTGCCGCCGCCACCGACATCGGCCTCGTCAGGGGGAAGACGGCGGTGACGGCGGCGAGCGGCAACCCGGCGAAGAACGAGGCGAGTTGGGGGAACAGCGACCCGGACCCGTCCCGCGATCCGAAGAGCATGGTCACGATGAGCTCGCCGACGAAGACGTACGGCATGGCGAGTGCGCCGCCGAGGATCAGATGGATCCACCGGCGGCGCGTCCGCCGACCGAACAGGGTCCGTGCGAGAAGTTCCCCAAGCTCTCGGCTTCGCTCAAGCAGGGGAGACCCCATTCGCCGGTCGCTGCGCGGGGCCGGAACCCAGTGCGGTTCCGGATCGCCGTGCGGCACGGGACCGCTCCGCGAGGAAGTACGCGCCTACGCTGACCACGAGCATGCCGACGATCATCTGCCCAGCGTAAGTGAGGTTCATCAGCCGCGTCGGCCCCTCCGCGCTGTCGTCCACGGTCAACGAGGCAAGCGACAGCCAGCCGCCCCAGCAGGCCGCGGCGCCGGAGCCGATCCAGGCCAGGGCGAGCGGCACCTTCACGGGCAGCGCGCGGCCCCGCCGGAAGGCGAGCAGCCACGCGCCGGTGACGGCGGCGGCCAGGAAGACGACGTACATGGCCTCCAGTGCGTAGAAGTCGCCGGTCCGGTCCGCGATCCGCCCCTCGCTCAGCCCCGCGGTGCCGCCGCAGGCCCAGAGCAGATGCATGCCGGCGGGGAACAACGCGAGCACGGCGGCCGCCACGGCCGACGCCCGGTGTGTCACGCCCATGGAGCCGGCCGGCAGTTCCCGGACCCGGCCCTGCCACAGGTGGCCCCAGCGGTCCCGGGCGTACAGCACGAACAAGGTCCCCAGGGCGAGCCCCTGCACGATGAACCCGGTGTACACGACCCCGAACACCCACTCGTCGAGGAACGCCGCACTCCCGGTGCCCGAGGACGTGGGCACGCTGCCGCCGAGCGCCTTGACCAGCAACTGCACCGGGAACCCGGTCATGATCGGGGCGAGCAGCCCGGTCGCCACCCACATCGGAAACGCGAGCAGCCATGCGGGCACCCGCATCCCCCAGGGGCGGGTGAGCAGCAGCGCCAGCACGATCACGGCACTGTCCAGGAGCACGCTCAGGCCGTTGGCGATCGCCATGGTCGTGCGGTGGTCCAGGAGCGAGCTGTTCTCGGGGATGCCGAGGTGACTCCCGGCCAGCCAGGCGACTTTGAGGGACACGTAGGGCGCGCACGAGACGATGGCCAGGGTACGCAGCACTCTGCGGAGACGGCTGGTGCCGGCGGCGAGCGCGGGTGTCGGTACCGCAGCGGAGGAAAGTGTCTGCGTCATGACAGCCACGCTCCCGTCCCGGGGCCGCCGGGCACCTCCTGCGCACTGCTGATCCGCCTCCGCCGCGCGGGGGAGAAGGTTCAGCCGTCCAGAGTGAGAACCAGCTCGTCGATCTCCGCCCCGCGCGCGTTCGCGAATCCCCTGTCGTGCGCGGTCACGCGGAATCCGCACTTCTCCAGGACGCGCCGCGAACCCGCGTTGTCCGCCGCGGCACGGGCGTGCAGCGGGCGCTCGGGGACCTCGGCGAGCAGGGCCTTCAGGGCACGCGTCGCGATGCCGCGGCCCCAGTACGCTCGGTCGATCCAGTAGGTGACCTCGCGCTCGCCCGGATCGCCGTACACCGAGGCGCTTCCCACGACGTCGCCGTCGACGAGGACGGTGCGCAGGACGACGTCGGGGGAGCTGCGGATCCGTGACCAGTGAGCGTCGAAGGCGTCCCGGTCGGCCGGGTCCTTGGCCGTGAACGCGGCCATCCTGAGCGAGTCCGGATCGTTCATCTGCCGGAAGAAGACGGGCAGATCGCTGTCGTGGACCTCGCGGAGCGCGACCTCCATGTCCCCCGCCTCCATGCTTCCTGAACCGCGCATCTCAGAGCCTCCGGGTAGCGAGCGTCAGCCGGTCACGTGCGTCGAACAGCGCGTCCTTCACCATCTGCTCGTGCGCGGGCGTCAGCCGTGCCACCGGCACCGAGCAGCTGATCGCGTCCCGCGCGGGGGTGCGGTACGGAATCGCGACCCCGAAGCAGCGCAGCCCCAGGGTGTTCTCCTCGCGGTCCACCGCGAAGCCCTGCTCCCGCACCTGGTGCAGTTCCTCGATCAGTTTCTCGCGGTCGGTGATCGTGTGCTCGGTCAGGGCGGGGAGGGTCTCCGGCAGCAGCTTCCGTACCTGCTCGTCGGTGTGCGTGGCCAGCAGCGCCTTGCCGAGCGAGGTCGAGTGGGCGGGCAGCCGACGGCCCACGCGCGTGAAGGGGCGGAGATAGTGCTGGGACTGGCGCGTGGCGAGATAGACGACGTTCGTGCCGTCCAGCCGGGCCAGGTGGATCGTCTCGGTCGTGTCGTCCGACAGCCGGTCGAGCGTGGGCCGGGCCGCTGCCACCACCTCGTCGCCGTCGATGTACGACGTACCGACCAGAAGCGCGCGTACCCCGATGCCGTACCGCGTCCCCGTCGCGTCCGTCTCGACCCAGCCGAGCTCGACGAGCGTGCGCAGCAGCATGTAGAGACTGGATTTGGGGTATCCTACGGCCCCCTGTACGGCGGCCAAGGAGTGCATTCCGGGTCGGCCGGCGAAGTATTCGAGCAGTTCCACGGTCCGCACCGCGGACTTGACTTGCGCCCCGCCGCCTGTCTCGCCTGCCGACATCGCCCTTGACCCCTTCGTTCGACGGGAAATAGTCTCCCAAGGCATATTCACCATCAGAGACAGCGTTCAGCATATCGAACGCCCTGGTGAGTGAGACAAGAACTGCGGCATCACATCTGGAGGAACCCGCGGTGGCAGCAGCACCAGTCTGGAGTGTCGACCCCCGAACCGGGAAGCAGCGCGAACAGGTTGCGGTGGAGGCAACGGCCCAGGAGGTGGACGAGGCTGTCCGCGCGGCGCACGCCGCCCGGGGATCCCTCGCCGACCGCGCGGTCCGCTCGGCGTTCCTGCGCTCCGCCGCGGACCAGCTCGAAGGCGCCAAGGACCACCTCGTCGAGGCCGCGGACGCCGAGACCGCGCTGGGACCGGTCCGGCTCACCGGTGAACTCGCCCGCACCTGCTACCAGCTTCGGGCCTTCGCGGACATCGTCGACGAGGGCGCGTTCCTCGACGTCGTGATCAACCACCCCGACGACACCGCGACCCCGCCGATCCCGGACCTGCGTCGTTACAAGGTGCCGCTGGGCGTCGTCGCCGTCTACTCGGCCTCGAACTTCCCCTTCGCCTTCTCGGTCCCCGGCGGCGACACCGCGAGCGCGCTCGCGGCCGGCTGCCCGGTCGTCGTCAAGGCCCACCCGGACCACCCGGCGCTCTCCGAGCTGGTGGCCGCCGTACTGCGCCGTGCCGCCGCGCAGCACGACATCCCCGAGGGCGTCCTCGGCCTCGTCCACGGCTTCGACGCGGGCGTCGAACTGGTCAAGCACCCGCTGATCTCGGCGGCCGGCTTCACCGGTTCGGTACGCGGCGGCCGTGCCCTCTTCGACGCGGCGGCCGCCCGCCCCGTGCCGATCCCCTTCCACGGCGAGCTCGGTTCCCTGAACCCCGTCGTCATCACCGAGGCCGCGGCCGCCGAGCGCGCCGAGGCGATCGGTACCGGCCTCGCGGGCTCGATGACGCTGGGCGTCGGCCAGTTCTGCGTGAAGCCGGGTCTCGTCCTCGCGCCGACGGGCGCGGCGGGCGACCGGCTGGTGAAGTCCCTCACGGAGGCCGTCAGCGACACCGAGGCCGGAGTCCTGCTCGACCACCGTATGCGCGACAACTTCGTCGCCGGCGTCACCGAGCGCACCCAGCTCCCGGAGGTGGACACTCCGGTGACCCCGGGCGCGGGCAGCGAGCACACGGTGAGCCCCGGCTTCCTGACCGTGCCGGCGGAGAAGCTCACCGCCGAGGGCGAGCACGACCTGCTCCTGGAGGAGTGCTTCGGTCCGCTCACGGTGGTGGCGCGCTACGAGGACGAGACGGAGGCCACGGCGGTCCTGTCCCGTCTGCCCGGAAACCTCACCGCGACCGTGCACCTGTCCACCGAGGAGGCGGCGGGCGACGGCCGCGGCGCGGAGATCCTCGCCGAGCTCACCCCGCTGGCGGGCCGTGTCCTGGTCAACGGCTGGCCCACCGGTGTCGCCGTCGCGCCCGCCCAGCACCACGGCGGCCCGTACCCGGCGACCACCTCGACGTCCACCTCCGTGGGCGGTACGGCGATCGAGCGCTGGCTGCGGCCGGTGGCGTACCAGAACGCCCCCGAGGCGCTGCTGCCGCGTGAGCTCCGCGATGAGAATCCGTTGGGGTTGCCGCGTCGTTTCAACGGCCGTCTCGAGGTCTGACCCCATCGCGGGAAGCGCCGTTGGGGTTGTGGCCGGTCGCGGGCTGCACGTCGTCCGTGGCTGGTCGCGCCCTCGCGGCGGAGCCGCATGATGTGACAGCCCCGCCCCCATGGGGCGCGGGGTCGCGGGTGGAGGGGACCTGAGACACTCACAGGATGGACGTGGAACTTCCCCAACTCCCTTTCTCGCTCCGCACCTATGGGCCCGATGGGCACTGGTCGTACGAGGACGGGGTGCTCAGCGGCTGGGCGGGCGCGCGGCAGGACCGCTTCGTGCCGCCCACCGATGAGGCCCTGGACCCGGCGTCCGACGCGCCCCGGCTGCTCGGGGCGCCGGAAGGGGACTTCCAGCTGATCGCCCGCGTCACCGTCGGCTTCGCCGCGGCCTTCGACGCGGGCGTTCTGTACATACACGTGGGCGAGCGGGCCTGGGCCAAGCTCTGCCTGGAGAACTCCCCGGACGTGCCCACCGTCTGCACGGTGGTCACCCGCGGCCACTCCGACGACGCCAATTCCTTCACCGTGGAGGGAAGTTCGGTCTGGCTCCGGATCAGCCGCACCGGCCGTGCCTTCGCCTTCCACGCCTCCAAGGACGGCAAGCGCTGGACCTTCGTCCGCCTCTTCACCCTGGGCGACGAGGAGACCTCGGGAGCGGCCCTCGTCGGCTTCATGGCCCAGTCCCCGATGGGGGAGGGGTGCGTGGTCACGTACGACGGCATCGAGTTCCGCCCGGACTGGCCCAAGGACCTGCGGGACGGCAGCTGATCCCTGACTGTGGGCCGCGTTCCGCCCACATCGTCGGATCTCTCGTGTCATGCTGCCCAGCATGACCACCGACACACACCAGACTCTCCCTGACGGCCGCCCCATCCCCCTCCTGACCGGAGATGAGCGGCCCATGCTGGAGAGCTGGCTGGCATTTCACCGTGCCACGCTGGAGCTGAAGTGTGCAGGGCTCGCGGACGAGCAGCTGCGGCTGGCGTCCGCCGAGCCGTCGGAGATGACGCTGCTCGGCCTCGTCCAGCATCTGGCCGAGGTCGAGCGGAACTGGTTCCAGCGGGTGTTCGGCGGGCTGGACGTGCCGGCCCTGTACGCGGAGGGAGCGGGCGGCTACGCCCTCGCGCCGGAGCGCGGGCTCGACGAGGCGCTGGCCGTCTGGCGCCGGGAGATCGCCCGGGGGCAGGAGCTGTGCGCGGGGCGGTCGCTGGAGGAGACCGGACGGATCGCCGACGGGCCGATGGCGGGGCTGGAGGTCAGCCTGCGCTGGATCCTCGTCCACATGATCGAGGAGTACGCCCGGCACAACGGCCACGCGGACATCCTCAGGGAGCGTATCGACGGGGTCACGGGCGCCTAATCAATGAATTCACTCGGACCCAATTATTCCGCCTTTTTGAGTGCAGCTTCCCGTCTTCTTCTGCCCGCTTTCTTCGAGCCTAAACACTAAGATTTCGCGAACGCTGGTCTCGTAATTCGGGCAGGTCTCGTGGCGATTTCGTATCTGTGACACAACACACAAGACTTTTATTTCGTCCGGAATTTTACGGATAAAGCAGCATTCTCTTGGCGTGCACCGCGCGCCCGCCCGCGCCGCGCGATAACACACGAGCGCCGCTTCCGTAACCCCATCCGACGATGCAATTTCAACTTTCCCTCGGTAAATTCAATCCGCATGACCGCCGCACAAGCAGACCTGCAAGCGGAATTCTTGGAAATGCCGGAGGGCCTGCGGCTCGACCGTCCGGAGGTGGCGGACGGCGCCGCACTCTGGCGTATCGCCAAGGACTCCAGAACCCTCGACCTGAACTCCTCGTACAGCTATCTGCTGTGGTGCCGTGACTTCGCCGGCACCTCGGTGGTGGCGCGCGACACGGCGGGAGAACCGGTCGGTTTCGTGACCGGGTACGTCCGGCCCGAGCAGCCACACACCCTCCTCGTGTGGCAGGTGGCCGTCGACGCCGCGTACCGCGGGCGCGGACTCGCCGCCGCCCTGCTGGACGGACTCACGGCGCAGGTCGCCCAGAACCACGCCCTCACCTCCGTCGAGACCACGATCACTCCGGGCAACACGGCCTCGGAGCGACTGTTCACCTCGTACGCCGAACGTCACCGAACCACCGTCGAGCGTGAAGTCCTCTTCGACACGGAGCACTTCCCCGACGGCCCGCACGCGCCCGAAGTGCTGTACCGCATCGGACCGCTGGCCTTCCATCCGAGCCGATCACCGGGGTGACCGAAAGCCGATCGGCCGACTGAGCCGACCACCGACTGAGCCGACTGTCCGAGCGACCGACCCGACCGGACGGCGTTGTCCGGTTACCCCCCACCGCCTGACCAAACATCTCCCAGGAGGAGATTCGCTGTGACCATCACCCAGCCCGACCTGAGCGTCTTCGAGACCCTGGAGTCGGAGGTGCGCAGCTACTGCCGCGGATGGCCCACCGTCTTCGACCGCGCGCAGGGCAGCCGCATGTACGACGAGGACGGCCACGAGTACCTGGACTTCTTCGCCGGTGCCGGGTCACTCAACTACGGCCACAACAACCCCGTGCTCAAACGCGCCCTCATCGACTACCTGGAGCGGGACGGCGTCACGCACGGGCTCGACATGTCGACGACCGCGAAGCGCGCCTTCCTGGAGTCGTTCCAGAACCTGATCCTGCGCCCCCGCGACCTGCCGTACAAGGTCATGTTCCCCGGGCCGACGGGCACCAACGCCGTCGAGTCCGCGCTGAAACTGGCCCGGAAGGTGAAGGGCCGGGAGTCGATCGTGTCCTTCACGAACGCCTTCCACGGCATGTCGCTGGGCTCGCTCGCCGTCACCGGCAACGCCTTCAAACGTGCCGGCGCCGGCATCCCGCTCGTGCACGGCACGCCCATGCCGTTCGACCACTACCTCGACGGCAGGGTCCCCGACTTCATCTGGTTCGAGCGGCTGCTGGAGGACCAGGGGTCCGGCCTCAACAAGCCCGCCGCCGTGATCGTCGAGACCGTGCAGGGGGAGGGCGGCATCAACGTCGCCCGCGCCGAGTGGCTGCGTGCCCTCGCGGAACTGTGCGAGCGGCAGGACATGCTGCTGATCGTCGACGACATCCAGATGGGCTGCGGCCGTACCGGCGCGTTCTTCTCCTTCGAGGAGGCGGGCATCACGCCGGACATCGTGACCGTCTCGAAGTCCATCAGCGGCTACGGACTGCCCATGTCGCTGTGCCTGTTCAAGCCCGAGCTGGACATCTGGGAGCCGGGCGAGCACAACGGCACGTTCCGCGGCAACAACCCGGCGTTCGTCACGGCCGCCGCGGCGCTGGAGGCCTACTGGTCCGACGGGCCCGCCATGGAGAAGCAGACGAGGGCCCGCGGCGAGCAGATCGACCAGGCACTGAGGGCGATCCGCGAGGAGAACCCCGAGGAAAGCAAGGAGTACCGCGGCCGCGGACTGGTCTGGGGCATCGAGTTCCACGACAAGGACCGCGCGGGCCGCGTGGCCCAGCGGGCCTTCGAACTCGGTCTGCTCATCGAGACCTCGGGCCCGGAGAGCGAGGTCGTGAAGCTTCTCCCTGCCCTCACCATCACTCCGGACGAGCTGGACGAGGGGTTGCGCACCCTCGCCCGCGCCGTTCGAGAAACGACCTGACAGCAGGCCTGCAGAAGCAGGCCTGAACGCAGGAGAGAGAGGTACCGCAGCACCGTGATAGTCCGTTCGTTCAAGGACATCGAAGGCACCGACCGGCACGTCAAGTCCGAGTCGGGCACCTGGGAGAGCAAACGCATCGTCCTCGCCAAGGAGAAGGTCGGCTTCTCCTTGCACGAGACGACCCTGTACGCGGGTACGGAGACCTCCATGTGGTACGCGAACCACATCGAGGCCGTTGTCTGCGTCGAGGGCGAGGCCGAGCTCACCAACGACGAGACCGGGGAGAAGTTCACCATCACCCCCGGCACCATGTACCTCCTCGACGGGCACGAGAAGCACACGATGAAGATCAAGGAGGACTTCCGTTGCCTCTGTGTCTTCAATCCGCCGGTGACCGGACGGGAGGACCATGACGAGAACGGCGTATACCCCCTGCTGACCGAGGAGGTCTGATAACTCATGACCACGCTCACCGATCTGTATCCGAGCCGCGGCGCCGCCGAGGTGTCCGTACCCCGCCAGGACCCGGTGGTGTGGGGCGCGCCTGACGCGCCGGGCCCGGTCGCGCCGGCCGATCTCGAGTCGTACGAGCGCGACGGCTTCCTCGCCATCGAGCAGCTCATCGACGACGACGAAGTCGCCCTCTACCACTCCGAGCTGGAGCGCCTGGTGAGCGACCCGGCGATCCGGGCCGACGAGCGCTCGATCGTGGAGCCGAAGTCGCAGGAGATCCGTTCGGTCTTCGAGGTCCACAAGATCAGCGAGATCTTCGCCCAGCTCGTTCGCGACGAGCGCGTGGTCGGCCGGGCACGGCAGATCCTCGGTTCGGACGTGTACGTCCACCAGTCGCGGATCAACGTCAAGCCGGGCTTCGGGGCGAGCGGCTTCTACTGGCACTCGGACTTCGAGACCTGGCACGCCGAGGACGGTCTGCCGAACATGCGCACCGTGTCCGTCTCGATCGCGCTGACCGAGAACTACGACACCAACGGCGGTCTCATGATCATGCCGGGGTCGCACAAGACGTTCCTCGGCTGTGCGGGGGCCACGCCGAAGGACAACTACAAGAAGTCGCTGCAGATGCAGGACGCGGGCACGCCCTCGGACGAGGCGCTCACCAAGTTCGCCTCCCAGCACGGCATCAAGCTCTTCACGGGGCGGGCCGGCTCGGCGACCTGGTTCGACTGCAACTGCATGCACGGTTCGGGGGACAACATCACCCCGTTCCCGAGGTCGAACGTGTTCATCGTGTTCAACAGCGTGGAGAACACGGCCGTGGAGCCGTTCGCGGCGCCGGTACGCCGCCCCGAGTTCATCGGGGCCCGGGACTTCACCCCGGTGCGGTGACCGCGCGCTTCACCTAGGTGAAGTGAGCTGCGGATGATGGGGCGGCACCCTCGGTGAGGGTGCCGCCCCTCGTGCGGCCTACAGGCCTACAGGCCTACAGGCCTACAGGCCTACAGCCAGGACAGCGCAGCGGCCCGCTCCAGTACGTTCCGCACGGCGGCCTCGTCGCCCGACGTGCCCCTCGGGACCTCGTCCGGCGCGTACCGTCCGCCGACGAGCAGGCAGAAGTCGACGGCTTCCAGCACGAGTTCGGCCCGCACCGGTTCATCCTCCGAGCCGAGCACCCACTGGGTGTCGTCGCGCTCGTCGCCCTCCTCGCCGGCCACCGTGAACAGCACCGGGGGAGCGGTGGTCCCCAGCGCCATACCGAGGATGTGAACGGCGAGGCGGACCAGCTGCCACAGGTGGGGGCCGGGAGGCGGCGGCACGGCGAGGCCGAGCGCACGGCCGATGTCGTCCGTGTGGATCCACGTCTCGAAAGCACGCACGAGGAAGTGGTCGGCGACGGGCAGCCGGATCCCCATCAGCGTCAGGGCGTGCGCGGCGCGTTCGGGATCCAGGGCCTCGGGCGTCGCCAGCAGCGCGCCGGCCTGCGCCGCCCACGCGGCCACCGTCTCCTCAGGGGTGCGCTGCCGCTCGTACGCGATGACGTCGGCGGTCCGTGCGTTCCAGGCCACGTCCCACGGGGTGTCCTCGGCAGCGGGCGTGACCGGTTCACGCCGGTCGAGACCGAGGCCGCGGGCGAGCGGTTCGTCTGCGGCGATCAGATGACCGACCGTGGCGTGGACGTCCCAGTCGTGCACGACGGGGGTGGCCCATGACGGCTCGCTTTCCGCCAACTCCCGCAGCAGCGCCTGGAGTCCGGCGACGGCGGCGGCGTACGGTGCGGCGTGCGGGGCGACGCGTGACGCGGCGGGCCGGGAGCGCAGGGCGAGGGCGAGAAGACCTTCCGGTTCTCCGGGGCTCGGGCCGCCCCGCTCCGCGGAGCCGTTGATCATGGCTGTTCCCCGCGGCCCGCCCAGCAGCCGTGCCGTCTCCCGCAGCCGCTCCGCCTCCGCCGCGCAGCTCTCGCACTCGCCGAGGTGCAGCGGAACCGCCTTCTCCTCCTGCGGCGGCAACGCCCCGAAGGCCCAGGCTCCCAGCAGTTCACGCACACCGTCGTGGTCAGTGGTCACCGCGCACCTCCCTTCCCCGTTTCCCTGCCGCGTCCATCATGCGCCCCTCTCCCACGCCGGATCCGGTGGCTCCGCCAAGGACTCGGCGAGCTTGCGCAGGGCAGAGCGCAGCCTGGTCTTGGCGGTGCCTTCGGGAATACCGAGTTCGACGGCGGCCTGGCGGTAGGTGCGGCCCGCGAAATACGCGAGGTGCACCACCTCCCGCTGGGTCCGCGGGAGTTCGGCGAGCGCGGTGTGCAGGAGGAGAGAGCGTTCCCGGTCGACGACCGCCTCGTCCGGGCCGGGCCCCGCGTCGGGGATCGCCTGCAGCGCCGAATCGTCGGCGTGGGCCGCCTTGCGATGCCGGGCCTCACTGCGCACCCAGTCCACGGCCCGCCGGTGCGCCAGTACGGACAGCCAGGTGCGCAGCGAGCCACGGCGCGCGTCGAACCCGTACGGCCTGCTCCACAGCTGGGCGAAGACCTCCTGCGCCACGTCCTCGGCGGCGGCCGGGCTGTGCGTGACGCGGACGGCCACCGCCCGGACGAGTCCGCCGTACGCGGCGTACGCCTCGGTCAGCGCGGACTCGTCCCCGTACACCAGCCGCCGCCGCAACTCCGCGTCGGCCGACGCCCCTTCGTACTCGTGGAGAGTCTGCTCCACCGGCACCACCACCTCGTGGTGCCTTCCTAGCGCCCCCGCCCGGTCCCGCGCCAGGGGTCAGCCGGACAGGACGTCCAGGAGGCGGTCCACGTCCGCGGATGTGTTGTACAAGTGGAAAGCGGCCCTCAAGTTGCCCGCGCGGTCGGACACTTCGAGCCCGGCGCGGCTCAGCTCGCGCTGCCGGTGACCGAGCCCGGGCACCGACACGATGGGCGAGCCCGGCGCGGGCACCGGCGCCACGCCGAGGGAGGCGAGTCCCGCGCGGAAGCGGTCGGCGAGCGCGAGGTCATGGGCCCTTACGGCCTCGACGCCGATCTCCTCGATCAGGGCGAGGGAGTGCCGGGCGCCCGCGTAGGAGAAGAGGCTCGGGGCCTCGTCGTACCGCCGCGCGGAGTGGGCGAGCTCCTCGACCGGGCCGTAGCAGGCGTCCCAGGGGCGTTCGCCCGCGACCCAGCCCGCGAAGAGCGGGGTGAGACCGCCGAGGTCCTCCGGGACGACGAGGAAGGCTACGCCGCGTGGGGAGACGAGCCACTTGTAGGCGACGGAGGTCGTGTAGTCGTACGCGTCGGCCTCGAACGGCAGCCAGCCGGCGGCCTGGGATGCGTCGATGTACGTACGCGCGCCGTGGGCCCGCGCGGCCTCGCGGATCGCGGGCAGGTCGGCGATCCGGCCGTCGGCGGACTGTGCGGCGCTGACCGCGACGAGCGCCGTGCCCGGCCGCACCGACTCGGCGAGGCTCTCCAGCGGGACGGTGCGCACCTTGAGATCCTCGCGGACGTGGAACGGGTTCACGGTGGAGCTGAAGTCGGCCTCGGCGGTGAGGACTTCGGCGCCCTCCGGCAGCGAGGCCGCGATCAGACCCGTGTAGACGGCGACCGAGGCCCCGGCCGCGACGCGATGCGCCGGAACGCCGATCAGCCGTGCGAAGGAGGCCCGGGCCGCCTCCACGTCCGCGAACATGTCGGAGGGCTGTCCGTCGGCCACGGACTGGACGGCGCTGTGCATGGCGTCGACCGCGCGGGCCGGGAGAAGCCCGGTGCTCGCGGTGTTCAGGTAGACGGTCTTCGGGGCGAACTCGGCACGGACGAGAGTCTCCAGAGTCTCCATGGATCCACTCTGCGGCCCCATGAAGTCCAAGTCCATTGCGATTTCTTGCGTGGATCCCCTTAGTAACCCTTATGTATGGCCGCCGACCTGCGCCGATGCCTGTCGCTCGCCTCGCGTCAGCTCTGCGGCACCGCGCATCCGTCGGGGCCGCAGGCGTCGGCGTCGTCCGTGCCGTTCTGCTGGATCGGCCTGAGCGGCGCGTGGCTGTCCCACGCCTGCTCCAGTGCCTGCGCGAAGACCTCGGCGGGCTGGGCGCCGGAGACGCCGTACTTGCGGTCGAGGACGAAGAACGGCACGCCGTTCGCGCCCAGCTCGGCCGCCTCCCGCTCGTCGGCGCGCACCTCGTCGGCGTACGCCGACGGATCGGCGAGCACCTCGCGCGCCGCGTCCGCGTCGAGCCCGGCGGCGACGGCCAGCTCGACCAGATACGCGTCGGCGTCCACGAAGAGGGACCGTTCCTCGGCGAAGTTCGCCCGGTACAGGACCTGGATCAGCTCGTCCTGCCTGCCCTGCTCCTTGGCGAAGTGGAGGAGGCGGTGCATGTCGAAGGTACTGCCGTGGTCGCGGCCCTCGGTGCGGTACTCCAGGCCCTCGGCGGCGGCCTGCGCGCCCAGGTTCTGCTCACCGGCCCGCGCCTGTGCCTCGCTCATCCCGTACTTCTTGGTCAGCATCTTCAGGACGGACTCCGTCTCGCCCTTGGCCCGGTGCGGGTCGAGCTCGAAGGAACGGTGCACCACCTCGATCTCGTCGCGGTGCGGGAAGGCCCCGAGCGCCTTCTCGAAGCGGGCCTTGCCCACGTAGCACCAGGGGCAGGCGATGTCGCTCCAGATCTCGACGCGCATGTCTTCGGCTCTCCAGGTCGTACGGGTACGCGGAGGCTCCCTCCGCCCGGTGTGTGAACATTCAACCGGCTGGCTTCATTCCCCGCGCATCGTGTAGGTCAGCGACAGGTGGTGCTCGCCCTCGGCGGGCGGCCGCTCCGGATCGGGGACCCAGCCCCGGCGGGCGTAGAAGGCCTGAGCGCGTTGGTTGTCGACGTGCACGTCGAGGGTCGCGGTCCGCTTGCCGTCGGCCCGCCACTGCTCGACGCAGGCCGTGTGCAGCTCGGCGCCGATACCGGAGCGCCAGTGGCCGGGGTCGACGTGGAACTGGAACAGCTTGACCGAGTCGGCGGGGGCGCCTTCGGCGGTGCGGAAGGAGGCGACGGCCACCAGACGGGCGGCTCGTACCGCGCACAGCACATGGGTGTCGGGGCGCTCGATGGCACCGCGCCAGACGGCGGGCCAGTCGGTGCCGTCGTCCGGCAGGCCGTCGGGGTAGTACGTGGCGCGGGCCCGCCCGTGCAGTTCGGCCACGTCCGCGGCTTCGGCGGTCAGGGCGGTCCTGATCACCAGGGCCTCGACGGTTCGGTGCGTTCTGATCATGCCGCGGAGGACGTGGCGGGGAGCGGGTGCGGTTCCGAGCCGGCTTCGGTTCCCGTGGCGGCCGAGCCGACACGGGCGTCCTGGGTTCATGACCTCCGCCCGCCGAACTGCCAGTCGTGGACCTCGACGTCGGCGTACCGGTCCGGGGTCAGGACGGCGCGTGCGGCGTCCGGGTCCGATGCCCGGACCAGCGCCGCCGTACCCAGCCAGGCGGTGCCGTTGTCGCTGAGCAGCGGCCCATAGGCGATCAGCTCGTCACGGTCGGACGGCACGGCGAGGTCGACGGCCTGTCCCGAGCCGAGGCCGATCACCAGGTACCGGTTGCCGCCGGCCGGTCCACCGGGGAAGTCCCACATGGTGCGCCCCAGCGTGTTGCGCCACCGGCGCAGCAGCACGTCCCGGTACACGCCGGCCTGGTAGTTGGGCTCGTCGAAGGCGAACGCGCGGGCGGCGGCGGGATCCGGCAGGTCGACGATGTGCACGCTGCCGGTGGGCGTCTCGCTGTCGTCGGCGAAGGTCGGGCCGCGGGCGATCATCTCCTTCGCGTACCCGTCCATGTAGGACCAGTGGTCTTCCAGCAGCTCGTCGCGCAACGTGACGGAGCCGGGCCGGTCGCGGTGGTAGCAGAAGAACTCCATGCCCACAGACTCTCCCCAACACGCGGCAGCATCTCAACGGGCTTTCGGTCTCACCGGGGCAGGGTCTGGGTGACGCGCCACAGGCGACGGGGCAGGTCACCCTCCTCGAAGGCGAAGACCTCGTCCAGACGCCACCCGTCGGCCAGCGCATCCACCAGCTCGCGGGGGAAGAAGTGCACGGCGAAGCCTCCGTGCTCGTAGATGTCGTCGCCATGAGCGACGCCCGCGCCACAGTGGGCGTCGCCGGTGTGCCGCACGGTGTAGACGAAGACTCCGCCCGGCCGCAGGACGCGGCGCACCTCATCGACGAGAGCGTGGATCTCCGGGGTCGACAGCGCCATGCACAGCAGCATGTGCGCGAAGACCGCGTCCACCGAGGCGTCCGGCAGCGGCAGCGGGTTTCGGACGTCGTGCGCCACGGTGGTGACCCGCTCGGTGACGTCCTGCGCCCGGGCGGCGTCCCGCAGCTGGTCAAGGCCGGTGGCGCTGAAGTCGGTGGCCCGCACCCTGAAGCCTTCACGGGCGAAGAAGAGGGCATCGCGGCCGTGGCCGGCGCCGAGCTCCAGTACGTCGTTCGCCCCGGCGGCGCGGAACACACCGGCGGCGTGGACAGCGGGCGCGGACGGCTGCTCGCCGTACATCCCCGGATGCGCGGTGTACGTCTCCTGCCAGTGCACGCGCTGGACCTCGGCCAGCTCCTTCTCGTCCGCCACAGTCCCGCCTCCCAGGCCAGCGTAGACGCCGGGTGACGGCAGACCGCCGAGCACAGCACCGGCCGACCGAAGCAGGCGAAAACCTCAGACCGCCGAGCACAGCACTGCCCACCGCAGCAGGCGAAACACCTCAGGCCGCAGCCCACACCTCCGTCACCGCCCCGCGCCCGGCCTCGAGATCCACCGCCCGCCCCGACTCGGCCAGCGCCGCGCCCAACGCGGCGACACACGCGTGCACAGCCCCCCGCGTCGCGTCGGGCCCATAGTGATTGACCCGGATCATCTCCCCGGCCAGCGCACCCCCACCCGCGACCATCGGAAGCACAGGATCGGCAGCCAACGCACGGGCCACCAACTCCGCCGCGTCGACCCCGGCAGGAGTACGCAACGTCGTGGCCACTGGCGCCGCCTCCCGGGCCTCGTACACATACGGCTCAAGGCCCCCGCCCAGCGCCACCACCCCGGCACGGGTGGCCGCCGCGGCCGTCGCGTGGCGGGTCATCACCGCCGCCAAGCCCTCTGCCTCGATGCGCTCGACACACGCCTCCAGCGCGAGCATCTCCAGCTGAGCCGGGGCGTGCAGCAGCGCCGTGCGACCGCCGTCGATCCACCGCTCCTTCCAGTCCAGAAGGGAGAGATACGAACGCCGGGGCGCCCGCGGGTTCGCCGCCATCCGCGCCCACGCCCGAGAACTCACCGACACCGCCGAGACCCCCGCTGGCCCGCCCATCGCCTTCTGAGCCCCTATCACGCACAGGTCCACACCCCACGCGTCCGGCAGCAACGGCTCGGCCCCCACCGAGGCCACGGCGTCGAGCATGAAGAGCGCACCGTGCTCCCGTACGACCGCGCCGATCTCCGCCACGGGATTGGTGTTGCCGGTCGCCGCCTCCGCATGGACCAGTGAGACGAAGTCGATCTCGGGGTGCTCGGCGAACGCCTCCCGCACCTGCGCGGCCGTGACCGCCGTATGGAACGGCACGGCCAGATCGATCACGGTCGCCCCGCAGTCCCGCAGCCAGTTACCGAACGTCTGCCCGTACGGACCGGTGATCACGTTCAGTGCCGTCGTCCCGGACCCCGCGGCGCCCCTGATGCAGCCTTCCAGGGGAAGCAGCGCCTCGCCCTGCGTGATCACGACGTCCTGCTCGGTGGAGAGCAGCCGCGCCACGCGGTCCTCGATCGCCGCGAAGCGCGCGGCGCTCAACGGCGCCAGGTCCAGGAAGGGATGGGTCATGGTGCGGTGCTCTCTTCGCTCATGGGTTTCGGTTCGTCAGGCGCGCACATCAGGCGCTTCCAGTACGCGAGTTCGAGCGTATCCGGCCGCAAATCCGCCGTGCGGCGCGGGCGATGTGCTGCCTCCCGTGCCGAAAAATCTCAGGCCGGACGGTCGGCCGACCATGGGAATGATTTGAGGGGGTCAAACACTTCCTTATAATCGGACGGCAAAATTCCCTAGCAGGCCCCCTCAGGAGGTCCTCCTTGTACACGGCCCTCGGACGCCGAACCCGCATACTGGCCGCCACCACCGCGACGGCCGGGCTGGTGCTCGTGGCCGGATGTACCTCATCGGGCGACGGGGGAGGTGAGACCGTCAAGGGGGTCAAGCTGGTCAAGGCCGGTCAGCTCACCACCTGCACGCACCTGCCGTACCCGCCCTTCCAGTCGGAGATCGACGGCAAGGTACAGGGCTTCGACGTGGCGCTCGTCGATCTGGTCGCCAAGGACCTGGGCGTGAAGCAGGACATCCTCGACACGCCGTTCGAGAACTTCAAGACCGGCGCGTTCCTCAACTCCGGTGAGTGCGACCTCGCCGCGGCCGGCATGACGATCACCGAGGAGCGCAAGAAGAACGTCGACTTCTCCGACCCGTACTTCGACGCCACCCAGGCAATCCTGGTCGACAAGAAGAGCGGCATCGACTCGTTCGCCGCCCTGAAGGGCAAGAAGCTCGGCGCCCAGGCGCAGACCACCGGCGAGGAGTACGCGAAGAGCAAGGGGCTCAACCCGGTCTCCTTCGAGAGCTCCGACGCGGTCCTCAACGGCCTGCGCACCGGCCAGGTCAAGGCCGTCATCATCGACTACCCGGTCGTCCAGGGGTGGTTGAAGGACAAGGCCAACGCCGGCGCCTTCGAGATCGTCGACAACCTCAGCACCGGTGAGCAGTACGGGTTCTCGGTGAAGAAGGGCAACACCGAACTCGCCGACGCCCTCAACAAGGCGCTCAAGGACGCGAAGGCCGACGGCACGTACAAGAAGCTGTACGAGAAGTGGATCGGCCCGTACGACCCGAGCAAGTCCTCCGGCTCATGAGCGGCGAGGCAGAGGCAGACACCCAAGTCCGAATCCAGCCCCGCAAGTCAGGTCTGACCAGGCGCCAGAAGCGTGCCGTGTCGCGCGGCGTCCAGTACGTGGTGTTCGTCGCCGCCCTGGTCGCCATCGGCGCGAGCGCCGACTGGGGCCAGTTGCAGAACCAGTTCGCCCAGGCCGACCTGGCCAAGCAGCTGTTCCCGGACATCATCACGCTGGCGCTGCGCAACACCGTGCTCTACACGTTGTCCGGCTTCGTCTTCGGCCTCGTGCTCGGCGTGGTCATCGCCCTGATGCGGCTGTCGTCCGTGGGCCCGTACCGCTGGCTCGCCGGCGTCTACATCGAGATCTTCCGCGGCCTGCCCGCCCTGCTGATCTTCGTCTTCGTGGGCGTCGGCGTACCGCTGGCGTTCCCGGGCACGGAGATCATCGGCGGCACATACGGCAAGGTGGCCCTGGCCCTCGGCCTGGTCGCCGCCGCGTACATGGCCGAGACGATCCGGGCGGGCATCCAGGCGGTGCCCAAGGGACAGACGGAGGCGGCCCGTTCGCTGGGCTTCTCGCACGCCCGGGCCATGGTCTCGATCATCATCCCGCAGGCGTTCCGGATCGTGATCCCGCCGCTCACCAACGAGTTGGTGCTCCTCTTCAAGGACTCCTCGATGGTGCTGTTCCTCGGGGTCACGCTCGAAGAGCGCGAACTCGCCAAGTTCGGCCGCGACTTGGCCAGCCAGAGCGCCAACTCCACGCCGATCCTGGTGGCGGGCCTGTGCTATCTGCTGGTCACGATCCCGCTCGGTTTCGTCGTACGCCGTCTTGAGGCGAAGGCCCAGGAGGCCACCAAGTGAGCACGGAAAGCACGGAAAGCCCGGAAAACCCCTCGTCGAACCGATCGGACCCGTCGGACCCGTCGAACCCGTCGAATCCCGAGATCCAGGTCAGGGGCCTGCACAAGTCCTTCGGCGACAACGAGGTGCTGCGCGGCATCGACCTGGAGATCGGCCGGGGCGAAGTCGTGTGCGTCATCGGCCCGTCCGGCTCCGGCAAGTCCACGCTGCTGCGCTGCGTGAACCTCCTGGAGGAGCCCACCAAGGGCCAGGTCTTCGTCGGCGGCACCGAGGTCACCGACCCCGACGTGGACATCGACGCCGTACGCCGCCGCATCGGCATGGTGTTCCAGCAGTTCAACCTGTTCCCGCATCTGTCGGTGACCGAGAACCTCACGCTGCCGCAGCGCCGCGTACTCGGCCGCGACAAGGCGCGGGCGGCGCGCGTCGCCGCCGACAACCTCCAGCGCGTGGGACTCGCCGAGAAGGCGGACGCCTACCCGTCCTCGCTCTCCGGTGGCCAGCAGCAGCGCGTGGCCATCGCCCGCGCGCTCGCCATGGGCCCCGAGGTGATGCTCTTCGACGAGCCCACCTCGGCGCTCGACCCGGAGCTCGTCGGCGATGTCCTGGCGGTCATGCGCATGCTCGCGAACGAGGGCATGACCATGATGGTCGTCACGCACGAGATGACCTTCGCGCGTGAGGTCGCCGACCGGGTCGTCTTCATGGACGACGGGGTGATCGTCGAGGCCGGCCCGCCCGCGCAGGTCATCGCCAACCCCGCCCACGAGCGCACCCGCCACTTCCTGTCCCGGCTCCTCGACCCGGCGATGGCCGACGTCGAGGACGACAATGGCCGGGAGGGTGACAAGGGCCTGAAGGGCGACAAGGGCTTGTAGGCGGCTGCACACTGCACGAAAAAGCGGGGACGAACTAGGGTGCGGTCCATGAGCGATCAGACGGTGCTGCACGTGAAGGGGCGGGTGCTCGTCGGCCCCGACGACGCCCGGGACGAACTCTGGGTGGTCGGCGGCAGGATCTCGTACGAGCGCCCGGCCGGCGCCCGTGACGTCCGCACCGTCCAGGGCTGGGCGCTGCCCGGCCTCGTCGACGCGCACTGCCACGTCGGGCTCGACACCCATGGCCCGGTGGCGGACGACGTCGCCGAGAAGCAGGCGCTGACCGACCGCGAGGCCGGCACCCTCCTCATCCGGGACGCGGGCTCGCCCTCCGACACCCGCTGGATCGACGACCGCGACGACCTCCCGAAGATCATCCGCGCCGGCCGGCACATCGCCCGCACACGCCGCTACATCCGGAACTTCGCGTGGGAGATCGAGCCGGACGACCTCGTCGCGTACGTCGCCCAGGAGGCCCGGCGCGGCGACGGCTGGGTGAAGCTGGTGGGCGACTGGATCGACCGCGGGACGGGAGACCTGAGCGCCTGCTGGCCGCGCGACGCGGTCGAGGCGGCGATCGCCGAGGCCCACCGTCTGGGCGCGCGCGTCACCGCGCACTGCTTCGCCGAGGACTCCCTGCGCGATCTGGTCGAAGCGGGCATCGACTGCATCGAGCACGCCACCGGCCTGACCGAGGAGACCATCCCGCTCTTCGCCTCGCGCGGCGTCGCCATCGTCCCCACCCTCGTCAACATCGCCACGTTCCCGCACCTCGCGGCCGGCGCCGAGGCCAAGTACCCGCGCTGGTCCGACCACATGCGACGGCTGCACGAGCGGCGGTACGACACCGTGCGTGCCGCGTACGACGCGGGGATCCCCGTGTACGTCGGCACCGACGCCGGCGGTTCGCTCGCGCACGGGCTGGTGGCGGGCGAGGTGGCCGAGCTGGTGACCGCGGGCATCCCGCCGGTCGAGGCACTGTCGGCCACGGCGTGGGGAGCGCGGGCCTGGCTGGGGCGGCCCGGCCTGGAGGAGGGGGCCCCGGCCGACCTGGTCGTCTACGACGGTGATCCGCGGGCGGATGTGCGGGTGCTGGCCGATCCTCGTCGGATCGTGCTGAACGGACGGGTGGTCGGCTAGGTGTTGCGGATCATGACGTTGTAGACGCTTCAGCGGCGGCGTGTGGGCGATTGTCACGACGCACCAGCACTGCGTCCAGGTAGTCGGCTATGGCGTCCCTGTTGCGGGTCAGGCAGTTGATGCGTTCGGTCATGCGATCGCGTTCGTGTTCCAGTGTGGCGATCATCTCCGGTGTCGCATCGGGGAAGTAGATGTTCCGGGGCTTGTCGAGGCACGGGAGGATCTGCTTGATGATCCGGGTCGGCAGACCGGCATCGAGCAGCCCTCTGATCTGCAGGACCCGGTCCACCAGGCGGTCGTCGTAATTGCGGTAGCCGTTCGCGCAACGGTCAGAGATGATCAAGCCCTGCTCTTCGTAGTAACGCAGCAGTCGGCGGGACGTGTTCGTTCGCTCCGACAGCTCCCCGATGCGCATGTGCTCCACCTCACGTGGTGTCGAATTGACCTTCACATCTGTGTGAGGGTTTGAGCATACGGCGCATGACTATTCGCAGCACTGAGCTACCCGTTGGCTCCCCCGGGGGAGCCAACGACCGCAAACTCCGCTTGACGGCGCTGCTGGCGCTGGCAACGGCCGTCTTCATCACCAGCCTGACCGAGACGCTGCCCGCGGGCGTGCTGCCCGCGATGAGCGCCGACCTCGAGGTCGGCGAGTCCGCGATGGGGCAGTCGGTGACGATCTACGCCATCGGGACCGCGCTCACGGCGATCCCCCTGAGCGCGGCCACAACAGGGTGGCGGCGCAAGAGGCTGCTGTTGACGGCGATGGCGGCATTCGCCGTCGCCAACACGGTCACCGCGGTCTCGGCGCACTATCCCCTGACCATGGTGGCCCGGTTCGTCGCCGGCGTGGCCGCGGGCCTGGCCTGGGCGCTGCTGGCCGGGTACGCCCGCCGCATGGCGCCCGCTCACCTGCAGGGCAAAGCGATCGCGATTGCCATGGCCGGCATTCCGGTCGCTCTGTCGCTGGGAGTGCCGGCCGGGACGTTCATCGGTGCGGCGTTCGGCTGGCGGACAACGTTCCTGATCATGACCGCCCTCACCGTCGTCGTGATCGCATGGATCATGGCGTCGGTCCCGGACCACCCCGGGCAGCGGGCGGACGGCCGGCTGCCGATGCTGCGGGCCCTCACCGTCCCGGGCGTGGCACCGGTCCTGTTCGTCACCCTGCTTTTCGTGCTGGCTCAGACCATCCTCTACACCTACATCGCCACGTTCCTCGACCGGCTCGGCATGGGCGACTCCACCGACCTCGTGCTGTTGGCCTTCGGCGCCGCCTCCCTGGTGAGCATCTGGATCGTGGGCGCGCACATCAACCGTCGGATGCGAAGCCTCACCATCGCCGGCACCGTCCTGGTCGCCATGGCGGCGGCGATCCTGGCCGTGCCGGCCGACAGCCCCGCTCTGGTCCACCTCGCGGTGATGTTGTGGGGGCTGGGATGGGGAGGCGTCCCCACTCTCCTGCAGACCGCCGTGGGCGACGCCGGAGGCGACGAGGCTGCAGGCACCGCACAGGCCATGCTCGTCACCTTGTGGAACGTGGCCATGGCCGGCGGCGGAGTAGTCGGTGGCATCCTCCTCGACCTCCTCGGCCCCACCTCCCTCCCCTGGAGTGTCCTCGCACTCCTCGTGCCGGTGCCGGCCGTTGTCATCGCCGCTCGCACACACGGTTTCCCCACCAGGCGTGTGAGCACTACCTCATGAACGCCCGCACCGAACACCACGGCCCGGGCGCCGCGGGCCGTCAGCGCCCCACCACCGTCACGGCCTTGTCCAAGGCCTGCAGGAACCGGTTCACCGTCACCCGGTCCCGTACCGCGAGGCGCAGCCACTCCTCGCCCAGCCCGGGGAACGTGTCCCCGCGCCGCACCGCGAAGCCCAGGCTGCGCAGTTGGGCCCGTACGGCGGTGGCCCGGGGGAGGCGGACGAGGACGAAGGGACCTTCGGCGGGCTCGACGACGTGCAGTCCGTCGGGGGCGAACTCCTTGAGACCCGCGATGAGATGGGCTCGGTCGGCGGCTGTCCGGTGCGCCGCGTCGGACGCCTCGGCGAGGGCCGCGTCCCCCACACAGGCCTCCGCCGCCGCGAGGGCCGGCGTGGAGACCGGCCAGAGGGGCTGGGCTCGCTCCAGGTCCGCGATCGTCTCGGGGGACGCGAGCACGTACCCGATCCGCAAGCCCGCCAGCCCCCATGTCTTCGTGAGGCTGCGCAGCACCACCAGGCCGGGTACGTCCGTCCTCCCCGCGAGGGCCTCGCGCTCACCCGGCGCCGCGTCCATGAACGCCTCGTCGACCACCAAGGTCCGCCCAGGACGGGCGAGTTCGGCGATCGCGGCGGCCGGGTGGAGCACGGACGTCGGATTGGTCGGGTTGCCGATCACGACGAGGTCCGCGTCCTCGGGAACGGCCGCCGGATCGAGCCGGAAGCCGTCCTCCTCCCGCAGCAGCACCCGGCCCACGGTGTGCCCGGCGTCCCGCAACGCCGCCTCCGGCTCCGTGAACTGCGGGTGCACGACGACGGGCCGGCGAACCCTCAGGGCACGGGCGAGCAGTACGAAGGCCTCCGCCGCGCCCGCGGTGAGGAGCACGCGCTCCGCGGGCAGCCCGTGCCGGGCGGCCACCGCCTCCCGCGCCTTCCGCCCGTCCGGGTAGGCCGCGAGACCGGTCAGCGAGTCGGCGATCCGCTCGCGCAGCCAGGCCGGAGGCGTGTCGGCGCGGACGTTCACCGCGAGGTCGACGAGCGCCGAGCCGTCGTCACGGACCTCGGCGTCCCCGTGGTGACGAAGGTCGTGATCGCCACCTTCAGTGCGCATGGGAGTGTGCTTGATCGTGATGCCCGTGGTGGCCGTCATGGTGGTGACCGCCATGGTGATCGTCGTCGTCCGGGTGGAAGTGCGGCTGCTGGGGGAGCCCCACCTTGTCCTCGAAGCCGGGAAGCGCGACACGGTAGACGCAGGAGTCGCAGTTCATACGGAGATCGCCCGCCACGGCCTCCCGATAGCGCTCCATCACCAGGTCGAGCAGTTCCGGCTCCGGACCGATGACATCGGCCGACCGCACCTCGACCTCTGGGTGCGCGGCCGCCCAGCCCTCGGTCTGCATCTGGACCCGTTCCGGCAGGATGCCGGTGAACAGGAAGTACGGCAGTACCACGATCCGGCGGGCGCCCAGCCTCGCGCAGCGGTCCAGCCCCGACGGCACATCGGGCGCCGCCAGCGACACGAACGCAGTCTCCACGCCCGCGTAACCGCGTCCCTCCCACAGCAGCCGGGCCGCCTTGTGCACCTCGGCGTTGGCGTCGGGGTCGGTCGAGCCGCGGCCGACGAGCAGGACGGTCACATCGGCCCGGTCGAAGGGCGTGCGCGCCGTATCGCCGAGTGCCTCGTCGAGCCGCCGCTCGAGCACCGACAACAGCGCGGGGTGCGGGCCGAGCGGACGGCCGTACGTGTACGAGATGCCCGGGTGCCGTTCCTTCTCGCGGGCCAGCGCAGCCGGAATGTCGCCCTTCGCGTGCCCGGCGGACACCAGCATCAGCGGAACGGCGGCGAACCGGCTCACGCCACGCTCGACCAGCTCGGTCACGGCGTCGCCGAGCGGGGGCGGGGACAGCTCGATGAAGCCGCCCGCGACGGGCAGTTCGGGGGCGCGGCGGCCCAACTCCCGTACGAAGTCGCGGAAGGCCTCGGCGCCCGCGTCGTCCCGGGTGCCGTGTCCGGCGATGAGCAGGGCGGGGGGCGGGGTGGTCACGATGTCTCCTCGGACTGGGATACAGGCTGGAATACGGACTGGGGCGCGGCGTGGTTCACGGCGTGGTTCACGGGGTGGTTCTCGCGGTGATTCACGGGGTGGTACAGCAGGGCGTTGAGCGCTGCCGCGGCTACCGCTGAACCGCCCTTCTCGGACACGTTGCTGACGGCGGGCAGCCCGCTCTCGCGCAACGCGGCCTTGGACTCGGCGGCGCCGACGAAGCCGACGGGCAGACCGATGACGAGCGCCGGCGCGGCGTCCAGCGTCAGGAGTTCCTCCAGCGCGGTCGGAGCGCAGCCGATCACCCAAAGCGCGCCGGGCCCGACCTGCTCGTACGCGAGCCGGATCGCGTGTGCCGAACGGGTCAGCCCCGGCCCCGATGTGGCGTCCTTCAGCCGGCACACGGTCTCGCGCCGGGTGATCCCCGCCGCGACCATCTCCACGTCCACGACGACGGGCGCCCCGTCGTGCAGCGCGGCATGTGCCTTCTCCAACGCGTCCTCGTCGGTGACGAGGTCCTCCGCGTAGTCGAGATCGGCCGCCGAGTGGATCACCCGCTCCACGACCGCACGCGTCAGCGGCGGGAAGCGCGAGGTGTCGAGCCGGGCGCGGAGCCGCCGGAAGGACTCCGCCTCGATGGGGTGCACGACACGGGTCTCGGGAAACACCTGGCTCAATTGGGCTCCTCCTGCCAACGGTAGCCGCGAGGCGTCACCATACGGCCCGCGATCTCACGGGTCGCCGTGTTGCCCACCGTCACGACCGTCATCATGTCGACCGTTGCCGGATCGAGTCCCGCGAGGGTGGTGAGCCGGCTGGATTCGTCCGCGCGCGAGGCATTGCGTACGACACCCACGGGTGTCGTCGGCTCCCGGTGCTCGGCGAGGATCGCGAGCGCCTTGGGGAGCTGCCAGTCACGGCCCCGGCTGCGGGGGTTGTAGAACGTCACCACGATGTCGGCCTCCGCGGCGGCCCGCACCCGCCGCTCGATGACCTCCCACGGCGTGTGCAGGTCGGACAGGCTGATCGACACGTGGTCGTGGCCGAGCGGCGCGCCCAGGATCGCCCCGGCCGCGAGGGCGGCGGTCACCCCGGGCACCCCGACCACGTCGATGTCGTCGGACGCCTCGGCGAGCGCGGGCGACGCCATCGCGTACACGCCCGCGTCACCGCTGCCGATCAGCGCCACGGCCCGGCCGAGCCGTGCCTCCGACACAGCCGTCCGGGCCCGCTCCTCCTCGGCGCCCAGCCCGGACTCCAGAACGCGGGTACCCGGGCGGATCAGGTCGCGGATCTGGTCGACGTACTGGTCGAGCCCGACGAGCACGGAGGCCCGGCGCAGCTCGTCCTTCGCGCGCGGCGTCAGCAGATCCCGCGCGCCGGGACCGAGTCCCACGACGGCGAGCCGGCCGCGGCACGGACGCCGTACGACGGCACAGGTCGCCATCGCGGGCTGCCCGGCCTGTCCGGCGGATTTCCGCTTGGGGACGAGGAGTTCACCCCCGCGTACGAGCGCGGCGGCCTCCGCCACGGACGGCGTGCCGACGGCGGCCAGCGGCGCCTGGGACGGGTTGGGCACGTCCACGGCGGCCAACTCCTCGGCGGAGTACGTCACCAGGGGCACCCCGAGGCGGGCGGCCGCCTCGACGATGCCGGGCTCGCCGGCCTTGGCGTCCACGGTGGCGAGCTCGGCGACCGACCGGGCGGAGAGCCCGGCATCGCGCAGGGCTCCCTCCACGAGCCCGAGCACCTCGTCGGCGGGCGCGCCCCTGGAGGCGCCGACGCCGACGACGAGGGAGGGCGGGCGCAGGACGACTTCGTGCGCGGCGGGTTCGGCCAGCCGGTCCGTGAGCCGTATCGCGTACGGCCCGGAGGTCGCGACCGGGAGCGGCGGAAGCGGCCACGGCACCTCCGCCTCCAGAACAACAGGCTCCCCGTCCAGCAGGGCCCGCGACACCGCCGCCACATCTCCCTCGACGGGCAGCCCGAGCGTGTCCAGTCCGGGCACTGAGACCGAGTCGGTCGCTGTCGTCACCACCGGCTCCGCGCCGAGCAACTCACCTACCGCACGGGCGAGTTCATTGGCCCCGCCGCCATGCCCCCCGACGAGCGAGACGGCGAACCGCCCGCCCTCGTCCACACACACGACCCCCGGATCGGAGGCCTTGTCCGTCAGCAAGGGCGCGACGAGCCGCACCACGGCCCCCGTGGCCAGAAAACACACGAGCTGCTCGCACTCCGCGAAGGCACGCCGCACGGCGTCGCCCACGGGACCGTCGTACACACGCGTGCGATCGGGCCATGCCGCGGCCACCCGCTCGCGGGCCCGGGCACCCGCCGCCGTCGCGGAAATCAGGCCGATCACTGGGCAACTCCTTCGGTACGCGCCGGAGGCCGGACGCCCCACAGCAGGAAGACGGGATTGGTCGCCGCGAGCCGGGTGACATCCCCGGGCAGCGGCGCCAGGCGCGACGACTGCAGCAGTACGCCGTCACAGTCGAGCCCGGCCCCGACGAGCGCGTCGCGCGCCGCCGGAACCCGGTCGAGCGCGGCCATCGCCACCACGACCGCCCGCCGCGCCCGGCGCGCGCAGTCCGTCACGATCACGGGCAGCTCCTGTCCGCCGCCGCCGATGAACACGGCGTCGGGATCGGGGAGACCGGACAGCACGGTGGGCGCGGCACCCTGCACGACGGTCATGTCCACGCCGTGCGCGGCCGCGTTGGCGCGCACGCGCTCCACACCGTCCCATGTCTTCTCGACAGCGGTCACGGCGGCCCCCAGCCGCGCGCACTCCACGGCGACCGAGCCCGAGCCCGCCCCGATGTCCCAGATGTGATCCCCGAGCCGCGGCCCGAGCCGGGCCAGTGCGAGAGCGCGCACCTCGAACTTGGTGATCATCGAATCCCGGTGGGTGAACTCGCTCTCGTCCAGGGCCCATTGAGCGGGCCCGGGCGCGCGCCCGGCAACCGTCCGTACCGGCGTGAGAACGCGCGACTCGTCCAGACACAGCACGACGCTCACCGCCGACCCCCAGTCGCGGGCGGCGGCCTCGACGGGCGTGACCCGCTCGACGCACTCGCCCGAGGCCGTTTCCGCGGCTGTTTCCGAGGCCGTTTCCGGGTCCGTCCCGGAGCCCAGTGCCGAAGCCACCACGAGAAGGCGCCCACTCGACCGCAGGGCGGCCCCGAGCTCGGCGGGACCGGCCCCGGGGCCGGTCAGCACCGCCACCTTCGGGTGCGCCCGGCAGACGTTCACGGCGGTCCGCACATCACGCCCGTGCGCGCTCACCACCACCGCGTCGTCCCAGGCGAGTCCGAGCCGCGCGAAGGCGGTGGCCACGGACGACACCCCGGGGCGCACCTCCAGCCGGTCGCTCCCGAAACGCTCGGCGAGCGCCCGCACGATGCCGAAGAACCCGGGGTCGCCGGAGGCGAGCACGACCACCCGCCGCTGATCAGCCGGCTCTCGTTCGGGCTTCTGCGGTTGCGGTTGCTTCTCCAGGTGCCGCTCGATCGCGTCGAGGGCGGGCGCGAGGGGACCGAGGACGATCCGTTCCGCCGCGTCCGGCAGTCGCGCGGCCGCGAGATGCCGCCGCGCGCCCACGACGAGCTCCGCCTCGGCCAACGCGGCCTCGGCGTCCGGAGGAAGGGGCGCCCCCGTCCCCGTACCGACGACGGTGATCATGGTGTGGCACCCTGCGCACCCTGCGCACGCAGCGCCTTACGGGCCTGAGGGTCCGCCTTGCGGAAGCCGTGGAAGTGGCCGGGGTGGTAGAGGTGCGAGCGCGTGCCGTGCGCGTCGAGGGCCGGGCCGACCAGGAACAGCGTGTGCTTCCACAGCTTGTGTTCCTTGACGGTCTCCTCCAGCGTCCCGATCGTGCACTTCACGATCAGCTCCTCCGGCCAGGTCGCCTGGTACGCGATCACGACGGGCGTCGACGTCGGATAACCGCCCTCCAGCAGCTCGCGTACGAGCTGACCGCTGCGGGCGGCGGACAGGAACAGCGCCATGGTCGTGCCGTGCCGTGCGAACTCGCGCACCTCCTCACCCGGCGGCATCGGCGTCTTGCCGCCGCCGAGCCGGGTGAGGATCACGGACTGCGCGACCTCCGGGATGGTCAGCTCGCGCTGGGCGAGGGCGGCGACGGCGGAGAACGAGGAGACGCCGGGGATGATCTCGGTCTCGACCCCGATGTCCGCACACCGGTCGAGCTGCTCCTGCGTACCGCCCCACAGGGCGGGGTCGCCGGAGTGGATACGGGCCACCTTCAGCCCGTCACCGGCCGCCCGCTCGTACACGGCGACGACGTCCTCCAGGGACATGGTCGCCGAGTCGAGGATCTCCGCGCCCTCGCGCGCATGCTCCAGGACCTCCGCCTGCACCAGGCTGGCAGCCCAGATCACGACGTCGGCCTCGGCGATGGCGCGCGCGGCACGGAACGTCAGCAGATCGGCGGCGCCGGGCCCGGCCCCGACGAAGGTCACCTTGCCGGTGGGGGCATCGGCCATGGGATGGAGTCCTCTCCTACAAGTCCTGCGAGTGCTACGTGTCCTGCGAGTGGTACGAGTGCTACGAGTGCTACGAGTGCTATGCGGTATCAGCGGTGCGGAGGTGCGTGAACGGGGGACGATCGGATAACAAGGCCACATGGCGGTGTTCGTCGCGCTCGGCGCGTTCCTGATGACGCTGGCAGGCGGCTGGACGGCGCAACGCGTCACCGACCGCCGCCACCTCGTACTCGGCCTGGCCGGCGGCCTGATGCTGGGCGTGGTCGGCCTGGACCTGCTGCCGGAGGCGCTGGACGCGGCGGGTGGGGAGGTCTTCGGCGTACCGGCCGCGCTGCTGCTGTTCGTCGGCGGCTTCCTGCTGGCCCACCTCGTGGAGCGTCTGCTGGCCGTCAGCCGGGCCGCGCACGGCGCCGAGGAGCACAACGGCCGAACGCCTCAGGTGGGCCTGACGGCCGCCGCGGCGATGGTGGGGCACAGCGCCATGGACGGCATCGCGATCGGCGCCGCCTTCCAGGTGGGCGGCGGCATGGGCCTCGCGGTGGCCCTCGCGGTCATCGCCCACGACTTCGCGGACGGCTTCAACACCTACACGCTCACGAGCCTGTACGGGAACGCCCGCCGCAAGGCGCTGCTGATGCTGTTCGCGGATGCGCTGGCCCCCGTCGCGGGCGCCGCGTCGACGCTTTTCTTCACCCTTCCGGAGGATCTGCTCGGCGGCTACCTCGGCTTCTTCGGCGGCGCGCTCCTCTACCTCGCCGCCGCCGAGATCCTCCCCGAGGCACACCATCAGCACCCGGCCCGCTCCACGCTGCTGTGCACGATCGCCGGGGCGGCGTTCATCTGGCTGGTGGTGGGCGTGGCGGGCTGAACCGCCCCCTGCCCCTCCGGTACGTGTCACAGCTTGCCGCCGCGTCCGCCGTCGCGCCGCGCGGGCGCGATGAGCGTGGAGAGATAGGGCAGCGGAGAGCCGTCCAGTTCGGCCGCGGGCCGGATCGACTCCTCGGGCAGTCCGAGCGCGGAGCCCCAGACGGCGTCGTCGATCCGCCCGGTCTCCCGCAGAGCCGCGGCCACTTCCTCCGCGATCCGCCCGAACTTGTAGGCGACGACGGTCCCCGGCCCGGTGAGCGCGTCCTTGAGTACGGCGGCCCCGGCCGTGACGGGCACGAGGGTGAGCGGCTCGGTCCCCTCGGTCAGTACGGCCCCGGAGCGGGCGGCGAGATCCTGCATGGCGGTGATGCCGGGCACGGTCTCGATGACGGTCCCCGGGACCGATTCCTCGATGGTCTGCGCGAGATACGTGAAGGTGGAATACACGTTCGGATCGCCGATGGTGGCGAAGGCGACCGTGCCGTGGCCCCACAGCAGCTGGGCCACCCGCTCACCGGCCGCGTCCCAGGCGGCCTCGCGCCTGGCCCGGTCCGACCGCTCGTTGAGCGCGAACACGACCCGTACGACCTTCTCCTCGGGCACGTAGTGCAACACGGTGGCTTCGGCGCGGCCGCGCTCCCCGCTGTCCATGACGGGCACGACGACCACGTCCGCCGCACGCAGGGAGTTGACCCCTTTGACGGTCACAAGCTCCGGATCCCCGGGCCCGACCCCCACCCCGATCAGCCTTCTGTCGCTCATGACCCGACACACCTCTCCACGAACCGACGGGCGACACCGGGCGCCGAGGCCCAGTGCGTGTGCAGGTAACTCGCGTGCACACCCTGTTGTACGAAACCTTCGAGGCGCCGTCGAGGAGCGCGCAGGCCCCATGCTGCAGCCGCCCCCGCACCGGGTTCCACGACGGTCCGGTGAAACTCGTGCCCCCGCATCCGCGTCCCCGCCTCCGCGAGCACACTGTCGCTCACGGCCACGGCGTCGCGATACCCCAGGGTGAGCCGCTCGTCCATGCGCGCCTCGGCGTCGATGACCCCGCACATGGGCCGCCCGTCGAGCTCACGGCAGAGGTAGAGCAGCCCGGCACACTCGGCGGCCACCGGAGCACCACTGAACGCCAGCTCGGCGACGGCCTTGCGCAGCGGTTCGTTGGCGGACAGCTCGGGGGCGTACACCTCCGGGAACCCGCCGCCGATGACAAGCCCGGCGGTCCCCTCGGGCAGTTGCTCATCCCGGAGCGGATCAAAGGTGACGACGTCGGCTCCGGCAGCGGCGAGCAGTTCGGCATGCTCGGCGTAGGAGAAGGTGAACGCGGGCCCTCCGGCGACGGCGACGACGGGTGCTTTGAGCCCGGCCGGTTCATTTGAGCTCAGGCCGGCATCAACCAGCCCGTCCGGCGTTTGAGGACGAGGATGGCCGTCCCCATCCCCCACCCACCCGCGGGGGGCATGCTCTTGCGCGTCGTCCGGCATCTCCAGCCCGTCCGGCGTTTGAGGACGAGGCCGTTCAGGCCGACACGGGGGTCTGGGGGCGGAGCC
>NZ_VCHX02000013.1 GCF_005768555.2 Streptomyces sporangiiformans
CCTCGAACTGGCCGGACCACAGACCGAGGTCAGCGCCTGGCCCGAGGTCGAAGGTGATGTATCCCGAAGTCTCGAACGAGGGGCTCATGCCGAGGAGGTCGCCGTAGAAACGAGCTGCGGCGGGAGCGTCGTTCACGTAGACGATAGACACGACGGATGTGGTCATGATCGTTCCTTCTCACAGGTCGTAGGTACGCATCCACCAGCCTGACCGGGATATGCGCCGCATCGTGTCGCAATTCCTGAAAAAATTGGTGCGTGACCCCAGACCGCTTCTTCGCCCTGATGCTGCTCCTCGAATCGAGGGATGCCGTGACCACACAGGAACTTGCCTCGGCGCTCGGGGTGTCCCTTCGCACCATCACCCGGGACTTGAACTGGCTCCGTGACGCCGGTCTGCCGGTGACCGCACACCGGGGCCGCCTCGGAGGCGTGACCATGCTGCCCGGATCCGGACTCGACCTCACGCGACTCACACCGGGCGAGCGTGATCATCTGTCGCTCACTGGGCTGGATGAGAAGCAACGTGCGGAGCTCAACGTATCGGTTGAAAGCCAGCGCGCGCTCTCCAAGATCGTCGCTACACACTCACAGCGAGTTCGGGAGATCCTGCCGCTCACCGACGTAGTGCACGTGGACAGCCGTCCCTGGCGTCAGGCACGAGCTTCCGGCACGACTCCGGCTTCGCTGANGTCACAGCGAGTTCGGGAGCTCTTGCCGCTCACCGACGTAGTGCACGTGGACAGCCGTCCCTGGCGTCAGGCACGAGCTTCCGGCACGACTCCGGCTTCGCTGATC
>NZ_VCHX02000137.1 GCF_005768555.2 Streptomyces sporangiiformans
GAAGGGGGGCGGCCATCGCCGTATGACGGGTGCAAGCCAGGTGGCGGGATGGGCGGGCTGCTCGTCCGACGAGCAGGACGCGCGGCCGGGCCCGGCCGCGCGCCAGCGCGACTACTGCGCGCCCGGCCGCACCAGACCGCTCTCGTACGCGTACACCGCCGCCTGTACGCGGTCGCGCAGACCCAGCTTGGTGAGGACGTGACCCACGTGCGTCTTGACCGTGGTCTCGCTGACGAAGAGGTCCGCCGCGATCTCCGCGTTCGACAGCCCGCGTGCCACCAGCTTCAGCACCTCGACCTCGCGCTCGGTCAGCGTGTGCAGCGTGTCCGGCACCGGCTCGTCGCCCGAGGGCAGATGGCCCGCGTACTTGTCGAGCAGCCGGCGCGTGATGCTCGGCGCGAGCATCGCCTCGCCCCCGGCGACCACACGGATCGCCTGCACCAACTCGTTGGCCGGGGCGTCCTTGAGGAGGAAGCCGCTGGCGCCCGCGCGCAGCGCCTCCACCACGTACTCATCGAGGTCGAAGGTGGTCAGCACCAGGACCTTCGCCGGACCGTCCCGACCGGGGCCGGTGATCTGCCGGGTCGCCTCCACACCGTCCATCCGCGGCATACGGATGTCCATCAGCACCACATCGGGCTGCAGCGCACGTACCTGGTCGAGTGCCTGCAGGCCGTCTCCGGCCTCGCCGACGACCGCGATGTCCTGCTCCGCCTCCAGGATCATCCGGAAGCCGGTACGCAGCAGCGGCTGGTCGTCGACCAGTAGGACACGGATGGCCACGTAAGTCTCCTTCGCTAGTCCGGCCCCATTCTGCCCTGCGCGGCATCGCCCGACTCCGGCGCCCTCACCGGTAGGGGATATGGCGGGGGAGTACCGCCGAATTCCGGACATACCTCCTGGTGGTCGCACCAGCCGCAGAGTTTGGTACGCCGCGGCCGCCAGTCGCCCGACTCGGTCGCCCGGCGGATCGCGTCCCACAGCGCGAGCAGCTTGCGCTCGACGCGCTCCAGGTCCGCGATCACCGGGTCGTAGGTCAGCACATCACCGCTGCCGAGATAGACGAGCTGGAGACGGCGGGGGACGACGTTCTTGAGCCGCCAGACCACCAGGGCGTAGAACTTCATCTGGAACAGCGCGCCCTCGGCGTACTCCGGACGCGGGGCCTTGCCCGTCTTGTAGTCGACGATCCGCACCTCGCCCGTCGGCGCCACATCGACCCGGTCGATGATGCCGCGCAGTGTGAGACCCGAATCGAGCCGGGCCTCCACGAAAAGCTCGCGCTCGGCGGGCTCGAGACGAGTCGGGTCCTCCAGCGTGAACCAGCGCTCGACGAGCTGCTCGGCCTCGGTGAGCCAGCGCGCCAGCCGCTCACCCGCGGCCTTCTCGTCCGAGTCGGCGAACAACTCCGCCAGCTCCGGCTTCGCCTCACGCAGCCGGTCCCACTGCCCCGGGACCAGCGACTTCGCGCGCGGCGCCGTGCGCTCCGTGGCCGGCGCGTCGAAGAGCCGCTCCAGCACCGCATGCACCAGCGTGCCGCGCGTGGCCGCCTCGCTCGGCTTCTCGGGGAGCTTGTCGATCACCCGGAAGCGGTACAGCAACGGACACTGCATGAAGTCGCCGGCGCGTGAGGGCGACAGCGAGGCCGGGGGCACGGCGGTCGCGGGCTCGGTACCGGTGCCGGCTTGCGCGACGCCGTCGTCGGTGCTCGTTTCCATGACGACAGACCTTACGGCCCGCCACTGACACCAAGAGGAGCACGAACACGACACACGGTGACGCACGCGCGGAGCGCGACGGCACGGCCAACAGACGCGACGGCACGGCCAACAGAGGGGGTGCCGGGGCGAAACACACCGCGACGGCCGCATACCATCGACCACAGGACCTCTCGCTCTTCATGACCGCGAGCGGGAGACGCGTCGAACGAGAGGAAATCGTGGACGAGAGCGGCGGGAGCGGGCAGCCGCGATCCGGTACGGACGAAGCGACCGAGCACCCCGCGGTGCCGGACGCCACCACCGCACACCCGCGATCCGACGCGGACGCGGCGGATCGCACCACCCGCCCGGACTCCACCGACTCCACCACCTCCAACGCGCCTTCGGGCACAGTGAGGTGGGAGAAGCCGGCAGCCGCCACACGCCCCTCCGACACGACCGGAAATCCCCCCGCATCGCCGCCCGCGGACACCACCGACTCCGAGAGCGCCGACGACCCTGTGGGCACCCCGGCGGCCGAACAACCCCCGGCGGCGGAGACAGCCGACGTGCGCCCCGAGAGCCTTCAGAGCCCCGAGAGCCCTGAAGGCCCGGCGGACAGCCCCGTGCAGCGGGAAGCCGTGGACGAGAGAGCCGCGGCCGCCCCTGCCGCCGCCCAGCCGCCCGGCACTACGGGGCACGGACGCGACAGCGGCGTCGCCCAGGCCTCCCCACGAGGCGATGAACCGGGGAAGCAGCGACGTGACGGCGCCGGCGGCGACCCCGACGGGCGGCCCCAGGCCGGCGGCCGGGGGCCGAGGCCTCCGCGACGTGGCAAGGAGCCCGGCGGCGGGCTGCTCATGGGGCGGCCCTTCGGAGTGCCCGTGTACGTCGCGCCCAGCTGGTTCCTCGTGGCCGCGCTCATCACCTGGGTCTTCGGCGGCCAGCTCGACCGCGTACTGCCCGAACTCGGCGCCGCCCGCTACCTCGTCTCCCTCTTCTTCGCGGTCGCCTTCTACGCCTCCGTGCTCGTCCACGAACTGGCCCACACCGTCGCGGCCCTCCGCTTCAAACTGCCGGTACGCCGCATCCAGCTGCAGTTCTTCGGCGGCGTGTCCGAGATCGAGAAGGAGTCCGAGACCCCGGGCCGCGAGTTCGTACTCGCGTTCGTCGGCCCTCTGCTCTCCCTCGTCCTCGCCGGCCTCTTCTACCTCGCCCTGATGACCGTCGAGCCGGGCACCGTCCCCGGCGTACTGCTCGCAGGCCTGATGATCTCCAACTTGATCGTGGCCGTCTTCAACCTCCTGCCCGGCCTGCCCCTCGACGGCGGCCGCATGCTCCGCGCCGTCGTCTGGAAGATCACCGGCAGGCCCATGACCGGCACCATCGCCGCCGCCTGGGTCGGCCGCGCCCTCGCGATCTCCGTACTGATCGGACTGCCCCTGCTCACCCAGTCCGGAGCGCTCGGCACCGACGCCGAGGACATCGGCGGCATGGACACCGTCACGGACGCCCTGCTCGCCGCCATCCTCGCCGCGATCATCTGGACCGGCGCCGGAAACAGCCTCCGCATGGCCCGCCTGCGCGAACACCTCCCCGAACTGCGCGCCCGCTCCCTCACCCGCCGCGCCGTCCCCGTACAGACCGACACCCCGCTCTCCGAGGCCCTGCGCCGCGCCAACGACGTCGGCGCCCGCGCCCTGGTCGTCGTCGACGCCGACGGCGAACCCGTCTCACTCGTCCGCGAGGCCGCCATCGTCGGCGTACCGGAACACCGCCGACCCTGGGTCGCGGTCAGCGGCCTCGCCCAGGAGCTCACGGACGGCATGCGCGTCTCCGCCGAGCTCGCCGGCGAAGCACTCCTCGACGTCCTGCGGGCCACCCCCGCCACCGAGTACCTGGTCGTCGAGGAATCCGGCGAGATCTACGGCGTCCTCTCGGCCGCCGACGTGGAACGCGCCTTCGTCAAGGCCATGGCCAGGCCCAACTGAGCTGCACTTATTTGCGCTCGGTTCGCCTCCGGGGCGCTACAGCCGGTGTCGAGGGCGTGACCGTGCTCGACCCTCCTTCGTCGGGCCTCCGCGCTCCCCCAAGCTCTCGGCTTCGCTCGAGCAGGGGGGACCCCCATGCGCCCTCGACACCGGCGCGCCCCTTCGGCTCACTCGCGTGTGGTCCTGCGCCCCCGCCCGGACCGGTAGGCTGGTCACATGTCCGAACCGACCGGTGCAGCCCGCCGACGCGGGCCCTTCAAGGTCGGGGACCAGGTCCAGCTCACTGACCCCAAGGGACGCCACTACACGTTCACGCTCGAAGCCGGGAAGAACTTCCACACCCACAAGGGTTCCTTCCCGCACGACGAGCTGATCGGCGCCCCCGAGGGCAGCGTTGTCCGCACCACGGGGAACGTCGCCTATCTCGCGCTGCGCCCCCTGCTCCCCGACTACGTCCTGTCCATGCCCCGCGGCGCCGCCGTGGTCTACCCCAAGGACGCGGGGCAGATCCTGTCCTTCGCCGACATCTTCCCCGGCGCCCGCGTCGTGGAGGCCGGTGTCGGCTCCGGCTCGCTCAGCAGCTTCCTGCTCCGCGCCATCGGCGACCACGGCATGCTGCACAGCTACGAGCGCCGCGCCGACTTCGCCGAGATCGCACAGGCGAACGTGGAGCGCTACTTCGGCGGCCCGCACCCCGCCTGGCAGCTCACCGTCGGCGACCTCCAGGACAACCTTTCGGACACCGACGTCGACCGCGTCATCCTCGACATGCTCGCCCCCTGGGAGTGCCTGGAGGCCATCTCCAAGGCGCTCGTCCCCGGCGGCATCCTGTGCTGCTACGTCGCGACCACCACCCAGCTCGCCCGGACCGTCGAGTCCATCCGCGAGATCGGCTGCTTCAATGAGCCGACCGCCTGGGAGTCGATGATCCGCAACTGGCACATCGAGGGCCTGGCCGTCCGCCCCGACCACCGCATGATCGGACACACCGGCTTCCTGCTCACCGCCCGCCGCCTCGCCGACGGCGTCGAGCCGCCCATGCGCCGTCGCCGTCCCGCCAAGGGCGCGTACGGCGAGGACTACGCCGGTCCGAACGCCGACGGAGGCACCGCCACCAGCCGCTGAGATGGCCCGGTGCCGCGTACAACGCACAAGCGTCGTGGCCGAGTTCCCGAACCCCCTCGGGAACTCGGCCACGACGCTTTTGTGTTGACACCGTGCCACAAGCCCTGACCCCGCCGTTCCCCCTCACTGTGACGTATGGCACGATGCTGGCCACCCCCACCCCCACCGGCACAGGCCTCACAGGAGACACATCTCTCGTGCAGCAATCCGTTGTCCCGGAACTCGCACACACACGCAGCGGTCCGATCCACTGGGTCGCCACCGCCGCCGCCCTCGCAGGAGTCATCGCGGCCGGCTCCTTCCTGCAGCCCGACCGGGCCACCGCCGCCCAGCCGGGCGACGTCGGGACGAAAACCGCCGCAGCCGTCACGGCGCCCCCCGATCCCGCCGGCGTCGACTTCCCGATCGAGTGCGGCCCCACCAAGGTCATCGTCCAGAAGAAAGCCTCCGCGGACCTCGACGGCGACGGCCGGCCGGAAACGGTGGCAGTGGTCCGTTGCGACGCGCTCGCCAGCACCCCGCCCAACGGCGTCTACGTCCTCACCCAGGCCGCCGACGCACCCAAACCCCGCGTGGTGGCCACCCTCATCGACCCGAAGGACCGCCTCACCGTGTCGGACTTCGCGGTACGTGACGCCACCGTCACCGCCACGCTCCTCGGCTACTCGTCGCCCGACGTTCCCAGTTGCTGCCCGGACACCACCGAGCGAGCCAAGTGGCAGTGGAAGAACGGCGCGTTCGTCCGCTCCACCCCGGCCGGCGCCCAGAGCGTGTGACGAACCAGACATAACGCAGCGGGCCCGGTCCGCCATGACACGGTGGACCGGGCCCGCTGCCCGTGTGAGTTCGGGAAACCCCACCCCCGGAACCCGCGCTCATGTGGCCGAACTCACGGCCGCGCAGGACCGATCAGCACCCGGAAATGACGTGACGTGATCGCGGAACTACTCCGCGTCCGGTCCGTACACCTCGGCCTTGTCCGAAACGCGACGTACATGGATGCACTCACCCGGACACTCCTTCGCCGAGTCGGTCACATCCCGCAGAAGCGGCAGCGGCACGGGCGTTGTGGCGCCCGGGGCCTGCAACAACGCGTCGTCGGAGCCCTTCACGTACGCAAGTCCGTCGATGTCCAGCTCGAAGACCTCGGGTGCATACTGGGCGCAGATGCCGTCGCCAGTACAGAGGTCCTGATCAATCCAGACCTCCAGTGCCTCGCCGCTGACGTCGGCCTCCTGCTGCACGCTCATATCTCCTGCCGTTTCCTGTGCCGAGCCATCCGAGACGAAAGGCAAGTCGGCCCAGCTCTGACGGGTGTTGAACGCTGCGAGCCTACAACCGTCCGCTTTCCGATGTTGTTGGATGGGTATCCCCCTGGCGTGAGGGAGAGCGCAAGGGTGAAGATCGGACACACCCCGACCGTCTTTGTGATCTAGGGGTTTCAATCGACACCCACCCAGGTAGGGTCTGGAAGCGTCCAGCTCCCCTTGGAGGAGGTGAGGACCGTGGCAGCCCACGACGACGACATGAACCGCGGCATCCGCCCGGGACGAGGGTCCGACGACCCCGCCGGGCAGATTGCCTACCTTGAGCAGGAGATCGCCGTCCTGCGACGCAAGCTCGCCGACTCTCCGCGTCACACGAGGATTCTCGAAGAGCGGATCGTCGAGCTGCAGACCAACCTGGCCGGCGTGTCCGCACAAAACGAGCGACTCGCCAACACGCTCCGTGAGGCCCGAGACCAGATCGTGGCCCTCAAGGAGGAGGTCGACCGGCTCGCACAGCCGCCGGCCGGCTTCGGCGTCTTCCTCGTGGCGAACGAGGACGGCACCGCCGACATCTTCACCGGGGGCCGCAAGCTCCGGGTGAACGTCAGCCCCAGCGTGGAGCTCGACGAGCTCAGGCGCGGCCAGGAAGTGATGCTCAACGAAGCGCTCAACGTGGTCGAGGCCATGGAGTACGAGCGAGTCGGGGACATCGTCACCCTCAAGGAAATCCTCGAGGACGGCGAGCGCGCCCTGGTGCTCGGGCACACCGACGAGGAACGGGTGGTACGGCTCGCCGAGCCGCTGCTGGACGTCACCATCCGCGCCGGCGACGCCCTGCTGCTCGAACCCCGATCCGGCTACGTCTACGAGGTCGTCCCCAAGAGCGAGGTCGAAGAACTCGTCCTCGAAGAGGTCCCCGACATCGGCTACGAACAGATCGGCGGTCTGGGCAACCAGATCGAAATGATCCGTGACGCGGTCGAGCTCCCGTACCTCTACCCCGACCTCTTCCGGGAGCACGAACTGCGGCCGCCCAAGGGCGTCCTGCTGTACGGACCTCCCGGATGCGGCAAGACGCTCATCGCCAAGGCCGTCGCCAACTCGCTGGCCAAAAAGGTCGCCGAGGTGACCGGAGTGGCCGCAGGCAAGAGCTTCTTCCTCAACATCAAGGGCCCCGAGCTCCTGAACAAGTACGTCGGTGAGACCGAGCGGCAGATCCGCCTCGTCTTCCAGCGCGCACGGGAGAAGGCCAGCGAGGGCACACCCGTCATCGTCTTCTTCGACGAGATGGAGTCCCTCTTCCGCACCCGCGGCTCGGGTGTCAGCTCGGACGTGGAGAACACCATCGTCCCGCAGCTGCTCGCCGAGATCGACGGTGTGGAAGGCCTGCAGAACGTGGTGGTGATCGGCGCCTCGAACCGCGAGGACATGATCGACCCCGCCATCCTGCGTCCCGGCCGCCTCGACGTGAAGATCAAGATCGAGCGCCCGGACGCGGAAGCGGCCAAGGACATCTTCCAGAAGTACCTCACCGAGCGCCTCCCGCTGCACTCCGAGGACGTCGCCGAGCACGCGGGCGACCGGGGGTCCACTGTCCAGGGCATGATCCAGACGGCCGTGGAACAGATGTACGCCGAATCCGAGGAAAACCGCTTCCTGGAGGTCACCTACGCCAACGGTGACAAGGAAGTCCTCTACTTCAAGGACTTCAACTCCGGAGCCATGATCGAGAACATCGTCGGCCGCGCCAAGAAGATGGCCATCAAGGACTTCCTGGAGCACAACCAGAAGGGCCTGCGGGTCTCCCACCTGCTCCAGGCCTGCGTCGACGAATTCAAGGAAAACGAAGACCTACCCAACACGACCAACCCGGACGACTGGGCTCGAATCTCCGGAAAGAAGGGCGAACGGATCGTCTACATCCGCACCCTCATCACCGGAAAACAGGGCGCCGACACCGGACGCTCCATCGACACGGTGGCGAACACCGGTCAGTACCTGTAAAAGACAGGGCGGCTGCGGGTGCCCTCAACGGGTACCCGCAGCCGACTGTTTTCCAGGGCGCAACCGGAGCGGAGCAATGACGCAAATGATCTCCCCACCAGGGCAAAGGCGTTCTAGGCTCTTCCGTACCGCCGTGTTGCGCAGTGCGGGGACGGGCACCGCACACGCACCGGAGCACCAGCGGTACTTGAGCTGCGCCCCCGACCGAGGGCGCCGCCGGGCAAGGAGGGCCGCATGACCGTACGGCGAGTAATGGGCATCGAGACGGAGTACGGGATCTCCGTCCCCGGCCACCCCAACGCCAATGCCATGCTCACCTCGTCCCAGATCGTCAACGCATACGCGGCGGCGATGCACCGGGCGCGCCGCGCCCGGTGGGACTTCGAGGAGGAGAACCCGCTGCGCGACGCGCGAGGCTTCGACCTCGCCCGCGAGGCCGCCGACGCCAGCCAGCTCACCGACGAGGACATTGGCCTGGCCAACGTCATCCTCACCAATGGAGCACGGCTGTACGTGGACCACGCACATCCGGAGTACAGCGCACCGGAGGTCACCAACCCGCGCGACGCGGTCCTGTGGGACAAGGCCGGCGAGCGCATCATGGCGGAGGCCGCCGAACGCGCGGCACAGCTCCCCGGCGCCCAGCCGATCCACCTCTACAAGAACAACACCGACAACAAGGGTGCCTCCTACGGCACGCACGAGAACTACCTGATGAAGCGGGAAACCCCCTTCTCGGACATCGTGCGCCACCTCACGCCGTTCTTCGTGTCCCGCCAGGTCGTCACCGGCGCGGGCCGCGTCGGCCTCGGCCAGGACGGCCACGAGCACGGCTTCCAGCTCAGCCAGCGCGCGGACTACTTCGAGGTCGAGGTAGGCCTGGAGACCACCCTCAAGCGGCCCATCATCAACACACGCGACGAGCCGCACGCGGACGCCGAGAAATACCGCCGCCTCCACGTGATCATCGGCGACGCGAACCTCTCGGAGATCTCCACCTACCTCAAGCTCGGCACCACGGCCCTGGTCCTCTCCATGATCGAGGACGGCTTCATCGCCGTGGACCTCGCCGTGGACCAGCCGGTACGCACGCTGCACCAGGTCTCCCACGACGCCACCCTCAAACGTTTGATCACGCTCCGTAGCGGCCGGACGCTCACCGCGGTCCAGCTGCAGATGGAGTACTTCGAGCTGGCGCGCAAGTACGTCGAGGAGCGCTTCGGCGCGGACGCGGACGAGCAGACCAAGGACGTGCTCACCCGCTGGGAAGACGTCCTGGGCCGCCTGGAGAGCGATCCGATGAGCCTGGCCGGCGAGCTCGACTGGGTCGCCAAACGGGAGCTCATGGAGGGCTACCGACGCCGTGACAGCCTCGACTGGGACGCGGCCCGGCTGCACCTCGTCGACCTTCAGTACGCCGACGTGCGCCCCGAGAAGGGCCTCTACAACCGTCTGGCGGCCCGCGGCAAGATGAAGCGCCTGCTGAACGACGCGGACGTGCTGACGGCCCAGACAAAGCCGCCGGAGGACACGCGGGCGTACTTCCGCGGCCGCTGCCTGGAGCAGTACGCCGACGACGTCGCGGCGGCCTCCTGGGACTCGGTGATCTTCGATCTGCCGGGCCGGGACTCGCTGCAGCGCGTGCCAACCCTCGAACCCCTTCGCGGAACGCGTAATCACGTGAAGGAGCTCCTGGACCGCTGCCGCACGGCAGAAGACCTGGTCAGGGTCCTGTCGGGCGGCTGACCGGCCCCGGGAGCCCCCGTGAGCGCACGGGGGCCGGCGGGGTGGAAAGACGCGGCGTCCGGGAATCATCGAGGTGGTCCCCGGACGTTGGAGTAACTGCGGGGCCGATGTCGGACCCTGCTTGTAGGGTCTGATCAAGAACGTCGAACCGAGCGGGGTGAGGGTTATGGCGACCAAGGACACCGGCGGCGGGCAGCAGAAGGCCACGCGTTCCACCGAGGAGGTCGAGGAGACCGCGCAGGAGGCGGAGGCCTCGGAGGACCTCAAGGAGCGCCAGGAGAAGCTGAGCGACGACGTCGATTCCGTGCTCGACGAAATCGATGATGTGCTCGAAGAGAACGCCGAGGACTTCGTGCGGTCCTTCGTTCAGAAGGGCGGGGAGTGACTTTCCCTTCGATTCGAAGGTAAGCGGGGGGTGAGGGTTGCTCGGCGAGGAAGATGTGAAGCGTTGCTCGCGGTGTAAGCAGCACAAGCCGCGAGCAGCCTTCGCGAGCAACAAGGCGATGCGCGATGGCCTCCAGGCGTACTGCCGGGAATGCTCGGCGCAGGATCAAGCCGCATGCCGAGGTGGGATCGCGATAGAACAGCCTCCGACGGCCTGTCCACCCGTTGCGAGGCCTGTCGAGCCATCGAAGCGCGTGAAGGCCACCTAAAGCGTCAATACGGCATCACGGTGGCTGAACGTGACGAGATGGCCACCTCTCAAATGGGGCTCTGCGTGATCTGTCCAAAGGCTCCGGCCATTCATGTGGATCACTGCCACGAGACGGGTAGGGTCCCTGGCGTACTGTGCTTCAACTGCAATTCGGCCATCGGCAAGTTGGGAGATGATCCCGACGCTGTTCGTCGGGCTGCCGCCTACTTGGAAGGATCCTCGTGGAAGCCAACACTCGTAGCACCGGGCGTCTACCAGCTGCCTTCCTGACGCCTGGGTCGTCCTCCTTCATGGACTTCCTGTCCCAGCACCAGCCGGAGATGCTCCCGGGCAAGCGGCAGTTGCCGCCTGTCCAGGGCGTGATCGAGGCGCCGCACGGCACGACGATCGTCGCCGCCACGTTCCCCGGCGGTGTCGTGCTCGCCGGTGACCGGCGAGCCACGATGGGTAACGTCATCGCGCAGCGTGACATCGAGAAGGTGTTCCCGGCCGACGAGTACTCGGCGGTGGGTATCGCCGGTACGGCGGGGCTGGCCGTGGAGATGGTCAAGCTCTTCCAGCTGGAGCTGGAGCATTTCGAGAAGGTGGAGGGCGCCCAGCTGTCCCTGGAGGGCAAGGCGAACCGCCTGTCGACGATGATCCGGTCCAATCTCGCCATGGCCATGCAGGGCCTGGCCGTGGTTCCGCTGTTCGCGGGGTACGACGTGGACCGCGAGAAGGGCCGCATCTTCTCGTACGACGTGACGGGTGGCCGCTCGGAGGAGTCGGGTTTCGCGGCCACGGGCTCCGGTTCGATCTTCGCGCGCGGTGCCATGAAGAAGCTCTACAGCGAGAATCTGAACGAGCAGCAGGCGACGACGCTGGTTGTGCAGGCCCTGTATGACGCGGCCGACGACGACTCGGCGACGGGAGGTCCGGATGTCGCCCGCCGGATCTACCCGATCGTCACCGTGATCACCGAGGAGGGTTTCCGCCGGCTCACCGACGAGGAGTCCTCCGAGATCGCCCGCTCGATCCTGGAGCGGCGCCTGGAGCAGCCCGACGGCCCGCGCGCCGCGCTGCTCTGACAGCGGCCCTTCTCTTATCAGGTGGTCCAGTGACTTCGACAGAAAGGGACGGATAACCGGTGTCGACGCCGTTCTATGTCTCACCCCAGCAGGCCATGGCCGACCGGGCGGAGTACGCCCGGAAGGGTATCGCCCGGGGCCGCAGCCTTGTGGTGCTGCAGTTCGCCGACGGGATTGTGTTCGTCGGTGAGAACCCGTCCCGTGCGCTGCACAAGTTCAGCGAGATCTATGACCGGATCGGTTTCGCGGCCGCCGGTAAGTACAACGAGTACGAGAATCTCCGCATTGGTGGTGTCCGGTATGCGGACCTGCGGGGTTATACCTATGACCGTGATGATGTGACCGCCCGCGGTCTCGCCAATGTCTATGCGCAGACGCTCGGCACCATCTTCTCCAGTGCGGCTGAGAAGCCGTATGAGGTGGAGCTTGTGGTGGCCGAGGTGGGTGAGACGCCGGAGGGTGACCAGATCTACCGGTTGCCGCATGACGGGTCGATCGTGGATGAGCACGGTTCGGTGGCGGTCGGCGGCAATGCGGAGCAGATCAGCAGCTATCTGGATCAGCGTCACCGGGAGGGTATGACGCTCGCGGAGGCGCTGAAGCTGGCTGTTCAGGCTCTGTCGCGTGACACGAACGGCAGTGAGCGGGAGATTCCCGCGGAGCGTCTGGAGGTTGCGGTCCTGGACCGTACGCGTCCGCAGCAGCGCAAGTTCAGGCGCATTGTGGGCCGTCAGCTGTCCCGCCTGCTGGCGGGGGACGGTACGGGTGCGGAGTCGGAGGCGGAGGCCGAGGGCGATTCCGAGGACTCCGCCGGGAGCTCCGGGGGCGCAGGGGGCTCCGAGGACGAGAAGTAGCGGGTTTCTCTCGCCTGTTCGTGTGCCCCGGCCGTCTGTGGCCGGGGCACACGGCGTTCAGGGCAGGTGTGGCGGCGCCGTGGAGCCTCGTACGACGAGTTCGACGGGGATGTCGCCGTCGGCGGGTGTGCGGCCGTCCAGGACGGTGAGGAGTGCCTTCATGCCGCGTTCGCCGAAGAGTTCGGCGTCCAGGCGTACGGTCGTCAGTTCTGGGTCGATGGCGGTGGCGATAGCCAGGTCGTCGACTCCGGTGATGGAGAGGTCGTCGGGGATGCGCAGGCCGAGCCGTCGGGCCGCTTTGTAGGCGCCGACGGCCAGTTTGTCGTCGTCGCAGACGAGTGCGGTGGGCCGGGGGCCGGGGGCGGCGAGGGCGGTCTCGGCTGCCGTGAGGGCGCCTTCGATGGTGATCGGTGCGGCGATGGTGCGTACCTGGGCGCCGGGGGTCTTGCTCACGCGTGTGGCGAGTTCGTCCGCGCGTATGTCGAAGGTCCAGGAGGCGATGTCGGCCGCCAGATGGAGGAAGCGGCGGTGGCCGAGGCCGAGCAGGTGTTCCGCTACCTGTCGCATGCCGTCTCTGATGTCGAGGTTGACGGTTGCGGCGCCGAGGCTGCCGTCGGGGTCGCTGTCGAGCATGACGAGGGGCAGCTGGTCGCCGTGGATCGCGGTGAGTGCGTCGGCGGCCATGGAGGAGGCGATCACGCCGTCCAGGGCGGCGGGTGCCGATCCGAAGGGGTCGCGGGCGGGGCCGATGCCTTGGGGTGAGGGGTAGAGGACGACGCCGAAGTCGTGTTCGGCGGCGACGCGGGCGGCGCCGGTGTAGACGCCGGCGAAGAATTCGGTGGTCAGGGCGGGCACGACGAGCAGTACGGTGCGTGTGCGGCCGAGGCGGAGGTTGCGGGCGGCGAGGTTGGGCCGGTAGCCGAGTTCCTGTGCGGCTTGGCGGACTCGGTCGGCTGTGGCCTCGGAGACCCGCCCGCGCCATTTCTCGCCGAGTACGAGTGAGACGGCGGCCTGGGAGACGCCGGCGGCGTGGGCGACGTCACGGCTTGTGGGGCGCGTGCTACCTCGTGCCACCGTCGACCTGTTCTTTCTTCTGGACTCGCGGACAGCGCACATGGTACGTATGGCCAGAGCAGTTATACGTAAAACTTCGACTGTGACCGGCTACGAGAAGGGCAGGGAATGGCCTCGCGTTATCTGGAGATCCTCAGGACGAGGCACGCCGTCCGGCTGCTCGTGGGCACCCTCGTGGGACGGCTGCCGAACGCGACGGCCCCGATCGCCGTCCTGCTGTTCATCCGCGCGGAGGGCGGCAGTTACAGCCTCGCCGGCGCGCTCGCCGCGGCCTACGGTGTGTCGAACGCCGTGGGGCAGCCGGTGCTCGGCCGTCTCGTGGACTTCTACGGGCAGCCGCGCGTGCAGCTGCCCGCCGCGGTCGTGTCGGCCCTCGGCATGGCCGTCTTCGCCTTCACCGGCACCGAGCCGCTGCCGCTCGCGTACGCGATGATGGTGGTCGCCGGGTTCTTCACGCCGCCCCTGGAGGGCGGTCTGCGGGCGCTGTGGCCCTCAGTCCTCCGTAAGGAGGACCAGGTGCCCATGGCGTACGCGATGGACGCGGTGGCGCAGGAGGTGATGTTCACCGTCGGGCCCTTGCTGGTCACGCTGTGCGTGTCGCTGTGGTCGGCGCAGGCCGCGCTCCTGGTCCTGAACGTGCTCGGGATCCTCGGGGCACTCTCCGTGGTCGTCTCGCGGCCCTCGCGCGCGTGGCGTTCGGCGCCGCGGGAGGCGCACTGGCTGGGCGCGCTGCGCTCGCCCGGCCTTCTCGCTCTGCTCGGCGCGTTTCTCTTCGTCGGCATGGCGCTGGGCTCCATCGCGGTCGCGGCTGTGTCGTACGCGGACGACCATGGCGGGGACTCGACGTACGGCTGGCTGATGGCGGCCATCGGGCTCGGCGCACTCGTCGGCGGCAGTGTGTACGGGGCGCGGCAGTGGAGTGGTGCTCCGGAGCGGCGGCTGCGTGTGCTCGTGGCGCTGTTGGCGGTCTTTTACGTGCCGCTGATGCTCATGCCCGGTGTGGTGGTGATGACGGCGCTCACGGCGCTTGCCGGGGTCTTCCTCGCGCCCTGTATCGCCTGTTCCTTCGTCATCGTCGACCGGCATGCGCCGCGGGGCACGGTCACGGAGGCGTTCTCCTGGTTGGTGACGACGTTCATGGTGGGCTCGTCGGTGGGAACGGGCCTGGCGGGACCGGTCGTCGAGTGGGGCGGGGCGGTTTGGGGCTTCGCGGTCCCGGGTGCCGCGGGGGCCCTTGCGCTGGTTGTTCTGCTGGCCACGGTGCGGGTCCTCACAGCTGTGGGCGGCGGTGACGTGGTGGCAGCCGCTTCGGAAAATGATCGAAACGGTGCAGCCGAACCCCGTTTCAGCACCGGGCATCAGGCGTAATGTTCAGTCATGGACCGCCGCATTTTCGGGCTGGAGAACGAGTACGGCGTCACATGTACGTTCAGGGGACAGCGCCGCCTGTCTCCTGACGAGGTGGCGCGGTACCTCTTCCGCCGTGTCGTGTCATGGGGCCGCAGCAGCAATGTCTTTCTGCGAAACGGCGCCCGCCTCTATCTCGACGTGGGATCACATCCGGAATACGCGACTCCCGAATGTGACAACGTGACAGAGCTTGTCACCCACGACAAGGCGGGCGAGCGCATTCTGGAAGGACTCCTGGTAGACGCCGAACGACGCCTGCACGAGGAAGGAATCGCGGGCGACGTCTACCTCTTCAAGAACAACACCGACTCGGCGGGCAACTCCTACGGCTGCCACGAGAACTATCTGGTGGCCCGCCACGGGGAGTTCTCCCGGCTCGCGGACATCCTCATCCCGTTCCTTGTCACCAGGCAGCTCCTCTGTGGTGCCGGCAAGGTGCTGCAGACTCCGCGCGGCGCGGTGTACTGCGTCAGTCAGCGGGCCGAGCACATCTGGGAGGGCGTCTCCTCGGCGACGACGCGTTCCCGGCCGATCATCAACACCCGGGACGAGCCGCACGCGGACGCGGAGCGCTACCGCCGGCTGCATGTGATCGTCGGTGACTCGAACATGTCCGAGACGACCATGCTCCTCAAGGTCGGTGCCACTGATCTGGTGCTGCGCATGATCGAGGCGGGCACGGTGATGCGTGACCTGACGCTGGAGAACCCGATCCGGGCCATCCGCGAGGTCAGCCACGACATCACGGGCCGTCGCAAGGTTCGCCTGGCCAGCGGCCGTGAGGCCTCGGCCCTGGAGGTTCAGCGCGAGTACTACGAGAAGGCCGTGGACTTCTGCGAGCGTCGCGGTATCCGCACCGGCACGGTCGAGCAGGTCCTCGAACTGTGGGGCCGTACGCTCGACGCGATCGAGACGGAGGATCTCGACCGGATCGGTACGGAGATCGACTGGGTCATGAAGTACAAGCTCCTGGAGCGGTACCGCGCCAAGCACAACATGACGATGTCGCACCCGCGTGTCGCGCAGATAGACCTCGCCTACCACGACATCCACCGCCGCCGAGGTCTCTACTACCTGTTGGAGAAGAAGGGCCAAGCCGCTCGGATCTGCAACGACCTGAAGATCTTCGAGGGCAAGTCCGTGCCGCCGCAGACCACCCGGGCCCGGCTGCGCGGCGACTTCATCCGGCGCGCGCAGGAACAGCGCCGGGATTTCACCGTCGACTGGGTCCATCTCAAGCTCAACGACCAGGCACAGCGCACCGTGTTGTGCAAGGACCCGTTCCGGTCCGTCGACGACCGGGTGGAGAAGCTCATCGCCGGAATGTGAGCCGGCCCCGGCTCGCGCCGGCCATTGCGCCCGATGCCCGGAGGCAGCACTGCCTCCGGGCATCGGGCGTAGGGGGCGGCGGCGCGTCTCGCGGCAATCCGAACAAGACCGCGTGCACGCCGTAGAGTGGCGGCCATTGCCCTGGCCCCAATCCCCCAGTTGGACTGATGAAACACAATGTGAAGCGCCGTGTCATCGCGCTGCTGGCCGTGCCCGCCCTGCTGATCACCGCCGCGTGCGGATCGGACGATGACAGCGACAACGAGGCGACGAGCGGCGTCGCCCAGGTGAAGGGGAAGTTCGGGGCGAAGCCCGAGATTTCCGTCCCGAAGGACGGGGAGCCGTCCAAGAAAACGGTGATCAAGGCCCTCTCCAAGGGTGACGGAGCCGAGATCAAGAACTCCGACTTCGTCCGGTTGGACTGGACCGTCGAGAAGTGGGAGGGCGCCCAGGAGCTCGGTAGCAGCTGGGCCGCGACGGGCGGGGCGTCGACGCCGCGCAGGCAGGCCGTGGAGCGGATCGGCCGGCCGAGCCAGCAGCTGCCCGCCAAGGTGCTGGAGGCCGTCAAGGGTGAGAAGCAGGGCAGTCGGATCCTGGTGCAGGGCACCGCGGGCGATCTGTTCGGCGACACTCTGAACCCGTCTTCGGGAATCAAGCCCAAGGATGTGCTGGTCTGGGTGCTGGACGCGGTCGGTACCGCCTCCGTCGACTCCAAGGCGGAGGCGAAGGGTGAGCAGGCCGCCGTCGAGGCGGGCCTGCCGGAGGTGAAGGCTCCCTCGCAGAAGGCGGCGACCATCACCATTCCCAAGGGCACCAAGGCCCCCAAGGACCTCGAGCAGCAGGTGCTGGTCAAGGGCAGTGGTGACAAGGTCAAGGCAGGTCAGGGGCTCATCGCCCAGTACACCGGGGTCAAGTGGGAGGACGGCAAGAAGTTCGACTCCTCCTGGGACCACGGTGGCGCCATCGCCTTCCAGATCGGCACCGGCTCCGTGGTGCCGGGCTGGGACAAGGGCCTCGTCGGCAAGAACGTGGGCGACCGGGTCCTGCTGGTGATCCCGCCCAAGCTCGGCTACGGCGGGACCCCCAGCAGCGAACTGGCGAAGAACACTCTGGTCTTCGTCGTGGATATTCTCGGAACGGTCTGACCGCGGTGCCGATGACACCGTCCGGGACACAGGCCGCGTAACAAGGAGTAATGAAGTGAGCATCGAGAAGCCCGAGATCGACTTCCCGGGCGGCGAGCCCCCGGCGGACCTCGAGATCAAGGACATCTGGGAGGGCGACGGGCCGGTCGCGAAGGCCGGTGACTTCGTCAAGGTCCACTACGTGGGCGTGGCCTTCTCCACCGGTGAGGAGTTCGACGCGTCCTGGAACCGCGGTACGCCGCTGGAGTTCCAGCTCGGTGTCGGTCAGGTCATCTCCGGCTGGGACCAGGGTGTGCAGGGCATGAAGGTCGGCGGCCGTCGTCAGCTGACGATCCCGGCCCACCTCGCCTATGGCGACCGCGGCGCCGGTGGCGGCCGTATCGCGCCGGGCGAGACGCTGATCTTCGTCTGCGACCTGGTCGCGGTCTGATCTTCGGGTCTGATCTTCGGTCTGATCTTCGCGGGGATCCGCCGGCGCTCGGCGCGGCGGATCTTCGTACGCTGTGTGACCGAGGTCTGACCGGACTCGATCATCTGGGGTCCATGCCTGCCCAGGCATGGACCCTCGGCTTTTGCCGCGACACCCCGGAGCGGTACGGTCATCGAGCGGAAGGGCTGAACGAGAGGACGTAGGGCGTCGATGGCCATTGCCAAGGCCGAGCGGTTGATGAACCTGGCGCTGTGTCTGCTCGGGACGCGGCGGCCCCTGAGTAAACGTGAGCTTCGCCAGTCCATCGAGGCTTATCTGGAAGCCGGTTCGGACGACTCCTTCAACCGGATGTTCGAGCGCGACAAGGATGATCTGCGCGAACTCGGCCTGGTCATCGAGACGGTGGAGAACCTGGACGGCGAAGTCGGTTATCTGGCACGCCGCGACAGCAACCGTCTGCCGCCCATCACTCTGGACGCCGAGGAGGCCGCGGCCCTCGGGCTGGCCGCCAAGGTCTGGCAGCAGGCCCGGCTCGCGGGCGCGGCGAGCGGCGCCCTGCAGAAGCTGCGTGCGGCCGGGCTGCCCGAGGACGTCGACCCGTACGAGGCGCACGGGGCCCTGGAGCCGCGTATCCCCGTGCACGAGGCCGCCTTCGAGCCGCTGATGCTCGCCTGCCGCGACCGCCGCCCGGTCTCCTTCGACTACCGCAAGGCGACCGCCGTCCGTCCCGAGCCCCGCCTGGTCGAGCCGTGGGCGCTGGAGTGCTGGCGGGGCCACTGGTACCTGGCCGGCTGGGACCGTGACCGGGGCGCGGAGCGGGTCTTCCGGCTGTCACGGATCACGGGCAGGGTCCGTACCCGTAGCGGGAAGTTCACCGCCGAGGTGCCCGATGTCGTCACCGTCCGCGAGACGGTCGCGAGCTGGGCGGGGGAGATCGCCGACCGCTCCGCGGTGATAAGGCTGCGTACGGGCGCGGGTTACCCGCTGCGGGCCAAGGCTGTCTCCGTGCGGGAACTGGGCGGCGGGTGGGACGAGTTGGTGATCCCGTACGGGCATGGACTGGACGCCTGGCTGGTGGAGTTCGGGCCCGATGTGGTGGTCCTGGAGCCCGCCGAGCTGCGGGCCGATGTCGTGGACCGGCTGCGTGCCGTGGCCAAGGGCTGAGGGGACGTCAAGAAAGTGGTGGGAAAACCGGCCAGGCCCACGAGCGCCATCGACCAGACCCGGCGAATGCTCTCCCTGGTGACGTATCTGCGGGAGCGTCCTGGTGCGCGGGTCGCCGACGTGGCCCGGGCCTTCGGGATCTCCGAGGACGAGCTGATCTCCGATCTGGATGTGCTGCCGCTGTGCGGCACCAGCTTCCGGGGCGGCGATCTGCTGGACATCGACACGGACGGTGAGCGGATCTGGTGGCGCAATCCGGGCGCCCTCGGCGCGGAGGCGGCCGAGCCGCTGCGTATCGCCGCCGACGAGGCGACCGCGCTGCTGGTGGCCGCCCGGGCCGTGTCCACGCTGCCGGGGCTGCGTGAGGGGGACCGGCAGGCGCTGCTGCGGGCCACCGCGAAGGTGGAGGCCGCGTCGGGCGAGGCGGCGGGAGCGAGTTCCCGGCTGTCGGTCACGTTCGAATCCGAGGGCGGGGTGTTCGCGGACGTCGACCGGGCGATCTCCGAGCGGCGACGGCTGTGGATCCGCTACTACTCGCCCGCGCGCGACGAGGTCACCGAGCGGGAGATCGACCCGATCCGCCTGGTCAGCGTCGGTCACACCTATGTGGAGGCGTGGTGCCGCCGCTCCGAGGCGCGGCGCACCTTCCGCCTCGACCGGGTCGCGGAGATCCGGATCCTGGACGAGCCGTCCGTGCCGCCCGAGATCGAGCTGCGGGATCTGTCCGAGGGGCTGGTGCAGCCCGCGGCCGAGGATCCCGAGGTGGTCGTGGAGGTGGGCCCCGGCGGGCGCTGGGTCGCCGAGTACTACCCGCACGACAGTGCCGATGAACTGCCGGACGGCGGTCTGCGTATCACCTTGCGTACGCCCGATCCCGCCTCGCTGCGCCGCCTCGCGCTGAGACTCGGGCGGGACGGACGGATCGTCTCGCCCCGGGAACTCGCGGACAGCGCCCGGCAGGCGGCCCGCGAGGCGCTCGCGGCGTACGACGGGCCGGAGGGCGTACACGGCGGGCCGCAGGGCGCGCCGAGCCCGCACGACGGGCCTCACGGAGTCCAGGACGGGCTGTACGGCAGGCGGGAGCAAGGGCTTTGAACAGGTCGGCGATGTCTGATGCGCGTGGAATGTCCGCGACGTCCGCTTTTTCGGGGATGGCGAGAGTGGACCCCGTGGTGTTCAGGGCCGCCTGCCCCGACTGCCGCGCACGCCTCGAACTCGCCGCGGGCGCCCTGCGCCTGGCGATCGGTGCCACGCCCCGGACCACCTTCTACTCCTTCACGTGCCCGGAGTGCGGCGCGGCGGTGCGCAAACCGGCCGGCGAGCGCATCGTCGAACTCCTCACCGGCGGAGGGGTGCGGACGCTGCGACTGCACTCGACGGTCTAGGCTCGGCGCATGTTCTGGCCGATGCTCGCGATCGCTGTGGGTTTCCTGGGAATCGCCGTCCTCGGTGTCCTCGCCGTCCGGGTCTTCCTGGAGGCCGAGCGCCTGGGCAGGCAAGTCACCGATTCCGCGCGGCGCATCAATCGCGCCGCCGAGGACCTGGAACGAGCCTCCGCGAGCGCGGCACGCACTGTGGATTCCCTGTGACTCGTCCCGGCTGGGCGCTTTGGGGCAGTCTGCCCTGTCAACTTCGCAGGGTCGGCAGGTACTCTGCTGGACGCGGCCCGGAGAACGAGGCGCGGGCCGCGAACTGGGAGTACGCACAGGGATTGCCCAGCGTTCACCCCTGAGCGTTACGATCGCTGTCTGTACGACCCTCGGACAGGTGTCCGACGGGTCGGACGGCAACCCACCCACGCCGCCTCGGTGAGAAGGTAAAGACTATGTTCGGAAGGCTCGGAGCCCCCGAGATCATTCTCATCCTCGTCGTCATCATCCTGCTGTTCGGCGCGAAGAAGCTTCCGGACATGGCTCGCTCCCTGGGCAAGTCCGCCCGCATCCTCAAGAGCGAGGCCAAGGCGATGAAGACGGAGGGCCAGGACAACAGCGCCGCCCCGTCCGCTCCGCCGCACGACGACCAGCAGACCCCGGGCCAGCGCACCATCCAGGCGGCGCCCGGCGATGTGACCAGTTCCCGCCCGGTCAGCGAGCCGACGGACACGACCAAGCGCTGACGCAGGGCCGGTGACCGCCGGCCCGCTGCACGAGATGGGAACGTGGGTTGCTCAAGTCTGCCCGCAAGAAGGAAGAGAAGGATCCGGAGGGGCGGATGCCCCTCGCGGAGCACCTGCGTGAGCTTCGCAACCGGCTCGCGAAGGCGATGCTGGCCATCGTCGCCGTCACGGTCGTCGCCGCCTTCTTCTACAACGACATCATCAACTTCTTCACCAAGCCGATCCTCGACTCGGTCGGCTGTGGGAAGTCCTTCGAGCAGCTGGCGAAGTCGTCCGACGACACCACCTGCGCGCAGATCACCATCAACGGTCTGCTCACCCCCTTCACGCTGGCGCTGAAGGTGTCTCTCATGGCGGGCGTCGTGCTGGCCTCGCCGATCTGGCTCTACCAGCTCTGGGCGTTCGTGGCGCCCGGTCTGCACCGGAGCGAGAAGAAGTACGCGTACGCGTTCGTCGCCACGGGCGTCCCGCTGTTCCTCGGCGGTGCCTTCTTCGCGTACAAAGTGCTGCCCACCACCGCGAAGGTCCTGATCGAGTTCACGCCGTTCGGCGTCGACAACCTGCTGCCACTGGACGACCTGCTCGACCTCGTGACACGCATGGTGATCGTCTTCGGCCTCTCCTTCGAACTGCCGCTGCTCCTGGTCATGCTCAACATGACCGGAATGATCACCGGCAAGCGCATGGCAGGCTGGTGGCGCGGCATGATCATGGGCATCACGGTGTTCGCCGCGATCGCCACGCCCAGCACGGACCCGCTGACGATGATGGCGCTCGCCGGTCCGATCTGGATCCTGTACTTCGCCGCCACCGGCTTCTCGCTGCTCAACGACCGCCGCCGGGCCCGCCGCGAGGCAGAGGGACCGGACGACGACGAGGCGTCCGAACTCGACCTCACGCCTGACGACATCGGCGAGATCGAGTCCGTGTCGGCCAGCCGCGCGCTGCCGGCGCAGGCGGACTCCGAGCGGGACCATGACCGGGTCAACGGGTACGACGATGTGACCTGAAACACGGACGACCTGGGACGGTCCAGGCCGTGGCCGGCGAGTCAGCCTTAGGGGTGCGCCGGTGCCGAGCCCTCGGCACCGGCTTTCAGCTCCCGGAGGCGAACGGTACGCAGCGCCGGATCCGGATATTGATCGTCCTGTTGTCAGTGGTGGCCGGTAGTCTCGAAAGCACGATGACAGAGGACCTCTCACCGGCCGAGCGGTACGCGGCAGCACGGAAGCGTGCTGTCGAGCAGGCCACCGCGCTCGCGTCCTTCCGCGAGATGTACGACTTCGGCCTCGACCCCTTCCAGATCGAGGCCTGCCAGGCCCTCGAGGCCGGCAAGGGGGTGCTGGTGGCCGCGCCCACCGGCTCGGGCAAGACGATCGTCGGCGAGTTCGCCGTCCACCTCGCCCTCCAGCAGGGCAAGAAGTGCTTCTACACCACACCCATCAAGGCGCTGTCGAACCAGAAGTACGCCGACCTGGCGCGCCGTTACGGCGCCGAGAAGGTCGGCCTGCTCACCGGCGACAACAGCGTCAACTCCGACGCACCGGTGGTCGTGATGACCACCGAGGTGCTGCGCAACATGCTCTACGCGGGCTCGCAGACCCTCCTCGGACTCGGTCACGTCGTCATGGACGAGGTGCACTACCTCTCGGACCGTTTCCGCGGCGCCGTCTGGGAGGAAGTGATCATTCACCTCCCCGAGTCGGTGACCCTGGTATCGCTCTCGGCGACGGTGTCCAATGCGGAGGAGTTCGGGGACTGGCTCGACACCGTCCGCGGCGACACCCAGGTGATCGTCTCCGAGCACCGTCCTGTGCCCCTGTTCCAGCACGTGCTGGCCGGACGCCGCATATATGACCTGTTCGAGGAGGGCGAGGGCCACAAGAAGGCCGTCAACCCCGACCTCGCGCGTCTGGCCCGCATGGAGGCGACGCGCCCCTCGTTCCAGGACCGCAGACGGGGCCGCGCCATGCGCGAGGCCGACCGTGAGCGCGAGCGGCGCCAGAGATCACGGGTGTGGACACCGGGCCGCCCCGAGGTCATCGAGCGGCTCGACGCCGAGGGGCTGCTGCCCGCCATCACGTTCATCTTCAGCCGCGCGGCCTGCGAGGCCGCCGTCCAGCAGTGTCTGTACGCGGGCCTCAGGCTCAACGACGACGAGGCACGCCTGGAGGTCCGCGCCCTCGTCGAGGAGCGCACGTCCTCCATACCGGCCGAGGACCTCCACGTCCTGGGCTACTACGAGTGGCTCGAAGGCCTGGAGCGCGGCATCGCGGCCCACCACGCGGGCATGCTGCCGACGTTCAAGGAGGTCGTCGAGGAGCTCTTCGTACGCGGCCTGGTCAAGGCCGTGTTCGCCACCGAGACCCTCGCGCTCGGCATCAACATGCCCGCACGTTCGGTGGTGTTGGAGAAGCTCGTCAAGTGGAACGGCGAACAGCACGCCGACATCACACCCGGCGAGTACACCCAGCTGACCGGCCGGGCCGGCCGCCGTGGCATCGATGTCGAGGGCCACGCCGTCGTGCTGTGGCATCGCGGCATGAGCCCGGAGCACCTCGCGGGCCTGGCGGGCACGCGCACATACCCGCTGCGCTCCAGCTTCAAGCCCTCGTACAACATGGCGGTGAACCTCGTCGAGCAGTTCGGCCGGCACCGCTCGCGCGAGCTGCTGGAGACGTCCTTCGCACAGTTCCAGGCCGACAAGTCGGTGGTGGGCATCTCGCGACAGGTGCAGCGCAACGAAGAGGGGCTGGAGGGCTACAAGGCCTCCATGACCTGCCACCTGGGGGACTTCGAGGAGTATGCGCGACTGCGCCGCGACCTCAAGGACCGCGAGACCGAGCTCGCCAAACAGGGGGCGGCGCAGCGGCGTGCGGAAGCGGCCGTGGCGCTGGAGAAACTCAAGCCCGGCGATGTGATCCACGTGCCGACCGGCAAGTTCGCGGGGCTCGCGCTGGTCCTCGACCCCGGCCTGCCCGCCGGGCGTTCCAACGGTCACCGCGGCTTCGAGCACCACGACGGACCGCGGCCGCTCGTGCTCACCGCCGAACGGCAGGTCAAGCGGCTCGCGTCGATCGACTTCCCGGTGCCCGTCGAGGCGCTGGAGCGGATGCGGATTCCGAAGTCGTTCAACCCGCGCTCGCCCCAGTCGCGCCGCGATCTGGCCTCCGCGCTGCGGACGAAGGCCGGGCACATCGTGCCCGACCGGCACCGCAGGAAGCGGGCCGAGGCCGCGGACGACCGCGAGATCGCACGGCTGCGCACCGCGCTGCGCGCACACCCCTGCCATGGGTGCAGCGACCGTGAGGACCATGCGCGTTGGGCCGAGCGCTACCACCGGCTGCTGCGCGACACCTCGCAGCTGGAGCGACGCATCGAGGGGCGGACGAACACCATCGCCCGCACCTTCGACCGGATCGTCGCGCTCCTGACCGAGCTCGACTATCTGCGCGGCGACGAGGTCACCGAGCACGGCAAGCGACTCGCCCGGCTCTACGGTGAGCTGGACCTGCTCGCCAGCGAGTGCCTGCGCGCCGGCGTCTGGGAGGGCCTCGCGCCGGCGGAGCTGGCGGCGTGCGTCTCGGCGCTGGTGTACGAGGCGCGGGTCGGCGACGACGCACTGGCACCGAAGGTGCCGTCCGGCAAGGCGAAGGCCGCGCTCGGTGAGATGGTCCGCATCTGGGGCCGGCTCGACGCGCTGGAAGAGGACTTCCGGATCAGCCAGACCGAGGGCGTCGGTCAGCGCGAGCCCGACCTGGGCTTCGCCTGGGCCGCCTACGAGTGGGCCTCCGGCAAGGGCCTCGACGAGGTGCTCCGCGAGGCGGACATGCCCGCGGGTGACTTCGTGCGGTGGTGCAAGCAGGTCATCGACGTGCTCGGCCAGATCTCGGCGGCGGCGCCCGCCTCCGGGGCGGGCTCGACGGTGGCGAAGAACGCGCGCAAGGCCGTGGACGGTCTGCTGCGCGGGGTGGTGGCCTACTCGTCGGTGGGCTGAGCTCGGCGGTGGGCTGATCCTGGGCACTGATCTCGGGGACTGATCTTCGGCACTGATCCTGAGGCCGATCCGCGAGAGCTTGTGCACGAGGGCTGGTGCGCCGAGGATGGCGCACCGGTCCGCACCAGTTCCCGCGTCAGCCGCCGTCAGTCGCCGAGCGACTCCAGATACGCGCGCCAGCCCCCGTACCCGGTGATGTCCCGTGCCGTGCCGAGCGCGTCCGGCTCACACAGGAAACCGGGTACGTCGCTGCCGTCGGCGAGCATGACCCGGCCCAGCGCCATCGGCCGCGGCAGTGCGGCGACGAGCCGGCCGAGCCCCTCGGCGGGCAGCCGCCACACCTCGGCCTCGATCGCGGCGCCGCCCGCGCCCACGTGGACCAGGCCCGGTTTCGGCGGGTCGGTGGCCAGGGCGTGCAGCCGATAGACGGGTGCCGTCCCGGTCGTACGCTCCAACTCGGCGCCCAGCGCGAGAAGCTGACCGTTCAGCGGCTGGCCCGACAGGTGTGCGCCGACCACGGCGACCCGGACCGGAGGCACGGCCAGCGCACAGGCCATCAGGGCGAGACGTTCGTCGGTGAAGGCCGGACCGATCAGCATGACGCCGAAGGGCAGACCGGCCACCTGGCCCGCCGGAACGGCGACGGCGGCCAGGTCGAAGAGGTTCGTGGAGTTGGTGAAGCGGCCGAGCCGGGCGTTGGCTCCCAGGGGGTCGGCGGCGACCTCGGCGAGTGTGGGGTGACCGGGCGCGGTCGGCAGGAGCAGGGCGTCCGCGTCCGCGAACTCGGCCAGTGCCCGCGTGCGCAGGGCTGCCAGCCGGTCCTGGTCGGCGAAGAGCCGGTGAGCCGGGATGTCCCGGGCGCGGGTGATGATCCCGGCGACCGTGGGGTCCAGCCCCTCACCACCCTCGGAGATCAACTTATCGACAAAGCTCCCCACGGCCGTGTAGCGCTCGGCCACGAAGGCGCCTTCGTAGAGCATCGCCGCGGCCTCGGTGAAGGGGGCGAGGTCAAGAGTGCGCAACTCGGCGCCCGCGGCGCGCAGTTGGGACACGGCCGCTTCGTACGCCTGAGCCCAGCCCTCGTCCATTTCGCCGAGCTGCTCCTGGGGCGGGACGGCCACGCGCCAAGGCCCTGGGGCGCGCTGAGGGAGCGCGGGCAGTGCCCGGCCGGGTGGGGAGGCCATGTGCGCCAGGGCCCTTTCCGCCTCCGGCAGGGTGCGGGCGAAGACCGTCACGCAGTCCAGGGATGCGCAGGCCGGGACCACGCCGTCGGTGGGGACGAGGCCCCGGGTGGGTTTCAGGCCGACGATGCCGTTGAACGCGGCCGGTACGCGTCCGCTGCCCGCGGTGTCCGTGCCCAGCGCGAAGTCCACGATGCCGAGCGCTACCGCTACGGCTGAGCCGGAGCTGGAGCCGCCGCTGATTCTGTGCGGGTCGATGGCGTTGCGCACGGCGCCGTGGGGGGAGCGGGTGCCGACGAGGCCTGTCGCGAACTGGTCCAGGTTCGTGGTGCCGAGGACGATCGCGCCGGCCGCGCGGAGGCGGGCGACCGCGGGGGCGTCTGCCTCCGGCTGGTACGCGTAGGAAGGACATCCGGCGGTGGTGGGCAGGCCCGCTACGTCGATGTTGCCCTTTGCGGCGAACACGCTGCCCGCGAGGGGGAGGTGTTCGCCTGCGGCTACCCGGGCGTCGATCGCCCGGGCCTCCGTCTCGACCTCCGCGCCGGGGCGCAGGTCGATCCAGATCTCGGGGCGGTTTGCGGCCTCTATGCGGGCGTAGGCCGACTGGACTCGGGTCAGGGAGGGGGACGACATCCGTGCTCCTTGCGCTGGGGTTTCGTGCTCGACCGCGGCCCGGTGGGTGGTGTGTGCCCACCCGTTCCGCCCTGCGGAACGCCTGCCCACACACCACCTGTCAGCTCGCTGGTGCGAGCACCATCAGTGCTGTGCCCGCTTCCACCTGGGCGCCCGGCTTGGTGAGGATCTCTATGACCACGCCGTCCATCGGGGCGTGCACCCTGGACTCCATCTTCATGGCCTCCAGGGCGAGTAGGGGTTGGCCGGAGGTCACCTCGTCGCCCTTGGCGACGTTCAGCTGCCATACCGAAGCGGCGAACTCGGCCTCGACGAGGCGGCCACCCGGCGGGACCGTGACCTGAGCCGATGCCGGGGCCGGCGCGGAGGCCGCCTCGGCGCGGGTGAACTCGCCCGCCGCCTCCCACGCGTCCCGTTCGGCGGAGAAGGCCGCGACCTGGCTCGCCCTGAACTCGGCGATGGAGTCCGCGTTGTCGGCCAGGAACGCCTCGTACTCGGCCAGCGAGAAGACACCCTCTTCGATGAGCGGCACGAAGCGTCCGGAGACGATGTCGGCCCGGAGGGTCAGGAGCTCATCCGCCTCCACCGGGTACCACTTGATCCGGTCGAAGAAGCGCAGCAGCCAGGGCGAGCCGGGCTCGAACGCGCCCCGCTGCTGCCACCCCGACCACACCTGCGTCGTGCGGCCCACGAACTGGTAGCCGCCGGGCCCCTCCATCCCGTACACGCAGAGATACGCCCCGCCGATGCCGACCGAGTTCTCGGCCGTCCAGGTGCGCGCCGGGTTGTACTTCGTCGTGACCAGGCGATGGCGCGGGTCCAGGGGCGTGGCCACCGGTGCGCCCAAGTACACATCGCCCAGACCGAGGACCAGGTACTCGGCGTCGAAGACCGTCCGGTACACGTCCTCCACCGAGTCCAGGCCGTTGACGCGGCGGATGAACTCGATGTTCCACGGGCACCAGGGCGCGTCGTCGCGCACGCCCGCCATATAGCGGGTGATCGCCTCGCGGGTGGCCGGGTCGTCCCAGGAGAGGGGGAGGTGGACGGTCCGGGACGGTACGACCAGCTCGTCGGTGGCGGGCAGCGTGGCGGCCACCGACCGTACCGTCGCAAGGAGTTGGTGCTGCGGCAGGCGGTGAGGGTCGGTCCGGATCTGGAGAGAGCGGATGCCCGGCGTGAGGTCCGTGACCCCGTCGAGACGGGCCTCGGCCACAGCCTCCATCAGCGCGTGCACCCGCATGCGCAACGCCAGGTCCAGTTGCATGGGCCCGAACTCGACCAGCAGGTTGTCGTCGCCGCTGCGGCGGTACGTCACGTCGCCGTCCCGCGCGAGCACGCCGCCGTCCACGATGTCGGGCCGTGGTGCCCCGTTCCCGTCCACCGGCGCGAAGCGCACCGTGTCGCCGGGGCGCAGCTGACCGAGCTTCCAGCGTTCCGCACTGATGATCGTCGCCGGGCACACGAATCCGCCGAGGGAGGGTCCGTCGGGGCCGAGCAGTACCGGCATGTCGCCCGTGTAGTCGACGGCGCCGACGGAGTAGGGCGTGTCATGGATGTTGGACGGGTGCAGGCCCGCCTCGCCGCCGTCGGTGCGCGCCCAGCGTGGCTTCGGACCGACCAGCCGTACGCCCGTGCGTGCCGAGTTGAAGTGGACCTTCCACTCGGCCGCGTAGAAGTCGCGTATGTCGTCGTCGGTGAAGAACTCCGGTGCGGCGTGCGGGCCTTCGAGCGCAGCGATCCGCCACTGGGCGCCGAACACCGGCCGTTCCGCCTCGGGCACCGCCGCACCCTTGGGTGCGACCGCGCCGCCGTGCAGGACGTCCCCTGTGCGCAGCGCCCGCCCGCCGTGCCCGCCGAACCGGCCGAGCGTGAATGTCGACGCGCTGCCGAGGAACGCCGGCACGTCGAGGCCGCCGCCCGCGAAGAGGACGTATGTGCGCAGGCCGTGTCCGGCCGGGGGACCGACCTCCAACAGGGCGCCCGCGGGGACCGTCACCGGCTCCCATTGCGGGACGGCAAGACCCTCCACGGAGATCGGCGCCGGAGCACCTGTGACGCACACCGTCGTGGTGTGCGTGAACCTCAACGCCGGTCCCTGCAAGGTGCATTCGAGCCCTGGCGCGCCCTCGTCGTTGCCGAGCGCACGGTTGCCGAGCCGGAAGGACAGGTCGTCCATCGGGCCGCACGGAGGCACGCCCACCTGCCAGTAGCCGTTGCGGCCGGGCCAGTCCTGGACCGAGGTGAGCGTTCCGCCGGAGACCACTTCGATGCGGGGCGTCGGGTCGAGGACGCCGGCGAGGGTCGCCGTCGAGTGTCCGGCGGCCAGGAACGACGGCTCCGCGAGAGCGGCCCGCACCAGCCCGAGGTTCGTCTCGATGCCGTCGACCCGGGTTCCGGCCAGTGCCTCGTCCAGTCGGGCCAGCGCCTGCGCACGGTCGGAGCCGTACACGACGATCTTCGCGAGCAGGGGATCGTAGGCCGTGGTGACTTCGGTACCGGTCTCGACCCAGCCGTCCACGCGTACGTCCCGCGGGAACGCCACCTGGGTCAACAGGCCGGCGCTGGGCCGGTGTTCGCGCGAGGGGTCCTCCGCGTACAGGCGGGCCTCCATGGCGTGACCGTGCGGGGCCCCCGGGTCGCGTACGACCTCGGCGTCCCCGCGTGCGAGACGCAGCATCCACGCGACGAGGTCGACGCCGTAGATCTCCTCGGTGACCGGATGCTCCACCTGGAGGCGGGTGTTGACCTCGAGGAAGTACGCCTCCTCGCGCGTCGCGTCGTAGACGAACTCGACCGTGCCGGCGGAGCGGTAGCCGACCGAGGAGCACAAGTCCCGGGCGGAGGCCGACAGTTGCTCGCGCACGTGCGGGGGGAGCCCGGGCGCAGGGGCCTCCTCGACCACCTTCTGGTTGCGGCGTTGCAGAGAGCAGTCGCGGTCGCCGAAGGTGACGACCTTGCCCCGGCCGTCGCCGAAGACCTGCACCTCGACGTGGCGGGCGTGTTCGACGAGGCGTTCCAGGAAGACTCCGGCGGAGGAGAAGGACGCCGCGGCGACGCGCTGCACCCGATCCCAGGCCTCGGTCAGTGCGGTGGCGGAGCGACATGCCGACATACCGATTCCGCCGCCGCCACCGGTCGCCTTGAGCATCACCGGGTAGCCGATGCGGTCCGCGGCCGTCAGGGCTTCGTCCACCGAGGAGAGCAGACCCGTGCCCGGCGCGAGCGGCACGCCGGCCGCCTGTGCCGCCGCCCGGGCCGTGTGCTTCGCCCCGAACAGCTCCAGCTGCTCCGGGGTCGGTCCCACGAACACGATCCCGGCGTCCTCACAGCGCCGTGCGAACGCAGCGTCCTCGGACAGGAAGCCGTAACCCGGATGGATCGCTCCCGCGCCGCTGTCCTTGGCCGCCTTGAGCAGCAGGTCGGCGTCGAGGTACGACTCCTTCGCGGGCGCGGGACCGAGCCGTACGGCCTGGTCGGCGAGCCGGACGTGGGGCGCGGAGCGGTCGGCGTCGGAGTACACGGCGACCGTGCGCAGGCCGAGCTCGCGTGCTGTGCTGATGATGCGCACGGCGATCTCGCCGCGGTTCGCGACGAGCAGCGTGTCGAAGCTCATGCCGGGTCCGCCTCGGTGCCCGCCCCGGTGCCCGTCTCGGTGTCCGTCCCGGTGACGGTCATCTCCACCGCTGTCGGGTCGAAGCCGTTGCACGGGTTGTTGATCTGGGGGCAGTTGGAGACGAGGACGAGCACGTCGCGCTCGGCGCGCAGGGTCAGCGCGAGGCCGGGGGCGGAGATGCCGTCGACGATGCCGAGGGTGCCGTCCTTCTCGACGGGTACGTTCATGTACCAGTTCACATTCGAGACGAGATCGCGCTTGCCCAGGCCGTACTTGGCGCCTTCGGCGAGGAAGTTGTCCACGCAGGCGTGCTGGGACCAGGTGTGGTGGCCGTACCGGAGGGTGTTCGACTCCTTGGAGCAGGCGCCGCCGACCGTGTCGTGCCGGCCGACGTCGTCGGCGACGACGGTCATCAGCGGGGTGTGCTCGTTGGACATGAGCACGCTTCCCGTGGTCAGGAAGACGTTGCCCTGCGCGTGGATCGTGTCGGGGGCGCTGTAGCGGACGGATGTGTCGTGGGCGTCGTACACGAGGAAGTCGACGGCCTGGTTGCCGTACAGGTCGGTGATGGTGAGCGTCTCGCCGGTGCGTATCACGGACGACCAGGCCGCCCTGGCCGGAACGACGGTCTTCATGCGATCCCCCTCGCGGCGAGGAACTCGGTGGTGTTGAGGAACGCGCGGCGGCCCTCGGGGGTGGCCTCCCACAGCGGGGCGCCGGGCTTGGTCGCCTCCGAGCGCCAGGCGAGCACCTCCAGGGGGGTGCTCACGTAGTCGGTGCGCGGGTCGGCGGGATGCGGCACGTTCGCGATCAGGACGGTCACGTCCTGCTCGGTGCGCAGGGTCACGTCGGCGCCGGGGCCGGCGGAACCGGCGAAGTCGAGGGCGCCGTCGTCGCGTACCTCCACGCCTTGGAAGAAGGACAGCGACGGCGGGAGATCCCGGGGCGCCAGCCCGTTCTTCGCGGCGGCCAGTTTGAACAGTTCGCGCCCGGCGGGGGACGGGGACTGCGGCGTCCCGTCACCGTACCGCTCAGTGTTCCGTACGAGGGTGGAGGTGCCGCACAGTGCGTCGTGCCGCCCGGAGGTGTCGGCGATCACCGAGGCGAGCACCCGACCTTGGTCGGAGAGGAGCAGCCGGTCCTCGCCGAGGTAGGCGTTCCACTGGATCTTGACCGTGTCCGCCACGTTCAGGCGCTCCCAGGGCCGGTCGGCGGCGAACAGGAGCAGATGCGCGCAGGCGTCGCCCCTGAGGTCGGTCAGCCGCAGCTCCGTGCCGCGGGCCAGCACCTTGTGCGTGTAGTTGCCGCCCGCCACCGTCTCCGCCCACACCAGATGGCCCGCCTCGCAGGGCGGCGCGGGCCAGGTGTTCGCCGGGACCACGGGCATGGCCTCGGCGCGGGTGCCCTGCTGGGCGCGGGCGTGTGCTCGGGCTCCGTAAGTGGTCGCTGTCGCCATCGCGGGACCTCCGGCTCGGCAGTGGTCGGTCATGTCCGTCCGTCATTTCTGTCGCCCGACAGAAATTAGGAGTCGGGCGGGTCGTCGTCGTTGCCCGGTGGTTGCGGACCGGTTACCGATGTCTCACCGAGATCGCCGTCCGGGGTGGTGTGCGAGGATCGAACGCATGGGGTCCAGTGGGCGACGAGTGGGCAGGCCGCGCGCCGAGCGGCGACCGGACAGCGGCCTCTCACCGCGGGACGAACTCCTCGCGGCCGCCGCCGAGTTGTTCACGACGCGCGGGTACGCGGCCACGACCACCCGTGCCGTCGCCGAGCGGGCGGGTATGCGGCAGGCCTCCATGTACCACTACGTCTCCGGCAAGGAGGAACTCCTCGCCGACCTCCTGGAGTCCACCGTCACGCCCTCGCTGGCCTTCGCCCGGCAGCTCCTCGCCGAGGACGTGACCCCGGCCGAGGACCGGCTGTGGGACCTGTGCCGTACGGATGTCGAGCTGCTCTGCGGCGGCCCGCACAACCTCGGCGGGCTCTATCTGCTGCCCGAGGTGCGCGCCGAACGGTTCGCCGGCTTCCATGCTGTACGGGCCGAACTGAAGGACGCCTACCGTCAGTTGATCGCCGCGACCGAGACGGGCGGCGCGCTCGCCAAGAGTGAGCTGGATCTGCGGACGGATCTGGTCTTCGGGTTGATCGAGGGCGTCATCCTGGTCCACCGCTCCGACCCGGACCGGCCCGTCTCGGCCTTCGCCGACGCCACGGCGGACGCGGCGCTGCGCATCGCGGGCGTCTGACCGGGTATGCCTGGCGTGGGGAGCCGGGCGGAAATCTGAGCCCGAAGCCGTGGCCCGACCCTTTCCGGTGAGGGGTTTTCGTACGCCCATGCGTCATGACGCAGTGTGTGCGAATGATGTCTGAGCGTGTAAATGGAACCGAGCGTACTCCCGCCGCGAGGACGATTTCAGGTGCTCGCCGAATATGACATGGCGATGATCCGGTCGGACTAAGCTCGCCCGCGGCGCACCGAGTTGCGGTGTATTCGTGCGCTTGTTCCCCAATGTTCTGAAAATCCTGAGACCTCCCCCCTGATCCCCAGCCGATTTGTCTTAGAGGGCATACATGGTGAGTGTTCAAGCGCCTCCCGGTGGCCGAGAAGTTCCTTACGCGCGCGTGCTGTTGCTGCCGGCCATAGTGATGGCCGCGGTGACCGGGGCCGCCGTCGCCGTGGTGGCGGAACCGGCCCGGCTTGCCGTCGGCTGGTGCGGCGGCATCGCCACGCTCCTGGTGCTCGCCACCGCCGCCGAAGCCGTCCGCCGCGGCCGTGTCCTGCGCGATACGCGCGCCGAACTCGCGAGCCGGACAGCCTCCTTGGAACGGCGCCTCGCCGCCCAGGACGACGAGATCGTCCACCTCGGCAAGGAGCTGCTGCCCGCTGTGCTGTTGCAGCTGCGCTGCGGCGATTCCCCCGACCAGGTGATGCGCAAAGTCGTCGACGCGAACCCCACGTACCGAGAACTCCCCGCCTCGCAGCGCGAGTTGCTGCGCATCATGCTGCGGATCGTCGACCACGAGGACGCGCTGCGCGACTCCTCGCAGCGCGCCTTCGTCAACATCGCCCGGCGTGTCCAGGCGATCGTCCACCAGCAGAACAAGGAACTGCGCGAGATGGAGGAGGACCACGGGCGCAACCCCGAGGTCTTCGACGACCTGCTGCGCATCGACCACGGCACCGCGCTCATCGGCCGCCTCGCCGACTCCATCTCCGTACTCGGTGGCTCCCGCCCGGGCCGCCAGTGGCCCAAGCCCGTACCGCTCTACAGCGTGCTGCGCGGTGCCATGTCCCGGATCCTGGAGTACCGGCGCATCGAACTGCACTCGATCGCCCGGGTCAACATCGACGGCCCGTCCGTCGAACCGGTCATCCACGCCGCCGCCGAACTCCTCGACAACGCCACGCGCTACTCGCCGCCGCAGACCAAGGTGCACATCACCGCCGTCGAGGTGCAGACCGGTGTCGCCATCGAGATCGAGGACGCCGGCGTCAGCCTCAGCGAGGAGGCACGCCGACGGGCGGAGGGCATGCTCGAGAAGGCCAAGGCCGGCATCGACCTCAACGACCTCGGCGAGACCCCGCGGCTCGGCATGGCCGTCGTGGGCCGTCTCATGCAGATGTACAACATGCAGGTCTCGCTGCGGCAGTCGGCGTACGGCGGTGTCCGCGCCGTGCTCATCGTGCCCAGTGACATGCTCACCGAGGGAACCGCTCCCGGCCTCGCCCACGGCATCGGAGTCGGCTCCGTGCCCCAGGTGGACCTCCACGACGTCGTGCCACCGGCGCGCAAGCCCAAGAAGCGCCGTCCCACCACCGGACCCCGCGTCTCGGAATCGGCGTCCCCGATGGAGGACGACGTTCCCGTGGTCACCGAGTGGACGCCGCAGGGTCTGCCGCAGCGCCGCAGCCGGGTCAAGATCCCGTTCAGCCAGCGGGTGGCCGAGGCCCGCGCCGCCGAGGCGGAGGCGGAGGCCGCGCGCAAGGCCGGCAAGCCCGTCATCGACTGGTCCAGGTCCGCGGCACAGCCAACCCCGGACAAGGACGAACCCCCACCCGGGTTGTGGGTCGAGGCGTTCATGGCAGGCCTCAAGGGCGGAGACGAGGACCAGAACAAGACACCAGGCGCGACCGACATCCCGGCCCCTCGGGAGGCCGACGACGAGGGGGACCTCAAGTGATCCAGCACCGAGCCAACTTCGACTGGATGCTCAAGGAGCTGTGCGACGGGGTGCCCGGCACCCGGCAGATCGTCGTGCTCTCCGCCGACGGCCTGCGCATCGCCCGGTACGGAGGTGATCCCGACGCCGCCGACCGCGTCGCCGCGGCCTGCGCCGGACTCCAGAGCCTGGCGGGGGCCGTCGCCACCGAGATCCCGGGCACCGAGGGCCGGATGCGCATGGTGATCATCGAGATCCACGGCGGCTACTTCTACATGATGGCCGCGGGCCCCAACGCCTACCTCGCCGTCCTCGCGGACGAGACCGTGGACGCCGGGCTCATGAGCAACCGCATGCGCGACCTCGTCGTACGGATCGGTGCCCACCTGACGAGTCCGCCCCGGCGGAACGGGCAGGTCGTATGACTCCTCCGCAACGACGACGGCGCCTCCCCAAGGAAGCGTCCGCGAAAATTCCCCAGCAGGCCCCCGAGGGAGTCTCCCCCCACGCACCGAAGGAAGGCGGGGCACAGGGCGGGGAGAACCAGACGGCTGACCAGACGGAGAACCAGCCGGAGAGGCTGTTCGTCCTCACCAGCCAGGTCGAGGACGGTGATCGTGCCTCTCTCGACCTCGTGACCTTGATCGTGGCGCGCGCCGACGCGCCGCCCACTGCACAGCCGGAGCAGTCGGCCGTCCTCCGGCTGTGCGGGTCCCCACTGTCCGTGGCCGAACTCTCGGCCTATCTCAATCTGCCGTTCAGCGTGGTGACCGCACTGCTGACCGAGCTGCTGACGGCCGAACTGGTACACGCGCGCGCCCCGATCGTCCGCTCGGAGCTGCCCGACCGTTCCCTCCTCGAAGCGGTGATGCATGGACTTCAAAAGCTCTGACACCGTCACAGGCCCTCGCGCCGAGGACCACCTTCCGCAGACGGCCCAAGCCGCTGTGAAGATCGTGATCGTCGGCGGTTTCGGGGTCGGCAAGACGACGATGGTGGGCTCCGTCAGCGAGATCAGACCGCTGACCACGGAGGAGACCATGACGCAGGCCGGCGTCGGGGTCGACGACAACTACGGCTCGGACAGCAAGACCGCCACCACCGTGGCCATGGACTTCGGCCGCATCAGCATCACCGAACAGCTGGTGCTGTACCTGTTCGGCACTCCTGGCCAGGAGCGCTTCTGGTTCCTGTGGAATGGCCTGTTCGAGGGCGCCCTGGGCGCGGTCGTGCTGATCGACACCCGCCGCCTGGAAGTCAGCTTCGACGTCATCGGCCGGCTGGAGGAGCGCGGGGTGCCGTTCGTCGTCGCGGTCAACGACTTCCCGGACGCGCCCCGTTACCCCATCGAGGACCTGCGCTCCGCGCTGGACCTGCCCGAGGAGATCCCCATCATGAAGTGCGACGCGCGCCGCAGGGCCTCCAGCCGAGACGTCCTGATGACCCTGATGCGCTTCCTGCACTCGATCGCCATGGCCTCCGCGTCCGCCTGACAGCCATCCGTCTGACCGTCTTCCGCCTGATCTGCTTCCGCCTGATCGTCTTCCGTCTGACCGTCATCGGTCCCGGCCGCGGCCGCGGCCGCAATTCCCCACTCCCGACTTCAGCTTCGGAGCACCACCGTGACGCCTGAACCCCCTTCCCGAACCAGTACGGACGACGCCATGCCCGGTCCGCCGCCCGGCTGCCCCGCCCACGGAACGGGCCCCGGCGGACTACGCCGCCTGTACGGACCCGAGGCCGAGGACCTCGAAGCCCTCTACGAGAAACTCCGGGCCGAACACGGCGCCGTCGCGCCCGTGCTGATCCACCAGGACGTACCGATGTGGGTGGTCCTCGGCCACAGCGAGAACCTGCACATGGTGCGCACCCCCTCGCAGTTCACCCGCGACAGCCGCACCTGGACCGCGTTCAAAGAGGGCATGGTCGCACCCGACCACCCCCTCATGCCCCACTTCGCATGGCAGCCCATCTGCTCCCACGCCGAGGGCGACGAGCACCTGCGGCTGCGCGGCGCGGTCACCGGCGCCATGTCGACGATCGACTACCGCGGCATCCGCCGCAGCATCAACCGCTCGACCCAGCTCCTCGCCAACCGCTTCTGCGAGGACGGCGAAGCCGACCTGGTCAGCGAGTTCGCCGACCACCTCCCCATGGCCGTGATGTGCGAGGTGCTCGGCATGCCCGAGGAGTACAACGAGCGCATGGTGCAGGCCGCCCGCGACATGATCAAGGGCACCGAGACGGCGATCGCCAGCAACGAGTACGTCATGGGCGCCCTGGTGCGGCTCACCGCCCGCCGCCGCGCCCAGCCCCAGGGGGACTTCACCAGCCACCTCATCAACCACCCGGCGGGGCTCACCGACGACGAGGTGTCCCAGCACCTGCGGGTCGTGCTGATCGCCGCGTACGAGGCCACGGCCAACCTCCTCGCCAACGTACTGCGCATGGTGCTCACCGACCCGCGCTTCCGCGCCCAGCTCAACGGCGGCCAGATGACGGTGCCCGAGGCGGTCGAGCAGTCCCTGTGGGACGAGCCGCCGTTCAGCGCCGTACTGGGCTACTTCGCCAAACAGGAGACGGAGTTGGGCGGCCAGCGCATCCGCAAGGGGGACGGACTGCTCTTCGGGATCGCGCCGGGCAACGTCGACCCGCGCGTCCGCCCGGACCTCACGGCGAACATGCAGGGCAACCGCTCCCACCTCGCCTTCGGCGGCGGCCCCCATGAGTGCCCCGGCCAGGACATCGGCCGCGCCATCGCCGACACCGGCGTCGACGCGCTCCTCATGCGCCTGCCGGACGTCCAACTGGCCTGCGAGGAGCACGAGTTGCGCTGGACGGCGTCCCTCGCGTCCCGGCATCTGGTGGAACTCCCGGTGAAGTTCGCGCCGAAACCGCCGCAGGACGTCAAGCAGCGGCCCCGAGCGCATCCCGTTCCGGATCCGCACCAGGAGTGGGAGATCACCTCACCCACCCCTGCGCCCGCACCCGGTCAGGCCGCCCAGCCTTCCGCTCCCCAGCAGCCCGTACCCGAGCCCGAGCCCGCGGGCACGGGAACAGGCACGGACACGGTTACGGCCACGGCCACGACCCCCGGACCCGAGCGCCGACTCGGCGCCTGGCAGCGCCTCCTGCGCTGGTGGCGCGGTCACTGACAGGCCAAAGGCGTCGGCACTGACCGATCGGGACGTTTATTTGTCACCGATCCGCCCAGTCGTCGTACGCGGACCAGGCCTGGAGTAGTCGCCCGCTCACCAGCGCGTGCTCCCGCCCCGTGACCGGATCGGTGAACTCCAGTACCCGCGCCAGCAGTTGGAGCGGGCGCCGGAAGTCACCGACCGCCACGGGGCCGGTCACCACCGGGTAGAGGGGGTCGCCGAGAATCGGCACACCCAGCGCGTTCATGTGCACCCGCAGCTGGTGGGTCTGCCCGGTGCTGGGCAGCAGCCGGTAGCGCGCCCGCCCGTCCCGGTGCTCGACCAGCTCGATCCGGCTCACGGCGTTCGGCTCGCCCGGTACCTCCCGGGCGGCCATGACCCCCCGCTCCTTCTCGATCCGGCTGCGCACGGTGCGCGGCAGCACCAAGGACGCCTGGTACGGGGCCACGGCCTCGTACTCCTTGCGTACGCGCCGGTCGCGGAACAGCGACTGATACGCGCCGCGCTCCTCGGGCCGAACCGTGAACATCACCAGCCCGGCCGTGAGCCGGTCGAGCCGGTGCGCGGCCCCGAGCGTCGGGATGCCCAGCTCCCGGCGCAGCCGTGCGAGAACCGTCTGGGCGACATGGCTGCCGCGGGGCGTCGTGGCGAGGAAGTGCGGCTTGTCGACCACGACGATGTGCTCGTCGCGGTACACGACGTCGACATCGAACGGGACGGGCTCCTCGTCGGGCAGCTCCCGGTGGAACCACACGAACATCCCCGGCACGTACGCCGCGTCGGGCGCCACCGGCCGCCCGTCCGCACCGACGATCAACCCCGCGTCGAGCATCCCGTCGATCACCCCGGCCCCCGCCGCGAGCCGCTCCACCAGATGCTCCCGCACGGTCGCCCAGGACCCCTGCGCCGGCAGCCGCACCCGCACCGGATCCACCCCGTCGCGCTGCGGCAGGGGAGCGGGCGGAATCCGGGGCCTACGTCTCACCTGGTCAAGCGTACGAGGCCGAGGGAGCCTCCGTGATCGTCGTACGCGCCTTGTACGCCCGGTACGCGGCGCCCACGACGAGCGTCACGCCCAGGAACAGCACCGTGAACCACTGGAAGTACCAGTGCCCGCCCGCCGGGTCGTACACGTCCGCGCGGGGCCAGGCGAGGTTGACCGTCATGAACAGGCCGTAGAGCAGGGCGAGCACGTTGACGGGGACGCCCCAGCGGCCGAGGGAGAAGAGCGGGCGGCCCGTCTCGTCGGTTCCGTCGGCGCTGAAGCCGCCGCGCAGGCGCTGCCACAGCAGTGGTCCGGTCACCATCGCGTACGCGAGGTACAGCATCACGATGCAGGTGGTGCCGATGGCCAGGAACGCCTCCGGCGAGGCGAAGTTGAGCAGCAGCAGGGCCGCGGCGAGGACGCCGACGACCAGAGCGGGGGCGCTCGGCATACCCGTGCGCGGGTTGACCCGCGCAAGGCGTCGGGAGAAGGGCAGCTGACCGTCGCGGGCCATGGAGAACAGCATGCGGCAGGCCGCCGTCTGGATCGCGAGGGTCGCCACGGCGATGGCCACCACCACGTCGGCCAGCAGCAGCCGGCCCACCCCGTCGCCCAGGCTGCTGGTCAGGACGTAACTCAGCCCCTCCACGCCGAGGCGGCCGTTGGTCAGGCTGGGCGCGGCGAGCAGACCGCCGAGGATGATCAGGCCGCCGAGCACTCCCGCCGAACCGAGTGCGGTGAGGATGGTGCGGGGCGCGGTGTGCCTGGGGTTGCGCGTCTCCTCGCTCATCTCGCCCGCGCTGTCGAAGCCGATCATCACGTACGCCGCCGTGAACGAACCCACCAGCAGCGCCCCGAACAGGCCCGACTGGGCGGCCGTACCGGTGTGGAAGGTGATGCCGGGGGAGCGCTCGGAGTGGGTGAGCAGGAGCACGATGATCAGGACGGCGCCGATGATCTCGGCGGTGACGCCGACCCGGTTGATCAGGGACATCACGCGGTTGTCGATGACGTTCACGAAGGTCGTCAGGACCAGCAGCAGCACGCCGAACACCGCCGCGTTGGCCGCGCCGCTCGGGGAGGTCGGCGTCGGGTCGTCGCCGATCAGCTGGAAGCCCGACCAGATCGCCGGCAGCACCATCTGCAGCGCGAGCGCCGCGGCCGCCACCACCACGATCTGCCCGATCACCATGATCCAGCCGGCGAACCAGCCGAAGGTGAGGTTCGACAGCCGCGACGACCACTGGTAGATGGCGCCGGAGATCGGATAGCGCGCCGCCAGCTCCGCGAAGCACGCGGCGACCAGGAACTGCCCGATCAGTACGGCCGGCCAGGTCCAGAAGAACACCGGTCCGCCGAAGGCGTAGCCGAACGCGAAGAACTGGAAGACGGTCGTCAGGACCGAGATGAACGAGAACCCGGCGGCGAACGAGGCATAGCGGCCCAGGCTGCGGTGCAGCTCCTGGCGGTAGCCGAACTCGGCGAGCGAGCCGTCGCCGGCGGAGTCCGGGGGCTCGGGGCGGACGTCGGAGGGGGCGGTGGTGGTCACGGCGGCACCTGCCTTCGGCACAGGGAAGCGGAGTTCCTGTCGAGCGACAGAAATTAGGGAGCGGCTGTTTCGCTCCAGTGACACGGCCGTGTCCGCTGCGGGCCGAAGTCCTCACGCGCTCGCGGCGAGGTCGAATCGCGATACGTCGCGTGTGTTGACGCTCGCATTGAAGACGCGATATGTTCGTCTACGGATATTCGGATACGAGGGTTTCTGTGGTCGAAGTGTCCGAAGTCGAGGTCTCTGAGGTTCGGGGTCTCTGAGGTTGAGGTATCTGAGGTCGAGGGTGAGGTGAGGCCGTCGTGGCGACGAAGCGGCGCAAGCTCAGCAATCCGCTGGCGCTCGCGGTGATGGCGACGCTCGCGCAGAGGCCGATGCATCCGTACGAGATCGCTCAGACGCTGCGCCGCCAGGGCAAGGACACCAGCACGAAGATCAACTACGGCTCGCTCTACACGGTCGTGCAGAACCTGGAGAAGCACGGCTTCGTCGAGGTCACCGATGTGGAGCGGGCGGGCAACCGCCCCGAGCGCACCGTCTACGGGCTCACCGAGGCCGGGCGCGAGGAGATGACCGAGTGGATGTCGGACCTGATGGCCGTCCCGGCACGGGAGTACCCGATCTTCGAGACCGCGCTGTCGCTGATGGGGGTGCTGCACCCCGACGAGGTGACGCGGCTACTGACGGAGCGGCTCCAGGCGCTCGAGGTGCAGGCCGCCAGCGGCCGGGGAGCGCTGCGGAAACTCTGTGAGTCGCTGCCGCGGATCTTCCTGGTGGAGAACGAGTACCAGCTGCACATGGTGGAGGCACAGGCCGAGTGGGTCCGTGGCCTCCTCGAGGAGCTCAGGGAGGGCTCCCTGCCCGGTGTGAAGGGGTGGCGGACCTTCCACGAGACGGGGGAGATGCCGCCGGAGTTCCAGGAGTTGGAGGACAGCTACTTCGACAAGTGACCCACGAGAAGTGACCCAGAGGTGAAACAGACCCCGGCAGGACTGTTGCAGCAGCCCCGCCAGGGTCTCGAACCCCGAACTGACTCCGCCGTGGGGCAGGCCAGGCGATCGAGGTGCGGCACACCCAGGATAGCCCGGCGCTCTTCACACGGATCAGTCGTCATCCATTGACGCGGACCATTTCGCATCCGTTCAGTCAGGAGAGCAGTCGTCGTGAATACCCCTGCGCCCGCGGTCGAGGCGCGCCAACTGATCAAGACCTATCCAGGTGACGTCACCGCGCTCAGCGGCATGGACGTCACCGTCGAGCCGGGCACCGTCTTCGGGCTCCTCGGCCCCAACGGCGCCGGCAAGTCCACCACCGTCAAGATCCTCACCACCCTGGCCCGCCCCGACTCGGGCACCGCCACCGTCGCGGGCCACGACGTGCTGCGCCACCCGGACCGGGTGCGCCGTGCGATCGGCGTGGTCGCGCAGAAGTCCGGCGCCGACCCGGTGGCCACCGGCCGCGAGAACCTCCAACTCCAGGGCAGGCTCTACGGGTTGCGGGGCGCCGCTCTCAGGCGCCGCGTGGACGAACTGCTGGCCCGCTTCCACCTCGCGGACGCGGCAGGCCGCCAGGTCAAGGGCTACTCCGGCGGTATGCAGCGCCGGCTGGACGTGGCGCTCGGGCTGGTCCACCGGCCCGAGGTCCTCTTCCTCGACGAGCCGACGACCGGCCTCGACCCCGAGGCGCGCACCGCGATGTGGGACGAGATCACCCGGCTCGCCGGTGACGAGGGCCTGACCATCCTGCTGACCACGCACTACCTCGAAGAGGCCGACCGTCTCGCCGAGCGCATCGCCATCGTCGACCGAGGCCGTGTCGTCGTCGAGGGCACCCCGGACGCCCTCAAGGGCGAACTCCGCGGCGACGCCGTCCACATGGAACTGCGCGAAGCGGTCGGCGACTCCGGTCGTACGAGCCTGAAGGACTCCCTCTCCGCGCTGCCCGGCGTGCACGAGGTGCTGTTCGACGGCCGCCGGATCAGTGTCCGGGCCGAGGACGGAGCAGCCGCCGTACCCGCCCTGCTCGGTGCCCTGGAGCGCGTCGGGGTGGGCGTCGCCGCCGCCACCGTCGCCCGCCCGTCGCTCGACGACGTCTACCTGCGCTACGCGGGCCGCCGTTACGCGGACGCCGAGGCCGCCGCGGACAGCGCCGAAAGCACCGAAAGCACCGAGAACCTCGCCCTCGCCGGAGGTGCCTGATGAGTACCAACGCCCTCACCCAGACCTGGTTCATGACGCAACGCCAGCTGATGGCGGTGCTCCGGCAGCCCGCGTACGTCGTGTTGATGCTGATCCAGCCGGCGGTCTGGCTGTTCCTGTTCGGCAACCTCTTCAAGAAGGTCGTCGAACTCGGCGGCTTCGGCACCACCACATATCTGGACTACCTCGTGCCGGGCATCGTCGTGATGAGCGCGCTCAGCTCCAACATGTGGGCGGGCATGGGCACCTTGGAGGAGATCGAGCGTGGCACGCTCAACCGGTTCCTGACCACTCCGGTCAGCCGCGGCGCCCTGATGAACGCCAATGTCGTGCAGCAGGGGCTGACCACGGCCGTGCAATCCGTGGTGATCATCCTGCTCGGGAAGCTGGGCGGAGCGGACTATCCGGGCGGCGCCGCGGGTCTGGTCGTGCTCGTCGTCGCGGCCTCGCTGCTGGGCACCGTCTTCGGCGCGCTCTCCAACGCGCTGGGCATGCTGGTGCGCGAACGAGAGTCGATCATCGGTATCAACACGTTCCTGCTGCTGCCGCTGACGTTCCTCTCTTCGGCCTTCATGGCACCGTCGCAGATGCCCGGCTGGATGCGGCACATCGCCGACTTCAACCCGCTCGACTGGGCGATGGTGGCGGGCCGTTCGGCGATGACGGCGAACCCGGACTGGAGCGACGTGCTCACTCGGGGCGGGGGACTGCTCGCGCTGGCGGTGGCGGCGGTATGGCTCTCCACCCGCACGTTCAGGGCGTACCAGCGGTCGGTCTAGGGCGTATCCGACCCTGATCCGCCGGACAGGCCCTGGGAAGGCTGTGCCGCGTCGACGCGGACGACCGCGCCCCGACAGGGGCGCGGGGCCGTGACATCACGCGGCTCCGCGGCGCGGGCGCGACCAGCCGCAAACAACCCGTGGATGGGCACCGGATGTCACGCGGAGCGGTCCTGCTCCGCCTCCACCTCTGCGTTCCACTGCCGCTTCGCCGCCTGCCAGCCGTCCTCGTTGTGACCGAGGCGCCAGTAGCCGGAGATGGACAGGTCCTCGCGCGGGAACTGGCGCTCCACGCGCAGCAGCCGGCGCAGCTCCTTCACGAAGCCGGCCTCGCCGTGCACGAACGCGTGGACCCGGCCCTCCGGGAACTCCAGCGCCCGTACGGCCTCCACCAGCGCCTCGCCGATCGGCCGGTCGCCGCGGTGCAGCCAGACGATCTCCAGGTCGGAGGCGATCTTCTGCTCCTCGTCCGGCCCTTCGACCTCCACGAACGCGTACACCTCGGCACCGTCGGGCATCGCCTCCAAGGTGGCGGCGATGGCGGGCAGGGCGCTCTCGTCCCCGGCGAGCAGATGCCAGTCGGCCTCGGGGTCGGGCGCGTACGCGCCGCCGGGGCCGAGGAACCGTACGACCTCGCCCGCCTGCACCCGGGTGGCCCACGGTCCCGCCAGGCCCTCGTCGCCGTGGATCACGAAGTCGAGCGTCAGCTCGCGCAGCTCCGGATCCCAGGCGCGCACGGTGTAGGTGCGTGTGACGGGCCACTGCTCGCGCGGGAACTCCTCGCGGATCCGCGCCACGTCGAAGGGCTCGGGATATGTCACGCCCTCGGGGCCGAAGAGCAGCTTCACATAATGGTCGGTGCTGGTGCCCGTGCTGAAGTCGGCGAGGCCTTCGCCGCCGAGGACCACCCGCTGCATGTGCGGGGTGAGCCGCTCCGTGCGGACGACCCGCGCGGAATGGGGCTTCGGAGCTCTGCGTACCGGACGCTCTGCCATGTCGGCCTCCCGAATTCACTAAGGCTTGCCTAAGTTAGCACCTCTCCCTAGTTAACACCTCAGGCGCGAAGAGTCGATGAGCACCCCCGGAGAAGTCCTGGAGCAGTTTTTAGAAGTCGATTACCAGTCTGCGGGAATCCGAGCCCCGACCCGTCCGGGGGGTGGGGAGCCCGACCCGTCCGGGGCAGGGGAGCACGACCCGTCCGGGGCCGGGGACCGGCGACGGGATCAGGTCCCGAGCGTCGCCAGCAGCCGCTTCAGCGAGCCGCCCAGACCCCAGCGCACCGCGAGTGCGTCCAGGGCCGCCGGGTCGCGCGGAGCGTGCGGCAGTGCGGTGTCCACGTCCGGCAGTGGTACGTCCCCGGCCACCCGGACGACCTTGGGCGCCACGGCCACGTACGGCCGTGACTCGTCGAGTCGCTTGCGCTGCGAGGGTGTGAGCCTGGCCTTCGGGTCGTCGACCGCGGCCATGATCCCGGCCAGGTCGCCGAACTCCGCGAGCAGCTTGGCGGCGGTCTTCTCGCCGATGCCCGGCACACCGGGCAGCCCGTCGCTGGGGTCGCCGCGCAGCAGCGCCAGGTCCGCGTACCCCGGGCCGTCGACCCCGTACCTCTCGCGCAGCAGTGCCTCGTCCGTGAGCTGCAGCGAGCCGACACCCTTGAGCGGGTACAGCACCCGCACCTGCCGCTTGTCGTCGACCAGTTGATACAGGTCGCGGTCACCGGTGACGATGTCGACCGGGCCGGTGGCGCGGCCCGTGAACGTGCCGATCACGTCGTCCGCCTCGTACCCCTCGACCCCCACGCGCGCGATGCCCAGCGCGTCCAGGACGGTCTCGATGACCGGGACCTGGGGCGAGAGGGTGTCGGGCACCTCCTCCTCGTCCGGACCGGTCTCGGTCTCCTCCGCGACGCGGTGCGCCTTGTAGGACGGAATCAGGTCGACCCGCCAGTGCGGCCGCCAGTCCGCGTCCATACAGGCCACGAGATCGTCCGGGCGGTGGTCCCGGACCAGGCGGTCGATGAACTCGAGCAGTCCGCGCACGGCGTTCACCGGCGTGCCGTCCGGGGCCTTCACCGAATCCGGGACGCCGAAATAGGCGCGGAAGTACAGCGAGGCGGTGTCGAGAAGCATGAGTCGTCGAAGGGGCTGCGTCTGCTGCGTCACGCTTCGCATCATGCCGTACGCCACTGACAGTCCCTGTCCGGCGCGGACCGGCGGCGACAGCCGACGCGTCTACAGGACGAACGTAAACAGCGTGTGAAGTGAGCCAGGCCCGCGTTTGTCCGGAACGAGCGGGGGCAGGCGCCGCCCCGGAGCGAGCCCGGTCGCATTTTCAACGACCACTGACGGACAGCGACCGGATGGGTGGGCAGAACCCGCGTCGCTCCACGGCCCGCCGGCGGGGGAGGCGGGCCGTTCTTGGTTCTACCTGAGAGGTACACGTGTCATCCAGGCTGCAGGCCGAGCACCTTTACAAGGTGTTCGGCAGACGACCCGACGAGGCGGTCGACAGACTCCGCCAGGGAGCGGACCGCGAGGAACTGCGAGCCGACGGCACCACCGCCGCGGTGATCGACGCGTCCTTCACGGTCGAACCGGGCCAGACCTTCGTCGTCATGGGACTGTCCGGCTCCGGTAAGTCCACGCTGCTGCGCATGCTCAACGGCCTGCTGGACCCGACCGCGGGACAGGTGCTTTTCGACGGCCAGGACCTGACCACGCTGAGCGACCGCGAGCTGCGCGAGGTCCGCGCCAGGAAGATCAGCATGGTCTTCCAGCACTTCGCGCTCTTCCCGCACCGCAGCGTCCTGGAGAACGCCGCGTACGGCCTGGAGGTGCAGGGCGTGCCGCGCGCCGAGCGCGAGGTGCGTGCCACCGACGCGCTGGCGATGTGCGGCCTGGCCGGCTGGGAGAAGTCCTGGCCCGACGAGTTGTCCGGCGGCATGCAGCAGCGCGTGGGCCTGGCCCGGGCGCTGGCCACCGACGCCGGCCTGCTGCTGATGGACGAGTCGTTCAGCGCGCTCGACCCGCTGATCCGCCGCGACATGCAGGACCAGCTGATCGAGCTCCAGAAGAAGCTCAAGAAGACCATCGTCTTCATCACGCACGACCTCAACGAAGCCATGCGCCTGGGTGACCGCATCGCCGTCATGCGCGACGGCCGCATCGTCCAGATCGGCACCGCCGAGGACATCCTGGTCCGTCCCGCAGACGACTACGTGGCGTCCTTCACGCGGGACGTCGACCGCTCCCGGGTGCTGACCACCGAGGCCGTCATGGACAAGGACCTGCGCGGCGACGAGGCGGACTGCGGCTGCGAGACCGCCACACCCGACACCTCCTTCGTGGACCTCTGCGCCATCAGCGCCCGCGTGCCGCACGCGGTCGCGGTTCTCAACGGGAAACGACAGCTCGTCGGAGTCGTCCCACGGCAACGGCTGATCGGCTTCCTCGGCGACCAGCAGGGCGAGCCCACGCCCTGCGAGGCACCGCGCGACAAGGCCGCCAAGGCGGTGAAGAGCGGTGCCTAGGATTCCCTTCGGCGACTGGGTCAACGACACGGTGGACTGGCTGCTCCACCACATGGCGTGGCTCTTCGACTTCCTCAAGACGGTCTTCCTGGGCGCCTTCGACGGCATCAACGCCGTCCTCCAGGCCCCGGAGCCCCTTCTGCTCGCGGGTATCTTCGCGGTGATCGCGTTCTGGCTGCGCGGCACGGCCGCCGGTCTCCTCGCCTTCGCGGGATTCGCCTTCATCGACTCCCTCGAACTGTGGGAGGACGCGATGGTGACCCTGTCGCTCGTCCTCGTGGCGACGATCATCGCGCTCGTCATCTCCGTGCCCGTGGGCATCTGGGCGGCACGTTCGAACCGGGTGAGCAACATCGTCCGCCCGGTGCTCGACTTCATGCAGACGCTGCCCGCGATGATCTACCTCATCCCGGCGATCCTGTTCTTCGGCACCGGCGCACCCGCAGGCATCGTGGCCACCCTGATCTTCGCGCTGGCCCCCGGTGTCCGGATGACGGAACTGGGCATCCGCCAGGTCAACAGGGAACTGGTCGAGGCCGCCGACGCGTTCGGCACCACGCCGGGCAACACCCTGCTGCGCATCCAGTTGCCGCTGGCGCTGCCCACGGTCATGGCCGGGGTCAACCAGGTCATCATGCTGGGTCTGTCCATGGCGGCCATCGCGGGCATGGTCGGCACCGGCGGTCTGGGCGGCGACGTGAACGAGGCCATCGGCCAGCTGAACGTCGGCCTGGGATCCGAGGCCGGCGTCGCCATCGTCATCCTGGCGATCTACCTGGACCGCATGACCAGCTCGCTGGGCACCCAGGTCTCGCCGCTCGGCCGCCGTGCCGTCGCCAGGCTGCGTGCCGCGCAGGGCCTGAAGATCTGGTCCTACCGTCCCCGGCCCGCCGTGGCCGTGATCGGCGTGGTCGTGCTCGCACTGGTCGCGGGCGGCATGGGCATCTTCGGCGGTGCGAGTTCCTCGTCCACCGCGTCCGACGCCGAGGATGTCGGCCAGGGCAAGAAGATCTCCATCGGCTACATCCCGTGGGACGAGGGCGTCGCCTCCACCTTCCTGTGGAAGGAGGTCCTGGAGCAGCGCGGCTTCGAGGTCGAGACGAAGCAGTTCGAGGCGGGCCCGCTCTACACCTCGCTCGCCCAGGGCGACATCGACTTCCAGACGGACGCCTGGCTGCCGACCACCCACGAGCAGTACTGGAAGAAGTACGGCGAGCAGCTCGACGACCTGGGCGCCTGGTACGGCCAGACGTCCCTGGAGCTGAGCGTGCCCTCCTACATGAAGGGCATCGACTCCCTGGAGGACCTCAAGGGCCAGGCCTCGAAGTTCGGCGGGAAGATCACCGGCATCGAGTCCAGCGCCGGCGAGATGAGCCTGCTCAAGAGCAAGGTCCTCAAGGAGTACGGCCTCGACAAGGAGTACAAGGTCGTCGACAGCTCCACGCCCGCCATGCTGGCCGAGCTGAAGCGCGCGTACGCCAAGAAGGAGCCCATCGTCGTCACGCTCTGGTCACCGCACTGGGCGTACAACGACTACGACCTGACCAAGCTCAAGGACCCGAAGGGCGCCTGGGGCAAGGGCGACGGCGTGCACACGACGTCCCGGAAGGGCTTCGCCCAGGACAACCCGGTCGTCGGCGAGTGGCTCAAGAACTTCAAGATGACCGAGAAGCAGCTCACCAGCCTCGAGGCGGAGATCAACAAGGCCGGAAAGGGCAAGCAGCAGGACGCCGTGCGCGCCTGGCTGAAGCAGAACCCCGGCGTCGTCGACAAGCTGGCCCCGGTCAAGAGCTCCACGGGCGGCACCCCGGCCGAGGCGAAGCGTCCGCTGGACGTCGCCTGGTTCCCCTGGGACGAGGACATCGCGGTCACCTACCTCTGGAAGAACGTCCTGGAGCGGCGCGGCTACCGGCTGAATCTGAAGCAGATGGACGTCGGCCCGGTCTACACGGGCCTGGCCACCGGCGACCTCGACCTCAACTTCGACGCGTGGCTGCCCTATGCCCAGAAGAACTACTGGGACAAGCACAAGAACGATCTGAGAGACCTGGGCACCTGGTACGCGCCCACGTCACTCGAGATCGCCGTGCCCTCGTACGTGAAGGACGTCAAGTCCCTCGCGGACCTCAAGGGCAAGGCCGACACCTTCGACGGCAAGATCATCGGGATCGAGCCGGGCACCGGCGAGATGAACCTCCTGAAGACGAAGGTCCTGCCGGGCTACGGCCTGGACAAGGAGTACGAGGTCGTCGACGGCTCCACGCCCGCGATGCTGGCCGAGTTGAAGCGCGCGTACGCCAAGAAGGAGCCGATCGCCGTCGTCCTGTGGTCCCCGCACTGGGCCTACAGCGAGTACGAGCTCACCAAGCTGGCGGACGACAAGAAGCTGTTCGGCGAGGGCAATACGATTCGCACCATCTCCAACAAGACGTTCCCGGACCAGTACCCCCGGCTCACCAAGTGGATCAAGAACTTCAAGATGAGCGAGGACGAGCTGGGCAGTCTGGAGAGCGAGATCCAAAAGCGCGGACAGGGGCATGAGGAGGACGCCGTCGCCGCGTGGCTGAAGGAGCACCCGGACATGGTGGACCGGATGACTCCGCGGTAGAGCGGCAGCACCGGGCCGAGGGGTGGGCTTCGCGCGGGGACCACGCGGTTCCGTGCGCGAGGCCCATCCCTCGCGGCGTTCCCGGGGCTTCGAGACCGGTTCGTGCGCTCGACTGCACCGCCGCACGCGAACTCACCGGCCGCGCCGCCCAGTCGCACACATGCGATTCGGACACCCAGTGTGCCAGGTGAGTCACTCTCCGTGCGGGGCGCGGGAGTCGGGCCACTTGAGCTGTCGGCGCCCCGATCACCGCCCCGGACGGGCATCCACCGCCCTGGCCAGCCTGTTTCGTTTCGGGGTGGAGATGGAGCGGGGTGACGCGGGAGAATTGATCTACTGCACGACAGTGACGCTCCGTCGCGCGTGCGGTGCGGCGATGTTTACGACGATGTGACGGGCGCATGAAACGGTTTGCCGAACGTGCGTAGGGTGCAAACACAACATCGGGAGACATCGGCTCGTATGTACAAAGGGTGGACCGTCACCGGGTCACACGCAGCACACCATGCACCGACGACGCACAGGAGGGAGCCGAAGCGATGGACGACAGCAAAGAAGCCCTTCGGGTGGGCGCGGCCGTCCGGCGGCGGCGCCGGGCACTGGAGCTCACCCTCGCCGTCGTCGCCGAGCGCAGCGGTCTGTCGGTCCCGTTCCTGAGCCAGGTCGAGAACGAGCGGGCCCGGCCCAGCGTGCGCTCCCTCGAACGCGTCGCCGACGCCCTCGGCACGACCCGTGTCGAACTCCTCGCCGCCGCCGACCCGGCGCGTAGCGTCGACGTCGTGCGTTCGGACGACTCCGAGTTCACCCAAGAGCCCCGCGTGCGCTCCCTGGTGCGCGGCCACCACCAGTTGCACGGCACGGAGTTCAGCGGCGACCACGACGCGGGCCGCGAATTCCAGCACCGCAACGACAGGTTGATGTACGTCGCCGACGGTGCGGTCGAGGTCGAGGCGGAGGGGCGCGCGTACCGGCTGGGGCGCGGTGACACGCTGTACATGTCGGGTGGCGTGCGCCATCGGTGGCGGGCGACCGAGCCGGACACACGCGTGCTGATCGTCGCGGTCGCGGACCACATCGAGGCGGTGGAGAGTCCGCGGCAGTGAAGACCATGAGGGTGGTGTCGCTGGTGCCGTCCCTCACGGAGGCGGTGGCCGCGTCTTTGCCCGGGGTGCTGGTCGGAGCGACGGACTGGTGCACTCATCCCGTCGATCTGGAGGTCGTACGGGTCGGGGGGACGAAGAATCCGGACGTCGACCGGATCGTTCGACTCGGCCCCGACCTGGTGATCGCCAACGAGGAGGAGAACCGGGAACCCGACCTCACCGCTTTGCGCGACGCGGGGATCGATGTGCTGGTCACCGAGGTTCGGGACGTGCCGCAGGCGTTCGGGGAGCTGGAGCGGGTGGTGAGGGCTTGCGGAGGGCGGGGGAGGCCTCGGTGGTTGGACGAGGCGGAGGCGGCGTGGGCGGAGCTGCCGGTTCCTGATCGCCGCGTTCGGGCGGTTGTGCCGATCTGGCGGCGGCCGTGGATGGTTCTCGGCCGGGACACGTTCGCCGGGGATGTGCTGGCGCGGCTGGGGGTGGACAACGTGTACGCGGTGCATGCGGAGCGTTATCCGCGGGTGCCCATCGAGGAGTTGAGGGCCGCGGGCTTTGTCGTGCTGCCCGACGAGCCGTATCGCTTTTCGGCGGAGGACGGGCCTGAGGCGTTTGCGGGGACGCCGTGTGCGTTGGTCAGCGGGCGTCACCTCACGTGGTACGGGCCCTCGCTGGTGGAGGCGCCGCGTGTGCTGGGTGAGGCGCTGCGGGCGGCTGCCGGTTGACCAGGGGTTTCCCTTTCCCCAACCCCACCCCTTCCCGAAACAGGGGGCTGCGCCCCCAGACCCCCGACATCGCTCGCATTTCGGCTGCGGGCCGGTCGTGGCTGGTCGCGCAGTTCCCCGCGCCCCTGAAGGGCGCGCCCCACTCGCCCTCAGTCACCCAGCGAACCCTGAAGGGCGCACCCCCACCCACCCCACCCCAGGAAATGCGCTGGCGCCGGAGGCGGGTCGCGGCGCAGGATCGGGGGATGACCTCCACCGCCCCGCCGGCCACAGGCGCTCGTACGCCGTGGGAAGACCTTCCCCACACCGTGCGCGCCGCTGTCGCGGAGGTGCTGGGCGGTCCGGTCGTCGCCGCGGTCAGTCAGGACGGCGGGTTTTCGCCGGGCGTGGCAGCGCGCGTCCGGACGGTCGAAGGGCAGCGCGCGTTCGTGAAGGCGGTGAGCGCCCAGAGCAACCCCGACAGCCCCGACATGCACCGCCGCGAGGCGCGCAACGCCGCCGCACTGCCGCTCGCAGTCCGCGCACCGCGGCTTCTGGGGACATATGACGACGGGACCTGGGTGGCCCTCGTCTTCGAGGACGTCGAGGGAAGGCAGCCTCATGTTCCCTGGAGGGAGAGGGAGTTGAGGATCGTACTCGACGAGGTGAGCGCGTTGGGGCGGGCGCTCACGCCGTCGCCGGTCGACGCGCCGCCCGTCGGGGAGCTCCAGGCCGAGGCTTTCCAGGGGTGGCATCGGATGATCGAGGCGGGCGACACGGGCGGTGAGGGAAGGGGGCTCGACCCGTGGATCGCTCGGAATCTGCACCGGCTCGCCGAAGTCTCCGATCCCTGGGTCGAGTTCGCCTCCGGTGACACCCTCGCCCACGGAGATCTCCGCGCCGACAACATGCTGCTGACCGAGGACGGAGTCGTCTTCGTCGACTGGCCGCATGCCGTGCGGGCGGCGCCCTGGTTCGATCTGCTGATCTTGCTGCCCTGTGTACGGGCACAGGGCGGACCGGAGCCGGACGAGGTGTTCACCGGGCACCCGCTGGGGCGGGACGCGGACCCGGAGGGCGTGACCGCGACCCTGGCCGCGCTGGCGGGCTATTTCGTGCGGCAGTCGCGGCAGCCCGCTCCACCGGGGCTGCCGACACTGCGCGCGTTCCAGCGCGCCCAGGGCGCGACCGCTCTCGACTGGCTCAGGAAGCGGCTCGGACCAGGCCTTCCATGACCCTGAGGTCCTCGCCCATCTCCGGGTGCCATTGGACGCCCAGCACCCAGCCGGGCCCGGGCAGCTCCACGGCCTCCACCGTCCCGTCCGGCGCGTGGGCCGATGCCATGAGGCCGGAGCCGAGCCGGTCCACGGACTGGTGGTGGTACGTCGGGACCGATGCCTCCTCCGGCACCAGACGGGAGTAGAGAGAGCCCGGCACCGGCTTCACCGGGTGCCGGCCGAAGACGCCCACGACCTCGACGTGGCCCTCGATGTGCTGCACGAGGGTCCCGCCGAGGGCGACGTTCAGCAGCTGCATCCCGCGGCAGATACCGAGCAGGGGTGTGCCGGAGGCCAACGCGGCGTCGATCAGGGCGAGTTCCCAGCTGTCCCGCTCGCGGGCCTCGGGACCCGTCCGGGGCTCGCGAGCGGCGCCGTACCGCGCCGGATCCACGTCCGGGCCGCCCGCGATCACGAGCCCGTCGAGCCGGGCGACGGTCGCCGCGGCGTGCGCGGGCTCGTCCGGCGGCAGCATCGCGACGAGCCCGCCCGCGTCCCGCACCAGCCGTGGATATCCAGCGGGCAGCAGCGCCGCCTCCAGCTCCCACACACCCCAGCGCGCGGACTCCAGATACGTACTGACTCCGATCAGCGGCCTGCCGCCCACCATGAACTCCATTCTCCTTGATCAGTTCCGTTCCAACTCTGCCTCGGCCGCCGCCAGCGCCGCGAACTCCTCCTCCGGAGCCTTCGCCACCAGACGCTTGCGGCTGTAGAGGCCGAAGTACGCGACCGCGACCACGTAGACCCCGAGCGCGATGAACGCCGCCGTCACGTCAACCAGGAACGTCGCCGCCAGCGCGGCGCACGTCAGCACCAGTGCCACCGAGGACGTCAGCACACCGCCCGGCGTACGGTACGGCCGCGCGAGCCCCGGCTCGCGGCGGCGCAGCACGATGTGCGAGAGCGACATGAGCGCGTACGAGATGGTGGCACCGAAGACCGCCACGTTCAGCATGCGCGCGCCGTCTCCCGTCGCCGCGGCCAGGGCGAAGCCGATCGCGCCCGGCACCAGCAGGCCCAGGTAGGGGGCCTTGCGGCTGCTCGTCAGGGACAGGAAGCGGGGCAGGTAGCCCGCCCGTGAGAGCGCGAAGAGCTGACGCGAGCCCGCGTAGATCAGCGAGAAGAACGAGGCGACCAGGCCCGCGAGGCCGGCGTAGTTGACGAACCGGCTCAGCGCCGTCGCCTCCCCGTCCGGCTGGAGCGCCTCGACGAGCGGGTTGCCCGCCCCCTGGATCGCATCCGAGCCGCGCGCCCCCGCGGAGGCGAAGAAGGTGAGCAGCGCCAGGACCACCAGGATGCCCATCGACCAGCGGATCGCCTTCGGCAGCGTACGGGCAGGGTCCTTGGTCTCCTCGGCCGCGAGCGGCACGCCTTCGACCCCCAGGAAGAACCACATGCCGAAGGGGAAGGCGGCCCAGATGCCCAGCAGACCCATGGGAAGCCAGGAACTGGAGCCGAAGGCGCTCTCGTCCACCGGGATGTCGTCGAGGTTCGACGCGTCGAAGTCGGGGAACGCGCCGACCGCGAACACCAGGAGCGCCGCCACGGCGATTCCGGTCACGACGAAGCTGAAGCGCAGCGCCTCGCCGACACCCCACAGGTGGATGCCGATGAAGATCACGAAGCAGGCCAGGTACACCGGCCAGCCGGAGGTGAGCCCGAACAGGCCCAGCGACTCGACATAGTCGCCGATGAAGATCGCGATGGCGGCGGGCGCGAGGACGTACTCGATGAGGATCGCCGTGCCGGTCAGGAAGCCGCCCCAGGGCCCGAGCGCCCGGCGCGCGAAGCCGTAGCCGCCGCCCGCCGTCGGCAGGATGGAGGACAACTCGGCGAGCGCGAAGACCATGCATGTGTACATCAGGCCCATGAGGACCATGGCGACCGCCAGGCCGCCGAAGCCGCCCTCGGCGAGTCCGAAGTTCCAGCCGGAGTAGTCGCCGGAGACGACGTACGCGACGCCGAGGCCGGTGAGCAGCAGCCAGCCGGCGCTTCCCCGGCGCAGGGCTCTGCGTTCCAGATAGTCGTCCGCCTCTTGGTCGGCGGGGGGTTTGGTGGATTCGAGGGACATGGGCGGACTCCCCAGCGCAGCGGAACACAATGGATCGGAGCCATACCTTTGCGGTCCGCGTGGCCGGAAGGCAAGGGGTCTGCATCAGGTGAGGAAGCCGCGCAGCAGGGCGGCGGTCCCCGCGCAGTGCTCGCGCATCATCTCGCGCGCCCCGTCGGCGTCCCCGTCGAGTACGGCCTCCACCAGGGCCGTGTGCTGCTGCTGCGAGTGCTCCAGGTTCCGGACCAGCAGCGGAATGCAGTCCAGCAGATCGTTCACGGTCGCCCGTACGGCCGCGTACTGGGCGGTGAGGGTCGGCGAACCGCACAGTTCGGTGAGCGTGAGGTGCAGCAGCGTGTCCAGGCGGCGGTAGTCGGCGAGCGGTGCGTCGTGGGTGCGGGCGAGGGCGTCCCGCAGCCGTGCGGCCTGCTCCTCGTCCAGCCCGTGCTGGGCGCACAGGCCGGCCGCGCCCACCTCCAGGACCTCACGGAAGCGCAGGACGTCCTCGATGTCGGTCCCCTCGACCCGGCGGCGCAGCTCGTCCTCGCCGGGCGCCCCGGTCCTCGGCAGGACGAACGTGCCGCCGTAGCGTCCGCGCCGCGACTCGACCAGCCCCTGGTCCTGCAGCACCTTCAGCACCTCGCGCAACGTCACCCGGCTGACCCCCAGCCGCTCCGCCAACTCCCGTTCGGCGGGCAGCCGTTCACCGCCGGGCACCAGGCCGAGCCGTACGACCTGGAGGATCTGTTCCAGCGCCTCCTCGAATCCGTTGCCCGCCCGCACCGGCCGCAGCACCGGTGTCAGCTGATCGTTCACGCCGTGTCCGTCCGACTGCGACATCTGGCCGTACCCCCTTCCCAAGCAATGGTTCTCAGCAATACCTTATGGCTCTCGGCTGACCCAAGGAGGCCTTTCCCGTGGCAGACCGCACACCACCGCTCAGCGTCGAGGAGCTGCACGCCCTCGTCGCCGGCGGAGAGATCGACACCGTCGTCCTGGCCTTCCCGGACATGCAGGGACGGCTCCAAGGCAAGCGGTTCGCCGCGCGCTTCTTCCTCGACGAGGTGCTGCACCACGGTACGGAGGGCTGCAACTACCTCCTCGCGGTCGACACCGAGATGAACACCGTCGACGGCTACGAGATGTCCTCCTGGGAGCGCGGATACGGCGACTTCGCCATGCATCCGGATCTCAGTACCCTCCGCCGCGTCCCGTGGAACGCCGGCACCGCCATGCTCATGGCCGACCTCGCCTGGAACAACGACTCGCCCGTCGTCGCCGCACCCCGCCAGATCCTCCGCCGCCAGCTGGAGCGGCTCGCCGAGTACGGCTTCACCGCCAACGTCGGCACGGAGCTGGAGTTCATCGTCTTCAAGGACACGTACGAGCAGGCCTGGGACGCGAACTACCGGGACCTCACCCCGGCGAACCAGTACAACATCGACTACTCGGTGCTGGGCACGGGCCGCATCGAGCCCCTGCTGCGCCGTATCCGCAACGAGATGGAGGGCGCGGGGCTGACCGTCGAGTCCGCCAAGGGTGAGTGCAATCCCGGCCAGCACGAGATCGTCTTCAAGTACGACGACGCCCTGGTCACCTGCGACCAGCACGCCGTCTACAAGACCGGCGCCAAGGAGATCGCCGCCCAGGAGGGTGTCTCGCTCACCTTCATGGCGAAGTTCAACGAACGCGAGGGCAACTCCTGCCACATCCACCTCTCGCTCGCCGACAAGAACGGCAGCAGCGCCATGGCGGGCGACGGCCCCGGTGGCATGTCGCCCGTCATGCGTCACTTCCTCGCCGGTCAGCTGGCCGCACTGAGAGACTTCTCGCTGCTGTACGCGCCCAACATCAACTCGTACAAGCGATTCCAGCCCGGCTCCTTCGCGCCGACCGCCGTCGCCTGGGGCTACGACAACCGCACCTGCGCGCTCCGCGTCGTCGGCCACGGCCGCTCGATGCGCTTCGAGAACCGGCTGCCCGGAGGCGATGTCAATCCGCATCTCGCCGTCGCCGGACTCGTCGCGGCCGGTCTGTACGGCATAGAACAGCAGCTGGAGCTGCCCGAGCCGTGCACGGGCAACGCGTACGCCACGGAGTACGAGCATGTCCCCACCACTCTGCGCGAGGCCGCCGACCTCTGGGAGACCAGTCCCATCGCCAAGGCCGCCTTCGGGGACGAGGTCGTCGCCCACTACCGCAACATGGCGCGCGTCGAGCTGGACGCCTTCGACGCCGCGGTGACCGACTGGGAGCTCCGCCGCTCCTTCGAACGCATGTGAGAGGTCTTTCCTTGTCCGAGCACGAGCTCCAAGTCCTGAATCCGGCGACGGAGGAGGTCGTCGCCACCGTCCCGGCCGCGACCCCGCAAGACGTGCACGCTGCCGTCGTACGGGCGGCGAAGGCGCAGGAAGGGTGGGCCGCCCTCGCGCCCGGCGAGCGGGCCCGGTTGCTGCGCCGCTTCGCCGCCCTCGTCGACGAACACGTCGAGGAACTCGCCCGGCTGGAGGTCCGCGAGGCCGGACACACCATCGGCAACGCCCGCTGGGAGGCGGGCAACGTCCGTGATCTGCTCGACTACGCGGCGGGGGGAGTGGAGCGGCTGAACGGGCGGCAGATCCCCGTGCCCGGCGGCCTCGATGTCACGATCCTCGAACCCCTCGGGGTCGTCGGCGTGATCGCTCCGTGGAACTTCCCGATGCCGATCGCCGCCTGGGGCACCGCGCCGGCGCTCGCGGCGGGCAACGCCGTCATCCTCAAGCCCGCGGAGACCACTCCGCTGACGGCTCTGCGGCTGGCCGAACTCGCCCTGGAGGCCGGGCTTCCCGAGGGTCTCTTCCAGGTGCTTCCCGGTGAGGGGCCCGTGGCGGGCGACGCGCTGGTCGGGCATCCGCAGGTCGCGAAGATCGTCTTCACGGGGTCGACGCCGGTCGGCAAACAGGTGCTGGCGAAGGGGTCGGCCCTCCTGAAGCCCGTCACCCTCGAACTCGGCGGCAAGAGCCCGAACATCGTCTTCGCCGACGCCGACATCGAAGCCGCCGCCGCGGCCACCCCGATGTCCTTCCTCGACAACTCCGGCCAGGACTGCTGCGCCCGCACCCGCATCCTCGTCCAGCGCACGGCGTACGACCGCTTCCTGGAACTCCTCGCCCCCGCCGTCGAGTCCGTCCTCGTCGGCGACCCGGCCGACGAGAAGACCGCGATGGGCCCGCTGATCTCCAAGGTCCAGCTGGAGCGCGTTCGTTCGTACGTCGCCGACGATCCGCAGGGCATCCGCGGCACCGCACCCGAGGGCCCCGGCTTCTGGTTCCCGCCCACCGTCCTGACCGGAGTCGAGCCCCACGCGCGCGTGGCCGTCGAAGAGGTCTTCGGGCCGGTCGCGGTCGTCCTGCCCTTCGAGGACGAGGCGGACGCGATCCGGCTCGCCAACGCCACCGAGTACGGACTGTCCGGCTCCATCTGGACCAGGGATGTCGGCCGGGCGCTGCGCGTGTCGCAGGCCGTCCGCGCCGGGAACCTGTCCGTCAACTCCCACGCCAGCGTCCGCTACTGGACCCCGTTCGGCGGCTACAAGCAGTCCGGACTCGGCCGCGAACTCGGTCCTGACGCCCTCACCGCCTTCACCGAGACCAAGAACGTCTTCATCAGCACGGAAGGTCCAGCACAGTGACCGAAGAAAGCATCTGCCGCCGCCTCGTCGGCCGTACCGCCGTCATCACCGGCGCGGGCAGCGGCATCGGCCTCGCCACCGCGCGGCGACTCGCGTCCGAGGGCGCGCATGTCGTCTGCGGTGACGTCGACGAGACCCGCGGCAAAGCGGCCGCCGAGGAGGTCGGCGGCATCTACGTGAGCGTCGACGTCACGGACGCCGAGCAGGTCGAGGCGCTCTTCAAGACCGCCTACGACACCTACGGTTCGGTCGACATCGCCTTCAACAACGCGGGCATCTCGCCGCCCGACGACGACTCCATCCTGGAGACCGGCCTGGAGGCCTGGAAGCGGGTCCAGGAGGTCAACCTCACCTCCGTGTACCTGTGCTGCAAGGCCGCGATCCCCTACATGCGGCGCCAGGGCAAGGGCTCCATCATCAACACGGCGTCGTTCGTGGCGCGGATGGGCGCGGCGACCTCCCAGATCTCGTACACCGCCTCCAAGGGCGGCGTCCTCGCCATGTCCCGCGAACTGGGCGTGCAGTTCGCCCGCGAGGGCATCCGGGTCAACGCGCTGTGCCCGGGACCGGTCAACACCCCGCTCCTGCAGGAGCTGTTCGCCAAGGACCCGGAGCGGGCGGCCCGCCGCCTCGTGCACATCCCGGTCGGGCGCTTCGCGGAGGCCGAGGAGATCGCCGCGGCCGTCGCCTTCCTCGCCAGCGACGACTCCGCCTTCGTGAACGCCACCGACTTCCTTGTGGACGGCGGGATCTCGGGCGCCTACGTCACACCGGTGTAGGCAAGCCAGAACACCTCTCACGGTCACGAGCGTCACGTCCTAGAGTGCCGGGATGAGCATGACGCCTCCGCCCGGCTGGTATCGCGATCCGTCGGCCCCGCATGTCGAGCGCTGGTGGGACGGGACCGCCTGGACCGAGCACCGGCGTGCGCCCGAGGCGCCCCAACAGCCCGTGGCGCCGCCGGGTTCCGCTCCGGCGCCCGGTTTCGGCCCCGGCCCCGGCCCCGGCCCCGGCGCGGGCACGGGGGCG
>NZ_VCHX02000139.1 GCF_005768555.2 Streptomyces sporangiiformans
GGCGGCCGCCGCCGCCCAGGCCGCCGAAGCCTCCGCGCCCCGCGCCGTCGGCAGCTCTGCGCCGACCGCCGCCGCTGCTGCTTCTCTGTGCTGCCCGTCGGGCCTCGGCACGGCCGCCGTACGGGCGCTCCTCACCTCCCGAGCCATAGGAGTCGGAGGGAGACCCGGTGGCGCCTCGCGGTGCCGCACGGCGGCCGGAGGCCGAGCCTGTCTGGCCGCGTCGGGCCGCGGCGCGTCCGCCGCCTTGCGGCTGCGGCGGTTTGCGACGGTGCTCGCTCATCGAACGATTACTCCTCGGGCAGGCGCACCTTTGCGCGCCTGGAAACGGCGGCTGGTTTCCGGTCCCCCCAAAGTACGGATGCGGTCGTTGTGGCATTCATCCGTACTGCACCGAGGACAAGGACGTCACCAGATGTCACTTGGTTCCCGGTGGTGTGCATGGCGCACAGACTACGCACTGGCAAAACCCGCAGAGCGCCGGAGTTCGCCTCAAATCGGGCAACTCGCATCCCACGAATCGGTGATGTTCACCATGCCCCCTCTTGTCGCATGCGGAAGGCCGTTCTATCGTGCTGATGTATCGAGTCGATACATCAGCTCGGCATAAACCGTCACGGCGTGGCCGCGGCAGAGAGGAGGCGACGATGAGCCGGCGTTCCGGGATCCTCGAGTTCGCAGTTCTCGGCCTGCTCCGCGAGTCCCCGATGCACGGCTATGAGCTGCGTAAACGGCTCAATACGTCACTGGGTGTCTTCCGTGCCTTCAGCTACGGGACGCTCTACCCCTGCCTCAAGACGCTGGTCGCCAACGGCTGGTTGATCGAGGAGTCCGGGGGTGCACGCGAGGAAGCCCTGGCCGCTCCGCTCGCGGGGCGGCGCGCCAAGATCGTCTATCGGTTGACGGCGGAAGGTAAGGAACACTTCGAGGAGTTGCTCTCGCAGACGGGTCCTGACGCCTACGAGGACGAGCACTTCGCCGCTCGCTTCGCCTTTTTCGGACAGACGTCCCGGGATGTACGCATGCGGGTCCTCGAAGGCCGCCGCAGTCGTCTTGAGGAGCGTCTGGAGAAGATGCGTGCCTCGTTGGCGCGCACCCGGGAGCGCCTCGACGACTACACCCTTGAGCTCCAGCGACACGGGATGGAGTCCGTGGAGCGCGAAGTGCGCTGGCTGAACGAGCTCATCGAGACCGAGCGGGCCGGACGGGATCAGCGGCGTCCCGACTCCGACGGTTCCGCTCAGCAGGACAGCACATCTGGAGAGTCGGGCGGCCTGCCCCGGCACGGGGACAGCTCCCGGCCGGATCCGTCCGACGACACCGCCACGTGAAGTCCGCTCAGGGCTTCACCGAGTACACACAGGGAGCAACCGGAATGGGTTCGGTTCGCGTAGCCATCGTAGGCGTGGGCAACTGCGCCGCCTCACTGGTACAGGGCGTCGAGTATTACAAGGACGCCGACCCGGCCGCCAAGGTCCCGGGACTGATGCACGTCCAGTTCGGCGACTACCACGTCCGTGACATCGAGTTCGTCGCCGCCTTCGACGTCGACACGAAGAAGGTCGGCCTCGATCTGGCGGACGCCATCGGCGCCAGCGAGAACAACACCATCAAGATCTGCGACGTCCCGAACTCCGGTGTGCCCGTCCTGCGCGGCCACACGCTGGACGGTCTCGGCAGGTACTACCGCGAGACCATCGAGGAGTCCGCCGAGACCCCGGTCGACGTCGTCCAGGTCCTCAAGGACAAGCAGGTCGACGTCCTGGTCTGCTACCTGCCGGTGGGCTCCGAGGACGCGGCGAAGTTCTACGCCCAGTGCGCCATCGACGCCAAGGTCGCCTTCGTCAACGCCCTTCCGGTCTTCATCGCGGGTACCAAGGAATGGGCCGACAAGTTCACCGAGGCCGGCGTCCCGATCGTCGGTGACGACATCAAGTCGCAGGTGGGCGCCACGATCACGCACCGCGTGATGGCGAAGCTGTTCGAGGACCGGGGCGTGGTCCTGGACCGCACGATGCAGCTGAACGTCGGCGGCAACATGGACTTCAAGAACATGCTCGAGCGTGACCGCCTGGAGTCGAAGAAGATCTCCAAGACGCAGGCCGTCACCTCGCAGATCCGTGACCGCGAGATGGGTGCCGACAACGTCCACATCGGTCCGTCCGACTACGTCGCGTGGCTGGACGACCGCAAGTGGGCCTACGTCCGCCTCGAGGGCCGGGCCTTCGGTGACGTTCCCCTGAACCTGGAGTACAAGCTCGAGGTCTGGGACTCCCCGAACTCCGCGGGTGTCATCATCGACGCCCTGCGCGCCGCGAAGATCGCCAAGGACCGCGGCATCGGCGGCCCGATCCTCTCCGCGTCGTCGTACTTCATGAAGTCCCCGCCGGTCCAGTACTTCGATGACGAGGCCCGCGAGAACGTCGAGAAGTTCATCAAGGGCGACGTCGAGCGCTAAGACGCTTCGCTTTGAGGGCCGTTGAGGGTCCCCGGGTCGCGTACGCCCGGGGACCCTCAACGTATGTGAGGCTGTGCCCATGGCTGTCGTACGTGACCTGCGCGTACTCCTGCGCTTCCGGAACTTCCGGCGTCTGCTCGCCGTGCGGCTGCTGTCCCAGGGCGCGGACGGGGTGTATCAGGTAGCGCTCGCGACGTACGTCGTCTTCTCGCCGGAGAGGCAGACCTCGGCGGCCGCGATCGCCTCGGCGATGGCGGTGCTCCTCCTCCCGTACTCGCTCGTCGGCCCCTTCGCGGGCGTTCTGCTGGACCGCTGGCGGCGCCGCCAGGTCTTTCTGTACGGGAACCTCCTGCGGGCGTTGCTGGCCTCCCTGACGGCCGTCCTGATCGTGAGCAGTGTGCCGGACTGGCTGTTCTACGCCTCCGCGTTGTGTGTCACGGGGGTCAACCGGTTCGTCCTGGCGGGCCTGTCCGCAGCGCTGCCCCGTGTCGTCGACTCCGAGCGGCTGGTGATGGCCAACTCCGTGTCGCCCACGGCCGGGACACTCGCCGCGACCGCGGGTGGCGGTCTCGCCTTTGTCGTACGGATTGTCGTCTCGGACTCCGACGCCGCGGTCGTCCTCGTCGGGGCCGCGCTCTACCTGTGCGCGGCGCTCGCCTCACTGCGCATGGCACCGGAACTGCTCGGCCCCGACCAGGAGTTGGTGCAGCCGCGTCTGAAGGCGGCCTTGGCGGGTACGGCACGTGACCTGAGGGCCGGCATGCGCCATCTGGCCGAGCCCGCACGCCGCGCGGCCGCCTGGGCACTGGCCGCCATGACCCTGATGCGGTTCTGTTTCGGCGCCCTGACGGTGATGGTGCTGATGCTCTGCCGGTACGCCTGGTCGTCCGGGCAGGAGGACGACGGTCTCGCTCTTCTGGGGCTTGCCGTCGGGATCTCCGGGGCGGGTTTCTTCGCCGCTGCGGTGGTGACACCGTCGGCGGCCGGGAGGCTCGGGCCGGGCGGCTGGATCGTCGCCTGCGCGGGATCCGCCGCGGTCCTGGAACCCGCGCTAGGTCTGCCATTCGACCAAGTCCCCATACTGGTCGCGGCCTTCGTCCTGGGCCTCACCACCCAGGGCGCGAAGATCGCCACCGACACGGTGGTCCAGTCGTCCGTCGACGACGGCTTCCGCGGCCGGATCTTTTCCGTGTATGACGTTCTGTTCAACGTCGCCTTCGTGGCCGCTGCCGCGGTAGCCGCTCTGATGCTGCCTCCTGACGGCCGCTCAGCCCCCCTGGTGGTAACGGTGGCCGTGATCTACGCAGCGATTGCTGTATCTATGGCCCGCTTTGCACCTCAGTAAGTGTCACATCAATGACACAGAGCTTTTCTGAGCTACAGAGTTGTCAGTGGGGGCCGATAGCTTACGTGCGTCTTACTTCGCGCCACGCGCTCCTAACGTTCTAGGGGGACCCCCAAGTGACCACTCCGCCGCCTCAGGGCCAGAACCCGTTCGCTCAGGGACAGCCGCCTCAGGGCCAGAACCCGTTCGCTCAGGGGCAGCCGCCTCAGGGGCAGACGGCGCCTCAGGGCTACCCGCAGCAGCCGGCCGCGCCGTACGCCCCGGTCCCGCCCCAGCGACCGAAGCGTGGCATCAAGCAGTACCTGCGCATCGCTGTCGTGATCATCGCTCTCATAGGTGCGGGTATCGGATGGATGGCGAGCCGTGATGACGCCAACACCGCCAAGGTCGGCGACTGCATGAGCATCGGCAACCCGGACAGCGCCACCAACCCGGAACTCGAGGTGGTGGACTGCGGCAGCTCCAAGGCCGCCTACAAGGTCGAGCAGAAGAAGTCCGACGACTCGGGCTGCGACCGCAACAAGTACGCCGAGTACACCGAGACCGGTGGCAGCAGCGACTTCACTCTCTGCCTGTCGGAGTACTCCGCCAAGTAGAGGTCACCAACGCCGAGGGCCGTTGTTTCACGTGAAACAACGGCCCTCGGCGTATGCAGATCTCGCGGCGGTGCCGGTTCATGTTTCACGTGAAACATGAACCGGCACCGCACGCCCTCAGCTCTGAGCGGCCCACCACTCCTTGAGTGCCGACACCGCGGCGTCGTACTCCATCGGCCCGTTCTCCAAGCGCAGCTCCAGCAGGAATTTGTACGCCTGGCCGATGACCGGACCAGGGCCGACGCCCAGGGTCTCCATGATCTGGTTGCCGTCGAGGTCGGGCCGGATCGCGTCCAGCTCCTCCTGCTCCTGCAGCTGGGCGATGCGCTCCTCCAGACCGTCGTACGCGCGGGAGAGGGCGGCGGCCTTGCGCTTGTTGCGAGTGGTGCAGTCGGAGCGGGTCAGCTTGTGGAGGCGGTCGAGCAGCGGGCCGGCGTCTCGCACATAGCGGCGGACTGCGGAGTCCGTCCACTCTCCGGTGCCGTAGCCGTGGAAGCGGAGGTGCAGCTCGACCAGTCGGGCAACGTCCTTCACAAGGTCGTTGGAGTACTTGAGNCGACCAGTCGGGCAACGTCCTTCACAAGGTCGTTGGAGTACTTGAGGGCCGTCATGCGCTTCTTGGTCATCTTGGCGCCCACCACCTCATGGTGGTGAAAGGACACCCGGCCGTCCTTCTCGAAACGGCGCGTGCGTGGCTTACCGATGTCATGGAGCAGCGCGGCAAGGCGAAGAGTGAGGTCGGGACCGTCCTCCTCCAGCTCCATCGCCTGCTCAAGCACGATCAGTGAGTGGTCGTAGACATCCTTGTGCCGGTGGTGCTCATCCCGCTCCAGGCGCAGCGCGGGCAACTCGGGCAGCACGCGCTCGGCGAGCCCGGTCTCCACGAGCAGCGTCAGCCCCTTGCGCGGGTGCGCGGAGAGGACCAGCTTGTTCAGCTCGTCCCGGACCCGCTCGGCGGAGACGATCTCGATGCGCTCGCTCATGGCCTTCATCGCCGCGACGACGTCCGGTGCCACCACGAAGTCGAGCTGCGCGGCGAAGCGAGCGGCCCGCATCATCCGCAGCGGGTCGTCGGAGAAGGATTCCTCCGGGGTGCCCGGCGTACGCAGCACACGCTCCGCCAGGTCCCTGAGACCGCCGTGCGGGTCGATGAACTCCTTCTCCGGCAGCGCCACGGCCATCGCGTTGACGGTGAAGTCGCGGCGTACGAGGTCCTCCTCGATGGAGTCGCCGTAGGAGACTTCGGGCTTGCGTGAGGTCCGGTCGTACGCCTCCGAGCGGTACGTCGTCACCTCGATGTCAAAGCGCTGAACAGCTTCTCCGACGCGCGCGTCCTTCTGCGCCCCCACCGTCCCGAAGGCGATCCCTACCTCCCACACGGCATCCGCCCAGGGCCGCACGATCTTCAGTACGTCCTCGGGGCGGGCGTCGGTCGTGAAGTCCAGGTCGTTGCCCAGCCGGCCCAGGAGGGCGTCCCGGACCGAGCCACCCACCAGGGCGAGGGAGAACCCGGCCTCCCGGAAACGACGGGCGAGATCATCGGCGACGGGGGACACCCGCAGCAGTTCACTCACCGCGCGGTGCTGCACCTGGCTCAGTGCACTGGGATTGTCTTCGTTGGCGTTCGGCACAACAGAAAAGGGTACGTGGCGCGAGCGGCCGCAGGCGCCCCCATTCAGCGGGCACGGGTGCTTCCCGCTGGGCGTGCCCGGGCGCCTCTGTTAATACGTGCACATACGGGACAGTCCGGTATCGGATTCCGATCTTGTAGAGCAGACCGCGGCACTTCCCTTCAGCGCGCATCGTTACCATGCCTGGACGCACATTCCGACGACCACTGACGACGACGAGGGACGGGCGAGCGCGTGGCCGAGGCGGCAGAATTCCAGGGGATGAGTCCCTCACCTGCCCGCCGGTGGTTTCGGCGCACCGGAGCACTGCTCGCGGCGGCGCCTCTGCTGGCCGGCTTTCTCCAGCTGCCCGCCTCCCCCTCCGCCGACGCAGCCGAGCGCACTGCCGTCGCCGACGCCACCGGGGCCAACACGGTCGATGTCTCCCTGGACTCGCTCACCCCCAGCGTCCCCTCGGAAGGGGACACGCTCACCGTCTCCGGCAGGGTCACCAACAAGGGCAAGAAGACCATCACGAGCGCTCACGTCGGCCTGCGCGTGGGACCGACGATGAACGGCCGGTCGGCGATCGACGACGCCGCGAAAAGCAACGCGTACGCGGGCAGGGAAGTCGACGACAAGTACACCCGGGAGTTCCCCAAGCTCGCGCCGGGCGTCCCTCAGACCTTCAACATCTCCGTCCCCGTGGACAAGCTGGACCTGAGCGCAGACGGCGTCTACCAGCTCGGGGTCACGCTCGCCGGACAGACCGCAGCACAGCCGTACGAGCAGATCCTCGGCATCGAGCGGACGTTTCTGCCGTGGCAGCCCGAGGCGGCGGACACGAGGACGAAGACGACGTACCTCTGGCCGCTGATCTCCAGCTCCCATATGACGGCCGAGACGGACTCCAACGAGCAGCAGACCCCCGTCTTCAGGGACGACGACCTGGCCGCGGAGCTCGCGCCCGGCGGCCGCCTGCAGCAGCTCCTCGCGCTCGGCAAGGACCTCGACGTCACCTGGGTCATCGACCCGGATCTCCTGGCGTCGGTGGACGCGATGACGCGCAGCTACCAGATCGAGGGCGACGACGAATCCACGACCCCGGGCAGGCATCAGGCGGTGGCCAAGCAGTGGCTCGGCGAGCTGGAGGAGACGGTCCAGGGCAAGGAGATCGTTGCCCTTCCCTTCGCCGACCCGGATCTGGCGTCGCTGGCCCACAACGGCAAGAAGGTGACCAGCTCGCTGAGCCACCTCAAGGACGCGACGGACGTGGCCGCCATCACCGTGGAGTCGATCCTCCATGTGACGCCCAGCACGGACTACGCCTGGCCCGTGAACGGCGCGATCGACCCGTCGATCGTCAAGGTCGCCACCTCCGCCGGCGCCGACACGGTGATCGCCCGCAATGACACCTTGAAAGAGACCGGCAGCCTTCCGTACACGCCCACGTCGGCCCGCCCCATCGGGGGCGGCACCACGGCGGTGGTCGCGGACGCCCGCCTCTCGCAGGCGTTCCAGGGCGACATGGCGGTGGCCGGCAACTCCACGCTCGCCGTGCAGAAGTTCCTCGCCCAGAGTCTGATGATCAACCGGCAGGCCCCGGACAGGCAACGCAGCATCGTGGTCGCCCCGCAGCGCATGCCGTCCGCGAGTCAGGCCCAGACGATGGCGCAGGCGCTCACGGCCCTCGAGGACAGCAACTGGTCGCAGTCGGCGAGCCTGTCCACGGCCACCAAGGCCAAGCCGGACCCCGGCGCCGCCACACAGGTCCCGTCGGCGTCCTCGTACCCCTCCTCGCTGCGCAAGCAGCAGCTGCCGCAGGCGGCCTTCGAGCAGATCGAGAACACGCAGTGGAAGCTCGACAACTTCCAGGTGATCCTCACGGACCGATCCCGCGTGGTCACCCCCTTCGGGCGGGCCATGAACCGAGCGATGTCCACGTCCTGGCGCGGCCATGCGCCCGACGCGGTCGTCTACCGCAGCGGTGTGGAGTCGTATCTCAACGACCTCGTCAAGCAGGTCAGACTGATCCAGAAGTCCGAGGCGAAGCTGTCGGGCCGCAGCGCGACCATTCCCGTCACCGTGCAGAACAACCTCGTCCAAGGCGTCGACCACCTGGTGCTGCGCCTGACGTCGGAGCAGCCGACCCGGCTGCGCATCGGTGATCGCGCCCACCGGGAACAGCCGGTGGAGGTGTCGGGAGGCCACAGCCAGTCGGTGAAGTTCACCGCGAACGGCCGCGCCAACGGCCGTGCCTCGGTGGTCGCCCAGCTCTACACCGAGGACGGCGAGAAGTACGGCCCTCCCGTCACCTTCGACGTGAGGGTCACCGAGATCACTCCCACGGTGATGCTGGTCATCGCCGGTGGCGTCCTGCTGCTCGTGCTGGCCGGATTCCGGATGTACACGCAGCGCAAACGCGCGACCGCCCGGCAGGCCGAGCAGGAATCGGAAGACGCCTTCGAGACCGACGACGAGGCGGACGGTCCCGAGGAGGCTTCCGACGCGGAGTCGGGGGCAGACGCCCCGGAGCAGCCGAGTGACCCTTCGCCGGACACCGCACCGGAAAGCACCGAGCCGTCCGCCACGGGTGAGAGAGTGGACCGTTGAGCGATGTCGTGGCCGGTGGGCCCGGGGACGATGAGGTGGGGTAACCATGAACGCGCCGTACGAGGGTGATCACGGCCAGGGCGTGGGCGGCTCCGGCTACCCCGACGGCCCGCCGCAGGGACCGCAGGAACCCGGCCACGGCCAGGTGCCACCGCAGCCCGCCGCCGACGGGCGCCTTCCGGATGCCTACGCGCAGGACGGCTACCCCCAGGACGGCTACCCCGAGGACGCCTACCCTCAGGACCCGTACACCCAGGACGCCTACACCCAGGATCCGTACCGGGCACAGGACCCCGCTGCCCAGGACCCGGTCGCCGAGGCCCTGTACGACCGTGCCGCGCACCCCCCGCCGGCGCCCGGCACGTATCCCCCGCAGCCGCTCTACGCCCAGCCGCCCCAGTCGCCCCACGCCCCCGACCCCCGGGTGTGGGCGCAGACCCCGGCTCCCGAGCCGGAAGGCCTGACGCAGCATCTGCCGTACGGCGACGACCCTCGTACCACCCAGTTCGTGGGCGTGGACGACCTGGTCGCACACTCCGGCGCAGAACGCCACGAGCCGGATGCCTTCGCCCACCTCTTCCGCGACCAGCAGCAGGGCGGCGGACACCCGCCTGTCAGCCCGCCTGGTGTGCCGTCACCGGCCCCCGAGCCGACTCCCGCCGCCGCGCAGGCTCCGGCTCACGTAGCGACACCGGCGCCCGCGCCCGCTCCGAAGAAGGCCGGGGGCCGCGCGTCGAGTCTGCTGAAGTCGAGCGCGGTGATGGCTGCGGGCACCATGGTGTCCCGCCTCACCGGCTTCATCCGCTCAGCGCTGATTGTCTCGGCGCTGGGCACCGCTCTCCTGGGCGACACCTTCCAGGTCGCCTACCAGCTGCCGACGATGATCTACATCCTCACGGTCGGAGGCGGCCTCAACTCCGTCTTCGTACCGCAGCTGGTGCGCGCCATGAAGGAGGACGACGACGGCGGCGAGGCGTACGCCAACCGGCTGCTGACCCTCGTCATCGTGGCGCTCGGTGTGCTGACCGGGCTGGCGATGCTGGCGGCCCCGCTCCTGGTCCGTGTTCTGTCGAACCCCGTGGCCACCGACCCGGCTGCCAGGGACGTCGGTGTCACCTTCACCTTGTACTTCCTGCCCACGATCTTCTTCATGGGCATCCACGTGGTGATGGGACAGATCCTCAACGCCCGCGGCAGGTTCGGCGCGATGATGTGGACGCCGGTCCTCAACAACATCGTCATCATCGTGACGCTCGGAATGTTCCTCTGGGTGTACGGCACCGCCGAGACCTCCGGGATGCAGGTCACGAACATCCCGCCGGAGGGCCAGCGCCTGCTCGGCGCCGGTGTCCTGCTCGGCCTTGTCGTCCAGGCCCTCGCGATGATCCCGTACCTCCGCGAGACCGGGTTCCGCCTGAGGCTGCGCTTCGACTGGAAGGGCCACGGCCTGGGCAAGGCCGCGATGCTCGCCAAGTGGACGATCCTGTTCGTCCTCGCCAACCAGGCAGGCGCCATCGTCGTCACCCAGCTGGCCACCGCGGCGGTCGCAGACACAGGAACCGCCGGCACCGGCTTCAGCGCCTACGCCAACGCCCAGCTCATCTGGGGCCTCCCGCAGGCCATCATCACCGTCTCGCTGATGGCCGCCCTGCTGCCGCGGCTGTCGCGCTCCGCCCATGAGGGTGACGCCGGCGCCGTCCGCGACGACATCTCACAAGGGCTGCGCACGACCGCCGTGGCGATCGTGCCCATCTCCTTCGCCTTCGTCGCTCTCGGCATCCCGATGTGCACCCTGATCTTCGGCTCCTCCGGCACCGGCGCGGCCACGAACATGGGCTACATGCTGATGGCCTTCGGTCTCGGCCTGATCCCGTACTCCGTGCAGTACGTCGTGCTGCGCGCCTTCTACGCGTACGAGGACACCCGGACCCCCTTCTACAACACGGTCATCGTGGCGGCCGTCAACGCCGGAGCCTCGGCGCTCTGCTACCTCCTGCTACCGACCCGATGGGCCGTGGCGGGCATGGCCGCCTCCTACGGTGTCGCGTACGCGATCGGCGTGGGCGTGGCCTGGCGGCGGCTGCGGGGGCGGCTGGGCGGCGACCTCGACGGAGCTCGCGTGCTGCGGACGTACGCCCGCCTCGGCATCGCCTCGGTACCGGCGGCGCTGCTCGCCGCCGCAGCCTGTTACGGGATCACCCAGGTGCTCGGACAGGGCGTCCTCGGCTCACTTGCCGCCCTCCTCGGCGGCGGCATCGCCCTGCTCGGCGTCTTCTTCGTCGCCGCTCGGCGGATGCGTATCGAGGAACTGAACGGAATGGTCGGCATGGTCCGCGGGCGCCTCGGGCGCTGAGTCGGGGGCACGCGCACAACCATCGTCCGCGACCGCGTGTCGTGCATAGCGGCGGACTGTGGGCACAATTGGCTTTGGCGTCGGACAGCGGGCAATGGATGGGGAGGCAGGAACGACGGTGGCGGAACGGAGCACAGCTGCCGTCGACGTGGCAGACAACAGCGGCGACGAGCCGCTGACCACGAAGGCGGACCAGGCCACAGCCGACGGGGTGGCCCAGAACCGGGAGCAGGACACGGACAGCTCGGAGAGCGAAGAGGCACAGGGGAGCGGCGGGGACGAGAGCCCCGCCAAGCCCTCACCGCCCGAGTTGCACAGCGGCCACAAGCTCGCCAGACGCTACAGGCTCGAGGAGTGCGTCACCCGTCTGGACGGATTCAGCAGTTGGCGTGCGGTGGACGAGAAGCTGCGCCGCGCCGTCGGCGTGCATCTGCTGCCCGCCGACCATCCCCGAGCGCGCTCCGTCCTGGCGGCGGCGCGCTCCTCAGCTCTCCTGGGCGATCCTCGATTCGTCCAGGTCCTGGACGCGGTCGAGGAGAACGACCTCGTCTACGTGGTGCACGAATGGCTGCCGGACTCCACGGAGCTCACGACGCTCCTGGCCTCCGGCCCGCTGGAAGTGCACGACGCGTACCAGATGGTCAGCCAGATCTCCCAGGCGATGGCCGCCGCACACCGCGAAGGGCTGGCGCATCTGCGGCTGACCCCCGGCTCTGTGCTGCGCTCCTCCTCCGGCCAATGGCGCGTCCGCGGCCTCGCCGTGAACGCCGCGCTGCGCGGCATCAGTTCCGACACCCCGCAGCGCAGGGACACAGAGGCGATCGGCGCACTGCTGTACGCCGCCCTCACCCAGCGTTGGCCGTACGAGGACGATGCCTTCGGCCTCTCCGGCCTGCCCAAGGGCGTCGGCCTCATCGCGCCCGACCAGGTGCGCGCCGGGGTGCACCGCGGCCTGTCGGAGCTGGCGATGCGCGCGCTCGTCAACGACGGCGCCACCGCGTCCCGCCAGGAGCCGCCGTGCACCACTCCGGAGGAGTTGGTGAAGGCGATCGGCGAGATGCCACGCATCCGTCCGCCGGAGCCCGCGTTCACCGCGCCGCCCGAGTACCAGCGCACCACGTACCAGCAGGGCACGTACGGCCGTCAGACGCCCCCCGGCGGCACACAGCCGATGACCGCTCCGCCGCCCCCGCTGCAGAGCCGTACCGGCAAGGCGCTCAAGTGGGCCGTGTCCGCGTTGCTCATCGCCGCGCTGGGCCTTGGCAGTTGGCAGTTGGCGGATGCGCTCATGGAGAGAGGGAACTCCGACGACACCAACAAGTCGCAGACGACGGACGGCAACGACAAGGACAGCGACAAGATCAAGCGGCCGGCGAAGCCGATAACCATTGAAGGAGCTCAGGAGTACGTGGCCGAGGGCTCCGCCCAGGCGGCCGACGACGTGGCCAAGACGTACGACGGTAACAGCTCCACATACTGGCGCACCAAGTCGTTCCTCGGGGGGCCGAAGCTGGCTCCGTACAAGTCCGGTGTGGGAATCGTCTACGACCTCGGCTCGTCCAAGGAGGTTTCGGCTGCCTCGATAGGGCTCTTGTACGACGGGGACCACACGACGGTCCACCTCTACGCCGCTGACTCGCTGTCTCCCTCAGCTTCGGTCAGCGCGATGAAGGAGATCGGGTCCGTCACGACGAGCGGCACCACCGCGAAGATCAAGGCCAAGAAGACCGTGAAGACGAAGTACGTGTTGTTGTGGATCACGGACGTGCCTAGCGCACCGCGCGACGATTACAGCAGCGCCGGGTACAAGCAGGCGATCACCGACGTAAAGTTCACGGGCTGACAGCCTACCGAGGGGGGAGGGTCCGATGGCGGACGGCGCCGGATACAACGGAGCAAGCGATCAGGACCTCCTGGCCCGTCATGTGGAGGGCGACCCGGAGGCCTTCGGTGAGCTTGTACGCCGTCACCGCGACCGGCTGTGGGCGGTGGCCCTGCGGACTCTCGGAGACCGTGAGGAGGCCGCAGACGCGGTCCAGGATGCTCTGGTCTCCGCTTACCGCGCCGCCCACACCTTCCGCGGACAGTCGGCCGTCACGACGTGGCTGCACCGCATCACGGTGAACGCCTGCCTCGACCGCGCGCGCAAGGCCGCCTCACGGAAGACCTCGCCGGTCGATGACACGGAACGTCTGGAGCAACTCCTGGATCCGCACGAGTCGGCGTCCGCGCCGGCCGAGCGCAATGATCTGCAGCGGGAGCTCCTCGAAGCCCTCGGCACCCTGCCACCCGACCAGCGCGCCGCCCTCGTCCTGGTGGACATGCAGGGCTACCCGGTGGCTGAGGCCGCCCGCATGCTCGACGTGCCGACCGGCACGGTCAAGAGCCGCTGCGCACGCGGCCGAGCCAGGCTCGTCCCGCTGCTCAGACACTTGCGTACGGACGCCGGTAGTGGCGGAGACAGCAAGAAGTCAGGTGAGGGACGGAACCGCACGCAGGGGACATCCGTCCCACCCGCAGCGGGAGCACACGACGCAGGGCCAAACGATTCGACTGCTGTGAAGGGCGGAGGTGGGCGAGCGTGACATCCACGACCGACACGGCCGGACACCCGGAAGTCACGGAGATCTCCGACCTCACGGAAGGCCTGCTGCCGCCGTCCCGTACGGCGGACGTACGAAGGCATCTGGACGACTGCGCCCTCTGTGCCGACGTGTACGCATCGCTGGAAGAGATCCGAGGCATGCTCGGCACACTGCCGGGCCCGGTCCGTATGCCCGATGATGTCGCTGGGCGCATCGATGCCGCGCTCGCCGCCGAAGCCCTGCTGAGTGCCACGACACACGATGCCGGTGCCACGGACGTCCCGGCGGTCGTCGCCGTCGCCCGCCCTCTGTCCGACGACAGCGACGGCTCCCGTGTTTCACGTGAAACGTCGACCGCGGCCGACCGCCCCGCCGGACGACCACGCGCCGCCACCGGTCCGGGTCGACCGAGGCCCATGCGCCGTCGCCGTCGTGGGACCGTGATCCTGGGAGCCATGTTCACGGCTGCTGCGCTGGGAATCAGCGGTCTGCTCCTCCAGTCGTTGAACGACGACCCCTCGGGGGACACGACCGGGCCCACCCAGACCGATTCGGTGAACACCTTCAGCAAGGGCAAGCTGGAGGGCCAGGTCGCGGATCTCCTCGGCAAGAGCACGGACCGTGAAAACGGCAACCGCAACTGGGGCCCCGCGACCTCCTCCGACGAGCCGAGCACTCTGAAGGAGACCGGGGTTCCGGTGCCCAAGTGCATCCAACAAGGCATCGGCCGCAACGAGGCCGCTCTCGCCGCCAAGAAGGGCACCTACGAGGGTACGAAGGCGTATCTCGTGGTGCTGCCCGATGCCTCGGACGCGACTCGGGTCACCGCCTACATCGTCGACTCCAGCTGCGTGGGCAACTCCTCAGCCGCTGCTGCCGGCAAGGTGCTGCTGAAGCAGTCCTACACGCGAGACTGAGCGACTCACGCTCTGTCCATGACGCCGGTCCTGTCCCCGCGCGGTTACGCGTCTTCGTGTGCCCGGACACAGTGGGAATGCGCGCCCCTTAGGATCCGTTGGGTGGGGTGAGAGTTCTGAGAGAAGCTCCCACCGGTCGTACGAAGCAGTCTCCAGAGACGAGGAATCAAGCCGTGAGCGACGTCCGTAACGTGATCATCATCGGCTCCGGGCCGGCCGGCTACACGGCGGCGCTCTACACCGCGCGCGCGTCGCTGAAGCCGCTGGTGTTCGAGGGCGCCGTCACCGCCGGTGGCGCGCTGATGACCACCACCGAGGTGGAGAACTTCCCCGGCTTCCAGGACGGCATCATGGGCCCCGAGCTCATGGACAACATGCGGGCGCAGGCCGAGCGCTTCGGTGCCGAGCTGGTCTCGGACGACGTCGTCGCGGTCGACCTCAGTGGAGAGATCAAGACGGTCACGGACACCGTCGGCACCGTACACCGGGCCAAGGCCGTCATCGTCGCCACCGGTTCCCAGCACCGCAAGCTGGGGCTGCCCAACGAAGACGCGCTCTCCGGGCGCGGTGTCTCCTGGTGCGCGACCTGTGACGGCTTCTTCTTCAAGGACCAGGACATCGCCGTGATCGGCGGCGGTGACACCGCGATGGAGGAGGCCACCTTCCTCTCCCGGTTCGCCAAGTCCGTGACGGTCGTCCACCGCCGCGACACGTTGCGCGCCTCCAAGGCGATGCAGGAGCGCGCCTTCGCCGACTCGAAGATCAAGTTCATCTGGGACAGCGAGGTCGCCGAGATCCAGGGCGACCAGAAGCTCTCCGGTCTGAAGCTGCGCAACCTCAAGACCGGCGAGACGTCTGTGCTCCCGGTGACCGGCCTGTTCATCGCGATCGGCCACGACCCGCGCACCGAGCTCTTCAAGGGTCAGCTCGACCTGGACGACGAGGGCTACCTCAAGGTCAACGCGCCCTCGACCCACACGAACCTGACGGGGGTCTTCGGCTCCGGCGACGTCGTGGACCACACCTACCGCCAGGCGATCACCGCAGCCGGCACCGGATGCTCCGCCGCCCTCGACGCCGAGCGCTTCCTTGCTGCTCTCGCGGATGGCAAGACCGCGGCAGAGCCCGAGAAGACCACCGTCTGACACTCACCCGCCCCCGCACCAACCAGTTAAGGAGCCCGCCGTGGCCGGCACCCTGAAGAACGTGACCGACGACTCCTTCGAGCAGGACGTCCTCAAGAGCGACAAGCCCGTCCTGGTGGACTTCTGGGCCGCCTGGTGCGGCCCGTGCCGTCAGATCGCGCCGTCTCTCGAGGCAATCGCCACCGAGTACGGCGACAAGATCGAGGTCGTCAAGCTCAACATCGACGAGAACCCGGGTACGGCCGCCAAGTACGGCGTCATGTCCATCCCGACCCTGAACGTCTACCAGGGTGGCGAGGTCGCCAAGACCATCGTCGGTGCGAAGCCGAAGGCCGCGATCGTGCGGGATCTCGAGGACTTCATCGCCGAGTAGTAAGCGGCGCCGTCCGACAGAAGCGGCGTTGTTTCACGTGAAACACGAATGGGCCAACCCTGACGGGTTGGCCCATTCGCATGCACGCGATGCCCCGGGGCGTTTACAGCGGACGCAGAACCGGCTCCTTCTGCACCGCTCCCAGTAGCCGGTCGAGCGCCAACTCCACATCTTCCTTCCAGGAGAGCGTCGTCCGCAGCTCCAACCTCAGCCTCGGGTATGTGGGATGGTGCCGTACGGTCTTGAAGCCCACCGCCGTCAGATGGTCAGCGGGCAGGACGCAGGCCGGTTCATCCCAGCGGGCGTCACCGAAGGCCTCGATCGCCTTGAACCCCCGTCGCAGCAGATCCTTGGCGACCGTCTGGACCATCACGCGCCCAAGGCCCTGCCCCTGATAACCGGGCATGATGAAGGCGGTCATCAGTTGGACCGCGTCAGGGGAGACCGGGCTTGTGGGAAATGCCGTGGCGCGCGGCACATATGCGGGAGGTGCGTAGAGCACGAAGCCCACCGGCATGTCGTCCACGTACACGACACGGCCGCAGGATCCCCATTCCAGTAGAACGGCGGAGATCCACGCCTCCTTCTCCAGCTCGGGTGTGCCTGCCTTTACCGCGGCCTGACCGCTGACTGGGTCCAACTCCCAGAAGACACACGCCCGACAGCGCTTGGGAAGGTCCGGAAGGTTGTCCAGCGTGAGCGGTACGAGCCGACGCCCCATGAAGGCAGTTCCTCGCTTCCTTCGCCCGCAGCGTCACGGGCGGCTGTCAGAGCGCTCCGTTCCCTGAGCAGGCTGCCGACGAACCCGCCGACCGCTCCGAGCCCCAGGCCCGCGCTCACCAGTCCGGTGCGGCTCACCGTTCGCATGGCCCCCGCCTCCCCACAGAAGGTGCTGCCAGGTGGATACGCCATACCCAAACGCATCGTATCCACGATGTGATTCGTTCGATACCGCCAGAAAGCAAAGAGCGGGCCGTGTTCCGGTACACACCGGACACGGCCCGCTCTGAAGGTCGGCCGATCGGAATCGTGCCCACCTGCTGACGCTCAGGCCTCGGACTCTTCGGTGTCGTCGTCCAGGAGACTCTTCTGCAGAACCGGCCCCTCGCCCGGGGCGAGCGAGCCGAGGATCCGCTCCAGGTCGTCTATCGAGGCGAACTCAACGGTGATCTTGCCCTTCTTCTGGCCGAGGTCGACCTTCACCCGTGTCTCGAAGCGGTCCGAGAGACGTGTGGCGAGATCGCTGAGCGCAGGCGACACCCTGGCACCGGCCCGCGGTCCCTTGGAGCGCGGAGCGGCCTTCGGTCGCGACCCCATGAGGGTGACGATCTCCTCGATGGCCCGTACCGAGAGCCCCTCGGCCACGATGCGATGAGCCAGCCTGTCCTGCGCCTCCGAGTCGTCCACGGAGAGCAGAGCACGCGCATGGCCGGCGGACAGAACCCCGGCAGCCACACGACGCTGCACCGCGGGCGAGAGCTTCAGCAGACGCAGGGTGTTGGAGACCTGCGGACGAGACCGACCGATACGGTCCGCCAGCTGATCATGCGTGCAGTTGAAGTCCTTGAGCAGCTGGTCGTAGGCAGCCGCCTCTTCCAGGGGGTTCAGCTGAGCCCGGTGCAGGTTCTCCAAGAGCGCGTCCAGGAGAAGCTTCTCGTCCTCCGTGGCCCGCACGATCGCGGGAATGGCCTCGAGTCCCGCCTCACGACAGGCCCGCCAGCGCCGCTCGCCCATGATGAGCTCGTAACGTGCCGGCCCCAGCTCCCGCACGACGACAGGCTGGAGAAGCCCGACCTCCTTGATGGAAGTGACGAGCTCCGCGAGAGCGTCCTCGTCGAACACCTCACGGGGCTGACGCGGGTTCGGCGTGATGGCGTCAAGGGGCAGCTCGGCGAAGTGCGCACCCAGGGGAGCCGCAGGCGTCTCCCTGAGACCGCTCGCCGGGGGCTCTTCTGTTTCATGTGAAACATTGGGCTGCGGAAGCGAGGCCACCTTCGCCGCCGCCACCCCACGCTCTGAGGTGAGTACCGGCACTGCGGTGGATGAGGCCGGTGGCCCACCCGTTGCCGGGGACGCCTGCTTCTCCCCTGTCGGGGCAGCAGGGATCAGTGCGCCGAGACCGCGGCCCAGCCCCCTCCGTCGCTCGCTCACTGAATCCCCTCCACCATGCTCTGATCGTTGTGTGCACCCGGGTGGGCATGTTGCGCGTCGTACGACACACCGACACCCCGCAACGCGATTTCCCGTGCCGCCTCAAGATACGACAGGGCACCGCTCGACCCCGGGTCGTAGGTCAACACCGTCTGCCCGTAGCTCGGCGCCTCAGAGATACGGACCGAACGGGGAATGCTCGTCCTCAGCACCTCCTCGCCGAAGTGATTGCGCACCTCGTCCGCGACCTGGGATGCCAGTCGAGTCCGGCCGTCGTACATGGTGAGGAGGATCGTAGACACATGCAGGTTGGGGTTGAGGTGCCCCCGCACCAGGTCGACGTTCCTCAGCAGCTGACCCAGGCCCTCCAGCGCGTAGTACTCGCACTGGATGGGGATCAGGACCTCCGCACCGGCAACCAGTGCGTTGACCGTCAGCAGACCCAGCGACGGCGGGCAGTCAATGAGGATGTAGTCCAGCGGCTGCTCGTACGCCTGGATCGCCCGTTGCAGTCGGCTCTCCCGCGCCACCAGGGACACCAGCTCGATCTCCGCACCGGCGAGATCGATCGTGGCGGGTGCGCAGAACAGCCCCTCGACATCGGGGACTGGCTGGACGACATCGGAGAGCGGCTTGCTCTCGACCAGGACGTCATAGATGGACGGGACTTCGGCGTGATGGTCGATACCCAGCGCGGTGGAGGCATTGCCCTGAGGATCAAGGTCAACCACCAGGACCCGCCCACCGTGCAGGGCGAGCGAGGCAGCCAAATTGACCGTCGTCGTGGTCTTGCCCACCCCGCCCTTCTGGTTGGCAACCACCATCACACGGGTCTGCTCGGGCCGTGGCAGACCTTCGCCGGCGCGGCCCAGAGCCTCCACCGCCAGTTGGGCAGCACGACCGATGGGAGTGTCGTCCATCGGGGGCGGTGTTTCACGTGAAACATCCTCCCCCATCGACTCGGTACGGGGACCGGGGACCGGATCGGTCATCGGTCCCGCGATGTTGGCGTCGGACCGCAAGGATTCACTCTCCTCGACTTCAGGCTCGCAATGAACAGAGCCTCCCATGCCTTCGGGGTCGTGAACCAGCGAGGCCCGTGCTTCTGTGGAGAAATCCACCTCTGTGGACAACTCCGCCCCCTCTTCGGGGGATGTTTTGTCCACAGGAGAAGGTCTGCCTCCGCGGGATCCGAGGGCCCCAAGGGGACTGCGGTCGCGGGGTTCGGCCGCAGCCCGGCCGCGGCTGATGATTCCGTGCAACAGTGAGCGACGTTTCACGTGAAACACGATGCACAGCGCCCGCGACCATGCCTGGGTGACACTCCGACATGCATAGGTTGGGCAGCTTGTGTGGAGTACGGCTCGTCGTCAGGACGGATCAGCGACGACGACGCGCCCGCCCCGTCCGCGCCGCCTTGGCCCGCTTGGCCGCGAAACGCACCCCACCCGGGCTTTCCCCGACCTCGACGCGCACCACGGTGGCGAGTGGACTCACCACGCCCTCGCCAACATGAAGCACAGAGGTTTCCACGGCACCGAGCTTGCTCAGGGCGGCCCCGGCGCTCTTGACCTCTTCCGCTGCCGTGTCGCCCTTGAGCAGGAGCATCTCTCCGTACGGGCGAAGCAGCGGCACGCCCCATGCCGCAAGGCGGTCCAGAGGTGCCACGGCCCGTGCAGTCACCACATGGACCGCGGGCAATGTGCCCAGGACCTCCTCGGCGCGGCCGCGGACGACGGTGACGTGCTCGAGGCCCAGCAGCTCGACGACCTCGGTGAGGAAGTTCGTACGGCGCAGCAGCGGCTCAAGCAGCGTGATCTTCAGGTCGGGGCGGACAAGGGCCAGCGGGATACCGGGCAGCCCGGCGCCCGAGCCGACATCGCACACGGTCACGCCCTCGGGCACGACCTCCGAGAGCACCGCACAGTTCAGCAGGTGCCGTTCCCAGAGGCGGGGCACTTCGCGGGGGCCGATCAGCCCGCGCTGTACTCCCGCGTCCGCCAGGAGTTCCGCGTATCGGACCGCGTCTGCGAAGCGATCGCCGAATACCGCCTGAGCCTGCTCGGGCGCAGGGGGGAGCTCCGCTGCCTCCGTCACGGGAACCGTCCTTCCGTACCGCATAAGCGCACTGAGCGCTGACCACCAGGACCACGAGGAATTATCAGGGACTGCCAGGGACCGGGCCCGGGACTGCCAGGACTGCCAGGACTGCCAGGACTGCCAGGATCAGGCTGACAAAATTCGGCCCCGCCTGCGCAACAGACGGGGCCGAAGGAACGTACGTGCCGATTCAGGCGGGAAGCACGACGACGAAGCGCTGCGGCTCCTCGCCCTCGGACTCGCTGCGCAGGCCCGCGGCCTTGACCGCGTCGTGCACGACCTTGCGCTCGAACGGAGTCATCGGATTCATCTTCACCGGCTCGCCGGAGCTCTTGGCCTCGGCCGCGGCCTTGGCACCCAGCTCGGAAAGCTCCTCACGCTTCTTGGCGCGGTAGCCCGCGATGTCCAGCATGAGCCGGCTGCGGTCTCCGGTCTCCCGGTGGACGGCCAGCCGCGTGAGCTCCTGGAGCGCCTCCAGCACCTCACCGTCACGGCCGACCAGCTTCTGCAGATCACGGCTGCCCGTGTCGCTGATGATCGAGACAGCGGCGCGATCGGCCTCGACATCCATGTCGATGTCGCCGTCGAGGTCGGCGATGTCCAGCAGACCCTCGAGGTAGTCCGCCGCGATCTCGCCCTCCTGCTCCAGGCGAGTCAGGGTGTCGCCGCCCTCGGTGGCCGCGGAGGTGGTGCCTTCCGTCACGGGATGGACTCCTTCTTACTTACTTCTTGGAGGGGGACTTGGGCCGCTGCGGGCCCTTGCGCTGTCCGGACTGGGCCCTGCTGCGTGTGCCACCGGAGGCGGACTTGCCACCCGAGGCGGCCTTGCCACCGGTTGCGGACTTGCCACCCGCCGGCTTGGCATCCTGCGGCTCGTCGGACTTGCTCAGGGAGGTCTTCTCCCCGGAGTCGCCCGCCGCCTTGGCGGAACCGTGGGCGGCGCCCGACTGACGCTGGGACTTGCTCTGCCGCTTGGGCTGCTGGCGCTTGGGGGTGCCGGTCGCCGGGGTACCGTCCTCGGTCTCGGCGACCGTCACGACGTCGCTCTTCGCCACGGAGCCGTCGGACTGGGCCGCGAGACCTGCCTTGCTCAGACCGTTGATGAACTTGCGCTCGTACTCGTTGCGGTCACGGCCCTTGACCACGATCGCCTTGACTACGGCGCGCTCGCGGCGGCTGCGGGTCTTGCCGTGGTGCGTGACGTGCTTCAGCAGACGCTCCAGGAACGCGGCCTGGGCCTTGGAGCCCGGGGTCGGGTTCTGGTGGATCACGTACATCTGCTGACCCATGGTCCACACGTTCGTGGTCAGCCAGTAGACGAGGACACCGACGGGGAAGTTGATGCCGAAGACGGCGAACATGACGGGGAAGACGTACATCAGCATCTTCTGCTGCTGCATGAACGGCGTCTTCACCGTGGTGTCGACGTTCTTCGTCATCAGCTGGCGCTGCGTGTAGAACTGCGAGGCCGACATCAGGACGATCATGATCGCGGTGACGACGCGAACGTCGGTCAGCGAGGCACCGAGCGACTCGACCTTGCTCGAGCTGTCCGTGAACTTCGCGGCCAGTGGGGCACCGAAGATGTGCGCCTTCTGCGCACTCTCCAGCAGACGCGTATTGATCACACCGATGGTGTCGTTCGACGCGATGCTGTTGAGCACGTGGTACAGGGCAAAGAAGAACGGGGACTGCGCCAGGATGGGAAGGCACGAGGAGAGCGGGTTGGTGCCCGTCTCCTTGTACAGCTTCATCATCTCTTCGGACTGACGCTGCTTGTCGTTCTTGTAGCGCTCCTGGATCTTCTTCATCTCGGGCTGGAGCGTCTGCATCGCCCGAGTGGCCTTGATCTGCTTCACGAAGAGCGGGATCAGGCAGATTCGGATCAGGATCACCAGGGACACGATGGACAGGCCCCAGGCCCAGCCCGTGTCAGCGCCGAAGATCGCGCCGTACACCGAGTGGAACTGGACGATGACCCAGGAAACGGGTGTCGTGATGAAGCTGAAAATACTGGCAATCGTGTCCACTAATCAGGCTCCTTGAGCATGGGACGGGGTCTCGGCGGCCGGGCTCGAGGGGTGGTCGGACATACCGTGCCCTTCGGTGGCCGGTTCGGCGGCGGAGGTCCCGCCCTTGCGTGAGCGCCAGGCGTTACGCAGCATCTCGTGCCACCGCGGACGCTTGCGCGGCGGGACATGGTCCACACCGCCCAGCGACCACGGATTGCACCGCAGGATGCGCCAGGCGGTGAGTGCCGTTCCCTTGACCGCGCCATGGCGGTCGATGGCCTCGTACCCGTAGTGGGAGCACGACGGGTAGTACTTGCACACCGGCCCGAGCAGCGGACTGATCGTCCACTGGTACAGCTTGATGAGAGCCAGCAGTGGGTACTTCATCGCGCGCCCCCTCCCAGGAGCCGCTGCAAGGCGGCATCCAGGTCTCGGGCCAGCTGTGCATGGTCGGCGTCGCCCGCGCCGGGCAGCGCTCGTACGACTACCAGGCTACCGGGGGACAACAGGGCCATTCGGTCGCGCATCAGATGGCGAAGCCTGCGCTTCACCTTGTTGCGTACAACTGCGCCGCCCACCGCCTTGCTGACGACGAAACCCGCACGCGACGGGGGAACGCTCTCCCCAGGCGCGTGCGGGTCCGTTGCACCGCTGCGTAGGTGGACGACGAGGAGCGGGCGTCCGGCCCGGCGTCCCCGGCGTACCGCGGTCGCGAAGTCCTCGCGCCGCCTCAGCCGATACTCGGTAGGCAGCACGTCATGACCTGTACTGCGATCAGGCGGACAGGCGGGCGCGACCCTTGCCACGGCGGGACGCGAGAATCGCGCGGCCGGCGCGGGTCCGCATACGCAGCCGGAAGCCGTGGGTCTTCGCGCGACGACGGTTGTTCGGCTGGAAGGTGCGCTTGCTCACTCGGGGGCTCCAGAAGAATCGGTAGGTGGCGGGGTGCCGTCCTGGCTGTCACCGTGCGCCCACGAGTAGCTCGTATTAACGCCCGAGTGCACCGCTTCCCGATCACTCGTACGTGATCTATGCCCATCGGAGGCAGGCGGCAGCAGCCATCGACAACTCGACCTGGTTACGGTACGCGCGGCTACGCCATCCGGTCAAACCAGCGCCTGCCGGGAGACACTATCCACAGGCTGGGGACAACAACTTGAACCGCACCGGTCGCCCTGACTACCGTGGCTGGACTTCGGTTCGTTCCCTTCCCCCCGGCCTCAGCCGCTCGTTCCACCGCCCAACAACTTCGTTCCGACCGCCCACTGAGTTTCATCCCAACCCGTCCCAAGAACCACACATTCGTGGGACCCGTGAGAGAGCGTGCCCTGTGGCTGACGTACCTGCCGATCTTGCCGCAGTGTGGCCACGCGTACTGGAAGAACTCCTCGGTGAGGGCCGCGGGCAAGGTGTCGAGACCAAGGACGAGCACTGGATCAAGCGCTGCCAGCCGCTGGCGCTGGTCGCGGACACCGCACTGCTCGCGGTCCCGAACGAGTTCGCGAAGGGTGTGCTCGAAGGACGCCTGGCGCCGATCGTCAGCGAGACGCTGAGCCGCGAGTGCGGCCGCCCGATCCGTATCGCGATCACCGTGGACGACTCCGCCGGTGAGCCCCCGGCCCCGCCGCCACTGCCCACCGTGCCCCAGCCGCGCTACGAGGAACCCGAGCTCCCCTCGGCGCAAGGCCGTGACGGGTACGAACAGGGCCGTGACGGGTACGAGGGGTACGGCCGGCACCGGGCCGACGACCGCACGCACGACCATCCCCAGGGCCGTTCCGACCAGCGGCCGCCGGCCCGCGCGGACCAGCTCCCGAACGCCCGTCCCGCGTACCCCGACTACCAGCGCCCCGAGCGGGGCAGCTGGCCGCGACCCTCACAGGACGATTACGGCTGGCAGCAGCAGCGGCTGGGATTCCCGGAGCGGGACCCGTACGCCACGCCCCCGCAGGACTACCGCCCGCAGTCCCTGGAGCGCCCGCCGTACGAGCAGCAACGGCCCGACTACGACCAGCCGCGCTCCGACTACGAGCCGCCCCGCCCCGACTACGACCAGCCGCGTCCGGACTACGACCAGCCGCGCTCCGACTACGACCAGCGCCCGGACCGCCGCGAGCGGCCCGAGCCGCCGTCGCCGTCCGTCACCGGTCACGTCCATCGCGGCGGCCCCGTGGGCTCGGCCCTGCCCGCGCCCAGCGGGGCACCCGGTCCGCTGGCCGCGCAGCCGGCGCCCGCGACGGGTCCGGGCGAGCCCACCGCGCGCCTCAACCCGAAGTACCTCTTCGACACGTTCGTCATCGGCGCCTCGAACCGCTTCGCGCACGCGGCCGCGGTCGCTGTCGCCGAGGCACCGGCGAAGGCGTACAACCCCCTTTTCATCTACGGGGAGTCGGGTCTCGGCAAGACACACCTGCTGCACGCGATCGGGCACTACGCCCGCAGCCTCTATCCGGGCACGCGCGTGCGGTACGTGAGCTCGGAGGAGTTCACGAACGAGTTCATCAACTCCATCCGCGACGGCAAGGGAGACAGCTTCCGCAAGCGGTACCGCGAGATGGACATCCTGCTCGTCGACGACATCCAGTTCCTCGCGGACAAGGAGTCGACGCAGGAGGAGTTCTTCCACACCTTCAACACGCTCCACAACGCGAACAAGCAGATCGTGCTGTCCTCGGACCGGCCGCCCAAGCAGCTGGTGACCCTCGAGGACCGGCTGCGGAACCGCTTCGAGTGGGGTCTGATCACGGACGTCCAGCCGCCCGAGCTGGAAACCCGTATCGCGATCCTTCGTAAGAAGGCGGTGCAGGAGCAGCTCAACGCTCCGCCGGAGGTCCTGGAGTTCATCGCCTCGCGGATCTCCCGGAACATCCGCGAGCTGGAGGGCGCGCTGATCCGCGTGACGGCGTTCGCGTCGCTCAACCGTCAGCCCGTGGACCTCGGCCTGACGGAGATCGTCCTCAAGGACCTGATCCCGGGCGGCGAGAACGCGGCCCCGGAGATCACGGCGACGGCCATCATGGCGGCGACCGCCGACTACTTCGGGCTCACGGTGGACGATCTGTGCGGATCCTCGCGCAGCCGCGTGCTGGTGACGGCCCGCCAGATCGCCATGTATCTGTGCCGGGAGCTCACCGACCTCTCGCTGCCGAAGATCGGCGCGCAGTTCGGCAACCGCGACCACACGACCGTCATGCACGCCGACCGCAAGATCCGTGCGCTGATGGCGGAACGGCGCTCGATCTACAACCAGGTCACCGAGCTCACGAACCGCATCAAGAACGGCTGACGGACCCTTCCGTACGTCCGGTGCGCGGCCATCCATCCACTGCCGCACACCGTTGGAGGCGCCCCCGGGACCAGGTCC
>NZ_VCHX02000136.1 GCF_005768555.2 Streptomyces sporangiiformans
GCGGGCGACGCGAGCCGCGCCGGCGAGTTCGGCGCGCGCCATGCGAGCCAGCTCCGCGGGCGCCGGGGTGCCCTCGGGCGGGCGGGGTGCGGGGCGGCGCACAGGCCGCTGGGTCATGGCTCGGGGGGCGGCGGCCAGGGTTCGCGGGCGGACGAGTCGGAGCCTGGAGTCGCGCGGGATACGGGACGTCACGGGTGCAGTCTTCCGGTTGACGGTCCGAAAACCCAAACGGAATGTCACGCGGGGCTACAGGGGTGGCCAATGCAACGGGTCTGGCGAGCACTGGCACGGGTGGACGGGCGGGTGGTTCGGGGCTAACCGGAAGCCATGGAGCGGGTGAGGGGAGGCAGGGTCGAGAGGAGGCCGCATCAGCTGCCGCCGCATCAGCCGGTCGTGCGCCGGCTACATCAGCGGGGTGAGGAATCGGCGGAGGGCCTCTTCGTAGCCGGCCGGGTCGGCGTTCCACATGGCGCCGTGCGGGGCGTGCCGGACCGTGTGCAGGGTGACCAGGTCGGTGCGGCTGTCGGCGAGGCTTCGCGAGTACGACCAGGGGGCGACCGTGTCGTCCGGGCCGTGCAGCACGAGGACCGGCACCTCGAGCCGGTAGGGGTCGGACGCGCCCTGGTCCTGGTCGCCGCGCAGGCCTGTACGGCCCTGAGCGGCGCGGACGGCCAGCGGCAGCAGTGGGCCCGGGGTGCGCCGTGCGGCGGCGAGGGCGCGCAGCGTGCTCTGCCAGCTGAGGACGGGTGAGTCCAGGACGATCCCGGAGATGCGGTCGCGCACCCCGGAGTGGGCGGCTGCGCGCAGGGCCATGGTGGCGCCGGTGGACCAGCCGTGCAGGACGACCTGTTCGGCGCCGTAGCGCACGGCGTGGCGGATGGCCGCGTCGAGGTCGCGCCACTCGGTCTCACCGAGATGACCGAGGCCGTCCGGGGAGCGGGGTGCGCCGGCGTCGCCGCGGTAGGCGAGGGCGAGCACGGGAAAATGGTGGCGGTGCAGGAACTCCATGATGTTCATGGAGTGTTCGCGCGTGGTGCCCAGGCCGTGCACGGTGATCACCCAGGTCTCGCGGGTGCCGGGCACGAACCAGGCGGGCAGGGTGCCGAGTTCACCGGGGATGTTCATGTCCGTGTGGTCGAGGCCGAGCGCGCTGCTCGGGTCGCCGATGTGCACGCTCGGGGTGAACCACACCCTGTCGCCGGGTTCCAGCGAGCCGCGCGTGACGCGCTCCAGACGGCGTACGACCGTGTCGGCGGGGTGCGGGGCGGTGTCCAGGACCGCACCGACCACCGCGTGGCCCGTCTGGCCGCTCAGGCCGTACACGCCGGGGCGTTGGGAGGCCAGGGCTCGGGTGAGCGTGATCTGGCCCGCGGCCGTTGCGTGCACGGTGAGCCGGGGCTCGGTGGGCAGCGGTTTGCCCGGCGGCGCCTTCAGGGCGGCGTCGCTGGCGAAGCGGCCGGCCGCGACGGTGGCGGCCCCGGCGGCTACGGCGGCGGTGACGGCCGCGGCCGTCGCTTTGACAGTGCGCACGGGTCCAGTCTCCTGACGGAACCCGCTGTCGGCCAGCCGAAGGGAGCGCCTGTCACGGCTGGCCGTATCCCTTGATCCGCTCCCCCACCTCCGCGAGCTCCTCGCGGCTCAGCAGCGTGGGCGTGTGGCCCGGCAGCGAGGACGCCGTCAGCCACAGGCGGCACATCCACTCCAGTTGGGCCGTGCGGTCGTAGGCCTGGGGGAGGCTGGTGCCGTAGGTGAGGGTGCCGTGGTTCTGGAGGAGGCAGCCCGTGCGGTCCCGTAGAGCACGGAGCATGTTCTCAGCCAACTTTTCCGTGCCATAAGTGGCATAGGGTGCAACTCGGACAGGGCCGCCGAGCGCGGCGGCCATGTAGTGGATGGGCGGCAGCTCCCGCACGAGGGTCGAGACGGCCGTGGCGTGCACGGCGTGCGTATGAACGACGGCACCGGCGTCGGTGGCGCGGTAGACCGCCAGATGCATGGGCAGTTCGCTGGTCGGAACGAGTGAACCGAGCACCTGCCGGCCGTCGAGACCGACCCCGCAGACATCATCGGGCCCGAGGCGGTCGTACGGGACTCCGGTCGGCGTGACCAGGACAGTGTCCCCGACCCGAACCGACACGTTGCCCGAGGTGCCGACGACCAGCCCGTCGGACACGGTCCGGCGGGCCGTCGTCACCAGATCTCGCCACGCCCGCTCCACCGCCTCACGCGCCTCCCGCGCGCCCCGCTCCGTCGCCTCCCGCGCGCCCCGCTCTCCCACGTCCCGTCCGTCTCCTGGATCCCGCCGCTGTTCAGCCATGCCGCGATCCTGCCAGCCGCGCACGTCAACGAGGCGCGGGCGAGGGCACTTTAGGGCGGAATCCGCACATCCGGCAGGGCGCGAAGAGGCGTGTATCGCCCGCGAGAGCGATTGGCCGACTGCCGACGGGTTTTCCGGGATCTTCCCATAACCTCTGGGAGATTTGTCGTGCACGCCGCCATTCCGGGGGGAAATATGGCCCGTGATCGCAAACCGTCCCGCAGTCGTCACGCCCGCATCGCCGCGGTCTCCGTGGCGGCCCTCGCCATCGGGGGGACCGCTCTCGCCGAGGTGCCGGTCTCGGCGGCCGGCCGGCCCAAGGGACACGACGTCTCCTCTCACCAGAAGAACGTCAACTGGCCGAAGGCGAAGAGCAAAGGCGCCACATTCGTGTACGTGAAGGCGACCGAGTCCCACACGTACCGCAACCCGTACTACGGCCAGCAGTACCACGGCGCACGCAACGCGGGACTGGTCCGCGGGGCGTACCACTTCGCGCTGCCGCACAAGTCGTGGGGCAGGACCCAGGCCGCGTACTTCGTGCGCAACGGGGGCGGCTGGCGGGCGGACGGCTGGACGCTGCCGCCCGCTCTCGACATCGAGTACAACCCGTACGGCAAGCACAAGTGCTACGGCCTGAGCAAGGCCAGGATGGTCAGCTGGATCAAGTCGTTCAGCGACGAGGTGAAGCGGCGGACGGGCCGCCGCCCGGTGATCTACACCAACTACAACTGGTGGAAGGTGTGCACCGGGAACAGCTCCGCTTTCGCCTCGAACCACGCGCTGTGGCTGGCCCGCTACGGCTCGACGGCGGGGGCCCTGCCGAAGGGGTGGAAGTTCTGGACCTTCTGGCAGTACGACAACGGCGGAAGCCTGCCGGGCGACCAGAACCTGTTCAACGGATCCCTGAACCAGCTCAAGAAGTTCGCGAGGGGCTAGGGAGTATTGGATCACCCCTCGGGGCCAGGCCCTGACGGAACGTAATATTCCGCCTCAGTTCGACTGCCACGCCGCCCCTCGACACAAACGGAGGGGCGGCTTCTTGCTTCGATACACTCCGCAGTCCGGCTGCGTTCATCTTCCGTTCATCCAGGTTGCCTATGGTCCACGTGCCAATGACGTCCAAAAGAAGCCCGGGTAAATGGAAAACTTCTCGCTGATCCTCGCGATCGTGGTTGTCACCGCCCTCGCGTTCGATTTCACGAACGGTTTCCACGACACCGCCAACGCGATGGCCACCACCATCTCGACCGGCGCGATGAAGCCCAAGGTCGCGGTGGCCATGTCCGCCGTGCTCAACCTTGTCGGCGCCTTCCTGTCCATCGAAGTCGCGAACACGATCTCCAAGGGTCTGGTAAACGAAGACGGCATACAGCCCGAAGTCATTTTCGCGGCACTCGTAGGCGCCATCCTCTGGAACCTGCTGACCTGGCTCGTCGGGCTCCCGTCCAGCTCCTCGCACGCCCTCATGGGCGGCCTCATCGGCGCCACCATCGCCTCGGCGGGCGTCAGCGCGGTGCACGGCGACGTCCTCGTCACCAAGGTGCTGATCCCGGCGATCGCCGCCCCGCTGGTCGCGGGTCTCGCGGCGATGTTCGCCTCCCGGCTGACGTACAAGCTGGGCAAGAACGCGAACGGCGAGGCTTCCAAGAAGGGCTACCGCGCGGGCCAGATCGCCTCCGCCGGTCTCGTCTCGCTGGCCCACGGCACCAACGACGCGCAGAAGACCATGGGCATCATCACCCTCGCCCTGGTCGCCGGCGGTGCCATCGCCCCCGACTCGGACCCCCCGACCTGGGTCATCCTCTCCGCCGGTATCGCGATCGCGCTCGGCACGTACCTGGGCGGCTGGCGCATCATCCGCACGATGGGCAAGGGCCTCACCGACCTCCAGCCGCAGCAGGGCTTCGCCGCCCAGACCAGCGCGGCCACGGTCATCCTGGCCTCCTCGCACCTCGGCTTCTCCCTGTCCACCACTCACTCGGTCTCCGGCTCGGTGATGGGCGCGGGCCTCGGCCGCAAGGGCGGCGTGGTCCGCTGGTCCACCGCTACCCGGATGTTCATCGCCTGGGGCCTCACGCTCCCCGCCGCGGCCCTGGTCGCCGCGATCGCGGAGTACGCGACCTCCTTCGGTACCTGGGGCACGACATTCGTGGCCGTCTTCCTCGTCGCGTCCAGCGCCGCCATCTGGGTGGTCTCCCGCCGCGAGGTGGTCGACCACACCAACGTCAACGACACCGCGGAACCCGCCGGTGTGGTGACCACGGCGCTCGCCGCCGTCGCCCCTCCCCCGGCCGGCACCGTGACCGAGGACCTCACGGACACCACCCCGGCCTCCAGCGAGACCTCGGCGAACTCGTCGGCGTCGTCGGCCACGGTCTGAGCACCGAGCACCCAGGCACGAAGGAAGAATCAGCATGCACATCGACTGGGCAGCCCTCGGCTCCGTCTTCGGAGTCAGCCTCATCGCCACCATCGCCCTCGTGGGCCTCTTCACCCTCGGCATCGTCGGTCTCTCGCGACACGAGCAGGCCTCGGCACAGGGCGGCTCGGCCGCCCTCTCGGTCACCGGCGCATACGCCTGCTTCGCGGCGTGCGCGGCGGCGGTGGCGTACGGGATCTATCTGATCGTGGCCTGACCGGACCCCACTGGTCCACACACCGTTGGTCCACACATCGTCCCGCGGGCGGGGAAGTACGAGCCGTACTTCCCCGCCCGCGGGTTTTCCGCGCGGCACGGCGTTTCGACCGAGCGGCCGGGCAGCGACAGGGCGACCGCGCCACACGCCGCGTGTGGGCCTCAGCACACTCTCCTTGCGCAGGTCAACAGCAAGTTGACNGCGTTTCGACCGAGCGGCCGGGCAGCGACAGGGCGACCGCGCCACACGCCGCGTGTGGGCCTCAGCACACTCTCCTTGCGCAGGTCAACAGCAAGTTGACGGGTCTTCCAACCCGTGGTGGACTGCCGGAGCCATATACGGCGGCAGGAGAGGAAGCCGGTGCGAGTCCGGCGCGGTCCCGCCACTGTCACCGGGGAATCGATCCCCCGGGAGCCAGGAACTCTCGCCGTCGGTCTCGTCGAGCCAGGGCGTGGACACCCTGAGTGAGGACATATCGCCATGCGCGGCTGCCTGTTGCGGATCAGTGTGCCGAGTACGAGGGTTCTGCCTGACGTAGCGACGGGCTGAGCCGATGCGTGCCGATCGCGTCTTCGCGTACGGCGCCGCCGCCGGCCTCCTCGGTGACCTGCTGCTCGGCGATCCTCGCCGCGGGCATCCGGTCGCCGCGTTCGGCCGGGCCGCGGGTGCCGTGGAGCGGGTGCTGTGGCGGGACCACCGGGGGTGGGGCGCGCTGCACACCGCTGTGTGCGTGGGTGGTGCCGTGTCCCTCGCGGCCCTCGCCGTGTCGTCCGTACGTCCCTCCCGGACCGCCTCCGTCGCGCTGACCGCCGCCGCCACCTGGGCCGTGGTCGGGGGGACTTCGCTCGGGCGTGAGGCGCGGGCCGTCGGCGGGGCACTGGCCGCCGGGGACATCGAAGCGGCCCGGGAGCGGCTGCCGCACCTGTGCGGGCGGGACCCGCAGGCACTGGACGCCGACGGGATCGCGCGGGCCGTCGTCGAGTCCGTCGCCGAGAACACGTCGGACGCGGTCGTGGGGGCGCTGGTGTGGGGCGCGGTCGCCGGAGTCCCCGGACTCGTGGGCTTCCGCGCCGTGAACACGCTGGACGCGATGGTCGGGCACAAATCGCCCAAGTACCGGCGGTACGGGTGGGCCTCCGCCCGGCTCGACGACGTCGCCGGCTGGCCCGGCGCACGGCTGACTGCAGTCCTGGCCACGGTGGCCGGGGGTGACACCCGGGGCGCGGTACGGGCCTGGCGTACCGACGCCTCGAAGCACCCGAGCCCCAACGCCGGGCCCGTGGAGGCATCGTTCGCGGGGGCGTTGGGTGTGCGGCTGGGCGGGACGCTGTCGTACGGGGGGCGTTTTGAACATCGGCCTGTGCTGAACGGGGAGGGGCGTTCTGTGCAAGTGGAGGACATCGAGAGGGCTGTTCGGTTGTCGCGGAGGGTTGGCTGGCTTGCGCTCGGGGTGTGTGCGGCAGGTGCGCTGCTGCGGGGGCGGGTTGCAAGGCGCCCGGCACAGCACTGCGGCGGTGCCTCATGAGTGGTGGGCTGCTCGTCGCCGGGACCACTTCCGACGCCGGCAAGAGCGTCGTGACCGCCGGGATCTGCCGGTGGCTGGTGCGGCAGGGTGTCAAGGTCGCGCCGTTCAAGGCGCAGAACATGTCCCTCAACTCCTTCGTCACGCGCGAAGGCGCCGAGATCGGGCGGGCGCAGGCCATGCAGGCACAGGCGTGCCGTGTCGAACCCACCGCGCTCATGAATCCCGTACTGCTCAAGCCCGGCAGCGAGCGGAGCAGTCAGGTGGTGCTCATGGGCAAGCCCGTGGGTGAGCTGAGTGCGCGCGGATACCACGGCGGGCGGCAGGAACAACTTCTCGGGACCGTCCTCGACTGTCTCGCCGAGTTGCGGGGCACGTATGACGCGGTGATCTGTGAGGGGGCGGGGAGTCCTGCCGAGATCAATCTGCGGCGCACCGACATCGTGAACATGGGGATCGCCAGGAACGCCCGGCTTCCCGTGCTCGTCGTCGGCGACATCGACCGCGGGGGTGTCTTCGCCTCCTTCTTCGGGACCGTCGCCCTGCTGAGCCCCGAGGACCAGGCCCTGGTGGCCGGATTCCTCGTCAACAAGTTCCGCGGGGACGTGTCGCTGCTGGAGCCCGGCCTTGACATGCTGCACGGCCTCACCGGGAGGCACACGTACGGCGTGCTGCCCTTCCGGCACGGCCTCGGCATCGACGAGGAGGACGGGCTGCGGGTCTCCCTGCGGGGGACGGTACGGGAATCCACCGTCGCGCCGCCCGTCGGCGAGGACGTCCTGCGCGTCGCCGTCTGCGCCGTCCCGCTCATGTCCAACTTCACGGATGTCGACGCGCTGGCCGCCGAACCCGGTGTCGTCGTGCGGTTCGTGGACCGGCCCGAAGAACTCGCCGACGCGGATCTGGTGGTCATCCCCGGCACCCGGGGGACCGTCCGTGCTCTGGAGTGGCTCCGGGAGCGCGGGCTCGCCGACGCCCTCGTCCGCAGGGCCGCCGAGGGCCGCCCCGTGCTCGGCATCTGCGGCGGCCTCCAGATCCTCGGCGAGCACATCGAGGACGACGTCGAGTCCCGGGCGGGACAGGTCGACGGCCTCGGAGTCCTGCCCGTACGGGTGCGGTTCGCCCGCGAGAAGACCCTCACCCGCCCCGTCGGGGAGGCGCTCGGCGAGCACGTCGAGGGGTACGAGATCCACCACGGGATAGCCGAAGTCGCCGGCGGCGAGCCCTTCTTGGACGGTTGCAGGGTCGGCGCCGTCTGGGGCACCCACTGGCACGGCTCGCTGGAGTCGGACGGTTTCCGGCGGGCCTTCCTGCGCGAAGTGGCGGCCGCCGCGGGGCGCCGCTTCGTTCCGTCCGCCGACACGTCGTTCGCCGCGCTGCGCGAGGAACAGCTCGACCGGCTCGGCGACCTGATCGAGGAACACGCGGACACGGACGCGCTGTTGCGGCTCATCGAGTCGGGCGCGCCACAAGGACTGCCTTTCATTCCACCGGGAGCGCCCGCATGAGCACAGTGTTGTTGTTGTCGACCGCCGACACCGATCTGCTGGCGGCGCGTGCCTCCGGTGCCTCCTACCGGATCGGCAACCCGACCCGGGTCGATGCCGCGCAGGAGCTGCCCGCGCTCGTCGAGGGCTCGGACATCGCCGTCGTACGGCTGCTGGGCGGCAAGCGCGCCTGGGAGGAGGGCCTGGCCGCGCTCAAGGCGTCCGGCGTGCCGACCGTGCTGCTCGGCGGGGAGGCCGTGCCCGACGCGGAGTTGATGGCCGAGTCGTCCGTGCCGGCGGGTGTGGTGGCGGAGGCGCTGCGGTACCTCGTCGAAGGCGGCCCGGACAACCTCGCCGAACTGGCCCGGTTCCTGTCCGACACCGTGCTGCTCACGGGTGAGGGCTTCGTCGAGCCGCAGAAGATGCCCGAGTACGGGGTTCATGGGGAGCGTCCGCGGGTCGAGGGCCGCCCGACCGTCGGCGTCCTCTTCTACCGGGCCCACGAACTCAGCGGCAACACCGCCTTCGTGGACACCCTGTGCGACGCGATCGAGGCGCGGGGCGCCAACGCCCTCCCGGTGTACTGCGGTTCGCTGCGCGGTGCGGACGCCGGACTGTACGAGATCCTCGGGCAGGCCGACGCGCTCGTCGCCACCGTGCTCGCGGCCGGCGGCACGCACGCCTCGCAGGCGTCCGCGGGCGGCGACGAGGAGGCCTGGGACATCGGGGCGCTCGCCGACCTCGATGTCCCCGTACTGCAAGGGCTCTGCCTGACCTCGTCGAGGAGCGCCTGGGACGAGTCCGACGCCGCCCTCTCCCCCATGGACGCGGCGATGCAGGTCGCGATCCCGGAGTTCGACGGACGGCTGATCACCGTCCCCTTCTCCTTCAAGGAGCAGGGACCGGACGACGTCCCGGTGTACGTCGCCGACCCGGAGCGGGCCGCACGGGTCGCCGGGATCGCCGCACGGCACGCGCAGTTGAAGCACAAGGCGAACGCCGACAAGAAGCTCGCCCTCGTCTTCACCGCCTACCCGACCAAGCACTCGCGCGTCGGCAACGCGGTCGGCCTCGACACGCCCGCCTCCGCCGTACGGGTCCTCGACGCGCTGCGCGACGCCGGGTACGCCCTCACCGAGTACCCCGCGGGCGGCGACGAGTTGATCCACCGGCTCATCGCGGCCGGCGGCCACGACGTCGAGTGGCTGACGGAGGAGCAGCTGGCCGCCGCGCCCGCGCGCGTACCGCTGGCCGACTACCGGGCGTGGTTCGACAAGCTCGACCCCGAGCTGCGGGAGGGCATGCTGGAGGCGTGGGGCGAGCCGCCGGGCTCCCTGTACGTGGACGGCGACGACATCGTGCTGGCCTCCCTGCAGTTCGGGAACGTCGTCGTCATGATCCAGCCGCCGCGCGGCTTCGGCGAGAACCCGATCGCGATCTACCACGACCCGGACATGCCGCCGTCGCACCACTACATGGCGGCCTACCGGTGGCTGGAAAACTCATTCGGCGCCGACGCGATCGTGCACATGGGCAAGCACGGCACCATGGAGTGGCTGCCGGGCAAGGGACTCGGGCTGAGCGGCGGCTGTGCGCCGGACGCGGTCCTCGGCGACCTGCCCCTGATCTACCCCTTCATCGTCAACGACCCCGGCGAGGGCACCCAGGCCAAGCGCCGCGGGCACGCCACGGTCGTCGACCACCTCGTACCGCCCATGGCGCGTGCCGACACGTACGGCGACCTGGCCAAGCTGGAGCAGCTTCTCGACGAGTACGCCCTCGTCTCCGACCTGGACCCGACGAAGGCCCCGGCGGTACGCGCCCAGATCTGGACGCTGGTCAAGGCGGCCGAGCTGCACCACGACCTGCATGTGGACGATCAGCCGGACGACGACGAGTTCGACGAGTTCGTCATGCACATCGACGGCTATCTGTGCGAGATCAAGGACGTGCAGATCCGCGACGGCCTGCACATCCTGGGCGGCGGGCCGGTGGACGAGGCCCGCGTCAATCTCGTCCTCGCCGTGCTGCGTGCCTCGCAGGTGTGGGGCGGACAGGCGAACGCCCTTCCGGGGCTGCGCGCCGCGCTGACCGAGCACTTCGGGCTGGTCGAGAAGGAGCTGCTGGCCGAGCCGGGGGCGCCGGTGAAGGTGCCGGTCGAGCTGACGGATCTGGTGGACGGCCCGGCGCGTACGGCCGCCGACGCCATCGACCTGCTGGAGCAGCTGTGCCGGCGGATCGCCGAGGGCATGGAGGAGCGCGGCTGGGCGGTCGCGGAGAGCCGTGCTCTCGTAGGGGACGTCCTGGGCACCGAACTTCCGGACGCGGTCGCCGTGCTGGAGTTCGCGTGCAACGAGGTCGTGCCCCGGCTCGCCCGCACCACCGACGAGATCGGCCACATCCTCAAGGCGCTGGACGGCGGTTACGTCCCGGCGGGCCCGTCGGGCTCCCCCACGCGCGGGCTGGTCAATGTCCTGCCGACCGGCCGGAACTTCTACTCCGTCGACCCCAAGGCCATTCCGTCCCGGCTGAGCTGGGAGGTCGGGCAGTCGCTGGCGGACTCGCTCGTGGCCCGCTATCTGCAGGACACGGGTGAGTACCCGAAGTCCGTCGGCCTCACCGTCTGGGGTACGTCGGCCATGCGCACCCAGGGCGACGACATCGCCGAGATCCTGGCGCTGCTCGGCTGCCGCCCGGTCTGGGACGACGCCTCGCGCCGCGTGACCGGCTTCGAGGTCGTTTCCCCGGAGGAGCTGGGCCGGCCGCGCATCGACGTCACGGTCCGTATCTCCGGCTTCTTCCGGGACGCGTTCCCGCACGTGGTGGGTCTGATCGACGACGCGGTGCGGGCGGTGGCCGAGCTGGACGAGCCGGCCGAGTCCAACTTCGTCCGGGCGCACGTGGACGAGGACACCGCCGAGCATGGCGACAGGCGGCGCGCGACGGCCCGTATCTTCGGCTCGAAGCCGGGGGCGTACGGGGCGGGCCTGCTCCCGCTGATCGACGCCCGCAACTGGCGCTCCGACGCCGACCTCGCCGAGGTGTACGCGGTGTGGGGCGGCTATGCGTACGGGCGCGAACTCGACGGGCGGGCAGCGCGCGGGGACATGGAGACGGCGTTCAAGCGGATCGCGGTCGCGGCGAAGAACGTGGACACCCGCGAGCACGACCTCGTCGACGCGGACGACTACTTCCAGTACCACGGCGGGATGGTCGCCATGGTGCGGCATCTGACGGGGGCGAGCCCCGAGGCGTACGTGGGTGATTCAGCGACCCCGGACCAGGTGAAGACGAGGACTCTCGGCGAGGAGACCCATCGCGTTTTCCGGGCCCGGGTGGTCAACCCCCGCTGGATGGCGGCCATGCGCAGGCACGGCTACAAGGGCGCTTTCGAGATGGCTGCCACGGTGGACTACCTGTTCGGCTACGACGCGACGGCGGGCGTGGTCGACGACTGGATGTACGAGAAGTTGGCGAGTGAGTACGTGTTCTCGCCGGACAACCAGGACTTCATGCGGAAGTCCAACCCCTGGGCGCTGAGGGGCATTACTGAGCGCCTGTTGGAAGCCGCGGACCGGGGCCTTTGGGCGGAGCCGGACCAGGAGACCCTGGACCGGCTCCGGGCGACCTACCTCGAGCTTGAGGGAGATCTGGAGGGGGATGCATGATCCTCCTCGCCACCCCCGCGTCGGCGGGGACCACTGGATGTACGAGTGACTCAGCGCGGAGTACGTCGGACCACCCCCGCGTGAGCAGGGACCAGGCTCTGACCGTGACAGCTGGGCAGCCGCAGCGCCTGCCGCTGCGGCACGAAGCACCTGAAGGAGTGATTGCCGCGTGAGTACCCCGTTTCCGTTCACGGCCGTTGTCGGTCAGGACGACCTGCGGCTCGCCTTGCTGCTGAACGCCGTGTCGCCCGCGGTGGGCGGTGTCCTTGTCCGTGGGGAGAAGGGCACGGCCAAGTCCACGGCCGTACGCGCCCTTTCGGCGCTGATGCCGGAGGTGGACGTCGTCGCCGGGTGCCGTTTCTCCTGCGACCCGGCCTCCCCCGACCCCGCCTGCCCGGACGGGCCGCACGAGACAGGCTCCGGGGCGTCCCGTCCCGCGCGCATGGTCGAACTGCCCGTCGGCGCCTCCGAGGACCGGCTCGTGGGTGCGCTGGACATCGAGCGGGCGCTTGCCGAGGGAGTGAAGGCCTTCGAGCCCGGCCTGCTCGCCGACGCCCACCGCGGGATCCTCTACGTCGACGAGGTCAACCTGCTCCACGACCACCTCGTCGACCTGCTGCTGGACGCGGCCGCGATGGGCGCCTCGTACGTCGAGCGTGAAGGCGTCTCCGTACGACACGCATCCAAGTTCCTCCTCGTCGGGACCATGAACCCCGAAGAGGGCGAGCTGCGGCCGCAGTTGCTCGACCGGTTCGGGCTGACCGTCGAGGTCGCCGCCTCGCGGGAGCCCGACCAGCGGGTCGAGGTCGTGCGGCGACGGCTCGCTTACGACGACGACCCGGCCGGCTTCGCGGCGCGCTGGGCCGACGACGAGGCCGCCGTACGGGCGCGGATCGTGGCGGCGCGGGAGTTGTTGCCGTCGGTGCGGCTGGGCGACGGGGCGTTGCGGCAGATCGCTGCCACGTGCAGCGCTTTCGAAGTGGACGGGATGCGCGCCGACATCGTGATGGCGCGGACCGCGACGGCGCTGGCCGCGTGGGCCGGGCGGACTGATGTCCTCGCGGAGGACGTGCGACAGGCGGCTCTGCTCGCGCTGCCGCACCGGCGGCGGCGTAATCCCTTTGATGCGCCGGGACTTGACGAGGACAAGCTCGACGAGACGCTGGAGGAGTTCGGCGGCGGGGACGACTCCGGCGACGAGGATCCGGATCCGGACGGGCCCGGTGGTGGCGGGCAGCCGCCGCAGGACGGGCCGGACGGGGATGACTCCCCCGCCGCTGATGTTCCACAGGGCGAGCCCTCGGAGGGCGATGGGCAGGCGCCGGCCGCGCCCGGCGGCGGCGAGCAGTCTCCAGCACGCGCGGCCGAACCCTTTCGCACCAAGATGCTGAGCGTGCCCGGCCTCGGCGAGGGGGCCGCCGGGCGGCGGTCGCGGGCACGCACCGAGCACGGCCGTACGACCGGTGCGCGGCAGCCCCGCGGAACGCTCACCAAGCTGCACCTGGCGGCGACCGTGCAGGCCGCGGCTCCGCATCAGCGGGCTCGCGGGCGGTCGGGGCCGGGGCTCGTCGTAAGGCGGGACGATCTGCGCCAGGCCACCCGGGAGGGGCGTGAGGGGAACCTCGTGCTGTTCGTGGTGGACGCCTCCGGGTCGATGGCCGCCCGGCAGCGGATGAGCGCGGTCAAGGGGGCCGTGCTGTCGCTGCTGCTCGACGCGTATCAGCGGCGGGACAAGGTGGGGCTGGTGACCTTCCGAGGGACCTCGGCCGAGGTCGCGCTGCCGCCGACCTCGTCGGTGGACGCGGCGGCGGCGCGGCTGGAGTCGCTGCCCACCGGTGGTCGGACGCCACTCGCCGCGGGGCTGCTGAAGGCCCACGAGGTGCTGCGGGTGGAGCGGCTGCGGGATCCCGCGCGGCGTCCACTCGTCGTCGTGGTGACGGACGGACGGGCCACGGGCGGGACGGATCCGGTGGCGCTCGCGGGACGGGCCGCCGGGCTGCTCGCGGCCGGCGAGGTCGCGTCCGTGGTCGTGGACTGCGAGTCGGGGCCGGTGCGGCTCGGCCTCGCCGGGCAACTCGCGGGTGAACTCGGCGGTTCGGCCGTGACGTTGGACGAGCTGCGGGCCGACAGCATCGCCGGGCTCGTACGAGATGTGCAGGGAACCAGTCGTCACAGGAGGGCCGCGTAATGCCTCAGGGACAGCCGAGTGTCGTGCCGGACGACGGGCTGACGACTCGTCAGCGCCGGAATCGTCCGCTGGTCGTCGTGCACACGGGGATCGGCAAGGGCAAGTCCACCGCCGCTTTCGGACTTGCGCTGCGCGCCTGGAACCAGGGGTGGCCGATCGGGGTGTTCCAGTTCGTCAAGTCGGCGAAGTGGAAGGTCGGCGAGGAGAACGCGCTGCGGGTGCTCGGGGCGTCCGGCGAGGGTGGATCCGTCGACTGGCACAAGATGGGCGAGGGCTGGTCCTGGGTGCAGCGCGACTCCCAGATGGACAACGAGGAGAAGGCTCGCGAGGGGTGGGAGCAGGTCAAGCGTGACCTCGCCGCCGAGACGTACAAGCTGTATGTCCTCGATGAGTTCGCCTATCCCATGCACTGGGGGTGGGTCGACGTGGATGAGGTCGTGGCGGTGCTCCAGGATCGGCCGGGGACCCAGCATGTGGTGATCACCGGGCGGAACGCGCCCGAGAAGCTCCTCGACTTCGCCGATCTCGTGACCGACATGTCCAAGGTGAAGCATCCGATGGACGCCGGGCAGAAGGGGCAGAGGGGCATCGAGTGGTGATGTTCTCGTGAAGTCCTCGTCGTCCGTGCCCCGGCTGGTCATCGCCGCGCCCTCTTCCGGCAGCGGCAAGACCACCGTTGCCACGGGGCTGATGGCCGCGTTCGCCTCGCGGGGGCTTGCCGTGTCTCCGCACAAGGTCGGGCCCGACTACATCGATCCCGGGTATCACGCGCTCGCGGCGGGGCGCGTGGGGCGGAACCTCGACGCGTACCTGTGCGGGGCGGAGTTGGTCGCGCCGCTGTTCGCGCATGGTGCGCGCGGGTGCGATGTCGCCGTCGTCGAGGGTGTGATGGGGCTGTACGACGGGGCTGCCGGGGAAGGCGAGCTGGCGTCCACGGCACACGTGGCGAAGCTGCTGCGCGCGCCGGTCGTGCTCGTCGTGGACGCCTCGTCGCAGTCGCGGTCGGTGGCGGCCCTGGTGCACGGGTTCGCGTCCTGGGATCCGGAGGTGCGGGTCGGGGGCGTGATCCTGAACAAGGTCGCGTCCGAGCGGCACGAGGAGCTTTTGCGGGAGGCGTTGGACTCGGCCGGGGTGCCGGTGCTGGGTGTGCTGCGGCGGGTTGCTCAGGTGGATACGCCTTCTCGTCATCTTGGGCTGGTGCCTGTTGCCGAGCGGCGGGCTGCGGCGGTGGAGGCCGTGGAGGCGATGGCCACGCAGGTGCGTGACGGGTGCGATCTGGATGCGCTGGTCGCGCTGGCGCGCAGCGCGCCCGCGTTGTCTGGTGCGGCTTGGGATGCGGCTGAGGCCATCGCTCTCTCGCCCCCGCCGCCCCTTCCCAATCCCGACCCTGGGGGCTCCGCCCCCAGACCCCCGTGTCGGCCTGAACGGCCTCGTC
>NZ_VCHX02000134.1 GCF_005768555.2 Streptomyces sporangiiformans
CGCCCCTACCCGTCCCATCCCTGGGGCTCCGCCCCAGACCCCGCTCCTCAAACGCCGGAGGGGCTGATTTTCATCCCGTCCGGCGTTTGAGGACGAGGCCGTTCAGGCCGATAGCGGGGGTCTGGGTGCGCAGCCCCCAGGAACGGGATGGGACGGGTAGGGGCGGCGGGGGCGAGAAACGTCGGTCCATGAGTCGAGGCTGTGCCACGTCACCCCGTGGCCTCGTCCTCCTCGGAGAGGACCCGCTGGGCCACCGCGAACGCCGAATTGGCCGCAGGGACACCGCAGTACACGGCGCTCTGCAGCAACACCGCCCCGATCTCCTCCGGAGTGAGCCCGTTGCGGCGGGCGGCCCGGACATGCATCGCCAGCTCGTCGTAGTGGCCGTGAGCGACCAGAGCGGTCAGCGTGATCAGACTGCGCTCGCGGCGCGACAGCGTCGGATCCGTCCAGATCTCGCCCCACGCGTAACGCGAGATGAAGTCCTGGAACCGAGCCGTGAACGGAGACTGCCGGGCCTGAGCCCGGTCCACATGAGCGTCGCCGAGCACCTCGCGACGTACGTCCATCCCGCGCCGCGCACCGCCGCCGAAGTGCGCGCGCAGAGCGGTGAGTACGGCCTCCGGCTGTTCGGCGGGCGCCAGGTGCGAGGCACGCGGGATCTCGGTGAGCGCGGCGCCGGGCACGGCGTCGGCGATCTCACGCAGATGCGCGGGCGGCGTCGCCGGGTCCTCACGACCGGCGACGAGCAGGGCAGGCGCGGCGATCCGCGGCAACCGCTCGCGGATGTCGAAGGCCCCGAGCGCGTCGCAGCAGGCGGCGTACGCGTCCGGGTCCGCCGTACGGTGGTCCTCGACGAGTTCCGGCACGGTGAAACCGGGTGTGAACCAACGGGAGTTCGCGCTCTCCGCGAGACCGGCCAGCCCCTCGGCGCGGACCAGCGCCGCCCGCTCCTGCCACGGCTTGGAGCCGTTGAAATGGGCCGAGGAGCAGATCACGGCGAGGCTCTCGACACGCTCCGGGTGGTGCGCCGCGAGGTGCAGCCCCACCGCGCCGCCGAGCGAGACACCGGCGTAGGAGAAGCGGTCGATGCCGAGCGAGTCGGCGAGGGAGAGGACCAGGCCGGCCAGCTCGTCGACGGTCGCGCCGGGTCCGATCAGGTCGGCGGGGGAGCCGCCGTGGCCGGGAAGGTCCCAGCGCACCACCCGGTGGGTGATGGACAGTTCGGGTGCGACCTTGTCCCACAAGGCCATCGACGTGCCGAGGGACGGGCCGAGGAACAGCGGGGGAGCGGTGGGGGATCCCTCGGCGCGATGGTGCAGCTGCTTACCGGTCGGCTGGGTGGTCAACGTCGCTCCAGGGCACGGTCGGTGAGGGCTCCGGCGGAGCCGGTGTACTGGGTCGGGTCGGTGAGGGCCACGAGGTCGAGCTCCTTCAGCCGTGGCTCCTCGGCGAGGAGTTGGAGGATGTCCACGAGCGGACGGCCCTCGGCGCCTGCCCGTTCGGCGGCCCGGGTGAGCAGTTCCTTCGCCCGGGCGCGGCCGAGCACCGGGGCGAGCTCGGCGGACAGCCGCTCGGAGACGATCAGGCCGTGGGTGAGGTCCAGGTGGGCGCGCATCGCCTCCGCGTGCACCTGGAGACCCTCCGCCACTTCGGCCGCGTCACGCGCCGCGCCGCCGACCAGGCGGAGCAGATCGCGCAGGGGTTCCCACTCGGCGTGCCAGGCGCCCGCGGGGCGCTCGTCCTCGGCGGCCAGCGAACCGTACAGCGTCGCGGCGAGCTGTGGCGCGTGGCGGGCCGCCGCGGCGATCAGCGTGGCGCGCACGGGGTTCGCCTTGTGCGGCACGGCCGAGGACCCGCCGCCGGTGCCCTCGCTCAGCTCGCGGATCTCCGTACGGGCGAGAGTGAGGACATCCGTCGCCGTCTTGCCGAGGGCGCCCGCCGTGAACGCGAGAGCACCCGCGAGATCGGCGACCGGGGTACGGAGGGTGTGCCAGGGCAACGCCGGTGCGGCCAGGCCGACTTCGCGGGCGTAAGCCTCGACGAGCGCACCTGTGTCCGAAGTCCCGTACGCGGTGAAGGCCGCCAAGGTGCCCGCCGCGCCGCCGAGTTGGGCCGGAAGGCCATCACGTACGGACTGGAGGCGGTCCCGGGCGTCCAGCACCAGGGACCGCCACCCCGCGGCCTTGAGACCGAAGGTCGTCGGCACCGCGTGCTGGGTCAGTGTCCGCCCCGGCATGGCCGTGTCCCGGTGCTCCCGGGCGAGCCTTTCCAGCGCGCGCTCCGTGCGGGCCAGGTCCGCCAGGACGAGATCCAGCGTCCGCGCGGCCACCAGCATCGTGGCCGTGTCCATGATGTCCTGACTCGTCGCGCCCCGGTGGACGTACGGAGCGTGCTCCTCGGCGACCGCCGCGGTCAGGTCCGCGACCAGCGGGATCACCGGATTGCCGCCGCCCCGCGCGCGCAGGGCGAGGGCATGGACGTCGAAGCGGGAAGCGTCCGCCGCCGCGTCCACCGCCGAGGCGGCCCGCGCCGGGACGAGACCGAGCGATGCCTGCGCGCGGGTGAGTGCCGCCTCCGCGTCGAGCAGCGCCCGGAGGTAGGCGCGGTCGCCCGTCGCGGACTCGGCGGGGGAGCCCGCTCGCCCGGGGGCGAGCAGGCCGGCGTCGGAATCGACAGGACCGACAGCTGTCACTGGAACTCCAGGAAGACCGTTTCGCCTTCGCCCTGAAGGCGGATGTCGAAACGGTACGTGCGCCGCTCGCCGGGTTGTGCGACCAGCGTGGCCCGGCGCTCCGGCGGCAGCGAGTCGAGCAGCGGGTCGGCTCCCTGCGGCCCGTCCGCCAGATACGCCCGCGTGTACAGGTGGTGCAGCAGGCCGCGCGCGAACACGCACACGCTGATGTACGGCGGACCGGCGTTGCCCGGCGGCAGCGTGTGCAGCGCGTAGTGACCGTCGGCGTCCGTGGCGACCCGGCCGAAGCCGGTGAAGTCGGTGCCGTTGCGACCGAGGTAGCCGCCGGTCACCGGATCGCGGCGCATCGAACCGGGGGCGCCCTTCAGGGAGCCGTCCGGGGCCGCCTGCCAGAACTCCAGCAGGGCGTCCGGGATCGGATCGCCCTCGCCGTCCAGCACGTGACCGTGCAGCGTGATCTGGTCGGGGTGGCCCTTGGGGGCGACCTGCCCGCCCTCGGGGAAGGGCAGCGCGTACCCGTAGAACGGGCCGACGGTGTGCGACGGGGTGGGGAGCAACTGCTCGGGCATGCTCAGCGGCCTTCCTCTATCCAAGTGGCGGAGGGACCGTCGAGAACGATGTCCCACTCGTAGCCCAGCGAGAACTCGGGCTGCGAAAGGTCGTGGTTGTACTGCGCGACGAGGCGGCCCCGGGCCGACTCGTCGGTCACCGAGCGAAGGATCGGGTCGTACGGGAACAGCGGGTCGTTCGGGAAGTACATCTGCGTCACGAGCCGCTGCGTGAACGCAGAGCCGAACAGCGAGAAGTGGATGTGCGCGGGGCGCCACGCGTTGGTGTGATTGCGCCACGGGTACGCGCCCGGCTTGATCGTACGGAAGAAGTACCGGCCCTGATCATCCGTCAGAGTGCGTCCCACACCGGTGAAGTTGGGGTCGAGCGGCGCCGGGTGCTGGTCGCGCAGATGCGCGTACCGGCCCGACGCGTTGGCCTGCCAGAGCTCGATGAGCTGGCCGCGCACGGGGCGGCCGTCGCGGTCGAGCAGCCGTCCGGAGACGGTGATGCGCTCGCCGAGCGGCTCGCCCTGGTGCTGGACGGTGAGGTCGTTGTCGATCTCGGTGATGTCGGTCGGACCGAACACCGGACCGGACAGCTCGACCGTCTCCGGATCGCCCCCGTTCACCGCGACCAGCGGCTGCTTGGGGTGGCGCAGTACGGAGCTGCGGTACGGGGCGTAGTCGCGCGGCGGGTGGTGCTGGACCGGGGCGCCGCCGGCGACGGCTTTGTCGTACGCGTTCTGGAGGTCGTTGACCTCGGTGTCGATGTCCGACTGGGTGAGCGTCATGAGGATTCCGATTCCCTACGGGCCTTGAGAGGTCTCAGCGAGAGGTCTCAGCGTTCGAGGACGAGGGCCAGGCCCTGGCCGACGCCGATGCAGAGCGTGGCGACTCCGACGCCGGATCCGCGGCGGGCGAGCTGATGGGCGACGGTGCCGGCGAGCCGGGCGCCGGAGGCGCCCAGCGGGTGACCGAGGGCGATCGCGCCACCCTGCGGGTTGAGGAGTGCCGGGTCGAACTCGGGCCACTCGGCCACGCAGCCGAGCACCTGCGCGGCGAACGCCTCGTTCAGTTCGAGGGTCGACAGATCGTCAAATCCCTTGCCCGCCTTGGAGAGCGCGCGACGAACGGCCTCGACGGGCGCGAGCCCGAAGTAGTGCGGGTCGATCGCGGAGACACCGGAGGCGGAGACCCGCGCGAGCGGCTCGCGGCCGGTGGCCCTCAGCCCGTCCTCGTCGACGAGCAGCAGTGCGGCCGCCCCGTCGTTCAGCGGGGAGGCGTTGCCCGCCGTCACCGTGCCGTTCTCCTTACGGAAGGACGGCTTGAGCTTCGCCATCGCGTCGAGGGAGGCGGAGGCGCGTACGCATTCGTCGGCGCCGAAGACGACCGGGTCGCCCTTGCGCTGGGGGAGGGAGACGGGCGCGATCTCGGCGTCGAAGAGGCCGTCGGCCTGGGCGCGGGCCGCCTTCTGGTGGGAGGCGAGCGCGAACTCGTCCTGCTGCTCCCGGCTGATCTTGTGCTTCTCGGCGATCAGCTCCGCGCTCTCGCCGAGCGGGACGGTCCACTGCGGGTCCATCTTCGGGTTGACCATGCGCCAGCCGAGTGTCGTCGAGTACAGCTCGGTGTGCCCGGCCGGGAAGGGCTTGTCGCTCTTCGGCAGGACGTAGGGGGCACGGGTCATCGACTCGACGCCACCGGCCAGGGCGATGGAGGCGTCGCCGAGCGCGATGGCCCGCGCGGCCTGGATGACGGCTTCGAGCCCGGAGGCGCACAGCCGGTTGACGGTCACGCCGGGTACGGATGTGGGCAGGCCGGCGAGGAGGGCAGCCATGCGGCCGACGTTGCGGTTCTCCTCGCCCGCGCCGTTCGCGTTGCCGAAGTACACGTCCTCGATCCGTGCCGGATCCAGGTCCGGTGTACGGGCGAGGAGTTCGCGGATGGCGTGCGCGCCGAGGTCGTCCGGTCGTACGCCTGCCAGCGAGCCGTTGTACTTGCCGATCGGGGTCCGTACGGCATCGACGATGTAGACGTCCCTCATACGATCTCCTCCGGAGTTCGAACCTTGGCAGCGGTCTTCGCGACGATCTCCTCGGTCTCGACACCCGGCGCGGTCTCCACCAGCACCAGGCCCTCGTCCGTCACGTCCAGCACCCCCAGATCCGTGATGATCCGGTTGACGCACGCCTTGCCGGTGAGCGGCAGCGCGCAGTCCTGAAGGATCTTCGGCGAGCCGTCCTTCGCGGTGTGGGTCATCACGACGATCACCTTGCGGGCTCCGTGCACCAAGTCCATGGCACCGCCGATCCCGGTGATCATCTTGCCGGGGATGGCCCAGTTGGCGAGATCCCCGCCGGCGGACACCTGCATGGCGCCGAGTACGGCGACATCGATATGGCCGCCGCGGATCATCCCGAAGGAGAGGGAGGAGTCGAAGTACGAGGCGCCGGGCAGGACCGTGACGGTCTCCTTGCCGGCGTTGATGAGGTCCGGGTCGACCTGGTCCTCGGTCGGGTACGGGCCGGTGCCGAGGATGCCGTTCTCGGACTCCAGGATCACCTCGACGCCGGGCGGGAGGTAGTTGGGGATCAGCGTCGGCAGTCCGATGCCGAGGTTCACGTACTGGCCGTCCTCCAGCTCGCGCGCGGCGCGGGCGGCCATCTCTTCACGCGTCCAGGCCATCAGGAACTCACCGTCCGCTGCTCGATCTTCTTGTCTGCCGCCTGCTCGGGGGTCAGGGCGATCAACCGCTGGACGAAGATCCCCGGCAGATGCACCGCGTCCGGGTCGATCTCGCCGGGCTCCACGAGTTCCTCGACCTCGGCTATCGTCACCCGGCCGGCCATCGCGGCGAGCGGGTTGAAGTTGCGGGACGACTTGTTGAAGACCAGGTTCCCGTGCCGGTCGCCCTTCGCGGCCCGGACGAGGGCGAAGTCGGTACGGATGCCGTGCTCCAGCACGTACTCCGTGCCGTCGAACTCCCGCACCTCCTTCGGCGGCGAGGCGAGCGCGACGCCGCCCTCACCGTCGTACCGCCAGGGCAGTCCGCCGTCGGCGACCTGGGTGCCGACGCCGGCCGGGGTGTAGAAGGCGGGGATGCCGGCGCCGCCGGCCCGCAGCCGCTCGGCCAGCGTGCCCTGCGGGATCATCTCGACCTCCAGCTCGCCGGCCAGGTACTGCCGGGCGAACTCCTTGTTCCCCCCGATGTACGACCCGGTGACGCGGGCGATGCGGCCCGCCGCGAGGAGTATCGCGAGCCCCGACTCCATGGCCCCGCAGTTGTTGGAGACCACGCTCAGAGCGGAGACCTCACGCTCGTACAGAGCCTCGATCAGAACGTTCGGCACACCGCTCAGTCCGAAACCGCCGACCGCGAGTGACGCGCCGTCCGGCACATCGGCCACCGCCTCGGCGGCTGTGGCGACCACCTTGTCCATCAGTGAAGCCCCATCTCTTCCGAGCTACCAGCGCGCCCGAATTACTCAGGGCACTGATTATTTCTTTGAGGTTTCACTCACGCTGTCATTCGACGGTGCGGCCGTCAAGACCTTGGGGAAAGCCCCAGGTGAATGTCACATCGCTCGGCAGACAGTTCATCGGGCGAGACGGTATCGTTCAGTGCACCGACGAATCCAGCCCGTATATGCAGCGCGCATACGGGGAGCTGAGGAGCACACATGGCCGCGGTGGACCTCTCCACTCATCCGGGGCACCTGGCCCGGCGGCTGCAGCAGGCGCACTATCTGCTGTGGAACGCGATGGTCTCCGAGGAGATCACCTCGCCGCAGTTCGCGGTCCTGAACGCGCTCGTCGCCGAGCCGGGCCTGGACCAGCGCACCGTGGGTGAGCGCGTGGGTCTGGACCGGTCCACCATCGCCGAGGTCATCAGCCGGCTCAGCCGCCGCGGCCTCCTCGACAAGGTCCGCGATCCGCAGGACGGTCGCAGGTTCCTGCTGCGCCTCACCGACGAGGGGGCACGCACGCACCGGAAGCTGACCGTCCGGACGGCCCGTATGAACCAGGTCTTCCTGGCTCCCCTCAGCGCCGAGGAGCGCGCCGTGTTCTTCAGCCTGCTCCAACGCGTCTCGGATGCCGCGGAGGGATTGCGAAACCCGGGCGAACCGCTCGTCACGCAGGGCTGAAGGGCAGGGTGCCGGTTTCCGTGCGGCGCGGTTCTCCGTGCGGCGCGGTTCTCCGTACGGCGCCGGTCTCCGTACGGCGCGGGAGGTCATACGGCGCGGGAGGTCGTACGGCGCCGGGGTCACGCCTTCGCGAAGACGACCCAGACCTGTCCGCGCGCGAACTTCATGGATTCGCCGTTCGTCGTCGTGAACTTCGTTCCGTCGGTGGCCGAGGCACGCTTCCAGTCGACGTCGAAGGCGCGGCCGTCGCGCAGGACCTGGGCCTTGCCGGAGCCCACGGTCTCCGTGTACGGCGTGTTGCTGCCCAGGAAGTCCTCGAACTGGGACTCGCGGATCTTCACGTACTGCACGACCACCGTCGAGGCGGCCACCCGCTTCCCGTCGGTCGTCACGCTGGGCCTGCCGTCCATCGACACCAGCCAGCGGTCCCTGCTCTCGGACCAGTTGAAGGTGAAGCTGGCCGCGGGGAAGCGCACGGTGCGTGTGGTCTCGGCCTTGCCGCCCTCGGGCAGCGCCCCGTATTCGAAGCCCGTCGTCAGCGCGTCCGCTCCCGGGGCGGACTTCAGCAGCCGCTCGGGGCGCAGATACAGGTTGTGCGGCGCGGGCCTGTCCGCGCTCCGGAAGAACGCCTCCGGTTCCTCGTTCGGCGACGCCACGCGCAGCGGTGCCTTGTCGATCAGCGGCAGCAACTTGCTGTGCGCCCCCGAGAAGGCGAGCGTCGGCTCGTCATACTGACGCAGCAGCTCCAGGTCCGACTCGCGTGCGCTGCGCACCGGTCCGACGACCGGCGGCAGCTTGGTCGCGTACATCGCCATCAGCCTGCTCAGGCCGGCCTCCACCTGCTCGGCGTAGACGATGTCCGCAGAGTCGAGGCCTGTGTGCGGCCGGGCCCGGGTCACGTTGTCGATCTTCACGGCGAGTGGCGAACCGGTGGGGGGTTTGCTGGTCTCCGTGCTGCGCTCGGGGTCCGGCGCGCGCCCGTCGTCGGCCGGTCCGCCGTTGCCCTGCGTGCAGCCTGCCGCCATGGAACCGGCCAGCAGGGTGGCCAGCAGTGCCGTCGCCACGGCCGCGCGTCTGGTCCGCACCGGCCGCCCGGACCGTCTCATGCCTACGGTGTCCACGATGCCCCGTTTTCATGGGTTTGCGTTTATTCGTTCAATCGTGTCATACCCCATGGATCGAGTCCGAAGGCGCCGCTTGGGCCGAACAGGTAACCGAGTCGGCGGTCTCAGCCGTCCGGGCCCAGGATCTCCGCCAGGTTGTAGCGGACGGGCTCCTCCAGCTGGGCGTAGGTGCAGCTCTCGGGCGTGCGGTCGGGGCGCCAGCGGCGGAACCGCGCCGTGTGCCGGAAGCGCTGCCCGTTCTCCATGTGGTCGTACGCCACCTCGCACACCCGTTCCGGCCGAAGCGGCACCCAGGAGAGGTCCTTCTTACCCGACCAGCGGCTGGGCGCACCGGGCAGCCGGGCCGCCTCATGGGCCGACTCCTCCGCCCAGGCCGCCCACGGATGGCCCTCGGCGGACGCCATGCGCAGCGGCTCCAGCTCCGCCACCAGCTCCGCGCGCCGCTGCATGGAGAACGCCGCGGACACCCCCACGTGCTGCAGCGTGCCCTGGGCATCGTGCAGACCGAGCAGCAGCGAACCGACGACGGGCCCGCTCTTGTGGAGGCGGTACCCCGCGACGACCACGTCCGCGGTGCGCTCGTGCTTGACCTTGAACATCAGCCGCTCGTCCTGCCGGTAGCGCAGGGTGAGCGGCTTTGCGATCACCCCGTCCAGGCCCGCGCCCTCGTACTGCTGGAACCACTGCTGTGCTACTTCGATGTCCAGCGTCGCCGGTGCCACATGCAGGGGAGCCGTGACCCCGGCCAGGGTCTCCACGAGCAGCGCGCGCCGTTCGCTCAGCGGGACGTCCAGTAGCGACTGGTCGGCGAGTGCGAGCAGATCGAAGACCACGAACGAGGCCGGGGTCCGCTCGGCCAGCAGCTTCACGCGGGACGCGGCCGGGTGAATGCGCTCCGTCAGCGCGTCGAAGTCCAGCCGACGGTCCCGCGCGATCACGATCTCGCCGTCCACCACGCACCGCTGCGGCAGCCTTGCCCGCAGGGCATCGACCAGCTCGGGAAAGTACCGGGCCAGCGACTTTCCCGTACGGCTGCCGATCTCGACCTCGTCGCCGTCGCGGAAGACGATCGCCCGGAACCCGTCCCACTTCGCCTCGTACTGCATGCCCGGCGGAATCCGCGCCACGGACTTGGCGAGCATCGGCTTCACGGGTGGCATCACCGGCAGATCCATGCTTCGACTCTACCCACGGTCCAGGCGGCCCGCGCATGTCCAGGCGGTCCATAATGCGCAGGTCAGAGGCCATTCCGTATCCCACACCGCGGCACGCGCCCGTTGCCCGTCCGTTCGGCCACGCTCACGGCACAGTGGAGGTATGAACGCAGACGACAGGAACATTCTGGCCCGGGGACGCGTGGCGACCAGGCTTCCGGCCCAGGACCTGGACCGGGCGCGGCGTTTCTACGCCGAGCAACTAGGTCTGGAACCCGTCGACGAACGGCCCGGTGGACTGCTGTACCGGTGCGGAGGCACGGAGTTCGCCCTGTTCAAGTCGACGGGAGCCTCGACCGGCACCTTTACTCAGATGGGGTGGCAGGTCGACGACCTGGAGACCGTCGTGTCGGAACTCAAGCGGCGCGGCGTGAGGTTCGAGGAGGTCGACGTGCCCGGGTTGCGGACGAAGGACGGGATCGCCGAGATCGACGGGAACTACCCGAGCAAGGGCGCACGCGGGGAGCGCGCCGCCTGGTTCCGCGACAGCGAGGGAAACCTGCTGGGCCTCGGCGAGCCGGTCGTCTGAGCGGAGCACACATCGACGGGGCCAAGGGCCCGTGCTTGAATCGAACGCATGAACGAGTTGCCACCGGATCGTGCGCGTCTGCGCATCATCCTGGAGCACCTCGACAAGCAGGTCCTCGACAACGAGACCATCGGCATCTACCTGCGACTTCAACGCGACGCCGTACGCCAGGCGCTCGCCCGCGCCGAGGGAGAGCCGCAGCGGCAGCAGCAGTCCCGGCCGGCCCGCCCGCGGCAGCGGCGGCACCCTGGGGCCCTCCCCGCCTTCGCGAGCAGCCGCCCCGGGGAGGCGTCGACGAGCTTCACGGTGGAGCGGCAGCCCAGGGCGCTGGGCCCCGAGCCCGCGCGCATCCACACCGGCGACTGCCCGCACGGCGCCGTGAAGCATCCCATCAGCGCCCAGGACGCACGGGCGGCGCTGCTCGACCCGATGGTGGAGGCGTGCCAGTTCTGCTGCCCGGACACGGAGCTGGGCATCGACCTCGACGGGCCGTGAGAGAAGGTCCGGGGCAGGGGAGTGGCCGGTCAGGGGAGTGGTAGGTCAGGGGAGTGGCGTCGAGAAGTCGGAGCGCGAGGGGAGGTCGGGCAACCCCTCTGCCGGTACATCGGACGGATAGAACTGGGCGTACCAGCGGCGTAGTGCCTTGATGCCCTTTTCGTGCGGAAGCAGGACAGGGCGCGGTTGGTGGATCTTGTGATCCCAGATCCGGACTTCTTCGCGCACCTCGCCCAGGGCTTCGGCGCGGAAGACGAGCTTGAGGACGGGCACGAGGAAAGGGAGCCGGGACGGCTTGCGGATGTAGTACAGCATCCGCAACTCGCTCGTACGGTCGTCGATGGGGGTGGAGAGGGCGACGGCGGTCACCGAAAGGACGGGGCCGTGGGTGCGGACCACCATGACGCCCGGTCCGTACATGAACGCGTCGAAGGTGTTGTCGATGTCCCAGCCCAGAACGCGCCGGCTGATCCGGCCGCGGACCTCGGCGAAAGGGCCGTCCGGCTGGAGGTCCTGGACAGGCGGTTCGCTCTGGCCGTGGATGAAGTGGAAATGCGACTCGTCCACGATGTTCTCGCGCATCTCCTGGACATGGATGCGCGCCCGGCAGGTGTCGTCGATCGGTTGGGCGAACCCCTGGGATGTCGCCTCAGGGATGTCCGGTACCTCCCACGACGGCTCTCCCGGCCCGGCGTAGACGAAGATGAGCCCGCTGTGCTCACGGACCGGATAGCCCCCGATGGACACCTTGGGGGTCCGGACGGCGAACGGGGCCTTCACGCACCGGCCGTCCGCATCGAATCGCCACCCGTGGAAGGGGCACTCCACGGTGCCGTCCACGACCTTCCCGCCGGCGCCCAGGTGCGCGCCGTAATGAGGGCAGTGCGCGTCGCGTACGGCCGGCTGCCCGTCCGCGCCGCGGAAGGCGATGAGGGCACGTCCGAAGTAGTGGAGGCTGACGACCTTGCCCGGCGGCAGCTCGGCGCCGCGGAGCACGGCGTACCACCCGTACGGAACGGACGGCATCGGATACTCGTCGGCTCGTGGATCGCGAGGAAGGGGCGGGAGATTGTCATGACTACGCCGAAAACGCATGGAGCTCATGCTAACCGGGGCCGTGGTTCGGCGCCGTCGGGATGCGGTCCAACTCCCGTACGTCCTCTGGCGGTTGGCGGTTGGCGGTTGGCGGTTGGCGGTGGGCCGGGCGGGCGAGCGGCCGACGGACCACGTGGCGAAGACGAAAAGCCTCCTCCTTCGCCACGAAGGAGGAGGCTGCCGCCCATGCGGGCACATTCCTGAAGGAGCACGCGGCCGGCCAGTCCCAGCGGCCTGTCCGGCGGATCAGCAGGTGACGACCTTGCCGTACGAACCCCGGCCCCAGTTCCACTCCCACTGCTCACCGGGCTGGTACGTGAGACAGGGGGAGTCGGAACCCCAGTCGATGACGACCTTCAGGTGCATCGTCTCACGGCAGGTGTTGGTGACCTTCACGTACTTCCTGTGCTTGATGACGTCCCGCTTCACGCAGGCCGGAGCCGTGCCCATCGCGTCGGCGGCTGTCGCCGTGGGGGCCACGGCGAGTCCGCTGCCCAGGACCGCGGTGGCGAGGATGCCGATGGCGGCGCTCTTGTGGAACTTCATGATCCGGATTTCCTCTCTGGCGTGCTCGGTGTGCGAGCCGGGCGGAGTGATGTGGATCACGCCGCCGGATGTGCTGCACCGACTGTGCCGGGGCGCGGGCACCGGCCGCCACAATGACCCGCTGTTTGGGGCCATCTGGGATGTCCCAGTTCCTGACCTGCGGGGATGCGGGCAGCGGTGACGCGATCGTGGGACGATCCGCGACGGGCGATCCGCGACGGGCGATCCGCGATGGGCGATCCGCGATGGCGATCCGCGAAGGGTGATCCGCGACGGGCGACACGCCGAGAGGCGTCGAGGAGGCGGGCCCCGGCCCCGGCCCTCACGTCGCGGCCGGTGC
>NZ_VCHX02000147.1 GCF_005768555.2 Streptomyces sporangiiformans
CGGCACGGCCACAGGCCGTGCCGCCCTTCGGCGTCGATAGCCCTCGTGGACTCAGGACTCGCGAGGGCGACCCATGACCTGGGGGAACGCCGCAGGGTCCGCGTCGTAACCGTGGACGCCCGGATAGAAGGTCCATTCACCGGAGTCGTCGCGCACGAACTCCGCGACCGTCGCGGCTGTCGCGCCGAGGACGCCGCCGAAGTCGTCCTCGGCCAGGACGGTGTACCCCTCACGGATGCGCAGCGCGGGGCCGTGGACGGTGACGAAGGTCTTCTTGCCGGTCCGCTGCTGTATGGCGACGCCGACCACCACGCGCGCGTAGCGGCTGTCGAGGCGGTTGAGCTCCAGGACCATGACCTCGTCCCAGCCGAATCCCTGGCCGGTCTTGCTGTCGCGGTCGAGGGTGATGGTGCCGTCCGGGGAGCGGCTGTCGAAGTGCACGACATAGTCGGGGTCTCCTTGCGGATCTGCCGCCAGGTAGGTCGCCGCGACGAGGTCGAGGTCAGTGGGCGCCTCACCCGTGGGACTGGGGTCCCACTTCACCGCCACCTCGACCTTGCGGATGCCCTTGTTCACCAGTTCTCCTCCCCGTCCCGCGGTGCTTGCCGCCTCAACCGCCATATCTTCGTGGCGAGTTGCCCATCCTGTCACGGGCGCGGGGACGCTCGCTCGGGTGCACTCCGCCGGAGTGTGACCGCCGCCACGCTCCGTGGCCTTACGATGGCGCGGTGCTGGTCAAGTGGATTCGCTGCACCGTGGTGGACCGCCGCGGTTTTGAGCGGGGGCAGCGAAAATGGGCGGGGCTTCTGGGGGAGCCGGGGTTCAGGGGACAGGGCGGGGGCTGGAGCCGGGGGCGCCCGGGAGTGGCCCACGTCTTCGCCTTCTGGGAGAGCCGTGCGTTCTACGACTCCTTCATGGCCCGCTCCCATGATCGGCTGGCCGCCGCGCAGTCGGGCACGTTCAAGGATCCACACATCAAACTCTTTGATCACCGGTTCGATGTGAAGACCGGCTTCGAGCCGCGCTTCACGGATGCCGACCTGGTGCGGGTGGCGCACTGCCGTGTGCACGAAGAGAGAGCCGAGCACTTCGCGCTGATGCAGGAGAAGGTGTGGAATCCCGCGATGGCCGGCTCGCCCGGCATGGTGCGCGGCCTGTTCGGCGAGGCGCCCGGGCATGAGTTCCTGGTCCTGTCGATGTGGCAATCGGCCGCCGAGCACGGCAAGTACCGCGTCGAGCGCGTGGAGCGGCTCGCTCTGAGGGCCCAGATAGAGGCGGACGTCGCGGCTCTCACGGGCGACATCGTGGAGCTGGAACCGAGCTGGACGGTCTGAAAGGGCCGTATCTGTGTGACATACGCTGTATGGAGCCCGTAGGGGTGCTCGATCGACGCTGAACCGATCTAGGGTTTTGGCATGGCACGACCACGGCGCATCGTCCTCGTCCGGCACGGAGAGTCGGCGGGCAACGCCGATGACTCCGTGTACGAACGCGAACCCGACCACGCCCTGCCACTCACCGACGCGGGATGGCAGCAGGCGGAAGAGACCGGCAAGCGGCTGCGGGAGGTGTTCGGCCGCGAGCGCGTCAGCGTTTATGTCTCTCCGTACCGGCGTACGCACGAGACGTTCCGCGCCTTCCATCTCGACCCAGAGCTGGTACGCATACGCGAGGAGCCGCGGCTGCGTGAGCAGGACTGGGGAAACTGGCAGGACCGGGACGACGTACGCCTGCAGAAGGCGTATCGCGACGCGTACGGGCACTTCTTCTACCGATTCGCGCAAGGGGAGTCCGGCGCCGACGTGTACGACCGGGTCGGCAACTTCCTGGAGAGCCTCTTCCGCAGTTTCGAGGCGCCCGACCATCCGCCGAACGTGCTGCTGGTGACCCACGGTCTGGCCATGCGGCTGTTCTGCATGCGCTGGTTCCACTGGTCGGTCGCGGAGTTCGAATCACTGTCGAATCCCGGGAACGGCGAGATGCGCATGCTCGTGCTCGGGGAGGACGGCAAGTACACGCTGGACCGGCCGTTCGACCGCTGGCGTGATCCGGAACCGTACGGAGCCACCGGATAGAGTGCGGGGCGATGACCGCTGACTCCGATTCCCCTCCCGCCGGGCGCCTGGACCGCGCCCTGGCCAGCCTGCGCGGACTCGCGGTGGGGGATGCGCTGGGCTCGCAGTTCTTCGTGCCCGAGAACTACCCGCTGCTCAAGCGTCGCGCCCTGCCGTCCGGCCCCTGGCAGTGGACCGACGACACGGAAATGGCCTGCTCCGTCGTGGCCGTTCTGGCCGCACACCGCCGTATCGACCAGGACGAGCTGGCCCGTTCCTTCGCGGAGCACCACGACTTCGACCGGGGCTACGGGCCGGCGGTCAACCGGCTGCTGCGACTGGTCCGGGAGGGCGGCGACTGGCGCGAACTGGCCTCCGCCCTCTTCAAGGGACAGGGCTCCTGGGGGAACGGCGCGGCGATGCGGATCGCTCCGCTGGGTGCCTGGTACGCGGACGACCCGGAGCAGGCGACGCACCAGGCGGAGATCTCCGCGTACCCCACGCACCAGCACCGTGAAGCCGTGGCCGGTGCCATGGCCGTGGCCGCGGCCGCCGCGCTGGCCGCCGCGCCGGGAGGTCCGCCCAGCGCGCAGTCGCTGCTCGACGGGGTCGTCGCCCTGGTACCGCGCAGCGCCGTGGGCGCCGGACTGCGGCGCGCCCGGGACATGCTCGACTACGGTGACGCGACGACGGTCGCCGCCGTCCTCGGCTGCGGGCGGCGCACAAGCGCGCATGACACCGTGCCGTTCGCCCTCTGGTCGGCCGCGCGGGCCCTCGGGGACTACGAACAGGCCTTCTGGGCGACCGCCCAGGTGGGCGGGGACGTGGACACGAACTGCGCCATCGTGGGCGGTGTGCTGGCCGCCGGGAAGGCGGGGGCGCCCCCTGCCGAGTGGGCGGAGCGGACTGAGGCGTTGCCGGGCTGGCTGCGGGCGGAGGGCGCGGAGTAGGTCGCGTACGGTGCCGGGGGCCCGCAGGGGCTGGCGACACCGCGTCTTCCCTGTTTCTCCTGGCACAGACATCGGCGACTGTCACAGACCTGCCACAGAGCACCCACGCCCCACTTCGTCGGATGTTCCGCGGAATACCCTGTCCGCCACGCCGCTCGTTGATCATCCCGAGCGTGCCACGACGAGACACACCGGTCCCCGGGCTTCCGCCGCAGCCATCTGCCGCGCGCCGCGCGCGGGCCGGTCGGGAGGGGGTCCCGTGTCCGACACGCCGTCCGAGGCCGAGCCGAGAGGGCCGGAAGCGGAGGATGGGGCGGTTGCCGAGGGGAGTACCGCTGCCCTGAGCAGGAAGTCCGCCCTGGACACCGATGAGCCGGAGGACGCCGTCCCGGCGTCCCATTCCGGCGACGTGTCGTCGAAGGGCACGCCCGGCCGAGGGGGTTACGACGAGGACGACTCCGGCGAGGACGACTTGGGCGAGGACGACTCCGACGAGGACGACTTGGGAGAGAACGGCTCCGCCGGGACATACCCCGTCGCCAGGTCCTCCTGGTCGTTCGCCGAGCTTCAGGCGGAGCCCCCGGCCCCGGTCCGCACCGCCACCCTTTGGGCCGCCCTGGCCACCGGCGTACTGAGCATGCTTCTGCTCGGCGACGGACTGGCCCTCAACCTCATGATGGTGGCGATTCCGGCCGCGCTCGCCGCGTACTGGGCCGCCCAGGCGGCCGGCCGGCGTCCACGCCGCTGGACGCTCGTCTGGGGCATGGGCGGGCTAGCCCTGCTGGCCGTGCCGGCCCTGCGCGACGCCGACTGGCCGTCGTTCCTCGCGGTCGTGGCCGCGCTGGCCGTGGGCTCCCTGGCCCTGCACGGAGGCCGTACCTGGCCCGGAGTGCTGCTCGGCCCGATCGGTCTCAACACCGCGATCCTCACCGGCCCGGCCTGGGGGTGGCGCGGCCTGCGCGAGCGGACCGGTGGCGCCCGCGGCAACCTGGGCCCGGTGCTGCGCGCGCTCGCGGTGGCGGCGGTTCTGCTGCTGGTCTTCGGTGCGCTGTTCGCAGGGGCCGACGCCGCCTTCGCGGATCTGCTCGGCGGACTCGTGCCGGACGCGTCCGTCTCCGGCGGCCCCTGGCACGTCGTACTCCTCGTACTGGGCGTGGTCGGGGCCCTCGCGGCGGCGCACGTGGCCGCCGCGCCCGTCCTGTGGGACCGCATCGAGGTGCTTCCCGGCCGGGCCCGTGGCCGTCTCGAGTGGGCACTGCCTCTCATCGTGCTCGCGACGCTCTTCGCGGCTTTCAACGCCGTCCAGCTCGCTGTCCTGTTCGGCGGATACGACGCCGTGCTGGAGGAGACGGGCCAGACGTACGCCGAGTACGCGCGCCAGGGCTTCTGGCAGCTGCTCATGGTCACACTGCTCACCCTGCTCGTCATCGTCGTCGCCCTGCGCTGGGCTCCGCGCGACGGTGCGCGCGACCGGAGGCTCGTGCATGGCGTGCTGGGAACCCTGTGTGTCCTGGCGCTCGTTGTGGTGGCATCCGCGGTGCGACGTATGCACATGTACGTGGAGGCCTATGGACTGACGCGGCTGAGGATCTCGGTGGTGACCGTGGAGGTCTGGCTCGGTCTGGTCATCGTGCTCATCATGGTGGCCGGTGTGTGGGGCGCCCGCTGGCTGCCGCGCGCCGTCGTGGCCAGTGCCGCCGGGGGTGTGCTCGTCTTCGGGCTCGCGTCACCGGACGGTCTGGTCGCCGAGCGCAACGTCCAACGGTACGAGGCGACGGGCAAGTTCGACCTCGCCTACGCGCGCGGCTTGTCCGCGGACGCCGTACCGGCCCTCGACGAGCTGAAAGAGCCACTTCGCTCCTGCGCTCTTGAGTCCATCGCGAGGGACTTGAGGCGGGAGAGCGAACCCTGGTTCGCCACCAGCTGGGGCGAGGTCCGTGCCCGAGGCATTCTCGACGACCGGCCGCTGTCGGCCAAGGCGGACTGGCGCGAGTGCAATCGGCTTCAGACGGAGCTTCTGTACCGCTGAGGCACCGGCTGCACGGATTGCGTACGAGCTGCCAGGGAACGCGGGAACGTACGGAGGCCGGGCCGGCGTCCCGAGGACGCGGTCCGGCCTCCGTACGTTCCCGCGGCAGCGTCAGCCTCCGCGGCAGCNGTCAGCCTCCGGCGGGGCCGGCGGTGCCCGCGAGGGCGTCGAGGTCGCTCTTGCGGACCCGGATCACCAACGCGGCGGTCACCAGGGCCAGTACGGCCATCGCGGCGGCCGGTATGAAGGCGGTGGATATGCCCTGGGACAGCACTTCGTGACCCCACGGCGCCGGCAGCTGCTGCGTCTGCGCGAACTCCGCCTTCTGCTCGGGCGAGGCATTGGCCATGAACGCGGGCAGTTGTTTCTCCGCCTCATCACGGCTGGCCGTGCCGAAGACCGTCGTCAGGATGGAGAGACCCAGCGAACCGCCCACTTGCTGCGTGGCGTTGAGCAGGCCGGACGCCGCGCCCGCCTCGTGCTGGGCGACACCGGAGACCGCGGTGAGGGTCAGGGTCACGAAGTTCAGACCCATGCCGAAGCCGAACACCAGCATCGGGCCGAGCACTCCGCCGATGTACGAGCTGTCGGGGCTGATGAAGGTCTGCCAGCTCAGTCCGATCACGACGAGCACCGAGCCGACGAGCATGAACGGCTTGGGGCCGAGCACGGGCAGGAACCGCTGCGACAACCCGGCGCCGAACGCGATCGCGACCGTCACCGGGAGGAAGGCCAGGCCTGCCTCGATCGGGGTGTACCCCAGTACGTTCTGCACGAAGAGCACGATGAAGAAGAACATGCCGAACATCGCCGCGGCCAGGCTCAGCATGATCACATACGTGCCCGATCGGTTGCGGTCGGCGAACATGCGCAGCGGCGTGATCGGTTCCCTGGCCCGGGACTCGATCAGTCCGAAGGCCAGCAGCAGGACCACCGCCGCTCCGAAGGACCCAATGCTGAGGTTGTCCCGCCAGCCCTCCTCAGAGGCCCGGATGAAGCCATAGACGAGGGACGCCATGCCGGCCGTCGACGTCAGCGCGCCCGCGAAGTCGAAGCGTCCCGGATGCCGCTCGGACTCGCTGATGTAGAGGGGCGTGAGGAACGCGATCAGCAGGCCGATGGGTACGTTGACGAAGAGCACCCAGCGCCAGTCGAGCCACTCGGTGAGCATGCCGCCCGCCAGCAGGCCGATGGCGCCGCCTCCGGCGGAGACCGCGGCGAAGACACCGAACGCCCTGTTGCGTTCGGGGCCCTCGGGGAAGGTCGTGGTGATCAGCGCGAGCGAGGTGGGCGACGCGATCGCGCCCCCCACGCCCTGGAGGGCGCGCGCCGCCAGCAGCTGCCAGGGTTCCTGTGCGAAACCGCCGAGCAGCGAGGCGAAGGTGAAGAGCAGGATGCCGGCCATGAAGACCCGGCGACGACCGAGTATGTCGCCGGCCCGGCCGCCGAGCAGCAGCAGACCGCCGAACGTGAGTGTGTACGCGCTGACGACCCAGGTGAGGTCGGTCGTGGAGAACTTGAGCGCGTCTTGTATGTGCGGGAGCGCGATGTTCACAATCGTCGCATCGAGTACCACCATGAGTTGGCAGGCAGCGATGACGGTGAGCGCGATGCCGGGGCGCCCCTCCCGGCGGGCCGCCCCCGGCTTCTGGTTTTTAGTCAATTGAGAGGTTGTCACTATGGGTCCCCCACAAGTGCGTTAGTGAACGCTCGCGTCCACTGTCGCGTCAAAGGTAGTGAGTCCCCTTCAGTGAACGCAACCGTTCACTGGATTACTTCCGTGCCGCTTCACCGGACAGCCCGCTTTCCCCGAAACCCCCGCTCCCCCCATGCTCAACGGAGAAACTCACATGGCTACTTCGCACTGGACGGCCGCCCCCGCTCAGACGGCCGCCCCCGCTCAGACGGCCTCCTTCCGCCGACGCGGCGTCGTGCTCGAACGCGCGATCCTCGAGGCGGCGCTCGAGCAGCTCGGCACGGTCGGCTGGAACGGTCTCACCATGGAGGGCGTCGCCGCGGTCGCCCAGACCGGCAAGGCCGCGGTCTACCGTCGCTGGCCGTCCAAGGAGGATCTCGTCGTGGACGCGCTCCGGTTCGGGCTGCCCACCTTTGAGGACGCGCCCGACCTCGGGAACGCACGCGAGGAACTTCTGGAACTCTGCCGCCGGGTACGCGGGGCGATGTTCTCGCGCCCAGGTTTCGCCCTGCGTTCAGTGCTTCACGAATGCGATTTCAGTGCCGCTGAACGCTTTCACGCCGTGATCCTCGAAGGGGTCGTGGAGCCGGGGGTGCGGCTGGTGCGAGAGGTCATTCTCCGTGGTATCGAGCGGGGAGAAGTGCGGCCCGACGCGGCGAACTCCTATGTCTTCGACGCCATCCCGGCCATGATGATGTACCGCTCAAAGGTGTGCGTGAGCGAATGGAGTGACAAGGATCTGGAAGAGATGATCGACCAGATGATGGTTCCACTGCTGCGGCCGGCCGGAGCGTGAGGTCGCCCGGGGAAACCTCGGTGTCGGACCGGGGTTGGCGCGGCGTAGGCTAAGGGCGTCATGCCGTACGAAGCACCCACCCACACTGTCGAGCGCTCCTTGCGCGCCACCACTGGAGCGAAGGTCATTGCCGGTGTCGACGAGGTGGGGCGCGGCGCGTGGGCCGGACCGGTCACCGTCTGCGCGGCCGTCACGGGACTGCGTCGCCCGCCCGAAGGTCTCACCGACTCCAAGCTCCTCACCGTCAAGCGACGCACGGAGCTCGCCGGGGAGCTCTTGAGCTGGGTGACGTCGTACGCCCTGGGGCATTCCTCTCCGGAGGAGATCGACAGCCTGGGGATGACGGCCGCACTGCGGCTCGCTGCCATACGCGCCTTGGAGGCCCTGCCGGTCCGCCCCGACGCGGTCATCCTCGACGGGAAGCATGACTATCTCGGCACTCCGTGGCGGGTACGTACGGTGATCAAGGGCGACCAGTCGTGTGTGGCCGTCGCGGCGGCTTCGGTGATCGCCAAGGTCGAGCGCGACAAAATGATGGCCGAACTGGGTATCGACCATGCAGACTTCGGTTTTGCGGCCAACGCCGGGTATCCGTCACCGGTGCACAAGGCCGCGCTGGAGTTGCGGGGCCCCACCCCGTACCACCGGCTGTCGTGGGCGTATCTTGATGCGCTGCCCCAGTGGCGGCACCTCAAGAAGGTCCGCAGCTGGGCGGACGGAAGCGTTCCGGAGATCGAAGGTCAGCTCGGCTTCGATTTCTGACGTCTCCGCTCGCACTCATGTGCCACCCGCCGAGGCGCGTCGCACCGGCGTTTGATAAAAATCAGCTCATGCCTCTCATTCCCGAGGAGCCTCAGATTCACGAGAGTGCCCAGGGTCCCCGCGCCACTCCGGCCAGCGGCCGTAGCGCGCCGACCCCCCGCCCCGTACCCGGCCCCCGTCCCGCGGCTCCGCCGCGTCCCGGCCGCCCGGGTCCCGTCCGGCCGATGCCGCCGGCGCAACGTGCGCCGCGCGACACGCCTGTGGCCAAGCCGGAGCCGTCCGCTTCGGCGGCCCCCGCCGCTGCCTCGACTCCGCAGATCCAGCTGATCCCGGCCTCGGTCGAGGGGGCGCTGGACGCTGCCGAGGAAGCGGTCGATCTGCTTCTCGATTCGGGCCGTGCCCCTGGTGAGGTGCTGGTGATCACCACCGGCGAACCGCACCCGTGGGCCGCCCACGAGTTGTCCTTCGGCGACGCCGCGTACTGGGCGCAGCACGACGCGGGCGACGACGTCTTCTACACCGACGCCTCCCTCGTCGCCCGTGCCGCGTCTCGCCCCGTGGTCGTCGTGGCCGTCAACGGCGGATCCGACACTGTCGCCGCCACCGCCCTGCCACTGGCCCACGGCCGAGCCGGCGCCCTGCTGATCGTCTGCGGCGACCCGCAGAAGATCAACTCGGTGTTGGGCGCGGGAGTCTGACCGAGGCATCCACGGGTGGCGGCATGCCGCTGTGGCGGCTTTTGCACGGTGGATGGTTTGACGTGTGCCGCACGGGGGACGTGTCGGCGCGGGCGCCGTTGAGTCATGTGGCCATGTCCACGTGTCCATATGGACGTTCTGTCCATATGGACGTTCTGGGGGTGGCCATCACATGCCGCGGGGAGGTTGATGGCGAGCCCTGAGGCTGTGTGCCGCGTGGGAAACGCCGGTGCCGGCGGCTGCCGGTGCCGACGGCTGCGTTGCGTCGGCTCAGCGGGCGGCCGCTCGGCGCAGCACCTCGGAGGCGGCGCCCCCGGCGCGCGGCTGCGGTGTGTCGGCCGCGGCGAACGACTCGAAGGATTCCGGTGGTGCGTCCGCGTTGGGCCGACGCCCGCCGCGTCCCTCGCCCAGCACCTGCCAGCCGTCACTCGTCAGCGTGATGTACGCCCCGCAGCGCAGTCCGTGCAGAGTGCAGGCGTCTCGGAGCCCCCACATCCAGGCTCCGTCCTCCTCCGTCCAACGCGCGTCGCCCTCGCGGCAGTAGAGCAGCACGGCGGTACGCACCGGGGTGCGGCGCCGCAGGTCGTGCGGGATCACCCGGCGCAGCTGTGCGAGCAGCGAATTGCGGAACATCCAGCCGTCCGCCGGAGCCGGGCGACGGGTGAACGAGGCGCTCGCCGCGAGTCGTTCATCCGGATCGAGGACAGCCACGACCGCGGTCGCGGGCCGGGGGCGGTGCCGGGAGTGCAGCCCGCTGACGACCTCCCGGGGATTACGCAGCAGCGGAATCCCCGCGGCGGCCCACTCCGCGGGTTCGAGCATCCGGGCCAGGGGGTTGGCGGAAGCGGCGGACGTCGACATCGATGCCGCCGAGGACGGAGCGAATCCGAAGGTCACGGTCCTCCCTTCGGCTACGCGCCCACACTGCGGGCGGGGTCGGACAGGGGGAGCGCACCGCGGCACAGCCCTAACGGGCGGCCTTGGACCGGCCGTGCGGGGCGCACCCCCAATTCTTCCTGTCGAACTTGGTTGCGGCAACGAGCAATTGGGACCACCGACCGTTATCTGCCGATGCGTCTCCTATATCCCTGCCCAGGGTTCTTCATAGCGACGCATGGGTCAGTTCTGTACGGCGAGGACCAGCGGCAATACCGCTTGCGCACCGGCCCGTCGAAGCATGCGCGTGGCCACCGCGAGTGTCCAGCCGGTCTCCGTCATGTCATCGACGAGGAGTACGGGCCCCTGGGCCTGCGCGAGGGTTTCGGCCAGGGCGGTGGGCACGGTCAGGGCCCCATCGAGCGCCTTGAGCCGCTGTGCGCTGTTGCTCCTGGAGACGTGCGCGGCCGCGGCTTCAGCGGCGTACTCGAGGGAACCCAGCAGCGGCAGCCGTCCGACCTCGGCGATCCGCGCACCCAGTGACTGAATGAGACGCGGCCGGCTGTGCGAGGCCATGGTGACGACACCGACCGGGCGCGACTGCGCGTCGGGGCTTCCCGAAGCCCAGCCCCCTGGCCCCTTCGCCCAGTCGGCCAGCACTCCGACCACGGCCTTCGCCACATCGTCCGGAACGGGGCCGTCCGGAGCCTGGGGAGCGAGTATCGGACGCAGCCGGTTGCCCCAGCCGATGTCCGAGAGGCGTCCCAAGGCCCGCCCGGACGCGGCCTGTTCACCGGCCGGGATCCGTCCCTTCAGGTTGACGCCGACGGCGGGCAGACCCGTGGGCCACATCTTCCGGGGCTCGACCTCGACACCCGCACGGCCGAGCTCACCGCGCGCCGAGTCCAGAGCGGTGGGGGAGACCGAGTCGGTGAACCGGGGACCGGCGCAGTTGTCGCAGCGCTCGCAGGGGGCCGCCCCCTCGTCGTCCAACTGCTGCCGCAGGAACTCCATCCGGCAGCTGGTCGTCGAGACGTAGTCGCGCATCGCCTGCTGCTCGGCGGAACGCTGCTTGGCAACCCACGCGTAGCGCTCCGTGTCATATGTCCACGGGGCGCCCGTGGACATCCAGCCTCCCTTGACCCGCCTCACCGCGCCGTCCACGTCCAGGACCTTGAGCATCGTCTCGAGCCGGGACCGGCGCAGCTCCACCAGCGGTTCGAGCGCGGGCAGCGAGAGCGGCCTTCCTGCCTGCGCGAGGGCGTCCAGCGTGTGCCGGACCTGCTCCTCGGGAGGGAAGGCGATGGAGGCGAAGTACTGCCAGATCGCCTCGTCCTCCTTACCCGGCAGGAGCAGGACCTCGGCATGCTCCACACCACGCCCGGCGCGCCCCACCTGCTGGTAGTACGCGATCGGAGACGACGGCGACCCCAGGTGCACCACGAAGCCGAGGTCGGGCTTGTCGAAGCCCATGCCCAGTGCGGACGTCGCGACCAGGGCTTTGACGCGGTTGGCGAGCAGATCCTCCTCGGCCTGTTGACGGTCCGCGTTCTCCGTCTTCCCGGTGTACGACGCCACGGTGTGCCCGGACTGCCGCAGGAACGCGGTGACCTCCTCGGCGGCGGCCACCGTGAGCGTGTAGATGATTCCCGAACCTGGCAGTTCGGCGAGGTGCTCGGCGAGCCAGGCCATGCGGTGCGCGGCGTCCGGCAGCCGCAGCACACCGAGGCTCAGGCTCTCCCGGTCCAGAGGGCCGCGCAGGACGAGCGCGTCCGTGCTGCCGCCGGTGCCCAGCTGCTCGGCCACATCAGCCGTCACGCGCGCGTTGGCGGTCGCGGTGGTGGCCAGGACCGGAACGCCCGGTGGGAGATCGGCGAGCATGGTGCGCAGCCGACGGTAGTCGGGCCGGAAGTCGTGACCCCAGTCGGAGATGCAGTGCGCCTCGTCGACCACGAGGAGGCCGGTGGCCGCGGCGAGCTTGGGCAGTACCTGGTCGCGGAAGTCGGGGTTGTTGAGCCGCTCCGGGCTCACCAGCAGCACATCGACCGCGCCTGCGGCCACCTCGTCCTGGATCGTGTCCCATTCCTCCGTGTTGGACGAGTTGATGGTCCGCGCCTGGATCCCCGCGCGCGCGGCCGCCTCGACCTGGTTGCGCATGAGAGCGAGGAGCGGGGAGACGATGACCGTGGGGCCGGCCCCCCGCTCCCGCAGCAGCGCGGTCGCGACGAAGTACACCGCGGACTTGCCCCAGCCGGTGCGCTGCACCACCAGCGCCCTGCGCTTGTCCGCGACGAGTGCCTCGATGGCGCGCCACTGGTCCTCGCGCAGCCGGGCCTCGCCCGCCTGGGCGCCGATGAGGCGGGCGAGAACGGTATCGGCCGCGGTGCGCAGGTCTTCGTTGCTCATGGCCCCATGCAACCCGATGGGTCGGACATCGCGCGAATGAGCCGGTCAGGCTGTGGACAGCTTCTGACGTGGTCATGGTCGTGGTTGTCCACAGGACAAAGCGGAATCTTGAGATCCGCGGGATGGTCACCGCATGACGAATCACAGCGAAGCGGCCGGGACTTCCGGCGACGGTGACATCGGCGCGCATGACGGGTGCGACGGGCATGACGGGTGCGACGCGCATGACGGGCGCGACGAGTATGCGGAAGCGGCCGAGCGCGGCGGGCAAGGCGGCCATGGCGGCCATGGCGAAGGTGACACCCATGCGGGCGGAGTCGCGGCCGATGTCCCGTGCACCGAGCAGCAGGTCACACTCCGTACTCCGGCGGAGCTGGCCGATGCCCTGCCGTACCTGCTCGGGTACCGGCCCGAGGACAGCATCGTGCTCGTCGCCCTGCACGACCGGGACGGGCGCGGACGGTTCGGCGGGCGCGCCCGGCTCGGCATTCCCGACCAGGCGGAGGACTGGCCGTCCGTGGCGGAGCAGCTCGCCCATGGGCTCGTCAAGGGAAGCGAACGCAGGGGCGCACCGATCGAGAGAATGGTCGCGTTCCTCTGTCAGGACCCCGAAGGCGGCGAGTCCGGCCGGGAGGTCATGGAGCGCCTCCGCCCGCTGGCGCAGTTGCTGCGCACGGCGTGCGGCGTTCTGGACGTCCCCGTGATCGAGGCCCTGTGCATCTCGGACGGCCGCTTCTGGTCGTACTGCTGCCCCAGCGAGCAGTGCTGTCCGTCGGCAGGTACTCCCATGGGACTGCCCGGTACCTCGGTGCTGGCCGCCGCCGCGACGTACGCCGGTCTCCAGGTGCGGGGCACTCTGCGTGAGCTGCGGGCGAGGCTCGCGCCCTGGGAGACCGCGGCGGCGCTGGAGCAGGAGTCCGCGCTGGACGCCGTGAGCCTGGCCCTCATCCCCAGGATCCTGGACGACGAGAGCCGCACGGACGTGGCGGCCCAGACGGTCGACCTGGCGGGTCTGGTCATGCGCCGGTTCACCGATGCCCCACCCGTGTCCGGAACACTCCCTGCGGACCTCCGGGACGACGAACTACTGGCCCACGACGAGGCCGCCACCCTGATCCTCGGCCTCCAGGACCGCACGACGCGCGACAGGGTGGCGGAGTGGATGGAGGGCGACGAGGCGGGACCCGCGCTGCGTCTGTGGCGGGCCCTGGCCCGCCGCTGCGTTGGCTCGTACGGCGAGCACGCCGCGGCGCCGCTCACTCTCGCGGGATGGGTCGCCTGGTCTTCCGGCGATGAATTGGAGGCGCGCGAAGCCCTGGCCATGGCGCTCGGCGCGGATCCCGGATATCTCTTCGCCCGCCTTTTGCACCAGGCGTGCAACGAGGGTCTGGATCCGGAGTCGATTCGCCGGTGCCTGCGCAGGGAGCGTGCCGAGCGCGGCGGTGCGGAGGCGAGGGCAGGAGCTGTGGTGTCCTCCGCGCCGGGGGCCGACGCGGAGCGGTCATCGGGGCATGTCCCGCCCGAGTCGACAAGGGCAGCTTCCCGGCGCCGACGCCGGACGCGGTCCACAGGGAGTGCCGGCAGCCGTCCGAACCGGCGTTCCGCCGAGAGGGGAGGCGCCGGCCGTCCCCGGCCGGCCGCGGACGCCTCCCCCGCGGCAGAAGGGCCCGTCCGCGCTGCCGACAGCACGGGCAGCGCTTCACGCTCCCGCAGGAGGCCCCGCCGTCCGGAGCCCCGTCAGGGGGCAAAGAACGACACATGAGGGCCGGAGAGGTACACGCGGCGGCGCGGGCGGCCGGGTGCCGGGCGCGTGTCTGTCTGCTCCGGGTGATCGGCACCGCGGTGGGGCCGTGCGGATCCACGAGACGGCTGTCGTCGTCGCCGCCCTGGCCGCCGCCCGCAACGAGAAGGAGGTGAGTTCGCCGCTGCGGGGCGAGTGCTGCGGGCGGCCTTCCGTCCCCGGTGGACTGCCGTCCGGCGGCCACGGCGACCGCCGTCGGGGTGCTCCTCGTCACCGCGCTCCGTGACGGTCCGTACCGAAGTGGATCAGCCACCCGCGCGACCGATGAAGGGCGTGTTTATCGTCAGGGAGACGACTATGATCGCGGCATGCCCTACGACCCGTCAGCCTTCCCACCCTTCGCCGTCACCGTTGACCTGGTCGTGTTGACCGTGCGTCGCCACGCCCTGTGTGCGCTGGCGGTGCGGAGGGGCGAGCCTCCGTTCCAGGGGCGGTGGGCGCTGCCCGGCGGCTTCGTACGGGCCGACGAGGACCTGGCACAGGCGGCCGCGCGGGAATTGGCCGAGGAGACCGGGCTGCGCGCCCACGACCCGGACGCTGCCGCTCAGGACAACGGCGCGCACCTGGAACAGCTCGCCACGTACGGCGACCCCAAGCGCGACCCGCGGATGAGGGTCGTCAGCGTCGCCCATCTCGCGCTCGCGCCCGATCTGCCGGCTCCCCGGGCGGGCGGCGACGCGAACAGTGCGCGCTGGGCCCCCGTCGAGGAGCTGCTCCAGCGGGGCGGCTACGGCCGCGAAGGGGAACTGGCGGCGCCGCTCGCCTTCGACCATGCGCAGATCCTGGCGGACGGGGTGGAGCGGGCCCGGTCCAAGATCGAGTACTCGTCGCTGGCGACGGCCTTCTGCCCGGCCGAGTTCACCGTCGGCGAGCTGCGCCGTGTGTATGAGGCGGTGTGGGGCGTGGCGCTGGATCCCCGCAATTTCCACCGCAAGGTGACCGGCACACCGGGGTTCCTCGTCCCGACCGGCGGTACCACCACCCGGCAGGGCGGCCGCCCCGCCCAGCTCTTCCGCGCGGGCGGCGCCACGCTGCTCAATCCCCCGATGCTGCGCCCCGAGGTCTGACGCACGACAAGGCCGGACGGGCGCGGGGCCTGCTCCTCGAAGCGCGTCACAGATGACCGAAAAAACGTAAATATCGCGCTATCTTGCTTTGGGTGATCCAGGCCATCGGACTGACCAGCGACCCCCGCAAGGAGCTTCCGCCCGTCGTCGATGACGTGTCCTTCGAGGCGCACGCGGGCCGCGTCACCGCGCTCCTCGGAGCCCCGGGTGCGGGCAAGACGACGGCGCTGAGACTCATGCTCGAACTCCAACCAGGCCGCGGAATCACCTATTTCAGAGGCCGTCCGCTGCACCGAATCGCCCATCCCTCGCGTGAAGTGGGCGTTCTTCTCGGAGAGGTGCCCGGCCATCCGGCGCGCACCGTTCAGGGGCAACTCCGCATGCTGTGTGCCGCCGTGGGCGTGCCCGTCCGGCGTGCCGACGAGGTCCTCGAAGTGGTGGGCCTCGTCAGTCTGCGCGAGGAGCGCCTGGGCATGCTCTCACGCGGCATGGACCGTCGCCTCGGTCTGGCCTGCGCGCTGCTGCCCGACCCGCACACACTCGTTCTCGACGACCCCGCGGACGGACTCTCCACCCGCGAAAGCCGATGGCTGCACGGCATTCTGCGCGCGCACGCCGCCGAGGGCGGCACCGTGCTGTTCACCACGGACGACCCGAAGGAGGCCGCGCGGACCGCCGACCGGGTCGTCACGATCGACGAGGGCAGGCTCGTCGCCGACCAGGAAGTCGAGGACTTCGCCCGCACCCGGCTCCGGCCCCGTGTGGCCGTCCGCAGCCCGCATGCCGGCAGACTCGGCGCCCTTCTCGCCAAGGAGGCACGCAGAACACGACGTTCCGTCGAAGTGGTGCGAGAGGACGGCAGCCGCCTCTCGGTGTACGGCAGTACATGCGCCGATGTCGGTGAAACCGCGCACCGCCACGGCATTCTGGTGCATCAACTCGCCGAGGAAATCGGTGACATGGGGCCCTACGCGAGACGGCAGGCCGCGAGCGAGCCTCAGGGGGACGTGTCCCCGGGGCGCACCGATGAGGAGGGCGCGGAGGGGCTGTCCGCCCTTCCGCCGCCCATTTCCGTTCGCCAAGGGCCCAGCCCGTTGCGTCCTGTGCGTTACGAACTGCGCCGCGTGGCAGGAGTCGGCACCGGCTATCTGATCGCGGCCGCCGTACTCGCCGCCTCCGCCGTTCTCTCCGTACTCCTGGCGCGGGTGGGGCACACACCGCAGCCGCGCCTGCTCGCCGCGTGGCCGCAGGAACTGCCGCTGCCGCCCGCGGCGCTCGGTGCCGGCTGGCTCGGCGCCATCGCCTTCGGCGACGAGTTCCGCCACCCCGCCCTGGCGGCGGATCGCGGCACCGTCCCGCGGCGCCTGGGACTGCTCGCCGCCAAACTCCTCGTCGCCGCCGCCGTCGCGCTGGCTCTGGCCGTCCTCACGGTGGGTGTGGACGCCGAACTGCTCTACATCGTCTACGGAGGGGAGCTCACCGCAGTTCCCATCGACTGGCCTTCGATGAGCGCGAGTTGGCTCGGACTCATGGTGGGCTGTGCCTGGGCGGGCGTGCTGGCCGCGGGGATCTTCCGGTCGACGACCGCCGGACTCGCCGCGGTTCTGGCCGTACCGGTCGTGGTCGTACCCCTTCTGCAGAAGGCATTGGAGGGGCCCTCTGTGCGAACCGCGGCCGGGTTTTCGACGCGGTTGCGTGAGCTCATGCTGGTGCCGTGGCCCTTCGGGGGCGAGCAATATCTGGCTGCCGGGGCGCGGATGATCGCCCAACCCGTGGGCGGTGCACTGGCGTTGTCGCTCACGGCCCTGCTCTGCGCGTATCTGCTCACGACCCTGCGCAGCAGGTTCCGATGACGATCACCCGTGGCCGAGGTGTTCCTCGCGTGCGCACAACTCCTCGGAGAACGCCCATTTCTTTCCGATAAGGCGTCAATTGCGATGGGGTGAGCGATCACCCTTTCGTGTGCTTTTCACCAAAGACCTCAAGGGAGTTGGGGCCGACGCCGACAAAGGATGCGTGAGTACCCTTGCGCACACCATGATGACCGCCGCCCGCTCCGCCGACTCCGGCCTCGCCGGTCCGGGCGAACTCGACCGCTACCCCTATGTGGAGGCCCCTGGTGCCGACCGTGTCGGTGCCCCAGTGTGGGACGGCGCGGACCCGGAGCTGGGCCGAGTCGGCAGGCGGGCCGCGGGCAGCCGCGGCCGCGGCCTGCACGGCCAACTCGTCCAGCAGCTGGGCCAGATGATTGTGTCCGGAGACCTGGGAGCCGACCGCCCGCTCGTGCCCGAAGAGATCGGCCAGCGGTTCGAGGTCTCCCGCACCGTCGTCCGTGAGTCACTCCGCGTCCTCGAGGCCAAGGGCCTGGTCAGCGCCCGCCCCAATGTCGGCACGCGTGTACGGCCCGTCAGTGACTGGAATCTTCTCGACCCGGACATCATCGAGTGGCGGGCCTTCGGGCCGCAGCGCGACGACCAGCGGCGTGAGCTGAGCGAGCTGCGCTGGACGATCGAGCCGCTGGCCGCCCGCCTCGCCGCCGGGCACGGACGCGAGGAGGTGAATCAGCGGCTCGCCGACATGGTCGAGATCATGGGCCATGCCATGGCGCAGGGTGACTCGCTCACCTTCTCGCGCGCCGACGCGGAGTTCCACTCGCTCCTCATTCAGGTCGCCGGCAACCGGATGCTGGAGCACCTGTCAGGGATCGTGTCGGCCGCGCTGCAGGTCTCCGGAGGTCCGGTCACCGGCTGTGACCGGCCGAACGAGACCTCCCTCGCGCACCACGCCCGGATCGTCGACGCCCTCGTCGCCAGTGACGGGGTGGGGGCGGAGGCTGCCATGCGTCAACTGCTCACCGTCCACCCCGAGGTGGAACGCGTGGTGCCCGCGCCGCGCGAGCACTGACCGCATACCGAGGGCGGCGCGTTCGGGGGCGTGCCCCCTCGCGCGGCAACGCTCGATCGGCGAACGATCCGCTGCCGGACTCTGCCGGACTCTGCTGGGCTCTGCCGGAAATCCTCTGGAATCCGGCAGAGTCCGGCAGCGGGACGAGACGCCGAGCTCATTGACTGACCATGTTTGACCGTATCTGGCCGCTTTTGGGTGCTTACGGGGTGTGACTCGGGCCACGCAGATTGGGCGTAACGCTCCACGGGGCAGCGCGATGACTTAAGAGGTGACAGTCGAGGAGGGAATACGGACGCCGCTCACGGCGCTGTGCATCTTCCCGGCCCCCGCCCGCGCCGTCGGCTATCCCCAAGTCGTCGGTCGTCGGCTCCGGTCCACATTGGACGGGGCCGGAAGCCGTTTTCCAACGTTCCGAGAGGTTGTTCGTGTCGGCCAGCACATCCCGTACGCTCCCGCCGGAGATCGCCGAGTCCATCTCTGTCATGGCGCTCATTGAGCGGGGAAAGGCTGAGGGGCAGATCGCCGGCGATGACGTGCGTCGGGCCTTCGAAGCTGACCAGATTCCGGCCACTCAGTGGAAGAACGTACTGCGCAGCCTCAACCAGATCCTCGAGGAAGAGGGTGTGACGCTGATGGTCAGTGCCGCGGAGCCCAAGCGCACCCGAAAGAGCGTCGCAGCGAAGAGTCCGGCCAAGCGCACGGCCACCAAGACCGTCCCGGCGAAGACGGCGACGGCCAAGAAGGCCACCGCCACCGCCGCCCCCGCGATGCCTGCCGCTGACGCTCCCGCCGAGGAAGCCCCCGCCAAGAAGGCCGCTGCCAAGAAGACGACGGCGAAGAAGGCCGTCGCGAAGAAAACCGTCGCCAAGAAGACGACGGCCAAGAAGACCACCGCCAAGAAGGACGACGTCGAGCTGATCGACGAGGAGGCGGCGGTCGAGGAGACCCCGGGTACCGGCAAGCCCGGTGCCGAAGAGCCCACCGAGGACGGCGCCCAGGGCTTCGTCCTGTCGGACGAGGACGAGGACGACGCGCCCGCGCAGCAGGTCGCCGCGGCCGGTGCCACGGCTGACCCCGTCAAGGACTACCTCAAGCAGATCGGCAAGGTCCCGCTGCTCAACGCCGAGCAGGAGGTCGAGCTCGCCAAGCGCATCGAGGCCGGCCTGTTCGCCGAGGACAAGCTCGCCAACGCCGACAAGCTCGCCCCGAAGCTCAAGCGCGAGCTGGAGATCATCGCCGAGGACGGCCGCCGCGCCAAGAACCACCTCCTGGAGGCCAACCTCCGCCTGGTGGTCTCCCTCGCCAAGCGCTACACGGGTCGCGGCATGCTCTTCCTGGATCTCATCCAGGAGGGCAACCTCGGTCTGATCCGCGCGGTAGAAAAGTTTGACTACACCAAGGGCTACAAGTTCTCGACGTATGCGACCTGGTGGATCCGTCAGGCGATCACCCGCGCCATGGCCGACCAGGCCCGCACCATCCGTATCCCGGTGCACATGGTCGAGGTCATCAACAAGCTCGCGCGTGTGCAGCGTCAGATGCTCCAGGACCTGGGCCGCGAGCCCACCCCGGAGGAGCTGGCCAAGGAGCTCGACATGACCCCGGAAAAGGTCATCGAGGTCCAGAAGTACGGCCGCGAGCCGATCTCGCTGCACACCCCGCTGGGTGAGGACGGTGACAGCGAGTTCGGTGACCTCATCGAGGACTCCGAGGCTGTCGTCCCGGCCGACGCGGTCAGCTTCACGCTCCTCCAGGAGCAGCTGCACTCCGTGCTCGACACGCTGTCCGAGCGCGAGGCGGGCGTCGTCTCCATGCGTTTCGGTCTCACCGATGGTCAGCCGAAGACCCTCGACGAGATCGGCAAGGTGTACGGCGTGACGCGTGAGCGTATCCGCCAGATCGAGTCCAAGACGATGTCGAAGCTGCGTCACCCGTCGCGCTCGCAGGTGCTGCGCGACTACCTCGACTAGGTCTCGTCCATACGTCACGAGGGCCCGGTCTCCCGTACAGGGAGCCGGGCCCTTTGGTCTGCGCGGAGTGCGCGCCACCATCCGGTGAGTCACTCTGGGTTTTACTGTTGTCAACCCAGAGTGAGGAGTCCGTATGTCCCGTCCCTTCGCCCGAGCGCTTGCTCTCGCGGTCGCGGCGGCCGTGTCACCGCTGGCGTCTCCTGCCCCCGCGGCGGCCGACAGCGTCGTACTCGGCGGCTATCCCGTAGAGATCTCGCAGAGCCCGTGGACGGTGGCGTTGTCCAGCCGTGACCGGTTCGGGGGCACGCGTGCGGGGCAGTTCTGCGGGGGTGTGGTGATCGGCCGGTCGACCGTGCTGACCGCGGCGCACTGCATGAGCCGACAGGTGCTGGGAGCGCCCGCGCGGCAGATCCGCGATCTCAAGGTGATCGCCGGGCGCGGGGATCTACTGGCGGACGGAGGCAGGGAGATCTCCCTGAGCAGTGTGTGGATCAACCCGGCGTACAACGCGTACACGAACGCCGGTGACTTCGCTGTGCTCACCCTCGCCGAGCCGCTCCCCGCGAGCTCCGTCATCGGCATGGCGGGCCCCGGCGACGCGGCCTACCGGCCGGGTACGGACGCTGTGGTCTACGGCTGGGGCGACATCACGGGCCGAGGCGACTATGTGCGCGGTCTGCGGGCCGCACGGGTGGATGTGCTGTCCGATGCCGTCTGCGAGAAGGCGTATCCAGGCAGTGCGGGCGGAACGTATCGGTCCGGTGCCATGCTGTGCGCCGGGGAGCCGGCCGGTGGCCGGGATGCCTGCCAGGGGGACAGCGGTGGGCCGCTGGTCGCCCAGGGGCGGCTGATCGGCCTGGTGTCGTGGGGGAGGGGCTGCGGACGGGCCGGCAGCCCAGGGGTGTACACGCGGGTCTCTGACGTCGTCAGGGCGCTGCGTATGGGTCGCTGACGGGCATGCCGCCGGCAGGGACACAGGAGAGCCGCTGTGCACGAGTCCGGGCGGCCACCCCTCGAAGGAGAGGTGGCCGCCCGGGCAACCGGCCTGTGCCGGAGCTGGCTCGTCGTGGATGCGAAGTGTCAACGCTCTTCGTCGTTGGCGCTTGCCGGGGCGGCCGTCAGCCGCTCCGTCTCGTCCTGTATCTCAGCGGCGATCTTCTTGAGTTCCGGCTCGAACTTGCGTCCGTGGTGGGCGCAAAAGAGCAGTTCACCACCGCTGAGGAGCACGACGCGCAGATATGCCTGGGCGCCGCAACGGTCGCAGCGGTCAGCGGCCGTCAGCGGGCTCGCGGGGGTCAGAACAGTAGTCACGTCGCCTCTTCTCTAGCTCGACGAGCTGTCGTACCAGGGTCAACATCCAACCAGGCCTAAAACGTTCCCGCTCGTGGCTCTTCCTCGAAAAATTTCTCTCCGAGTCGGCTGTCTGCTGCCGGTTGGCGGCGAATGAGCCGTATTGCGTGTCTTTGTGTCTTACGGGTTCGCGCTGTCTGTCAGGGTCGGTCCTCCCGGCTGGATTGCCGGTTTGTTCATGAGGACGTGCCCGGAGCCTAAATGGTTCATGCCTGGAAGGGAACGTGATGTGTACTTCACTCGATCGAGGGATCGAACATGCATGCGACTCTGGGTGGGCCTGGTCTAGTCTGACTTTCGGACGAGGGTGGCGTTACAACGGCTCTACCAGGCCTCGGTACCCTCGGACCGGCGACCGAAGCCGGGGCCCTTACCCAACAGGGCCCCACCTGAAATTCAGCGAGGAGCGAACCGCGTGACCGCCGAGACGTCCGTGCCGTCCACAGCACTGCTGACCGGAGCAGACCGGGACGGTTCCAACTACACCGCGCGGCACCTGCTCGTCCTCGAGGGGCTCGAGGCCGTGCGGAAGCGCCCGGGCATGTACATCGGATCGACCGACAGCCGCGGTCTGATGCACTGCCTCTGGGAGATCATCGACAACTCCGTGGACGAGGCCCTGGGCGGGTACTGCGACCATATCGAGGTGATCCTGCACGACGACGCCTCGGTGGAAGTGCGGGACAACGGCCGCGGCATCCCCGTCGACGTGGAGCCCAAGACCGGCCTCTCCGGTGTCGAGGTCGTGATGACCAAGCTGCACGCCGGCGGAAAGTTCGGCGGTGGTTCGTACGCGGCCTCCGGCGGCCTGCACGGTGTGGGTGCCTCCGTGGTGAACGCGCTGTCGGCCCGCCTGGACATCGAGGTGGACCGCGCCGGGCACACGCACTCCGTCAGCTTCCGGCGCGGTACCCCGGGCGCGTTCAAGGCGTCCGGACCGGACGCGGCCTTCGACGCGTCGGCCGGCCTGCGCAAGCTCAAGAGGATTCCCAAGACCCGCACCGGCACGCGCGTGCGCTACTGGGCCGACCGCCAGATCTTCCTCAAGGACGCCAAGCTCTCCCTGGACCATTTGCACCAGCGCGCCCGCCAGACAGCGTTCCTGGTACCCGGGCTGACCATCGTCGTCCGCGACGAGTACGGCCTGGGCGCAGACGGCAGCAAGGGTGAGGAGTCCTTCCGCTTCGACGGGGGCATCAGCGAGTTCTGCGAGTACCTGGCCGGCGACAAGCCCGTCTGTGACGTACTCCGCTTCTCCGGCCAGGGCACCTTCAAGGAGACCGTCCCGGTCCTTGACGACCACGGCCAGATGACCCCCACCGAGGTCACCCGTGAGCTCGGCGTCGACGTCGCGATGCGCTGGGGCACGGGTTACGACACGACGCTCAAGTCGTTCGTGAACATCATCGCCACGCCCAAGGGCGGCACCCACGTGGCGGGCTTCGAGCAGGCCGTCACGAAGACGGTCAACGAAGTGCTGCGGTCCAAGAAGCTGCTGCGCGTCGCCGAGGACGACATCGTCAAGGACGACGCCCTGGAAGGCCTCACCGCGGTGGTGACGGTGCGCCTCGCCGAGCCGCAGTTCGAAGGGCAGACCAAGGAGGTGCTCGGCACCTCGGCCGCCCGCCGCATCGTGACGAACGTGGTCTCCAAGGAGCTCAAGGCGTACCTGACCTCCACCAAGCGCGATGCCGCCGCCCAGGCCCGCGCCGTCCTGGAGAAGGCCGTCGCAGCCGCCCGTACGCGCATCGCGGCCCGCCAGCACAAGGACGCACAGCGCCGGAAGACGGCTCTGGAGTCCTCCTCGCTGCCTGCCAAGCTCGCCGACTGCCGCAGCGACGACGTCGAGCGCAGCGAGCTGTTCATCGTCGAGGGGGACTCGGCGCTCGGCACCGCCAAGCTCGCCCGGAACTCCGAGTTCCAGGCGCTGCTGCCGATCCGCGGCAAGATCCTCAACGTTCAGAAGGCGTCCGTGTCGGACATGCTCAAGAACGCCGAGTGCGGCGCGATCATCCAGGTCATAGGGGCGGGGTCCGGCCGGACCTTCGACATCGACGCGGCTCGCTACGGGAAGATCATCCTGCTCGTCGACGCCGATGTCGACGGTGCGCACATCCGCATTCTGCTGCTCACGCTGTTCCAGCGATATATGCGCCCCATGGTCGAGGCGGGCCGGGTGTTCGCCGCGGTGCCCCCGCTGCACCGGATCGAACTCACCCAGCCGAAGAAGGGCCAGGACAAGTACGTCTACACGTACTCGGACCGCGAGCTGCGCGACAAGCTGCTGGAGTTCCAGAGCAAGGGCATCCGGTACAAGGACTCGATCCAGCGCTACAAGGGTCTGGGCGAGATGGACGCCGACCAGCTGGCCGAGACCACGATGGATCCGCGGCACCGCACCCTGCGCCGTATCAACATCACCGACCTGGAGGCCTCTGAGCAGGTGTTCGACCTGTTGATGGGGAACGAGGTGGCGCCGCGCAAGGAGTTCATCTCCAACTCGGCGGCGACACTGGACCGCTCGCGCATCGACGCGTAGGGGGCCGGAGCTCCCAGGGGGCAGGAGGCGTCCACGTGGGCGCCTCCACCCGTGGATGGAGGCCGGTCGAGGACCGGGATCAGGACACCTCGGTCACCTGATGGGGTGAAGAGCGTGGAGAGAAGAGTCAGGGCTCTTCCCGTTCTGTCCATCCTTGGGCATGCAGTCAAGCACCGGTCGTCCCCGCCGACGCGGGGACCGACCTGAGAGTTCGGTGGAGAACCACGCAGGTCGTGACCCTGCCCCCGTGGACGCGGGGGCCAGGCAGGTGCCGTTCGACGACCCCTGGTACGACGCGTTCGCCTCCGGCTGGGGTGAGTTGGACGGCACGGGCGCGCCCGCTCCCCTCGCGCCGCCCGCGCGCGGCGAGCACGAGGGCCGTACCGCGCGCCCGGCCGACATCTATCTGGAGGTGCAGCGCAGTGCGGCCTTCCAGGAGGTGCGCGGCCGGTACCGAAGATTCGTTGTCCCGGCCGTCGCCATCTTCTTCACCTGGTACGTCGGCTATGTGGTGACCGCGACGACAGCGCCCGGTTTCATGGCGCGACCTCTCGCCGGCTCCGTGAACGTGGCGATGATCGCGGGGCTGGGGCAGTTCCTCACCACGTTCCTGTTCACCTGGGCGTACGCGCGCCACGCACGGCTGCGCAGGGACCGGGCCGCGCTGGATCTGCGCTGGGACACACAGGAGTTGACGCGCAGCGTCAGAGGCGGTGAGCGGTGACGGGCAACCATCAGACGCTGGTGCCGGGCGGCCATCAGACCCTGGCGCTGCTGCTGTTCAGCGCGTTCGTCGCCGTCACCCTGGCGATCACCACTTGGGCGAGCCGCAAACGACGTGGTTCGGCGGAGGAGTTCTACGCGGGCGGCCGGCTCTTCTCGCCCATGGAGAATGGTTTTGCCATCGCGGGCGACTACATGTCGGCGGCCTCCTTCCTCGGTATCTCGGGGCTCATCGCGCTCTTCGGCTACGACGGGTTGCTGTATTCGGTGGGCTTCCTCGTCGCCTGGCTCGTCGTGCTGTTCCTGGTCGCCGAACTGGTGCGCAACTGCGGGCGGTTCACACTCGCCGACGTGGTCGCGGCGCGGATGAGAGAGCGGCCGGTGCGGATCGCGGCGGGAACTTCCTCGGTGACGGTGTCCGTTCTGTACCTGGTGGCGCAGATGGTGGGCGCGGGCAGCCTGGTCGCGCTCCTGCTGGGGGGTACGAGCGAGGCGGCGCAGGCCTGGACGGTCATCGGCGTAGGTGCGCTCATGGTCCTGTATGTGTCGTTGGGAGGGATGCGGGCCACCACGTGGATCCAGATCGTCAAGGCGGTCCTGCTGATGGGCGGGGCGATCGCCCTGACCGTGCTCGTGCTGGTGCGGTTCCAGGGGGACTTCGACCAGTTGCTGCGTACGGCGGCGGAGCGCAGCGGGCACGGTGACGCGTTCCTCGCGCCCGGCCTGAAGTACGGCGGGGACTGGACCGCGCGTTTCGACTTCATCAGCCTGGGCCTTGCGCTGGTGCTCGGCACGGCCGGTCTGCCGCACATCCTGTCGCGCTTCTACACCGTCCCGACCGCGCGGGCCGCCCGTCGCTCGGTCGTCTGGTCGATCGGTCTGATCGGCGGCTTCTACGTGATGACGATCGTGCTGGGGTTCGGCGCGGCCGCGATCGTCGGCCCCGACGCCGTACGCGGGTCGAACGCGGCCGGGAACACGGCGGTGCCGCTGCTGGCGCTGGAAGTAGGCGGCGGCGCGGCGTCGACCGGCGGAACGGTCCTGTTCGCGATCGTCGCCGCGATCGCCTTCGCCACCATCCTGGCCGTGGTCGCCGGGATCACGCTCGCCTCGTCGGCGTCCGTGGCCCACGACCTGTATGCGTCGCTGCGGCGCCGGCGGACGAAGCCGCGCAGCGAGGTGTCCGTCGCGCGCGTCGCCGCGGTCGGCATCGGAGTGGTCGCCATCGCTCTCGGCCTGCTCGCCCGCGACCTGAACGTGGCGTTCCTGGTGGGCCTCGCCTTCGCCGTCGCCGCGTCGGCCAATCTGCCCGTGCTGCTGTACTCGCTGTTCTGGCGGAGCTTCACGACGCGTGGCGCGGTGTGGGCCGTGTACGGGGGACTGGTGCCCGCGGTGGTGCTCGTGGTGCTGTCGCCCGTGGTGTCCGGAAGCCCCGAATCGCTGTTCCCGGCCGCCGACTTCCAGTACTTCCCGCTGCAGAACCCCGGCCTGGTCTCGATCCCGCTGGGCTTCCTCGCGGGCTGGCTCGGCACCGTCACCTCGGCGGAGACACCGGACGAGGCGAAGCACGCGGAGACCGAGGTGCGGTCGCTCACGGGGGCGGGGGCGGTCTGAGGACGCGCGCGTACGCCCGTACGCGGCCCGGCGCGTCCAACGGCACGGCCAGAGCCGTCCTCGTACGCGTACGCCGCCCGCCCCTGCGCGGACAACGACGCCAGTCGCCTCAGGTGCGGGTCGCCCAGACGTAGCGATGCTCCGGGCGGCCCGCATCGCCGTATTTGAGTGACAGTGTGGCCCGTCCCGTGCGCTCCAGGAGCTTCAGATAACGCTGGGCGGTCTGCCGGCTGAGCCCGGTCCGGTCCGCGATCTCCTGGGCCGACAGAGGGCCTTCGGCGTTCACCAGCGCCCGGCGCACTGCCTCCGCGGTGGTGGGGGAGTGGCCCTTGGGCAGGTCCGGCTCGGAACCCGCCGAGAGGGCGCCGAAGATCCGGTCGACCTCGACCTGTTCGGCCTCACCGCCGCCGTCCAGCGTGCGGCGCAGCGCCGCATAGGCCTCCAGCTTGGCGCGCAGTCCGGCGAAGGCGAACGGTTTGACCAGGTACTGGAGTGCTCCGTGCCGCATCGCCGCCTGGACCGTCGACACGTCACGCGCCGCGGTCACCATGATCACGTCGGTCTGATGGCCGCGACGGCGCATCTCCTGGACCACCGCGAGGCCCGTCTTGTCGGGCAGATAGTGGTCGAGCAGTACCAGGTCCAGGCGGGGCAGGGTCTCCATCTGCCGCAGCGCCTCCGCCGCGGAGTGCGCCTCGCCCGCGACATGGAAGCCCGCGACCTTCTGCACGTACGCGGCGTTGACCCGAGCGACCCGGGTGTCGTCGTCCACGACCAGTACCTCGATCATCGCGGCTCCTCCTTGGTGGTCGTGGTGCCCGCGGCGGCGGCTTTCCGGGAGGGACCGGGCTCGGCTGCGGTGCGTGCTCCCTGTGCGGGCCCGGGCCCTGATGCGAGATCCGGCTCCGCCAGCGCCTCCGGCAGCACGATGGTGAACTCCGCGCCCCCGCCGCCCGCCTGGTCGACGCGCGCGCTGCCACCCTGCCGCTCGGCGAGCCTTCGTACCAGGGAGAGGCCGATCCCGCGCTTGCCGTGCGCCGGAGGCTTCTTGGTGGACCAGCCCTCCGTGAAGATCAACTCGCGCTGGTCGGCGGGGACTCCGGGGCCGGTGTCCCGCACCCTGAGCACTGCCGTACGTCCCTCCGCGCGCAACTCGACCTCCACGCGCGCGTGGAGGTCGCCCGCGACGGCGTCGAGCGCGTTGTCGACGAGGTTCCCCACGATGGTGACCAGACCCCGGGGGTCGATCAGCCGGTCGGGAAACAGTGTCCTGTCCGAGATCCACAGGGCCACCCCGCGCTCAGCCGCGACGGTCGCCTTGCCCACCAGCAGGGCGGCGAGCAGCGGGTCGTGGATCTTCTCGGTGACCTGCTCCGCGGTGGCCCTGTGGTCGCCGACCACCTCGCCGACGAACTCCACGGCGTCGTCGTACATCTCGAGTTCCAGCAAACCCAGGAGTGTGTGCATACGGTTGGCGTGCTCGTGGTCCTGGGCGCGCAGGGCGTCGATCAGGCCGCGGGTGGAGTCGAGTTCACGGCCGAGCTGCTCCAGTTCCGTGCGGTCGCGCAGTGTGGCCACGGCGCCGCCGTCGTCGGTGGGCATGCGGTTGGCCACCAGGACGCGTTGACCACGGACGGTGAGCAGATCGGTGCCGGTCACGTGCCCGGCCAGCACGTCGGTCGTACGCCCCTTTCCGAGGGCTTCGTCGAGCGGCTGTCCCACGGCCTCGTCGCCGATGCCCAGCAGGCGTCTCGCCTCGTCGTTGAGGAGCCGGATCCTGCCACCGCGGTCCAGCGCGACGACGCCCTCCCTGATGCCGTGCAGCATCGCCTCGCGTTCGGCGAGGAGCGCCGCGATGTCGGAGAACGCCAGGTCGCGAGTCTGCCGGTGGACCCGCCTGGAAATCAGATACGCGGCCAGCGCGCCGACGGCCAGGGCGCCGCCCGCGTACGCGAAGAGGCCCGGGATCGCGTGGATCAGCCGGGCGCGCACGCTGTCGTATTCGATGCCGACGGAGACCGCGCCGACGATGTCGCCCTCGGAGTCGCGCAACGGCACCTTGCCGCGGGCCGCGCGGCCCAATGTGCCGCTGTCGATCTCCATGACCTCGCGGCCGGCCAGGGCCTGGCGCGGGTCCGTCGAGACCTCGCCGCCTATCCGGGTGGGGTCGGTGTGCGACCAGCGCACGCCGTCCATGTTCATCACCACGACGTACTCGGCTCCACTGGCCTTGCGGATCCGTTCCGCCTCCGCCTGCACGGGCCCGTCGGCGGAGGGGCGCGTGGACATGAGCTCCTCGGCGAGCTGCGGCTGCGCCGCCGTGGTCTGCGCGATCGCGAGCGCGCGGCGCATCGCCTGGTCGTCCAGCTGGTCGCTGAGCGGTGCGAGGAACAGACCGGTCGCGAGGACGACGACTCCGGCCGCGATCGCCAGCTGCATCAGCAGCACCTGCGAGAACATCCGCCTCGGCATGCCGAGGCGGATTCGTCGTGCAGGGGGAGTGGGGCTCATGCCTATGACGGTACGGCCGCAGGCGCGCCGTGCCGTAGGGGTGTGGCGTGGATCTCGTGTGGTGAAGGGGGATCAGGAGGGTACGAGGCTCGCCAGGGCTGCGGGGAGCAGTTCGCGTACCGCCGACACGTCCATCCGGGCCGGGGAGCCGAGGGGCGATCCGCAGCTCTCCGGCCGGGGCGGCAGCGCCGCGCCCTGGGCGACCGTGACCTGCCAGACACGGCCGTCGGTGTGAGCGACGGTCACCTCCCAGCGCGGTGCCACGCCGTCCGTGCGGACGACGGTCAGCGCGTCCGCCGCATCCTCGCCCGTCGCCCTGCGCACCGCCAGCTCGGCGGCCTGTCCGGGGCGCTCCCAGGCGGAGCTCCCTCGGCACCCTTCGGTGACCACACGCCCTTCCCGGACGCCTTGGAGGATCTCCTTGACGGCGTGGGCCTCGGCACGCCCGTACGCGTATCCGAACGGCAGTACGAGAAGCGTCGGCGAGAAGCGATGTCCCCCCAGGTGGGTGACCTCCCACACGCCGTCCATTCCGGAGGCGGCGAGTTCGGCCGCGAGAGGGCGGCCTAGGAGGGCGCAGCAGCGGTCGCGTTTGCCGTTGGTGCAGACGAGGGCGAGCGGATCGCCGGCGTGGGGGCGGCCGTCGAGAACCTCGTCGAAGGTCCGGGGCATGCCCGCGCCGAGCGCGGCGAGGTCGAGCTCGAGCAGTTGCTCGGGGGCCGCCGTGGTGGCGCTGCGGAGCCATGTGTTTCCGGGAGCGGTGTGGGCCGCGTACACCTGGCGCTCGGTGATGGTGCGGCAGTCGGCGTGCCGTCCCGGCCGGCGGATCAGGGCGATGCGCACGCCGGTGTTCTCCACGGCCTTCTCAAGGGCGCGACCGAGTGCGGGGTCCAGATGGCTCGAGGTCAGCGCGGAGGCACCCCACGGGCCGGGCTGCTCCAGCAGCAGCCACGTCCTCGCGGTGGCGGCGGTCCCCGCGAGGGGCTCGTCCAGATCCCAGGAGGCCTTCGTGCACGTACTCACATAGGTGAGCCTAACCTGAGTTGGGCTGGAGTGACTTCCGGTGCTCCTGTTGTCAGTGGTTCGGAAGTGGCTGAGGTGGCCGCGGCCCCGCGTACTGCCCGCTCGGACGCATACGCATCGGAGCCTCCTCGTACTCCTCCAGGATGTGGGCGATCCAGCCCGCCGTGCGGGCGACGGCGAAGACCGTCTCGCTCGCGGACGCGTGCATGCCGGACGCGGTTGTGAGGACGGCGAGGGCCAGGTCGACGTTGGCGTGCAGAGGGGCGTGGCGGGCGGTGGTGGCGACGATGTCGTGAGCCGCCGCCAGGGCGGGCTCTGCCCCGGGGACGTCCTCCAGGAGGGCGAACAGCGCACGCGCACGTGGGTCCTCGGCCGGGTAGAGGGTGTGGCCGAGTCCCGGGATGCGGCGTCCGGCGCGCAGTTCGTCCGCGACGACCGGCGCCGCTGAGCCCCGGTCCAGTACGTCCAGGAGCAGCCGGTGCGCGAGTCCGCCGGCCGCTCCGTGCAGTGGGCCTTCCAGGACGCCCAGGCCCGCCGAGACGGCGGCGTACGCGTGTGCGCGGGCCGACGCGGCGACGCGGACCGCGAGGGTCGAGGCGGCCAGGTCGTGGTCCACGAGCAGGGCAAGCGCGGTGTCCAGGGCCCGCAGTGAGGCGTCGTCGGCTTGTCTGGCGCTGAGCCGCGCCCACAGGCGGTGCGCCAGCGGACCTCCGTCCCGATGGTCGCCGCGCCGGGGCGGGAGGGCGGCGACGAGCGTGGGGATGAGGGTGCGCGCGGTGCCGAGCACCGACTCCTCGGCGAGGTCGAAGCGCAGGGGGTCCACGTTCGCCGCGGCGATGGTCGCCACGCGGAGCCGGTCTGTCGGACTCGTGTGCTCGGGCAGCGCGTCGACGGCGCGGCGGGCGACGGCGACGGACGCCTCCGGGGCGGTGAAGGACACCCCCCGGCGCATCGTGCCCGTCCACAGCCATTCGGCGACCTCTTCGTAGGAGTGGCGCGCGGCCAGTTCGGTCGCGTCGACGCCCCGGAAGTAGTAGCGGTCCTTGTCGATCAGGGTGATGCGGGTGCGGAGGGAGAGCTTGCCCGCGCCCGGTGAACCCTCGCTCGGGCCCCGCCTGTTGCGTCGCGCGAGCGCCTCCACCTCCTTGGCGTCGAAGGTGCTGCCGCGGCCACCAGGATCGCGTCGGCTACTGAGCTGTCCGCGGCTCACATACGCGTACACGGTCTCGGGCTTCACACCGAGCAGGTCGGCGGTCTCCGTGGTGCTGATCCGCCGGCCTTCCTGTCCGGGGGCCGGTTCTTGATCTCTCATGTGCGTCACCGTATCCGCGGTGGGGTTCTGGCTGACCGATGGTTGATCGAATCAATATTGACAGAAATTAAGTCAAGCATGGACAGTCGAATCAAGTCCAGGGAGGAAACATGTCGATCAACCAGGCCGCGACCGCCTCCGTCGACGTGCCGCGAGGACTCGCGGGCGTCGTCGTCACCGACACCGTGCTGGGTGACGTCAGGGGGTTCGAGGGCTTCTATCACTATCGCCAGTACTCCGCCGTCGACCTCGCGCAGTCACGCGGCTTCGAGGACGTGTGGCACCTGCTGGTCCACGGTGAACTGCCGGACGCGGCACAGCGCTCCGCCTTCGTGGCGCGGACGGCGGCCATGCGGCGGCTGCCCGACGAGGTGCGGGCGGTGCTGCCCGCGATCGCGGCGGCGAGCGGGCGTTCCGGGCCGCTGGCCGGGATGCGGACCGCGCTGTCGCTGCTCGGCGCCGCGCTCGGGTTCCGGCCGGTGTACGACATCGCCGCGGACCGGCGTCGCGCGGACACGCTCGCCATGGCGGCCGCCGTACCGACGCTGCTGACGGCGCTTCACCGGCTCGGCCGTGGTCTCGAGCCCGTCGAGCCACGCGAGGATCTGCCCCATGCCGCCAACTATCTCTACATGCTGACCGGTTCGGAGCCGGACCCGGAGCACGCCCGGGCCGTCGAGCAGTACTTGATCTCGACCATTGACCATGGATTCAATGCATCAACATTCACTGCCCGGGTGATCACGTCGACAGGAGCGGATGTGGCGGCCTGCCTTGTGGGTGCGGTGGGGGCCCTGTCCGGACCGCTGCACGGCGGCGCCCCGAGCCGGGCCCTGGACACCCTGGATGCGATCGGTACGCCCGACCGGATCGATTCCTGGGTGCGCGGACGCGTCCTGGCGGGCGACCGCATCATGGGCTTCGGTCACGCCGTCTACCGCACCGAGGACCCGCGCTCCCGCATGCTCCGCGGTATCGCCCAGCGGTTCGGCGGCCCCCGCGTCGACCTCGCCGTCGAAGTCGAGCGCCGTGTGGAGGCGATCCTCGCGGAGCTCAAGCCCGGTCGTGAACTGCACGCCAACGTCGAGTTCTACGCGGGCGTCGTCATGGAGCTGTGCGGCCTGCCCCGCGAGATGTTCACGCCCACCTTCGCCACGGCCCGCGTCGTCGGCTGGAGTGCCAACATCCTGGAACAGGCGGAGGATTCGAAGATCATCCGTCCGGGGGCCCGGTATGTGGGAGCGCCTGCGCCCCAGCCCGTGCCTGGCTGGTAACGGTCTCGGAGCGCAGACGCTCAGGTCCGGCAGATCAGCGACGGATCACATTGATCGTGACATTGGCCACCGCGTCGGCAAGAAAGACGCTGCCACCGAAAGTGGCCACGGCGGTCACGTGGTCGGTCTGGCCAGTGATGATCAGCAGGATGATGCCGATCGCTGCCAGCAGGGCGATGAGGCCCGGGAGGAGCTGGAAGATACGCCTGGATGGCTGCTGTTCTCCGGGCTCTCGTGCGCTACCGTCGTGCGTCGTCGGGTTGGGCATGCAAACTCCTTGAACGGGCTGTTCACGGGGATGTGGCCGGTCTGACTGAAGGGGAGTCCCTCCGCGTCACCCGTCGCCCGCCAAAGCACAGGGTGTCGCAACCAGGGGGCTCCCCTTCCTCATGCCGGAGGGGGAACTGGTGGTGGCGCGCAGTACCGGTTTGCCCGCAGGCGGTGGTGAACCGTGGGCGGCTCATCCCTCGGGATGAATCGACGCCTGCCTCGTGCCGCCGGTACAAAGCCTCGGATCGGATCTCAGGCGAGGCCCGATCCGAGGGCGGCCACTATGCGTCCGGAATATCGGCTTTTGCGCGGATGAGCGTCTCTCGGCTGATCACTACGATCCGCTCGTAGTCGGCACGGGCGGCGTCGGAGGGCAGCTCGGCATCGAGCTGTTCCGTACTGTCGGTGCCGATCACTGCAAAACGTCCGTCCTGCAGTTCGAAGATGTCGGGGCAGGTCTGGCCCGACACACTTCCTCTCTCGCGGGGAGACGCACCGATACGGCGCACGATCTTCAAGTGGATCCCGGTCCTTGGGTGGTGGCTGGCAGTGTTGACATCGCCTGCCGAGACCGGGGGTGTGGCCGAGGCAGGCGAAGACGCATGACGCCTGCTGTGACGGCGGGTGTGCTCCGGGCAGGCGGGGACAACCTAGCGCCTGTGGCGACCGGTGGTGTGGCGGGACGGGCTCCGTGTGAGTGATTCCGTGACCTCACTCGTCTGGCGTCTCGCCGACGACCCACCATTCGTCGGTTTCGGCTTCGTCCAGCTCCTGCAGCAACTCATCCACCATTGCTCCGATTTGAGCCTCTTCGGAACCCTCCCGCAGGCTCGCCCTGTGGTGCCGGGTGGCGTCCCAGTACTCGCGGACCTTGGTGCTCTGGAATATCCCCCGTATGTGACCGCGCAGCTCGGGGAGGGTGAGGACGCCGATCCGGTAACCGTGCAGGGCGTGAACGTAGAGGGCGTTGGCGAAGAGGTACTGGCGCTGCGTCTCCGGCGGCAACTCGCGGTCGTAGGTGTCCACCACCGGGAGCAGACTCGGGTCGTGAATCGCCTTCATCAGCAGGTTTCGATGATCCCGCTGGTACTCGATGAGCTCGGCCCGCCGGGATTCGCGCCGGCGCTCTTCATCGAGGGTCTCCATGCGCAGCAGCAGGTCCGCGTAGTCGCGGAACTGGCCCTCCAGGGCGCGGCGCTGTGCGGCCAGGGCGGCGACGGCACCGGCGGCCGTCAGCGCGAGCACCGCGGCTGCGGCGCTCAACCCACGTACCCCGTGATTCTGTGTGACCATGTCAACCCCCGGATCAGGCGACCGTCCGCCGGTCGTCGGGTGCGGGTCGACAGGGAGCGGACCGGCGAGCGATGGGCGGCGCACGCTTGCCGCCTTCCAGAGTGCCGAGCGGCTCTGATCGGCTGGGAGGCGGCGAGGAGGGCGCACAGAGGGAAGCGCGGGTCACGTTTCCTGGCGCCATGCCCAACGTGTGCCCCGTGAGCGCCGCTAACAATCGTTCACTTCGCGGGGTTTCCACCGGCTCGTATCCTGAGTCGGCATTCATTCCTCGTAACGAGCGCCGGTTCACGAGCCGGTGCACGCATCGGTGTGAGAGAGGTCGCGCGTTGAGTCCAGCGAGCCCCCAGCAGATCCCGGTCGTCGTCCTTGCCGGCTTCCTGGGCTCCGGTAAGACCACCTTGCTGAACCACCTTCTGCACCGCAGCGGAGGCAGCCGTATCGGGGCCGTCGTCAATGACTTCGGCGCGATCGAGATCGACGCGATGGCGGTCGCCGGCGCCCTCGGCGACTCCACCGTCTCTCTCGGGAACGGCTGCCTGTGCTGCGCCGTCGACGCCAGTGAACTCGACGACTATCTGGATCGGCTCGCCCACCCCTCCGCCGGCATCGACGTCATCGTCATCGAGGCGAGCGGCCTCGCCGAACCGCAGGAGCTCGTACGGATGCTCCTTGCCAGCGAGAACCCGCGCGTCGTCTATGGCGGACTCGTCGAGGTCGTCGACGCCGCCGAGTTCGACGACACCCGGGAGAAGCATCCCGAGATCGACCGCCACCTCGCCCTCGCCGACCTCGTGGTCGTCAACAAGGAGGACCGGGCCGAGGATCCCGAGCGGGTGCTCCGTCTCGTCCGGACACTCACCGACCGCGCCGCCGTCGTCTCCGCCGTGTACGGGCGGATCGACCCCGAGCTCCTCTTCGACTGCAAACCATCCAGGGAGCGGATCGGGCAGCTGTCCTTCGACGACCTCCATGACGACGCTGACGAGCACGGACATGGGTCCGGTTATGAGCACGGCGACCGTCACGCCGGACACCTGCACTCCGCCTACGAGTCCGTCGATTTCACTTCCGAAGTGCCCCTCAGCCCCCGCCGGTTGATGGACTTCCTCGACAGCAGGCCCGAGGGCCTCTACCGCATCAAGGGGTACGTCGACTTCGGTGCCGCCGACACCCGTAACCGGTACGCCGTGCACGCCGTGGGGCGCTTCCTGCGCTTCTACCCGGAGCCCTGGCCCCCGGGCGAGCGCCTCACCCAGCTCGTCCTCATCGGCTCCGGCATCGACACCCCGGCCCTCGGCAAGGAACTGGAGGCGTGCAAAGAGGACGCCCCACACGCCGACGAGCACAGCATGTGGGGCGTCCTGCGCTATGTACAGGAGCAAGACCCGCAGGCCACGGAACACAGCCCGCAGGCCACGGAACACAGCCCGTGAGCCACGGAACGGATCACCGAGGCCTCACTACACCGGCACCCCAGGTGACTGCACCCGTCTCCCCGGACTGATCACACCGGCCCCGCCACCACCGACACCGTCTTCGGCAACGAGACGCCCGAGCCGTCGCGGCGCGGGTCCATCTCCGGCAGCTCGGCCGGCGTGCCGTTCTTCTGCGCGGCCCGTGCAGGGGTCGGACCGGCCCAGGCCAGGCTCAGGCAGTCCTCGCCCTTCAGGAACCGCTGGCAGCGCACCCCGCCCGTGGCGCGGCCCTTGCGCGGGTACTGGTCGAAGGGCGTCAGCTTGGCGGTCGTCTGCACCGAGTCGTCGAGCGTGCCGCGCGAGCCCGCCACCGTGAAGACGACGGCCTCCACGGCCGGGTCGACGACGGTGAAGGAGATCACCTTGGCCCCTTCGGTCAGCTTGATGCCCGTCATACCGCCCGCGGGCCGGCCCTGCGGGCGGACCAGGGAAGCCTGGTAGCGCAGCAGTTGGGCGTCGTCGGTGATGAAGACGAGGTCCTCCTCGCCCGTGCGCAGCTCGGCCGCGCCGACGATCCGGTCGCCCTCCTTGAGCGTGATGACCTCCAGCTCCTCCCTGTTGGAGGGGTAGTCGGGCACCACACGCTTGACGACACCCTGCTGTGTGCCGAGTGCGAGGCCCGGCGACGACTCGTCGAGGGTCGTCAGACAGATCACCTTCTCGTCGGCGTCCAGGGTGAGGAACTCCGAGATCGGAGCGCCCCCGGAGAGGGTGGGCGCCGCGGCCGTCTCGGGCAGCTGGGGGAGGTCGATGACATTGATCCGCAGCAGTCGTCCTGTCGACGTGACCGCGCCCACCTCGCCCTGGGCCGTCGCCGGTACGGCGGAGACGATCAGATCGTGCTTGACGCGCTTGGCGTCGCTGTCCCCGAAGGGGTCACCGTTCGCCGTACGCGCGAGAAGCTCCGTCGACGACAGCAGCACCCGGCACGGGTCGTCGGCCACCTGCAGCGGCACCGCGGCGGGCGCACCGGAGGACTCCAGCAGCACCGTGCGCCGCGGGGTGCCGAACTTCTTGGCCACCGCGGCCAGTTCGCCCGACACCAGCTTGCGCAGCTCCGCGTCCGACTCCAGGATGGCGGTCAGCTCGTCGATCTCGCGATGGAGCCGGTCACGCTCCGACTCCAGCTCGATGCGGTCGAACTTGGTGAGACGGCGCAGCGGGGTGTCCAGGATGTACTGCGTCTGGATCTCGCTCAGTGAGAAGCGCTCCATCAGGCGCTCCTTGGCCTGCGCGGAGTTCTCGCTGGAGCGGATGAGGCGGATGACCTCGTCGATGTCCAGGAGGGCGACCAGCAGACCCTCGACCAGATGCAGCCGGTCGCGCTTCTTGCCGCGGCGGAACTCACTGCGGCGGCGTACCACCTCGAAGCGGTGGTCGAGGTAGACCTCCAGGAGCTCCTTGAAGCCGAGGGTGAGCGGCTGGCCGTCCACCAGCGCGACGTTGTTGATGCCGAAGGACTCCTCCATCGGCGTCAGCTTGTAGAGCTGCTCCAGGACGGCCTCCGGCACGAAACCGTTCTTGATCTCGATGACCAGACGCAGGCCGTGCGTGCGGTCCGTGAGGTCCTTGACGTCGGCGATGCCCTGAAGCTTTTTGGCGCCGACCAGGTCCTTGATCTTGGCGATCACCTTCTCCGGGCCCACCGTGAAGGGCAGCTCGGTGACGACGATGCCCTTGCGGCGCGCCGTCACGTTCTCCACGGAGACCGTCGCGCGGATCTTGAAGCTGCCGCGGCCGGACTCATAGGCGTCCCTGATCCCGGAGAGGCCGACGATGCGGCCGCCGGTGGGCAGGTCGGGCCCCGGGACGTGCTTCATCAGCGTTTCGAGATCGGCTCCCGGGTGGCGGATCAGGTGGCGGGCAGCCGCGATGACCTCTCCGAGGTTGTGCGGCGGCATGTTCGTGGCCATGCCGACGGCGATGCCCTGCGCGCCGTTCACCAGCAGGTTCGGATACGCGGCCGGGAGGACGCCCGGCTCCCGCTCCTGGCCGTCGTAGTTCGGGGCGAAGTCGACCGTGTTCTCGTCGATCGACTCCGTCATCAACGACGTCGCGTCGGCCATCCGGCACTCGGTGTACCGCATGGCGGCCGGCGGGTCGTCATTGCCCAGCGAGCCGAAGTTGCCGTGGCCGTCGACCAGGGGCAGGCGCATGGAGAAGGGCTGAGCCAGGCGCACCAGGGCGTCGTAGATCGACGCGTCGCCGTGCGGGTGGAGCTTACCCATGACCTCGCCGACGACGCGGGCGCACTTCACATAGCCGCGCTCGGGGCGCAGCCCCATCTCGTTCATCTGATAGACGATGCGGCGGTGCACGGGCTTCAGGCCGTCGCGGGCGTCCGGCAGGGCCCTGGAATAGATGACCGAGTACGCGTACTCGAGGAAGGAGCCCTGCATCTCGTCGACGACGTCGATGTCGAGGATCCGCTCCTCGAAGTCGTCGGGCGGCGGGGTCTTCGTGCTGCGGCGGGCCATCGCTGCTGCGACTCCTTCACAGTGTCTGCCGGGGCAAGAACGGGATCTGACGCCCTCCATTGTGGACCGCGCCACTGACAACGCGGACCACGACCCATCTGTTGAAGCCCCAGGGGACCCAGGTCCGCTCGCTCTCGGCGTACCCGCTCCGGGAACTTCGCCAGCTGTCGGTGCGCTTGCATACAGTGGCATGACTAGCAGGAATTCGGCAGTTTTCCGCGATCGAAGGGATGTACATGCCCATGGGTCACACGGCCACCATCGAGGCCGGCTCCGGCGGGCTGACAGCGACCGAGCACCGCCTGGCCAACGGTCTGCGCGTGGTGCTCTCCGAGGACCACCTGACCCCGGTCGCGGCGGTGTGCCTCTGGTACGACGTCGGCTCGCGCCACGAGGTCAAGGGTCGTACCGGACTTGCCCACCTCTTCGAGCACCTGATGTTCCAGGGCTCGGGCCAGGTGAAGGGCAACGGCCACTTCGAGCTCGTGCAGGGCGCGGGCGGTTCGCTCAACGGCACGACCAGCTTCGAGCGCACCAACTACTTCGAGACCATGCCCACCCACCAGCTGGAGCTCGCCCTCTGGCTGGAGGCCGACCGCATGGGCTCGCTGCTCGCCGCGCTCGACGAGGAGTCGATGGAGAACCAGCGGGACGTCGTCAAGAACGAGCGCCGCCAGCGCTACGACAACGTCCCCTACGGCACCGCTTTCGAGAAGCTGACCGCTCTCGCGTACCCGGAGGGCCACCCGTACCACCACACCCCGATCGGGTCGATGGCCGACCTGGACGCGGCGACCCTGGAGGACGCGCGCGCGTTCTTCCGCACCTACTACGCGCCGAACAACGCCGTCCTGTCGATCGTCGGCGACATCGACCCGGAGGCGACGCTCGCCTGGGTCGAGAAGTACTTCGGCTCCATCCCCGGGCACGACGGCAAGCCCGCTCCGCGCGACGGTTCCCTGCCGGACACCATCGGTGAGCAGCTGCGCGAGGTCGTCGAGGAGGAGGTCCCGGCGCGCGCGCTGATGGCCGCCTACCGGCTGCCGGAGGACGGCACGCGCGCGAGTGACGCGGCCGACCTCGCTCTGACCGTCCTCGGCGGCGGCGAGTCGTCCCGCCTCTACAACCGGCTCGTACGCCGTGACCGCACCGCCGTCGCGGCCGGGTTCGGCCTGCTGCGCCTCGCCGGAGCGCCCTCCCTGGGATGGCTCGACGTGAAGACCTCCGGCGATGTCGAGGTCCCCGTCATCGAGGCCGCCGTCGACGAGGAGCTCGCCCGGTTCGCCGAGGAGGGCCCCACGGCCGAGGAAATGGAGCGCGCCCAGGCCCAGTTGGAGCGCGAGTGGCTGGACCGACTCGGTACGGTCGCGGGCCGCGCCGACGAGCTGTGCCGGTACGCGGTGCTGTTCGGCGACCCGCAGCTCGCCCTGACCGCCGTCCAGCGCGTGCTCGACGTCACAGCCGAGGAGGTCCAGGAGGTCGCCAAGGCCCGCCTGCGCCCCGACAACCGCGCGGTGCTCGTGTACGAGCCGATCGCCACCGACGAGGACGACGAGGAGACGGCCCAGTGACCGGAGTCACCGTGACCATGGACTTCCACCCCCAGCCGCAGGCCGGCGAACCCAAGCCCTGGGCCTTCCCCGCGCCCGAGCGCGGCTCGCTCGACAACGGCCTGACGGTGCTGCGCTGCCACCGCCCGGGCCAGCAGGTCGTGGCCGTCGAGGTCCTCCTGGACGCACCGCTGGAGGCCGAGCCGCAGGGCCTGGACGGTGTCGCCACGATCATGGCGCGTGCCTTTTCCGAGGGCACCGACAAGCACTCCGCCGAGGAGTTCGCCGCCGAGCTGGAGCGCTGCGGCGCCACGCTCGACGCGCATGCCGACCACCCGGGCGTACGCCTGAGCCTCGAAGTCCCCGTCTCGAGGCTCCCCAAGGCGCTCGGCCTGCTTGCCGACGCCCTGAGGGCACCCGCTTTCGAGGACAGCGAGATTGAACGGCTCGTCCGCAACCGGCTCGACGAGATCCCGCACGAGACCGCCAACCCGGCCCGCCGGGCCGCCAAGGAGCTCTCCAAGCAGCTCTTCCCGGCGGCCTCGCGCATGTCGCGCCCGCGCCAGGGCACCGAGGAGACGGTCGAGAACATCGACTCGGCGGCCGTGCGCGCCTTCTACGAGAAGCACGTACGCCCCGCCACGGCCACCGCGGTCGTCGTCGGCGACCTCACCGGCGTCGACCTCGGCGCGCTGCTCGGCGACACGCTCGGCGCCTGGACCGGCTCGTCGGCCGAGGCGCGTCCCGTGCCGCCGGTGACCGCCGACGACACCGGCCGCGTGATCATCGTCGACCGCCCCGGAGCGGTACAGACACAGCTGCTCATCGGCCGCGTCGGCGCCGACCGGCACGACCGTGTCTGGCCCGCCCAGGTGCTCGGCACGTACTGCCTCGGCGGCACCCTCACCTCGCGCCTGGACCGCGTCCTGCGCGAGGAGAAGGGATACACCTACGGAGTGCGGGCCTTCGGCCAGGTGCTGCGCTCCGCACCGGACGGCACCGGTGCCGCGATGCTCGCCATCAGCGGCTCCGTGGACACCCCGAACACGGGACCGGCGCTCGACGACCTCTGGAAGGTGCTGCGCACGCTCGCGGCCGAGGGTCTGACGGACCCCGAGCGCGACGTCGCCGTACAGAACCTGGTGGGTGTGGCGCCCCTCAAGTACGAGACCGCGGCCGCCGTCGCGGGCACGCTCGCCGATCAGGTCGAGCAGCATCTGCCCGACGACTACCAGGCGACGCTGTACCAGCAACTCGCCGCCACGGGCACCGTGGAGGCCACCGCGGCCGCCGTGAGCGCCTTCCCGATGGACCGTCTGGTGACCGTCCTCGTGGGGGACGCCGCGACGATCGAGGAGCCCGTCAAGGCGCTCGGAATCGGTGAAGTGAGCGTTGTCGCGGCCGAGTAGTGCCGGCCGGCACGGTGGGGCCCCGGAGACCGAAGAGGCTCCAGGGCCCCTGCCTGTCGGACCTGTCGGACAGTTTGTCCGTATTGACAGGGTGGTTGCCTGTCTGCCCTGTGGCATGCGCTACAAATCCCGTGTTCCGTTTGTTGGTTGCACGACGGCCCGCTTAGCGTCGGTCCGGCTGTTCGTCAGGCAGTGCGTCGCATCCGCGGCACCGGACAGTCATCGCCGAGTCCCCGTACGGCGCGAGCCAGGGGAGCCGGGGACCCATCGCAGTCCCTGGGGTGAATCGGGCGCCCTCCTGGAGGGGGCTCGTAGGAGACCTTCCTGCTCCGAACCCGTCAGCTAACCCGGTAGGCGAGAGGGAAGGAAAGGACCAGCCACTTCATGGCGTTCACGCGCGCCACCGGGAAGCACCGTCGTCCGAGCCGTACCAAGCGCACGTCCACGAAGACCGTGGGGGTCGCGGCGCTCGCCACCACCGGTGTCATCGGCACCCTGGCCGCCCCGGCGCTCGCCGCCGAGGAGCCCTCGGCCGAGCAGACCGGGCTTACCCAGGCCATCACCATCCGCGACTCGGTCGCCGAGCAGCTCGACGCTCAGGCCGCCGCCCAGGAGCAGGCGGCCGTGGAGGCCGAGGCTCTCAAGAAGGCCGCCCAGGAGGCCGCCAGGAAGCGGGCCGCGGAGCAGGCCAAGGAGAAGGCCGAGAAGGAACGCGAGGCCAAGGAGCGCGCGGCCCGCGAGGCCGAGCGCAAGCTCCTCAGCTCCTACAAGGCGCCGATCAGCGGTTCGTACGTCTCCACGGGGTACCAGAGCGGAGGCTCCCTCTGGTCCTCCGGCAGCCACACCGGCATCGACTTCCACGCCGCCAGCGGCACGGCGGTGCACGCCGTGGGCGCCGGCAGCGTCGTCGAGGCCGGTTGGGAGGGCTCGTACGGCAACCAGGTCATCATCAAGATGAACGACGGCACGTACACCCAGTACGCGCACCTGTCGTCCATCTCCGTCTCCGTCGGCCAGAAGGTCACTCCGGGCCAGCAGATCGCCCTCTCCGGGGCCACCGGCAACGTCACGGGGGCGCACCTCCACTTCGAGGCGCGTACGTCCGCGGAGTACGGCTCGGACATCGACCCCCTCGCCTACCTCCGCTCGCACGGTGTGAACGTCTGACGACCACCGCATCGCTCTCGAAAGCCCCGGCTCACCGAGCCGGGGCTTTCCTGCGTATGACGGGATGACTGCCCGTTCCAAGTCACCGTGTGTCCAAAAAATACCCACGGATTCCGGTCCGCCGTCGGAATTTCCGGCTTTCTGCAATAGAGTCACCGGGCAAGCGTCGATCGACCGCGTTTTCGCGGGGATTAAGGCGGAGGTCCGGTCATGCGTATTCCCGCGCACTCGGTATGCACAGCGATCCGTGACGACATCGTCGCGGGTGTCTACGAGCGCGGCAGCCGGCTCACCGAAGAACTGCTCGCGCGTCGCTACGGCGTCTCGCGCGTCCCCGTGCGTGAGGCGCTGCGCACTCTGGAGGCCGAGGGCTTCGTCGTCACCCGTCGGCACGCGGGCGCGTGCGTCGCGGAACCCACCGAGCAGGAGGCCGCCGACCTCCTGGAGATGCGCATGCTCCTGGAGCCGCTGGGCGCCGCACGCGCCGCCCAGCGCCGTACCGAGGCGCACCTCAAGGTGCTGCGCGGCCTGGTCAGGCTGGGGCAGGAGCGGGCCAGGAGAGGGCACAGCGAGGATCTGCGCTCACTGGGCGGCTGGTTCCACGAGACGCTCGCCCAGGCCTCGGGCAGCCCCGCGCTGACCTCGATGCTCACCCAGCTGCGGCACAAGATCGCGTGGATGTACGCGGTCGAGGCGTCGGCCCAGCCCGCCGAGTCCTGGGCGGAGCACGGCGGCATCGTGGACGCCGTCGCGCGCGGCGACAGCGAGCGGGCCCGGTCGATCACGGCGCTGCACACCGAGCGGGCGGCGACCACGCACCGGCTGCGCTTTCCCGGCCGCGGCGATCGCGTGGAGCGTGTGAGGACTTCGCAACATCCCGTAAACGTGACGGGCCTGCGGCATTAACACAAGCACCGTATACAAAGAGGAGTAATTCGCGGGGGATTATTTCTGCTGCCCGCGATCCGGAAATGCAAAGGGCCCGCCTGATATTCCAGGCGAGCCCTTTGGTGTGTGCGAGTGATTCTTTGAAAGGCCGGCTTGCGCTCAGACCGTTTCGGGAAGCTCGTCGAGGCCCTCGGCGACCAGCTTCGCGAGGCGGTCGAGCGCGGCGTCCGCGCCCTCGGCGTCGGAGGCCAGGACGATCTCCTCGCCGCCCTGGGCGCCCAGGCCCAGTACCGCAAGCATGGAAGCGGCGTTGACGGGGTTGCCGCCTTCCTTGGCGATCGTCACAGGGACGCCGGCGGCAGTGGCCGCACGGACGAAGATGGAGGCGGGGCGGGCGTGGAGGCCCTCGGCCCAGCCGACGTTGACGCGGCGCTCAGCCATGTGATGCTGCCCTTCAGGTGTTCACAGTTGTCTAGACCATTGTTCCATACGTGAAGCCGCCTCCGGAATGGGCGTGGAGTCCCGACCCGGGCCGGACGTCGGGCCCGAGCCTGCTTCGCGCTCCTGTCGGAGGCGAGCCGTACTCTGGGGCCCATGCAGACCTCGTCGGACCGGCACGAGTACCCCGCCCACTGGGAGGCCGACGTCGTGCTGCGCGACGGCGGCACCGCGCGCATCCGGCCGATCACGGCCGAGGACGCCGACCGCCTGGTCAGCTTCTACGAGCAGGTGTCCGACGAGTCGAAGTACTACCGCTTCTTCGCGCCGTACCCGCGCCTGTCCGCCAAGGACGTCCACCGCTTCACGCACCACGACTTTGTGGACCGGGTGGGACTCGCGGCCACGGTCGGCGGCGAGTTCATCGCCACGGTACGCTACGACCGCATCAACGCCGAGGGGCTGCCCGCCTCCTCTCCCGCCGACGAGGCCGAGGTCGCCTTCCTCGTGCAGGACGCGCACCAGGGCCGAGGCGTGGCCTCAGCGCTCCTCGAACACGTCGCCGCCGTGGCCCGCGAACGCGGCATCCGCCGGTTCGCCGCCGAGGTACTGCCCGCCAACTCCAAGATGATCAAGGTGTTCACGGACGCCGGCTACCAGCAGAAGCGCAGCTTCGAAGACGGCGTCGTGCGCCTGGAGTTCGACCTGGAGCCCACCGACCGCTCGCTGGCCGTGCAGCGCGCGCGGGAGCAGCGCGCCGAGGCCCGGTCCGTGGCGCGACTGCTCGCGCCGGGTTCGGTCGCCGTCATCGGCGCGGGCCGCGCTCCGGGGGGCGTGGGCCGCAGCGTCCTCGAGAACCTTCGTGACGTCGGGTTCACCGGGCGTCTGTACGCGGTGAACAGCGCACTTCAGGAGAAGGAGCTCGCCGGTGTTCCGGCGCACCGCTCCATCCGCGACATCGCCGAGCCCGTCGACCTCGCTGTCGTCGCCGTCCCGGCCGAGCATGTCCCCCAGATCGTCGCGGAGTGCGGTGAGCACGGCGTACAGGGACTCGTCGTGATCTCCGCGGGCTACGCGGAAAGCGGCCCCGAGGGCAGGGACCGCCAGCGCGAGCTCGTGCGCCAGGCGCGCACGTACGGCATGCGCATCATCGGCCCCAACGCCTTCGGAGTCATCAATACCTCCCCGGAGGTGCGGCTCAACGCCTCCCTCGCGCCCGAGATGCCGCGGCCCGGGCGGATCGGTCTGTTCGCGCAGTCCGGCGCCATCGGGATCGCGCTGCTGTCCCGGCTGTACCGGCGCGGCGGCGGCGTCACGGGCGTGACCGGAGTGTCCACGTTCGTCTCCTCGGGCAATCGCGCGGACGTGTCCGGCAACGACGTACTGCAGTACTGGTACGACGACCCCGACACCGATGTCGCGCTCATGTACCTCGAGTCCATCGGGAACCCGCGGAAGTTCACGCGCCTCGCGCGGCGTACCGCCGCGGCCAAGCCGCTCGTCGTCGTGCAGGGGGCGCGGCACAGCGGCGCCACACCTCCGGGGCACGCCGTACGCGCCACGCGGCTGCCGTACGCGACCGTCTCCGAGCTGCTGCGGCAGGCCGGGGTCATCCGGGTGGACACGATCACCGAGCTGGTCGACGCGGGACTCCTGCTGGCACGCCAGCCTCTCCCCGCCGGGCCTCGCGTGGCCATCCTCGGGAACTCCGAGTCGCTGGGACTGCTCACGTACGACGCGTGTCTGGCCGAGGGACTGCGGCCGCTGCCGCCCAGGGACCTGACCACGGCGGCTTCCACGCAGGACTTCCATGCCGCGCTCTCGCACGCGCTGGCCGACGACGCCTGTGACGCCGTCGTGGTCACCGCGATCCCTGCGGTGGGGGAGAGGACCCCGGCCGACGCGCCCCTGGCCGAGGCGCTCCGCTCGGCCGCGGCGGCATTGCCGGCGAAGCCGGTGCTCGTGGTCCACGTCGAACTCGGCGGGCTCGCCCAGGCCCTCTCCGCGGCCACCAGTACGGCGCCCCAGGTCACCGAGCCCCAGGTGCCCCCTGTCACGGAACGCCCCGCGGTGCGCACTCCTGTCGAGGAGACCCGCCCCATCCCCGCCTACCCCGCCGCCGAGCGTGCCGTCCGGGCCCTGGCCGAAGCGGTCAACTACAGCCAGTGGCGCCGCGAGGCGGCCGAGCCCGGCCGGGTGCCCGAATACGAGGACATCGACGAGAAGGGCGCCGCCGAGCAGATCGACGGACTCCTCGGCAGCGGATCCCTGGGAGGGCTCACCCTCGGCCCCGACGACACCCACACGCTGCTCGGGCGGTACGGCATCGACGTACGCCGCGCCCTGCCCGCGCCGGCTCCCGACGACGCCGTCGCGGCGGCGGACCACCTCGGTTATCCCGTGGCGCTCAAGACCACCGCCCCGCACCTGCGGCACCGCGCCGACCTGGGCGGCGTACGGCTGGATCTGGCGAACGAGGAGCAACTGCGGCGGGCATACGCCGAGTTGACCAGCCTCTTCGGGACGCCCGAAGTGCTGCGTCCGGTGGTGCAGCCGATGGCGCCGCGCGGGGTGGACACCGTCGTCCGCGCGGTCATAGACCCGGCGGTGGGAGCGGTGCTCTCGTTCGGGCTCGCCGGGGCCGCGTCGGAGCTGCTCGAGGACACCGCGCAGCGACTGATTCCGGTCACCGACCGGGAGGCGGCCTCGCTGGTCCGGTCGATCCGGACCGCGCCGCTCCTCTTCGGCTGGCGGGGCTCGGCACCGGTCGACACGGAAGCACTGGAAGAACTGCTGTTGCGCCTGTCGCGCCTCGTCGACGACCACCCGGAGGTCGTCTCCGTAGCCCTGGAGCCCGTGGTCGTCGCCCCGCGCGGTCTGACCGTGCTCGGCGCCTCCGTGCGGCTCGCGCCCCCGCCCGCCCGCGACGACCTCGGCCCGCGCACACTTCCTGTGTACTGACCGGTGCCTCGCAGTCAGTGCGCCCCCGTAGGATGGGCGTCATGGCCAAGACCAGTACGACGACGCAGGGGCTGCGAGCGGCGATCGAGCGCAGCGGCTACTACCCGGCCCTCGTGGCCGAGGCGGTGGAGGCCGCTGTGGGCGGCGAGGCCATCCAGTCGTATCTGGTCCATCAGGAGACGACCTTCGACGCCAACGAGGTGCGTCGCCATGTGACCGTGCTCGTCCTCACCGGCACCCGCTTCATCGTGAGCCACACCGACGAGCAGGCGGCGGACAGCACGTCGCCGACGCCGTACGCGACGACGTCCACCGAATCCGTGAAGCTCGGCCGGATCTCGTCGGTCGTACTCAGCAGGGTCGTCGCCAACCCGGAGAAGTACGTGCCGGGCACGCTGCCGCGCGAGGTCGTGCTGACCATCGGCTGGGGCGCGGTCTCCCGCCTCGACCTGGAGCCGGCCGCCTGTGGCGACCCCAACTGCGAGGCAGACCACGGGTATACGGGCAGTGCGACGGCGGACGACCTCAGCCTGCGCGTCAGTGAGGCCGGGGACGGCCCGGACGCCGTACGGCAGACGCTCGCCTTCGCACAGTCGCTCTCCGAGGCGACCGCGGATGTCACGCACTGATGTCCCACCCGTCTCCGCCGGCCCATGACGGAGGGCGCTCCGTGTCCGCCCCTGCCTCTCCCTTCTGGGACCACCCGGAACCGCTGGCCGTCGGCTCCGCGCCCGTGCCCGAGTACGGCGTCGGCTCGCTGGCCGACCTCCTGCCCACCCTCGCGGCAGGCATGGACGTGCCCGGGACGACCGCCCTCATCCCGGAGCTGGCCACCGCCGACCGGAACTGCGTGTTTCTGATCGACGGGCTGGGCTGGGAGCAGCTGAAGGCGCACCCGGACGAGGCCCCGTTCCTGACCTCGCTGCTGGCGTCGTCACGTGGCGGCACGGGCCGTCCGATCACCGTGGGTTACCCGGCGACCACCGCGACCTCGCTCGCCTCCGTGGGCACCGGCCTGCCGCCGGGCGCGCACGGGCTGCCCGGCTACACCGTGCGGAACCCGGAGACGGACGAGCTGATGAACCAGCTGCGCTGGCAGCCGTGGACCGCGCCGCGCGTATGGCAGCCGCACCCCACGATCTTCCAACTCGCCGACCAGGCGGGCGTGCACACGGCGCAGGTCTCGTCACCGGCCTTCCAGAACACGCCCCTCACCCAGATCGCGCTGAGCGGCGGCACCTTCCACGGGCGCCTCTCCGGCGAGGAGCGCATGGACCTCGCGGCCGAGCAACTGGCCGCCGGTGACCGCTCGTTGGTATACACCTACTACTCCGAGGTGGACGGCAAGGGCCACCGCTTCGGCGTCGACTCGGACCCCTGGCGCGGACAACTCATGTACGTGGACCGCCTGGTCCAGCGTCTGGCGGAGCAACTGCCGCCCCGCACGGCGCTGTACGTCACCGCCGACCACGGCATGATCGACATCCCCTTCGACGAGGAGCACCGCATCGACTTCGATGCGGACTGGGAGCTGCGCGCCGGCGTCAACCTGCTCGGCGGCGAGGGCCGCGCCCGGCATGTGTACGCGGTCCCGGGTGCCGAGTCGGACGTCCTGACCTGCTGGCGCGAGGTGCTCGGCGAGCAGTTCTGGGTGGCGTCCCGGGACGAGGCGATCGCGGCGGGCTGGTTCGGTCGGCCCGATCAGGTCGACGAGCGGGTGTACGCCCGTATCGGCGACGTGATCGCGGCGGCTCGCGACGACGTGCTGATCATCGCCTCCGAGCGGGAGCCGAAGGAGTCGGCGATGGTCGGCAACCACGGCTCGCTGACCCCCGTGGAGCAACTGGTCCCGCTGCTCGAGGTACGTTCCTGATTCATTGCCTCTGACGCCTCTGACGCCTCTGACGCCTCTCACCGGCCCTCATCGCCTCCCACCGCCGCTGTACGTCCCCGCTGCCGAAAGGTCCTCAACTCTCCATGCCCGAGCTGGTGTTCTTCTCAGGAACCATGGACTGCGGGAAGTCCACTGATTTGCTGGGGCATTCGCCATGTGTTGCTGGTGTTGTGGGCGGGGTTGTGTCGTCTGTTGCTGTTGTTCGCCTTGGCGGTGTGTGCCGTCTTCGTTCGATCCGGAAGGTCTCGCGGCCCTGATGTCCGAATTGGTGTTTTTCTCCGGGACGATGGACTGTGGGAAGTCAACTTTGGCGCTTCAAATTGGCCACAACCGGTCGGCCAGAGGGCTCCAGGGTGTGATCTTCACGCGGGACGACCGCGCGGGGGAGGGGAAGCTGTCCTCTCGGCTGGGGTTGGTGACCGAGGCGGTGGAGGCGGGCCCGGGCAGGGATCTGTACGGCTATGTGGTGGAGCAGTTGTCGCGGGGCGGCAAGGTCGACTACGTGATCGTGGACGAGGCGCAGTTCCTCGCGCCGGAGCAGGTCGACCAGCTGGCCCGCATCGTCGACGACCTGAATCTGGACGTGTTCGCGTTCGGTATCACCACCGACTTCCGCACCCGGCTTTTCCCTGGTTCGCAGCGGCTGATTGAGCTGGCCGACCGGCTGGCGACGCTGCAGGTCGAGGCGATGTGCTGGTGCGGTGCCCGGGCAACGCACAATGCGCGGACGGTAGGCGGGGAGATGGTCATCGAGGGCGAGCAGGTCGTTGTCGGAGACGTGCACCGGCCGGCGGAGGACGTGGGGTACGAGGTGCTGTGTCGGCGCCACCACCGTAAGCGGATGACCAGTGCCGCGGCTCGGGCAGCGGCCCTGTCCCCGGACGTGTTGCCGGTTGGGGCAGAGGTGGATGAAGGGGCTGCTTGAAGGGCTCGCCGGAGGGTGACATGGCGAAGATCGCAGCGTGGGAACGCGAGCCGGTCGACGGCGGGGCGTTCGCGGACGGGCCCGGCGTAGCGGGCGAGTGGTCGATCACGCCGTCCAGGTTCTCCGCCTGGTGGACGTTGCTGCAGGAGCCGAGGTGGACGGTGGAGCCGTCCGGTGCCGGAAGCGCATGGCCCGCTCACGCACCCCCGCGCCGGATGGAGTTGCCCTCGAAGGACGACGACTCGTCGGGCTCCGGTGCGTCGGGCTCGGGGTCGAGTTCGAGGCGACCGCTCTGCCCGAAGAAGGCGACCGGGTTGTCCCACAGGACGCGCTCCACCGCGGCCTTGTCGAACCCGGCGGCGAGCATCGCGTCGCCGGTCCTTCGTGTCTTCAGGGGGTCCGAACGACCCCAGTCGGCGGCCGAGTTGACGAGGACGCGTTCGGTGCCGTGCTCCTTGAGGACCTCGACCATGCGGTCCTCGCTCATCTTGGTCCGGGGGTAGATGGAGAACCCGGCCCAGCAGCCGCTCTGGAGGACGATGCCGACGGTGAGCTCGTTGAGGTGGTCGAGGACGACGAGGGCGGGGTCGATGCCCGACTCCTTGACGACGTCGAGGGTGCGGCGGGTGCCGGCGGCCTTGTCGCGGTGCGGGGTGTGCACGAGAGCGGGCAGGCCGTGGTGGATCGCGAGGTGCAGCTGGCGGGCGAGCGCGTCGTCCTCCTCGGGGGTCATCGAGTCGTAGCCGATCTCGCCGACGGCGACGACCCGGTCCTTGGCGAGATAGCGGGGCAGCTCGTCCAGCACCGGTACGCAGCGCGGATCGTTTGCCTCCTTGGGGTTGAGGGCGATGGTGCAGAAGTGCTGGATGCCGTGCTGAGCGGCGCGGTACGGCTCCCAGCCGAGCAGGGAATCGAAGTAGTCGTAGAAGCTCTCGGGCGAGGTGCGGGGCTGGCCCAGCCAGAAGGCCGGTTCGACGAGGGCCCGCACCCCGGCGGCGTACATCGCCTCGTAGTCGTCGGTGGTGCGGGAGGTCATGTGGATGTGGGGATCGAAGATACGCATGGTCAGGTAACTCCATCGAGTCCATCGGTTCCATACAGGGCGGCGGCGTCGGCCGAGGCGAGGGAACGGACGATCGGCAGGATGTCCTCGGGCACGGCGCGCCCGGCCACGATGCGCTCACGTGCGAAGTCGGCGAGCATCCGGGCGAGTTCGACATCGGCCCGGTCGCCGAGTCCGGCGACTCGGTCGAGCGGGATCTCGCAGAAGACGCAACTGAGGACGGCCTGCCGGTACACGGCGTCCGGGAGGTGCGCGGCGGCGTACGGGCCGAGGGCGGCCTCGATCAGTGTGTTGTCGTTGCCGCGCAGGGCCTCGCGGAGGAGGGGCAGGGCGAGGTCGCCGAGGTCTCCGGCGCCGTCGGGGCCGCCGGGGTCGAGCAGGGGCAGGGCGCGCAGCACGGCGCGCTGTTCCGCGGGGTCGCCGTGGTGGTGGAGGCGGGTCAGTTCGTCGGCGAGGGCCGGCCCGCGCAGGGGAAGGGCGGTGAGCAGGACGGCGCGGGCGGCCTCGTCGACGGTCCGGTGACCGGTGAGGGGGGTGTGCCCGCAGCGCCTTCGGACGGCGGGGAACAGGGCGCGTATCGCGGTGGGCCGGGCGGTGGCCTCGTCGAGCCAGGCGCGGCCCTGCGGGGTGAGAGCGGCGGGAAGCGCCGGGCGGGGGTCCGCCGGTGCTGAGGGGTTCGGGGTCGTGACAGCCATGGAGGGTCGACCTCCTGGGGGGGGTCGGGTCACTGGAGGGGGTGGCCGGGGCCGGGGTGACGACGGCTCGGCCGGGACACGGCCGGCGGGCGTGGTCAGTCCGCCGCGGCGCGCAGGAACTCGAGGGAGCGGCGGGCCACGTCGGGCGCGTCGAGGGAGCCGCCCTGGATCTCGACGGAGACCAGTCCGTGGTGTCCGAGATCGCGGAGCGCGGCCAGGACGGGCGGGAAGTCGATCTCACCGGCGCCGAATTCGAGGTGCTGGTGGACGCCCCGCCGCATGTCCTCGATCTGGACGTTGCGCAGCAGCGGGGCGGCCAGAGCCACGCAGTCCAGCACCGGATGCTCGTCGACGCAGTGGGCGTGCCCGATGTCCAGGGTGATCCCGAACAGTTCGTGGCCGTCGACCCGCCGGGCGAGTTCCAGGCAGCGTTCCACGGTGTCGACGAACATGTACGGCTCGGGCTCGAACGCGAGGGCCACCCCGCACCGTTCGGCGGTCTCCAGGACCGTGCGGACGCCGTCGGCGAGCCGCTTCCACGCGTCCTGCTCGGGCAGCCCGTCGGGTGCGGGGCCGCTGCACAGGTGGACCGTGGGCGACCCGAGGTCGGCCGCGATGCGGATGGCGCGCCGCAGCAGGTCGATCCGCTGCTCGGCGCCGCCTGACATCAGGGTGGGCCGGTGCTTGCCCCAGGGGTCGAGGAAGTAGGGGGCGCCGGTCTCTACGGTCACGTCCAGCCGGTGCCGGGCGAGCTGCCGCGCGAGCACGGCCACGCGCCGGGGCAGGTCGTCGGCGTAGGGGTCGAGGTGACCGTGGTCCAGGGTGAGGGCCACGCCGTCGTAGCCGAGGTCGGCGAGGACGGTGAGGACGTCGGCGAGGCGGTGGTGGGTGAAGCCGTTGGTGCCGTAGCCGAACTTCAGGTGGGTGGGGGGTGCGTTCATACGGGCGGTTCCTCACACGGAGGCGGGGGTCTCAGATCGGGGACATGCGCCGGGCCGGCGTCCCGCGGTGTGATGGCCGGCCATCGCGGCGGCGCCGGCCAGGGTGGACTTCAGGGGCAAGCGGCCGCTCCCGCTGCTCAACGACGTCGGCCTGGTCGCCGAGGAGTATGTCCCCGCCGACAACTCGGCAACTTCCCATAGGTGTTCACCCCCGTGCCCCTCATCCGGGTCGCCTACGAACTCGACCGGCACGCCCCCGCGCACCGGTGCGGTGTCCCGAGCCCCGGGGAGTGAACCTGCTGACTGGATTCCTGCGGCGGTGTTGGGCTCAGGCGGGTACAAGGCGGTGTTGGGCTCAGGCGGGTACAAGGATGTTCCACCCCTCCTTCTCCAGCCGCGCCCCAAGCAACCCGGCGGCCAACGGTGGGGCCGATATCTGGAGCTGGAGGCCGGAGGGCTCGGTGGACTGTACGACGCTGACGCTGGTTGTGTGGCGTTCGAACTCATCCACCACCGAGAGGAGCCGACGCAGTTCGCCGGGGCGGTCGGCGACGGCAACGCTGACGGTCTCGGCGCGGGTTCCGCGGTTCGCGGCCCTGCCGCGGACAGCACTGGCGCCCGTCTGCCCTCGGTACAGCAGGTCCTCGAGGCCGGAGAGAGCCCGTTGCCGCCCCTGTGGGTCGTCGAGGGCGAGATCGTGCAACGCGCTGAGTACGGAGTCCAGTTGCTTGGCCAGGTCGCCGAGCACCTCTGCCACGGCCGACGCGTTGGCGCGGAGGATCTCTGTCCACAACTGTGGATCGCCTCCCGCGATCCGGGTGATATCCCGCAGTCCCATGCCGCCGAGCCGCACGGCCTCTCTCGGCGCCTCCTGGATGCACGCCGCCATCAAGGAGGACACCAGGTGGGGGGTGTGGGACACCAGGGCGACGGCGCGGTCGTGTTCGGCGCTGTCCATGACCACCGGAACGGCCTTGCACAGGGCGACGAGTTCCAGGACGCCGTTGAGGACCGACTGGCTGTTGTCGGGGCTCGGGGTGAGCACCCAGGTGCGGTCCTCGAAGAGCTCCCGCCGGGCGGCGAGCGGCCCGGCCCGCTCGCCGCCCGCCATGGGATGACCGCCCACGTAGTCGGCCGGCCTGTGGCCGCTGGGCAACCCCAGGCTCGCGGGGTCTTTGACACTGGCCACGTCCGTGTAGGCACGGGCCAGACCGCGTGCCCGCTGCTCGGCCAGAACTTCGCCGATCCGCTGGGGCGGCACCGCGAGCACCGCGATGTCCACCTGCTGGGACGGAGCACCGACCGTGCCCGCCCCCAGCGCGGCGGCGACGCGAGCGGTCCGCTCGTCGGTGTCGATGAGGTGCACATCGACACCTCGGCTGGTGAGTGCCAGTCCGACGGAGGTGCCGATCAGCCCCGTACCCACTATGGCCGTCGTACGAATCATCGGGATCCTGCCTTCTTGAGCGGACTTGCCGATCGGGATCAGCGGCTCAGGATTGTTCCTGAGCAGCCCTGAACGGCGCCCAGAAGAGGCGTCGTTGGAAGGGATACGTCGGCAGGTCGACCGTACGGGCTCCGCGTTCAGCGAGTACGGCTCCCCAGTCCACGCCACCGATGTGGGCCTCGTACTGGGCCAGGGCCGTGAGTAGGCCGTCGACCCGGCGCATCGCACGGTCCTCGACGTTCGGTGCGCCGGTGCCGACTTCGTCCGGGAGCAGGGGGAGCCGTGCCGTCATGTCGGTGCCGCTGCCGCGCAGCTCAAGGGTGGTGCCTGGGGCTGGGGTGCTCTCCGAGGCGTGGCTCCGCAGCCAGAGGGCGGGGTCGCGGAGGTCGTGCGGGGTGAGTGGCTGCCCGGCGGTGAGGGACAGCGGGATCCACGGCGTCTCTGGGGACAGTTCGGCCACGAGCTTCGTAAGGTGCTCCGCGGCCTCCTGACGGTCCTCGTCCGGTCCGCCCTCCGCCCGATGGGCCCGGACCGTGGCAATCCTCAGGGCGTCGGCGAACGGCAGCGCGCCCGTCACGTGGGCGGCCAGGGCAAGGGCGTCCGGGTGAGCCGTCACGCTGCCGGGCCGGACGTCCCAGCTCTCCAAGAGGTGCAGCAGCGCCAGTCCCGAGAGGAAGGCTCGCAGTTCGTCGGCCGGAGCCGCCCCGGATTCCGGGGCTCGCAGGAGTTCGTCGGCGTCGACCGACTCGCCCAGCTCCTCCCCGGCCCGCTCGCACAGCGCGCGGAGCTGGGCGCCGAACGCCGGGAACGCCTGGTGCAGGCGAGGGGCTTCCTCGGCCGCCAGCCTCGCTCCGGCAGCGTCGAGGGTGAGGACGCATGAGGCGTCCGCGTCGGGGTCGTCGGCGCGGGAGCGGTGGAGTCCCGGCGAGGTGCCACCGCTCGCGAGAGCGTCCAGGCCACGCAGCAGGGCGGAGCGGTCGTGGGCCACAACGACCGCGCGGTGCTCGAAGCGTGCCCGGGTGGTGGCGAGCGAACAACCGATGTCCAGGTCCGACAGACCTGGCCGGGCGGCCACGTGCTCGCGCAGCCGGGCCGCCTGGTCGCACAGCTCGGATGCGGTGCGCGCGGAGAGCAGCCAGGGCACGGCCGGGTCGCTGGAAGCGTCCGCGGAACCTGGTACGGGAACGGAAGGTGACGACTTGTCGGCGATCGCGACCGCAGCGGGGACATCCCCGGCAGGGCTGCCGGCTCCGACGAGCGCCACCGTCTCATCGGCCCTCTCCTGCGGCGCAGACTCCACGATCACATGTCCGTTGGTGCCGGTGATCCCGAAGGAGGACACGGCGGCCCGGCGCGGTTCGCCCGTCTCGGGCCATGGCTCGGGCTCGGCGAGCAGCCGGATAGTCCCCGAGGACCAGTCGACATGGGTGGTGGGCTCTTCGACGTGGAGGGTCCGGGGGATGCGACCGTGCCGCAATGCCATGACCATCTTCATGACGCCGGCCGCTCCCGCGGCGGCGAGCGAGTGGCCGATGTTGGACTTGAACGTGCCGAGCAGCAGTGGGCGCTCGGGGGCGCGGTCCCGGGCGTAGGTGGCCTGGAGTGCCCGTACCTCGACGGGGTCGCCGAACTCGGTACCGGGGCTGTGTGCCTCGACGACGTCCACCTGGTCGGGGCGTAGACGGGCGTCGGCCAGCGCGCGGCGAATCAGCCGTTCCTGGGCGGGAGCGTTGGGGGCGGTCATGCCGTTGCTGGTGCCGTCCTGGTTGACGGCGGAGCCGCGGATCACGGCGAGCACCGGGTGCCCGTTCCGGCGCGCGTCCGAGAGCCGTTCGAGCAGGATCAGGCCGACGCCCTCGCTGAGCGCGAAGCCGTCCGCGTGGGCCGAGAACGACTTGGCGCGGCCGTCGGGCGCGAGCCCCCGCTGCCGGCTGATCGCCGCGAATGCGCCGGGCGTCGAGTTGATGGACGCCCCGCCCGCGATCGCCAGGGACGACTCGCCGGAACGCAGGGACTGCGCGGCCAGGTGGACGCAGACCAGGGCCGAGGAGCAGGCGGTGTCGATGGTGAGCGCGGGACCTTCCAGGCCCAGCGCGTACGCGATCCGCCCGGAAAGTGAGCTGCCGAGGCTGCCCACCAGGCTGTGGCCCTGAAGTTCCTCGGGCTCCTGGTCCAGGGGCGCCGAGTAGGACTGGTGCGCCACGCCGACGAACACGCCGGTCGGGGTGGCGCGCAGGGATGAGGGGTCGATCCGGGCGTGCTCGATCACCTCCCACGAGGTCTCCAGCAACAGCCGCTGCTGGGGGTCGGTGGCGTACGCCTCGGCGTCAGTCATCCCGAAGAACTCGGCGTCGAACAGACCGGGTTCCGTCAGGAATCCGCCGCCTCGGGAATAGGTCGTGTTGTGGCTCCCGCGCTCGGTGTCGGTCAGCGCCGTGAGGTCCCAGCCTCGGTCGGTGGGCAGCGGGGTGATCGCGTCCGTGCCCTGATCCGCGAGCCGCCACAGGTCGTCGGGGCCCTGCACGCCCCCGGGGTAGCGGCACGCCATGCCGATGACGGCCACCGTCTCGTCCTCGTCGCGCGGGGCGGGACCCCCGTTCTCGGAGCCGGCCGGCCCCACCGACGCGCCGCCGTCCCGCAGGAGGCTCGCTTCGAAGTGCCGGGCGAGCGCCTGCGGGGTGGGGTGGTCCAGTAAGACGGAGTTCGTCACGGTCTGTCCGGTGCGGTCGGCGAGCGCCCGGCGCAGCCGCATGGCCCGTCCACCGCTCACCCCCAGTTCCCTGAACGAGCGGTGCATGTCCCAACGCCGTATGCGTTTCCCGGTCTGTGCCATCACGTTGAGTACGAGGTCCTCCAGGGCACGCAGACGGTCGTCCCGCGACAGCTCCGCCAGCCTTTCCAACGTGTCCTGCCGGGAATTTTCCGGTGGCGGGGGAGACGTGCTCTCCGACGGGAGCAAGCTGTTTTGAGACGAGCTATAGGGGCGATGTTCCGTTGAACGGAACGACGGATTCCCCAAAGGCTGAAAATGAGTGTCTCCCGCAGCCTCTCGTGACATTTCCCTCACCCTTTCCCGGGGGCGTCGCCACCCTGGGTTCACTATTGGTTAACTATTGCCGCCAGCTTGACGCGTGACGATATGTCGAGCTTTCGATATATGTTTCGCAGATGAAAGTTGACAGTGTGGGGCGACAGCGACATCTGCTGTGCCGTCTGACGATTGGTCATCCCCGCAGCGACCAGACGAGCGATGGCCTGCTCGGTATCCGTCAGCGCCATCCATCCCGTACTCGGCCGATCGACGTTGTTCCAATGGCGCCTGCGCACACCCCGCTCCCGCAGGCTGTGGCGAACCCGGGCGGCGTCCCGAAGCGCGCGGGACCGCACATAGGTCTCGGCGGCCGTCTCCAGATGGCCTATGGCGGTGTCCCGGTCCTCGGTCATACCGCCGAGGTCCTCCTCCGCCCAGGCTCGTGACCACGGGTCCTGGTGCAGGTCGGCCGCGACCCGGAGGGCGTCGGCATCGCCCTCCAGCAGCCCCCGCGCGTGCTCGGCCGCCGCACTGAGGACGTGCCAGTCGGCGTTGGTGTCGGCCAGCGAGTCCGCGGCGACCACGGTCCGGGCGGCGAGCTCTGGCCGGTCGGCGGCCAGCGCGGTGCGCACCAGCCAGGGCGCGGTGTAGGGGGCGTAGAGAAGCATCGCGTACGTCGTGATTCCCTCGGCGAGCAGCCGCTCGGCCAGGTCCACGGCGGCCCGGGGGCCCTCGTGGGCCTCGGTCACCATAAGCACGGCCCACAGCGTCGGCTGCGTGACCCCGCTGGACCGGCCGGCCAGCAGCGGGTCGCTGAGGATTCCGGCATGCCTCACGGCGGCCTGCATCTGCGTGCGCCGCAGCGCCGCGATCGCCAGGACCGCGTGGGCAAGGAGGGCGAGCGTACCCGTGCCGTACTGCTCACCGAGCTCGAGCCCCGCGGTGGCGGCCGCCACCGCGGCCCCGATGTCTCCCCGTTCGAGTGCGAGCAGCGCGCGCAGGCTCTCGGTCACCGCGTGCCACCCATGGCTGCCTCGTTCGTCGGCCTCCGCGACGAGCGCCCGCAGCTCCACCTCCGCTTCAGCGAACTGGCGCAGGCTCACCAGGCACTGGATGTGGATCGACTGACAAAGGAAGGCGCCCGCCTGACTGCCTCCGGCCGGCGAGAGGCCGGTCTCGGTGTGGTCGCTGAGCAAGGTGAGGCTTTCCCCAATACGCCCGTTGCACCAAGACCGGAAACTGCTGAGATACCGAAGGTCAGCCGCCCCGCCGAAATCGTTCTCCTGTGTGGCGATCCCTGACATCTGCGGCCCCGCATCGGCGTAGCCCCACCGGTGGGCGAGGTAGTCCACCAGCAGCGCGATCTCACGTGAGGCGCGGTCGGGTCGGTCCAGCAGCTGCTGGGCCTCGGCGGTGGCGGCCTGGAAATCGCCGCTGAGTATGTGCAGGAAGGTGAGCTTGGTCCGCAGCGCGCCGACCGAGTCCGGCTTCAGCGGCCGTTTCAGGGCGTCGCTCAGACAGCTGACGGCCTCTGTCATGAGGCCGCGGAAAGCCAGCCCGTCGGCCCTGATTCGCAGCAGCCGGAACTGTTCGTACTCGTCCAGCAGCGACAGCCGCAGCGCCTCGGCGGCGAGGTCCGCGGCGCCGCCGGGATCGGTCGTCGCCCTGCGCGCCACCGCCTCGGGCAGGCTCGTGGCGGCCCGGCGGTCCCCACTCTGGGCCGCGCGCAGCAGATATTCGTCACCCACGGTGTCCTGGTCGCCGGAGACGAGGAGCTGGTGACCGACGTCCCGCAGGAGGGCACCTCGGACCGGGAGCGGCACATTCTCCCTGACGGCCTGCCAGACGAGCGTGTCCTTGAAAGTGGCGCAGGAGCCGCCGTCGACCAACACCCCCGCTTCCTGCGCCTCCCGGACGGCGGGCAGCAGGCTCAGCGGGGTCTGGCCGAGGGCGGTGGAGAGCTCCTCCAGGTTGAACGACTCCCCCATGACCGAGGCGACATCGACCATCCGGCGAGTACCGACGGACAGGCCCACGAGCCGGCTGCGGGCAAGTGAACGGATCTTCGCCGGCAGCACACCCTGGGGGTCGAGCCGGGCGGTACCGTCCTGCCCCTCGACGACGCCGGCCTCGACGAGACCATCCAGGATGCTGAAGAGCTGTGCTGGTACGCCATCGGCATAGGCGCAGATGTCCATGATCGCGGGCCCCGGGGGCATCCCCAGGACCTCGGCTGCGATCTGCCCGACCGCCTCGTGCGACAGCGGCAGCAGCCTGCAGCGGACCACGGCCAAGGTCTGGTCGCCGTGCTGCTGCACCTGCTCGTCGTCGGACTGGAGCGGGTCCGTGCAGTCGTCGGAGCAGGAGAGCAGGACCACGAGGGGTCGGCGCAGCCGCCGCCCGATGATTCGGAAGATCCGTGCGCCCGACATGACGGACCTCACCCAGTCTATGTCGTCGATCGCGATGACGACGGGCCCGTCCAGGCTGTTGCCCGGGTGGTAGAAGTCGACCCAGTCGGACCACCGGTGAGCGAACTGCTCGAGTGTCGGGGCGTCGGACAGATCGTCGAGGAAGTACCGGAGTGATATTCCAGATAATCCTGCGCCGTTGAGCCGTACGACTTCCAATCCGGCCTTGGCGGAGTGCCGGCATGACGATTCCAGGATCCGTGTCTTCCCCATGCCGCGAGCACCGGTGATGATCATGAGTCCTGTTCCGGTCTCATCGCCTCTCGTCAGCAGCGTGTCCAGAAGACCCAGTTCTTTATTGCGTCCGTATAGGCAAGTCATCTGACACCTCCCATGTCGCGCCGAAAGATGCGCCGCCGTGATCCATCAGGATGGCGTTTTCCTGGCCGCCCCCAGTTGGACGCCATCGAGAATCGGTCACTTACCGGAGCGGGGCGCGGGCCGGGTGAACCCGAGTAGCAGGACGACCGGAACCAGACCGACGAGTACGGCATTGGTCGTCATGCCCGCGCCCGTGAGGATGTCCGTGTAGCGGACCAGGACTCCCGTGACGCCCGCCATCAGGACCAGCGACACAAGCGCCACGCCGAGGATGGACGATCTGCGCGGCAACTGCGGGTTGCGCCAGAAGAACACCACGACCGCCAGGGCCGTGATTGCCTGGAGGAGCACCACACCGATGATCCCTGGGGTGTTCAGCCAGATCAGCATCGTCCGGTACGGGTCGCTGCCGGCCGCCGCGAAACCGCTGATCACCACGATGGACACCAGGCTCTGCCACGTCCCGGCAGTGGACGGTGACCGGTGCAGGGGATGCACCCGCGACAGCGTGGCGGGCAGCATGCCCCGCACGGCCAGGGAGTGGGCGTAGCGGTTCACGGTGTTGTGGAAGGCCAGCGCCGAGGCGATCACGCTGGTGAGGATGAGTACCTTCATGACGTCCGCGATCCAGGCGCCCGCGTAGCGTTCGGCGGCGATGTAGAACATGTTCTTGGTGTTCTCGACCGAGACGGCGACTACCCGCTCCGGCCCGAACGCCTGGATGACGCTCCACACCACGAAGGTGTAGAAGATGCCGAGGAAGGCCAGTGTCACCACGGTCGCCCGGGGCACGGACCGGTCGGGGTCACGCGCCTCCGAGCGGTATACGGCGGTGGACTCGAAGCCGAGGAAGGAGCCGAAACACACCGTCAGGGCGGCCGCCATACCGGCGGTGAAGGTGTGCGACGGGTGGAACGACTCCAGGGAAAGCCCGTTCGCCCCGCCCTGGACGACGACGGCCCCGGCCACCAGGGCCAGTGCGACCGCCTCGGCGGCCAGCAGCACCCCGAGCACCCGCGCCCCGACCTCGACGCCCCGGTGCCCCAGGAACCACACCAGGAGGACGCCCAACAGCGCGGGGACCGCCCAGTGCACGCCCACCCCGAAGAAGGTGCGCAGGACCAGGTCGGCGGAGCTGCCCAGGATGGCGTAGCCGCTGATCTGGATGCCGTTGTACGCAAGCAGGGCCAGCAGCCCCGCGCCCGAGCCTGCCCGTCGGCCCAGCCCTCGCTCCACGTACGCGTAGAAGGCGCCAGGACGGTCGACGTACTTGGTCATCGCGATGAACCCCACGGCGAACAGGGCCATGACCAGGCAGGCGATCAGATAGCCCGCGGGGGCGCCGATGCCGCCGAGCAGGATGCTGAGCGGCGCGATGCCGGCCATCACGGTGAGCGGCGCGGCGGCGGACAGGACCATGAGGGTGATCCCGGAGGTCCCGAGGGCTCCTTGCCTGAGCCGTCGGTCGGGAGGCGCGACGGCCTGCGGGGTCAGGGATTCGACCATGGCTGTGCTACCCGGTCCTTTCGGTCGGCGGTGGTGGAGTGGGCGTCGGTGGACGAGGACGTCGGTCTCACCTCGGTCGTGGGACGGGGCGGCAACGGTCTTCAGGCGTGCGGCGAGCCTCGCCGTTCATGCATCCGATATCCGTACGGCGGATCCCGTCCGCAGGCAGGGTCACGCCCTCAGCGGTACGGTCAGGTCGCCGCGCATGAATCCGCACAGGACGTCCGGGTCCCAGCCGCCCATCCAGAACGTCACGCGCCAGGGGGCGTTGAGGTCCAGTCCGGCGCCGCCGGGCAGTTCGCCGTGGAGGATGGGCGTGCCCAGCAGCGGGAAGTCGAACTCTTCGACGGCCGTCATGTTGACGACGCGCTCGTCGGCGGGGTTCTTCAGCGCGATGTCGAGTTCGCGGATCCGCTTGCCCAGGGCCGCCTTCTGCAGCCGGGAGAGGCTGGGGTCGCCGAGTTCGGCGGCGAGCTCGGCCCGCCGTTCGACGCGGTTGACGTACGGGCCATGGATGCCGGTGGCCGAGGCGACGAGCGCCGCGTCCGTGCGGAAGGAGCGGCCCCCGTATGCCTGGAGCACCGACTGCGGCACACTGTGCACGTCGGCATCCGGGGCCTCGGGGGCCATGACCATGGTCCGCTCCAGCCGGGGCTTCCCGTCGGCGCCGCCGACCCTCAGGCGGAACGGCACGATCGGCTCCTGGCCGGCCACGTTCAGTACGAAGTTGCGGTTCTCGAACCGGGGGCGGTCCAGTAGCTCCACCCGGCCCCCCACCAGACCGTCGGGCAGGTCCGTCCCGGCGACGGTGGCACGAGTCACCCGTACACCGACTTCGGGGGCGTGGCTGCGTACGGTGCCGGGCGGGGGGTCGTGCAGCACGATCACGCGGTCCAGGTCAGGCTCTCCGGCCAGCGCGAAGGTGCTGCCGCTCGCGCCCCTGGGCTCGTCCGTGGGGTCCGGGTCCGTGGCCAGTCGGCACATGAACCAGCCGCCGAACTCGATGCGCATTGCCCGCTCATCACTCATGGGCGAATCCCGATCTCGTCCTCGACGAAGGAGCGGCACATCCGTTCCACGTCCTTGGCCATGAGTTCCGCGCGGTGCCGCAGACGGGGTGGCACGGGCGCCGCGTTCATGTGGTCGGCGAAGCGGCGGGCGCGGCCTGCCAGGTCGGCCAGGCGCTCGGCGAACACCCGGTGCGCCACGTCGCGTTCGGGGATCAGGGCCAGGCCTCGCTGGAACTCGAACGGCGGGCCTGCCGTGACTGACGGGTTCCCGGTGAGCGCCGGGAGTTCGCTGAGGATCTCGCCGAGGGGGCGGGTGAACATCGTCATCAGGGGGAAGAACGCGATTCGCTGGATCCGCTTCTGTTCGGCCGGCGACTCGTCCACTCGGCTGTAGAAGCGCAGCAGCATCAGGACGAGCAGGCTGTAACCGGCGTCGAAGAGTTCGGCCGCCTCCCGGGCCAGCGGCTCGCGGATGACGGTCGCACCCTCGGCGTCGGCGGCGAGCCGTACGACCGGGTTGTCGAGCATGGGACGGGCGGGCTCGAAGGGCCGGCCGCTACGGGTGGCCTCCTCCACCTCGGCGGTGAGCTGGGCCTTGATGCGCAGCAGCCGGTTGTAGTGGGAGTCTTCCTCGTCCTCGGTGGCCCCCTCGCCCTGCTCCACGATCAGATCGACGGCACGCAGCGCCGAGGCCCGGTTGTTGATCACGAAGGGCTCGACGCCGTATCCCACCGTCACGTCGTCGTCGAAGACGCCCTCGGGGTCGATCACGGCCGCCGTGTCGACCTGGCGGAGCTCGGAGCCGATGAACAGATCCTTCTCCTCCACCGTCGTGATGATGTGCCGGATCCGGTCGTAGAGCTGGCCCACCGTCAGCCGCAGGTCTTCTCCCGTTTCGTCGTCGGACGGCTGGGCGCGCAGCAGCGCGGACGGTAACTCGTAGGAGAGGAAGCGTTCCAGCGATGTCGCGGAGAACGGCTCCAGCGCGGCGACCGTGCCCAGCGGGTAATACCGCTCGGGCTGCGGGAAGTTGGGGCGACGCAGGTACGCGGCGCCACCGACGGAGGCCAGCAGGTTGAGCACCAGCCCCAGGTGGAGCATCTCCTCGCGGGCCAGCAGCAGCAGCTGGCCCTTCCACTCGCGGACCAACTCGGCCTGGACCTCGTCGAGGCCGCCCTCGTCGGGCCGTGTCTTGAGGGAGAAGGCCGCGTAAAGGTACTGGAGGCACAGTGAGTGCTCCAGCTCCGCCACTTCGCAGAGCGCCTCAGTGAGCTGGGCCCGCGCGGCCCACGCCCGATCGTCGGTCAGCACGCCGTACGCCTCACTTTCGCCAGCCACTTCGGTGAGACGGCCGAGAGATCGTCGAGCACCGCATGCGCGGTGGAGTGGTCAAGGAAGCGGGTGGCCGACGTGGGGACGGCCACCACCGTCATCCCGGCGGCCCGTGCCGCCGCGATGCCGCTGAGCGAGTCCTCGAACGCCACGCTCGCCTGGGCGGGGACGCCCAAGCGGCGCAGCGCCTCAAGGTATACGGCCGGGTCCGGTTTCCGATCGGTGACGTCGTCGCTGGTGACGACGGTGGTGAACCACTGGGTCAGCTCGTAGTGCCGCAGCCAGCGCTCCACCCATCGCAGGGGCGAGGCCGAGGCGATGGCCAGCGGCAGTCCGGCCGCGTGCAGCGAGGCCAGGGTCTCCCGCACGACGGGCATGAGCCGTACGTGTTCGTCCGTGAAGTACACGTTCCACAACTCGTCGAGGCGTTGGCGCAGCCGGGTGCGGTCGGGGTGGCGGGCGCCCTCGCGGGCCGCGAGCAGGCGGTCGAACAGCCGCTCATAGCTGGCGGGTTGGCCGCACACCTCCCTGGCCCACCACTCGACCGGCAGTTCACCGTGGCCGTACTCGCGGTACAGGGCGCTGCACGCCAGCAGGTCGGGTTGGATGGAATCGACGATGATGCCGTCGAAGTCGAAGATCACCGCGGCGACCGGTAGCGCGGTCCGCTCGCGATCGTCCTGTGCCTCTGTTATCACTATGACAGCCTCAGATTTATCTCTCTCCGGTGCCGGGCAGGACCGGACTCAGCGCTCGGCCGACACAGCGGACGGGGGCGCCTGCCACCGTGATCGGGCCCGGGGTCCAGTCTTGCGGCCAGGCCTGCCCGCCCACACCACCCGATCGATCATTACCTGCTGGTAAGCCGGCCGGGTGCGGGCCCTGTTCAGGGCCAAGCGGAAGCGATCCCTCCACAGGCCCCCTACTGGATGCGGTGCCGCGCCGAGCGCACTACTCGATCACGTGGTGTGGCACCCCGCGTCTCGGTGCGACGCTTCCCCAGGCAGGAGCCGTTGGTCCGGCGCCACCCGGGCGCGGACCGGCCCGGGACCTAACGGAGGGTGCCGTCATGAGATACAGCACGTTGGGGAGTACCGGGCTGAAGGTCTCCCGGCTCGGCCTCGGGACGACGACGTTCATGGGCATCTTCGCCCGCCGCTCTCCGGACGACTGCGTACGCGTCCTGCGACGCGGCCTGGACGCCGGCATCACACTCGTCGACACCGCGCCCTCGTACGGCGATGGCCTGGCCGAGGAGATGGTGGGCCGGGCGCTGCGCGGCCGCCGCGACGAGGTGGTGCTCGCCACCAAGGTGGGTAGCTACGTACCCGAGACCTTCGACTTCTCCCCCGGCCGGATCCGCGCCGGCCTGGAGGACAGTCTGCGCCGACTCGGCACCGACCATGTGGACGTGCTCTTCGCCCACGACATCGAGTACGGGCGGCCGGAGCAGATACTCGGCGAGGTACTGCCCCTGCTCGCCACGCTCCGCGACGAGGGCAAGACCCGCGCCGTCGGCGTGTCCGGGCTGTTGCTCGAACCACTGGGTACGGCCGTCGAGCAGGCCGGGGCCGATGTCGTACAGACGTACTGCCGCTACGGCCTCCACGACCAGAGCCTGGCCGAACCTGCCACCGGCTGGCGCGCCCGGGGGGTGGCCACGATACTGGGCAGCCCTGTGGTCATGGGCCTGCTCACTCAGGCAGGCCCGCCCGAATGGCACCCGGCTCACCCGGCGCTCAAGGCTGCCGCCCGCGAGGCCGCCGCCCTGTGCACCGCACACGGCACCGATCTCGCCTCCCTCGCCATGCGGTACGCCCTCGCCTGCCCGCACCTTGACGCGGTGCTCACCGGCGCAGGTGATCCGGTCCACCTCGACCGCAACCTGCTGGCGGTGGAGACGGCCGCCGAGCCCGGGCTGCTTGAGGCGGTGCTCGGGTGCTTCGCCGATGTCGCCGAGAGGACGTGGCCGAGCGGCGACGGCGCGTGGGGCGCGCCGGGTTCGTGACCTTTCTGCCCCGTGACTGCGGCGAACGCGTGGCTTCCCCGAGTCCGTGACTTTCTCGACAGCCGGACCGGCCGCCCCGCCGAGTACCGCTTTTCCCGACGACTCAGGAGGTTTTGTATGACTGTGTCCGACGGCCGGTCCGGCCGTCCGCTCCGGTTCGGGGTGGTGGGGCTGGGCTTCGGCCGGTGTCACGCCCAGGAGATCGCCCGGATGGACGGTGCCGACCTGGTGGCGGTTGCCGATCTCGACCCCGAGAGCCAGGGCCTTGACCTGGATGCCTTCGGCGGGGAACTCGGCGCCAGGGCCTACCGCGACGGCCTGGGCATGATCGCCGAGGAGGAGCTGGATGCCGTCGTCCTCGCCGTGCCGCCGCGCGGCCGGGAGAAGCTGATCCGCGAGGTGGCTCAGGCGGGGCTCGCCCTCTTCCTGGAGAAGCCGTTCGCCACGGACGACGCGCACGCCGAGGCACTGGCCCAGTTGTGCGCCGAGTACCCGGCGACACCGGTGATGCTGGACTTCTGCCTGCGGCACCTGCCCGCGGTCGTACGGCTGCGGGAACTCCTCGACGGTCCGCTCGGCCGGCCCCTGGTGGCCAACGCCGATCTGGTGCTGCCCCGCGACGACAGCCCCGCCTGGGTGTGGGACCCGGCCAACGGCAACGGCATCGTGAACGAGAACACCTGCCACACCTTCGACACCCTGGGCTTCCTGCTGGGCGAGCCGGTCTCCGTGCACGCCGAGGGCGGCGCCTACCGCAGCGGCTCCCTGGAGGACGGCATCGCCGTGACCATCCGGTACGAGGGTGGCGGCACCGCGGTCGTCACCGGCGGCAACCTCGGCGTCGAGGCCCTGCGCACCCCGGCCCGGCTGTCCGTCTGCACCGAGCGGGGGCAGGCCGTGCTGACCGGAGGCGACCACATGGTCAACGCCCTGACGTGGGCCACCGCCGAGCACACCGAGGCCGTGCGAGAGAACTGGGAGCTGCCTTCCCGAGGCCGGATCAGCGCCGCCGCCCTGCGCCACTTCGTCGACTGTGTCGGAGCCGGCACGCCCCCGGCGCCGGGCGTCCCCGAGGGGGTGCGCGCTGTCCGGCTGGCGATGGCGGTACGGGAGTCGCTGACGACCGGCGGGCGAGTGCGGGTGGCCCGGGCGGGCGCCGCGTCCTGACAGACATCAGCAGGAAGCCGTACGACGGACCACAGCGGTCCGTCGTACGGCTTCCGTGATCCTCCGGAGTGGGTCAACGCTCTTCCAAAGCCGCCCGATGGAAGGCCAACTGCTTGAAAAACGCGAGGAGTTGCTGGTCCGGTGGCGCCACGGCGAGTTCCCGGGCGTCACCCTCCACCGTTCCCCGGTAGTTCGTCATGTACGTCTTCACGGACTCCACGGCCATGGCTAAACGCCCTGTCACCGCGATGCTGCGGAACGCCGGGGAATCGGGGCCCCAGGCCCGGCGCCCCGAGGTGAACAGGACCACGGACGGCGGCGGTACGAGCCCGGATGTCAGGACGCCGAGGAGCAGGCAGGGCTGGGTGCCGTTGGCCCCGATGTCCACGATCACCGGGTTGGACGCGTTGCGGCCCACCTCGGTGCGGAAACGCCGGGTCAGTTCACCGCAGCGCGCCGCGAAGAAACCCTCGTCGATGCCCTGCCGGATCACCGCGTCCACCTGGGGGTGGGCGGTCCCGAACAGAGTCAGCGGCCCCTGGTCGCGCCGTTTGGCCTGCTCAAGGCCGTGGATCAGCTCCTCGCGAAACATCCGCGGGAACAACTCGCCGAATACCGCCTCACCGGCTGCCGCCCGCTCCCGGGCGGCCGTGATCAGCAGGTACAGCTGCGAGGCCAGGAGCCCGTTGTCCATCCAGGCGAAGTGCCGTCCGCCACCGGCACCGCCGACAGCGTTGTCACAGATCCCGTCCGCGCCGAACACCTCGTGCCGGGTACGGGCCAGGATCCGCTGCTCGGCACCACTGAGCAGCGAGAGTCGGCTCAGGTAGAAGGCGCGGGACGCGTCCGAGGTCCCCGTCCACACGTCGTACGAGATCTTCAGGAACTCGGCGTCCGTGCCGAGGAAGACCACCGTCCGGTCGTTGCCGAGGAGAGCCTTCCGCAGGAACCCGACCGTCTCGCGGCCGAGTTGGTACAGCGCCTCGTACAGCTCGGCCGGGTCCGGCGGACGCCCGCCCTGGGTCACGGCGGCCCCGGGCAGCAGCGTCGCGAGGTTGCGGCGGTACTCGGCGACCTCGTCCGGGCCGAGGGAGCCCGTCTGGGCGAGCGCCCGCCCCAGGTCCTCCGCGAGCCGGCCGGGGGCGAGGCCCAGCGCACGTGCCTTGCGCCCGGCCCAGGCAATGGCCTCCTGAGCGGACAACGGCTCGGGTGTGTCCAGGAGGTCCCGCGAGACCTCGGCCAGGTAGCCGGCGAACGACTCGGGGGTGGCGTCGCCGGGCACCCGCCGGGCCAGCCGCTCCAGTCCGCTCACTTGCATCCGACGACCATCGCTTCCGCCCCGGCCAGGTGCTCGGCGCGGATGTCCGTGAACCCGGTCTCGCGCAGCCACTCGGCACAGTCCGCCGGGGTGTAGTCGAAGCCGCCGGGCAGTGACAGGTGCATCATCAGGCTGAGCAGCAGTCCGACGACGTTGCGCTCGCGGTCGTCGTCGATCAGCGCCTCGTACACCACGACGAGCCCGCCGGGCGGCAGCGCGGCATGGGCTTGGCCCAGCAGGTGGAGCTTGACGTCCAGGTCCCAGTTGTGCAGGACGTGGCCGAAGATCACGACATCGGCGGCGGGCAGCGGCTGCCGGAGGAAGTCGCCGCCCTGGAAGACGGCCCGGTCGGCGAGACCGTGGGCGGCGGTGTACTTCTCGAAGCCGGCCCGGGCACCCGGCAGGTCGAAGCCGATGCCGTTCAGATGCGGGTGTGCCCGCAGCAGGTGCACGCCCACGGCGCCCTCGGCACAGCCGACGTCCACGAACGTCCGGTACCGCCCCCAGGGCAGACGGTCGGCCAGAGCCGCCCCGGACTCGTAGCTCATCGCGGTCATGGCCCGCTGGAACGAAGCGGTGCGGTCGGCGTCGGCGTAGGTGTTGTCGTAGAACTCGCGGGCACTGGAGGCGCCCTCCCGGGACCGCTCCGCCCTGAGGGCGGCCGTCAGGTCGTTGCCGAGGTGGCCGGCCTCGGTGAGCATGACATCGCCCAGGTAGGTGTGGGACGTGCCGCGGTCGAAGTACTGGGCGCTCTCCTCGGTGTTCGTGTAGACGCCGGCGTCGCGCCGGAGCAGCCCCATGGCCACCAGGCAATCGAGGAAGTCGGGGGCGGTGCGCTCGCTCAGCCCGAGGCGGTCGGCCAGGGTCGTGGAGTCGGCGGGTCCTTCGGTGAGCTGGGTGAAGACACCCAGTTGCATGGCGCTGACGAAGACCTTGGTCTTCCAGTAGTTCCAATGGAGTTCATTGAACAGGGTCGGTGCGACGACGTTCACGTCGGGCTCCTTCATCTGCGGTCGCGCAGGGGTACGGGACTGGACGACAGGCCGCGGAATTCGGCCGTACATCTGTCGGACAGCGGGGCCTGGGCGAACACGCCCGCCCAGACCTCACGGGAATCGGGCAGGGTGAACGTGCGGGCGAACCGCCAGTCCCCGTCCGCCGGAGTGCGGACCGGAGTGCGGAACAGTGCGGCGAACCGCTGTCCCTGACGGGTCACCAGGAGTTCGGCAGCAGGGCCGGGAAGGGAGGGTCCCATGGCCTCGTCGGAGTGCGGCAGGGACGCCACAGTGACGACGGCCCAGGACCCGGAGGTGGTGCGCTCCACGCACACCTTGACGGAGCCGGCGCCGGTCAGAACGACGAGCCCGCCCGCGTCCGCGAACGTGTCGCCGTCTTCGACGGTGACGTGGGCCTGGAGTCGGAAGTCGCCGTCGAAGCGCCGCACCAGGGCCGGCAGGGCGTCGACCTCCCGGACGGCGGGCATCGCGTACAGGTCGGCACCGGCCCCGGCCGTCAGCCGGAGCTCGCCCGACGACGGCCCCGCGGTCCACTCCGCCGGCGGTCCCAGCCAGGACCACTCGCCAGGGAAGGGCGCCCCGGGTTCGGGCCGGGGCGCCCTGGAGACCTGGGTCACGGCTGGGCCATCCCGCCGTCGACGCTGATGGCCTGGCCGGTGACCCGGGGCGCCGAGGCGAGGTACAGGACGGCGTCGGCGATGTCCTGCGGGGTCTGAAAATCGCCCTGCGGGATCAGGGCCCGCATCCGCTCCCAGCACTCCTCCTGCGTCTCCCCGGGGCGGACGAACTCGCTCAGCAGGTAGTCCCACATGTTCGAGCGGACGATGCCGGGGCACACGGCGTTGACCCGGATGCCGCTCGTCGCGAGTTCCTTGGCGAGGGACGCGGTGAAACCGATCACCCCGAACTTCGCGGCGCAGTAGTGTGCCTCCTTCGCGAAGCCCATCCGTCCGGAGATGGAGGAGAAGTTGACGATGGCTCCGCCTCCGGCACGGCGCAGCAACGGAATGGCGTACCTGGACAAGAGGAAGACTCCGTTGAGGTTGCCGGAGACGACGGACTCGAACTGGGCGAGCGTCATGTCCTCGACCTTGGAGATGTGGGTGATGCCGAAGGCGTTCACCACCACGTCGAGCCGACCGTACTCCTCGTCGACGCGGGCCAGCAGTGCGCGTACGGAGTCCTCGTCGCCGGCGTCCACATCGGCGGCGGACACGCTGAGTCCCTTGTCCTGAAGATTCTGCGCGAGTTCACGGGCGGCGGCGTATCCGCCGACCCGCTTGCTGCGGTAGTGGTTGACGTCCGAGGTGAGCAACTCCGCGTCGGCGGCCACCACGGTGGCGCCCTGCTGGGCGAACGTCTCCACAACGGCGGCACCGATGCCTCGGCCCCCGCCGACCACCAGGGCGACTCGGCCGTCGTACCGTTGCGGGTGCGTGGTCATGAGCTCTCCTTGTCCATGGCGATCGGGCCCGGCGAGCCGGCGGGCCCCCTGGCCGCGGCGAAGTCCGTTGCCGGGCACGGCGGTTGAGCGGCGGTCTGCCGGAATGTCAGGGGTTCGAGCAGCAGGGCGTCCAGCAGCCGGGGGAAGGCCCGGTAGTCGGCGAGGTTGCGTCCAGGACGGGCGACGATCTCGCGCAGTTCCGGGTGCGGTCGGCCCGTACGGGCCTCAAGGTCCGCGATGGCCACGAGCAGCTCGTCGTCGTGCCGCTGGAAGTAGTCGAGGAAGAGCCGCTCGGCCCGCTCCGGGTCGAGGCCGGGGTGGTCGGTGGGCCGCGGCTCCACCCGCAGGGCGTCGATGACGCGACGGTCGTAGGGGGTCTGCACGCTCGGGGCCCGCCCCTCCAGGGCTTGCCACAGCGCGTCGATACCGTACGGAGCGGTGTCCGCGAGCCGGGCCGGTGCGTAGGCGCGGCGGAGCAGCCGGTCGGCGGCGCACTCCTCGTCGACCCGGCCGAGCGGCAGGATCCGGCCCATGGTGAACTCCGTGGCCGTGTCCAGGACCGTGGGGATCAGGTTGGTCGCCGGGAGGAGCTCCACGGCGGGGCCGACGTCCGCCGCGAGGACCGGGACACCGTGCGCCAGCGCCTCGACGACCACCCGGCCGAGCGTCTCGCGCGAGGCCGTGCTCGGAAAGAGCAGCACGTCGACGGCCTGGAAGAACCGGCCCAGATCGTTCGGGCCGAGGACGCCCGCTGAGGTGACGTGCCGTGGGTCGATGCCTTGCTGTCGAAGGGATTCGAGGACGTGGACGGGCGCGAACCGGTCCGCGTTCGGCTTCCCCGCGAACAACAGCTTGGCCAGGCCGCCGCTCAGCCGGTGCACCCGGGCGAAGATGTTCACCACCTGATCGAAGTTCTTCGCCTCGGACAGCGCCCCCAGGTACCCGATGCGCAGCGGCGCGGTGCTTGGTGGCGCGGCCACCGGCCGCCGCGTCGGCAGCCGGTGGAGCAGTGGGTAGGCGACCGCCGAGCTCTCCTCACGGACGCTGTCGAACTCGCGGAGGTAGAGCCGCCGGGTGAACTCCGTCGGGAACAGCACCAGATCGCCGTCGCGGACGAGCGGCCGACACAGCTCTTCCTGCGCCCAGTAACCGGACCAGAGGCTGGTGTGGACCTCCCGCACGATGCGGTACGCGCCCCCGGTCCGCTCGCGCCACAGATGGTAGAGGAAGGCGTACGGGCCGCTGCCGGCGTACACGGCGTCCTGCGGCCCGCCCTCCCTCAGCAGGCTATGGAGCCCGTCCGGGCCCCGGGTCAGGTCGTGCGGGACGGCGCCACGGCCGTCCAGCAGCTCGGCCATCTCCCGGTGCATGAGGATCGCGCCGTCCACGATCCCGTCGAGATCCGGGGACCGGTAGTCGTGGAAGTGCCATCGCACGCTCATGCGGCGGGCCCGTTCTCCCGCAGGTCCCGCAACCGCTCGGTGAGCTGGGCGGGTGCCATGTCGTGCCGGGCCAGCTGCTTGTCGTGGACGCAGTTCAGGATGTCCCCGGTGACACCGTGCGCGGTCACCGGCAGCAGATGGCGGGCCCGCAGCCCTTCGCCGAAGCCGCCGGGCACCCCGTTGTACTCCACGCTCAGCAATGACCGGCAGCGCCGCAGCCGCTCGGTCAGGGCCGGGTCCAGGTGGGGACGCAGCGCCGCGCAGTGCAGATGCGGCACGCCGAACTCGCGGTTGGCCTCCTCGACGAGCACGGTCGCGTAGCCGAAGCTGATCACGGCGCAGTCGAGGTCCGGGGCGTCCTGTCCGTCCGTTCCGGGAGGGGTGATCCATACGGCGCCGTCGATGTCGGCCGCGCAGTGCGTGCCCGGTTCGGCGAAGCGGGCGTCCACCATGCTCAGAACGTGCGCGGTGGAGGGGTCGGTCAGCAGCCTGGCCGCGCAGGCCGTGAACTCGGCGGCGGTGACCGGCTCGTAGACCTTGGTGCCCATGACCTGGTCCAGCAGGTTCAGTGCGTTGCTCGCACCGCCCCAGGCGCCCCAGCTGCGGCCGGCCAGCACGAGGAGGTTCCGCGTGCTCGTCGTGGCCTCGGTGAGCATGCTCAGGGAGTCCATGTAGTACATGGCGTCGGTCGCGACGACCTTGACGGTGTCGTCGGGCAGGCTCAGTGTGAGCCCGAGGGACAGTGTCTCGGCGAGTCCCACGTTCTCGTACGGCACCGCGCCAGTGAGCCCGAAGCGGGCGGCCATGTCACCAGTGAAGACCGCTAGTTGACGTTCCGTCGCTTCCTGGAAGCTGGCCAGCAGTTTGCCGGAGGTGGTGGCGAAGGACGGCCGGGGCGCGGGTGCGGACGGGGTTGCCGGCGGCTTGAAGCTGTGGCCCTCCTTCCGGGTGGCGCACAGCAGAACCCCGCTGCCCGGCGTGTCCAGAAGCTCCCGCAGTGCCTTGGCGACGGACTCGGTGTCCTGGCCGTCGGCGTCTGTGGCCGTGCCGAGGTAGTGGGACAGGTATTCCCGGCTGACCGGGGCGCGCAGCGGCTCGATGCCCTTGCCATTGGCGTCGACGACGAGGATGAGGTTGTCGAGCCCCGCCTCGTACGCGAAGCGGAGGCACTCGAAGGTGACGCCCTCATGCAGTTCTCCGTCACCCGCCAGGCACACCACCTTGCGCTGCTTGCCCCGGCGACGCAGCTCCCAGGCCAGGCTTACGGCTTGGGCCACACCGACGCCGAGGCTGTAGCGCATGGTGTTGCGGAAGCCCCAGTTCTGGTGGACCACACCGGTGAGGCCGTCGCGGTGCAGGGTGGTCAGGGGAGCGAACGGGAAGGCGCCGCGTACGTAGCGCTCGGCGTAGAAGCTGGGGGCGATGTGGCCTCGGCCGACGATGAGTTCGGCGTCCGTGGCCTCCGCGTCACCGGGGTGGTGGCCTGGGACCAGGCCCAGGTCGAAGCAGGCCCTCACGAGGGGGAGCGAGGACAGACAGCTCTGGTAGTTGCCGGATCCGGCGATCTCGTGCATGCGCAGCAGGACCTGGGCGCTGTCATCGTACAGCCGCTCGGGCACGGCCGCGGCCACGCCGGCCAGCTCCGCCGAGGGCGTCGGGTACCGCGCGTCCAGGCGCGTCCAAGCTGCCAGTTCGCGTTCGACGGTCGCGGCCTCGTCCGGGGTGAGCCTGGGCATGGCCGCGCGGGCCACGTCCTCGAAGCGGTCGAGCAGCGGGGCGCGTTCGGCGAGGTCGAGGGACTGTGAGGCGACGGTCGTCATCGGGCACCGCCGAAGACCTCGTCGAGCGCGTCGCCCAGGACGGTGACGATCTCGTCCAGGTCCTCGTCCGTGGCGACGAAGGCCGGAGCCAGTACCACCCAATCGTCCTCACCACGGATGATCAGTCCGCGCCGCAGACACGCCTGGGCCAGCGCCTGCCCCGGGGATGCCTTCGCCTCCGCGGCGACCGGCTCGGCGGTCAGCGTCACGCCGTACAGCAGCCCGGTCGCGCGGATGACACCCCGCTCGCGCACCGCGCTCTCCAGCAGGGCGGTGAGTTTCGTGGACAGGCGCCGGACCCTGGCGGGCACGTCGAGCTCCTTGAACAGCCGCACCGACGCCAGTCCCGCCGCCGCGCTGACCGGGTTGGCCGCGTATGTGTGGGATGGGGCGAAGGCGTATGCGTCGTCACTGGTCGCCAGGACGGAGGCGATCCGCTCGCTGATGAGCACAGCGGCCAGCGGCGCGTAGCCGCCCGATATGCCCTTTCCGGCACAGATCAGGTCCGGGACGACGTGAAAGGTGTCGGCGGCGAACGCCTGGCCTGTACGGCCGAAGCCGGTCACGATCTCGTCGAAGACCAGCAGGATGCCGTACTTGTCGCACAGACGGCGCAGCCCGGGCAGGAAGCCGGGCGGCGGCGTCGCCATCCCGAGGAGATGGACCACCGGCTCCACCACCAGGGCGGCGATCGCGCCCGGGTCCTCCGCCTCGATGGTCTGCTCGATGAGGGTGAGCGCCAGATCGGCGGCCTCCTCCAGCGGCACCCCCAGCTGCCGGGCGACCGAGTGGGGCGTCCACACGTGGACGGCTCCAGGAACCCCGGGCCCGAATCGGCTGGTATCGGGGCGGCCGGTCACGGTGAGCGAGCCGAAGGTCGCGCCGTGGTAGCCGTGGAAGTAGCTGAGCACCTTGTACTTGCCCGCGTTGCCCTTCTCCCGGTGGTACAGGCGGGCCAGTCGGACGGCGGCCTCCACGGCCTCCGAACCGCCGTTGACCAGCTTGGTCAGCGAGAACGTAGCCGGGGCCAGGCCCGCGAGCTCAGCCGCCAGCTCGACGGCCGGGCGGCTGGTGCCGTGCAGCGGCGGGTTGAACGGAAGCCGGCGCACCTGCTCGGTGACGGCGTTGACGATCGGCTCGCAGTCGTACCCGAAGCAGGTCACGAAGACACCCGACATCGAGTCGAGGTACTCGCGCCCCGAGGCGTCGGTCAGCCGGATGCCCTTGGCGGATTCGAACAGAATCGAGTCGGTCGAGTAGGGCACTTCGAAGCAGAACGCGGACTTGTCGGTGAAGTCCCAAGGCGTGGGCTGGGTGCTCTTCTGGGTAGACGGCATCGTCTTCATCCTTCGGATCGGGCCACACTTCACGGGGGATGCGGCGTGGTTCGGAGGGAGCCGGCCATGGCGGGCCGCCAGAGCAGGGAAGGGGCGATGAGAAAGGAGGGGGGAAAGGGCAGTCGGGTCGCTGAGCGGGGCGTGTGGCTTGGCCCGGGGGAGAGAGGGGGAGAGGGGGAGGTCAGCCCGTGAGCAGGGCGTGAGTCTCGGTCATGTGGGCCGGGGAGAGCAGGTCGAGGTACTCGATCCAGAGGTCGTCGAGAATGTCCCGTTCCAGGATGTCCTTGGCGATGTCGACGACGACCGGGACGGCGTAGGCCATGAGAGTGGGCATCAGCAGCCGTGTCTCACCTGGCCCCAGCAGGCCGGCGCTTTCGGCGGCCTTTACGAACGCGGTCGTACTGCGCTGCCGTACGGCCCGGGTCCCGGCCACGTGGTCGGCGGTCCTGGCGATCCAGGCGAGGTCGAGCAGGCGGTTGCCGAGGCGGAGGTTGTCGAAGTCGAGGACCGCGCTGACCCGATCCTCCCGCAGTTCGTCGAACAGAAAGTGATGGCGGTGCAGATCGCCATGGACGACGGAGGTGTTCCGTGCGGCGTCACCATCTGCCGCCACGAACCGGTCGAGGAGCGGTTTGCAGTGTTCCAGTTGTCGCAGAACGGGGGCGATGACCCGACCCCACTCATCCGTGCGGTGCACGGCCAGCGGCAGCAGGCGCCCCAGCGCGTCGTCCAGGGCGACCTGCCATCGCTCTTCCTCGACCAGCGGATCCACCGGATACGGCTCAAGTGCCTGGACCAGACTGTCGGGCAGCCCGTCCAGGACCGACCGCAAGGTCAGCCCGGTGGACGCGACTCCCGCCGCCTGAGCGGATGTCAGGGTTCTACGGGCAGTGCCGGGGAGCAGCGGGGCGAGCTCGCAGTCGACACCGTCCCGCCTGACCACGGGGGAGCCGTCGACGGCCGGTACGGCGACCGCGACGGGGACGCCCTGCTCGGCACAGATCTTCATGATCCGCCGCTTGAGCCCATGGAACTCCAGCGGCCGGATCGCCGCCGCGTTGAGCTGCGCCTTGAACACGAACGCGGCTCGCTCGCCGTCCCGCCCCCACGGCAGGCTCACCCGCCACAGCCCGGAGGTGTGGCTGAGGGGGCGCTCCCCCGACGCGGAGGCCAGCGGCCGGAGAACGGCCGAACCAAGAGTGACGCCCCAATGAGCCTCGACGACCTGCGTGACCCATTCCGCGCTGCCGGGTCGCGGTGTTTCGTCGAAATCGGTGTTCCGTAGAGACTCCGCGGTCGCGTGCCCCAGTTCGCTGCCTGCCATCGGCACTCCCAGGTTCGATGGGTTGCGATGTCAATGCTGTCGCCGGGGCCGCGGCCGCCGCATCACCCGATCAAGCAGTGAGTGGCACTACTCGCCCTTTCGTAACTGGCCTTCCGCACAGAGGATTTCGCTCAGCGCATCCCCGTCCAGCTTCACCAGCAGCACATGGTGGTCGGACAAACCGGCCGGGTCGACGGACTCGGCCGAAGCCACGGCGGGCAGCAGGGCCCGTGACACGTACACCCGGTCGATGCGGGCGGCGGGGCCATGGGTGGGACTCGCGTGGACGGTGGGTCGCAAGGCCGCCCGCTCTCCCTTCGCCTCGGCGACATGACGCGCGACATCCTCCATCCCGGCGCTCCGCAGGATGTCGTCGGGGCACGTGTCCATGATCCGCGTGCCGCCCGCGCCGACCCGCGACCGGTGGACCCGGTGCGGCCGGTCCTCGATCTCCAGGAGTGCCGGCACGGCCGGATCTCCCTCGGAGCCCGGCACCGGGAAGGAGTTGTTGTCCCCGCCGAAGACGGCAGGAAGGGGTACGGCCGGACCATCGCCGCCCCGCCACTTCTGGTCGTTCCATGTGGTGAGCCACTCGGCCTCGACGGTACGCAGCGCGGACGAGGCGTAGTTCAGGTGATAGCTGACCAGCAGCAACGGGACGGCGGCGGGTCCGGCCGCCGCGTACTGGAACGTCAGAGCGGTGGGCGGCTGAGTCCACATCGGCCCTGTGCACGGCCACTCCTTCAGCGGCCGGAAGACCTTCGTGTCGACCAACAGCGCCGTGCAACTTTCGGGCCCAAGCCAGCAGCGCAGCCCCAGCGCGTGCTCCATCTCGTATGCGATACCACTGCCGTCGTCGGCGGCGTCCCACATCTCCTGGCGGAACAGCACATGCGGCTCCAACTCCGCCAGCAGCTTGTACATCTTCGCCCGACGTGCCGGATCCCCGAAGCCGTTGTTCTCGAAGTTACAGCAGAGGATGTTCACCTCTTGCACAGATGCCTCCGGTTGGTGATCGCCAATTGCGAATCGCCCTCATCATCGAAGCGCGCACGACCGCCGCAGAACACACGAATGCGCGGTATTGGCGACGTCGTCGCAGTCTCCGGTTGCCCCCTGGGGTGTTGGCGCAGATACTGCCGGACTCGATGACCGCACGGTGGTTGCGCGGGTCGGGGCAGCGCCTGACAACCTCGTCGGACGCGTCGAGGCCGCCCCGCCCGACGCCCCCCCGGCGATGTGTGTTCTGGACACCGGAGTGAACGAAGAGCACCCCCTTCTGGATACCGCGTTGTACGTGCGTGCGCACCTGTGGCGGGTCACCCAGGCCGTCAGGCGCGCGTGAACCCCCTGCTCGCGGCAACGACCCACCAAACCGTTTGCGTCTTCTGTCACCAATCGGCGCATCAGAGCAGGTCACATGCGGTCTCCGCTGGGGTGATACGTCGTCACCTGTCGTCGTCCCTGGCTATCCGTACCGTTGCTGGATCGGCGCGGGATGTAGCGGACGGTTCGTCAGCGAGATGGGGTGGTGACTCGGAGCGGGCGCTGGCCGCGGGTTCGAGTCCCCGGTAGGAGCCGCAGAACTTGGAAAGCCGGGTCGGCGTGGGCTGGCGAGGGTTTGCTGGTGGTCACGGCAGCGGTCTTGCTGTGAGCGTGGGACCCGTCGGTTCGACGACGGGTCTGCGCGCAGGCAGGAATCCCGGGCGGTGTGCTCGCTCAGGACATGGGAACGGGGTGTCTCAAGACATCAGCATGACCTCGGGGGCAGGGTCTGGCGATGTCGAAGAGACGTCTGGTGATCACTGCTGAGGTTGTAGAGGGCCGTACCCAGGGCGAGGTCGAGGGACGGTCCTGGGTGCCGGACCGGCAGGCCTTGTGCGGGATCTTGTTCGTGCTGCACACCGGCATCCAGAGGAAGTGCTTACGCGGCGGGGCGGGTCGCCCCGGGGCGGTCGCGGTATCGGGAGAGGTACTTGCCGTCCATGCGGTAGCGCAACCTGAGCGGCCAGCTTCCGGCCACCACCGGCTTGCGGTTCCGGACGAAGAGGGTGCGGCCGCCGACGTCCGGCATGGAAATGGCAGCCATCCGTGCTGCCTTGCGTGCGTCGAGTTCGACGGGGCTGCCCCCTGCGAGTGCCGCTGCCGCGTTGCGGGCCGCTGTTTCCGCTTGGAGGCGCGCCATGATCCATGTTTTGGGCAACTCCAGTCCAACTCCCTGTACGTCGCTGAAGTCGCCTGCGGCGAAGACGTTGCGGAACGCCGGTGCCGCCAGCGTGGCGTCGACCTTCAGCAGGCCTCGTGGGTCGAGAAGTTCGGCCGGCAAACCGAGGTCGGGTCCGCGCAGAGGGCTGGTGACAGCGATCAGGTCGGCGCCGATGGTGGTGTCCGGCAGTACCAGCTCGCCATCGCCGATCCGCTCGACGCGAGCGTGCCGGACGACGTCGAAGCCGACGGCGCTTGCGACGGTCACCAGCCGATCGGCCGCCTTAGTGCCGAACTGACGGTCCAAGGCGTCATCGTGCTCGACGGCGAGGATGTGGAGGGCATTCCGCCCGGCGGCGCGCATGGCCCGGGCGACCCAGCCGGCGTACTCCAGTCCCGGACCGATCCGTTCACCGGTCAGGAGGAATGCGACGGTTCCCTCCTCCAGTTCCTTCAGCCGGTCCAGGAGCTCTCGCGCCTCGGAGGGGTCGCAGGGGAACGCGGCGTGCTCGTCGCCGCCCGGGATGCGCTGCCGGTCCGCGGGAGCGCCGGGGGCGAGGATCAGCTGGCTGTACTCCACGCGCTTGCCGGTGGACGTCAGGGCGAGCTCGCGGGCCGCCAGGTCGACTGTGCTCACCCCGTCCTCGATGTGTTCGAAACCGTGACGGGAGGCGATGCCGGACAGCGGGATGGACAGATCCTGTGCAGGGACGGCGGCTGCGGGGAGGTAGACCAGCCAGGGGCGGTAGAACAGGTCGGGTTCCGGACTGATGAGCGCGACGCTCGCGTCCGGGGCCTGTCGCCGCACGGCGGCCGCCGCGTCCACGCCCGCCGCACCTCCTCCGACCACCACGACATCGAATTTCATGGAAACGATTTCCCCTCGGCGACGCTGGTTACAGAGCGTGAACGTACTTGACAGGTTGAACTACTGCGGACCACAGTACATGACGTCGGTATGCGACATACCTTCAGTTCAATGGGGGCTTTGTGAACAACGGGGAAGGCCTGGCCATGTGGAGTTTTGGTGAGGCGAACGGTGAAGCGAACACCGGAAGCAGGTACGAGGCAGGCAGGAGGCATGGGGGCGGCAGGACGCCCTTGTCCTTAACGGACGATCACCAGGCACGGAACGCTCGCAGCAACACCGCGGGGGTCCGATGTCCGGTGGGCCCATGATCGGAGCGACCGCAGCACACACCCCTGCTCCGCTGACCGACGCGTGCCCCGACTGCGAAAGCACCACCACCGTCCTGATCGAGCCGCACACCGTGACCCGCACCGGGTTGCGGCACATGCTCGAGGAGGCCGGCCTGGGGGCCGACGTCGTGGCCGTCGCGACTCCGGACGACGTACCGGCGGAACGCCTTGGCACCTGCGTGACGCTCATGCTCTCGGTCAGATCTCTCTCGGGCGTGCCGAGTTCCTTGAGCCCACTGCTGGCCCGCCCATGCACGCGGCTTGTTCTGCTCGCCGGTGCCCTGGACAGGGACCGGCTGCATCTTGCCGCCGAGTTGCCGGTCGATGCTGTGGTGCGTGAGCAGGATCTCTCCGTGGAGTCGCTGGCCGAGATGCTCGGTGCACTTCGCCGGGGGATGGTCTCCGTCACCAGGAACACGATGCGGGAGTTGCTGGCACTCGCCACGGATTCGGCGGGGACCTGGGCAGCGACCCGACCACCGCTCAGCGCTCGTGAACTGGACACGCTGCGGCTCATGTCCGCGGGGCTGAGCAACCGCCAGATAGCCAAGCGCATGTGCATCACCGTGCACGGAGTGAAACGCCACGTGGCCAACATCCTGGTGAAGCTCGGCTGCCAGAACCGCACCATGGCGGTCACGCTGGGTCTGCGACTGGGATTGGTCGACTGGGACACGGCGACCAGAAACTAGGAGCCGCGGGGCTTCCGTCCGGTCCTCTTCCGGTGAGATACGGGGAAGCCCCACGGCCGCTTGGAACACTTGTCATCGCGTGGCGTGCCGAGGCCACAGGACCGACGTAAGCCGGTCGCTGAACCCCACTGGATCTTCCAGGTGGAAGAAGTGGCCACCGGCCAGCTCCGTGAGCGTGAAGTCCGACCGAGTCTCCAGCTTCCATGCCTCCATGTCCCCAGCCGACGCCTCGGGATCGTCCCGGCCGGCGAACACGTGCAGCGGACAGCTCAAGGGCGGACCCGCACGGTACTCGTACGTCTCGAAGACGGCGAAGTCCGCACGCAGCGTCGGCAGCAGAAGCTCCCGCAAGGCACCGTTGCCGGTGATCTCCGCAGGAATCCCGTTCAAGTCGGCCGCGCTCAGCCACAGTTCGTCGTCCTCCATCAGGCGGCGCTGCGGCAGAGCGGCCCGCTCGGGCGACCGGGGTGCCTGGCAGCCGGAGACCACCAGGGCCTCCGCTCGCAGACCGAAGCGGGCCTGAAGTACCCGGGCCAGCTCGAAAGCGACGAAGCCGCCCATGCTGTGTCCCCACAGGGCGAACCGGCCGCGGAGCTCGGGCACCAGCGCGGGCAAGGCGGCCCGGACCACACGCGGCAGACTGTCCAGGGCCGGTTCACCGACCCGGGACTCCCGGCCCGGTAGATGCACGAGCCGCAGAGAGACGTGTGGGGCGAGCTGCCGCGCGAAAGCCCGGTACACACCGGGCCCAGCCCCCGCGTGCGGTACGCACACCAGGGTCAGGGCCTGAGGTGACACCGGCACCTGAGGCTTGAGGAGCCACGGAGCCGTGCCCCCACCGGGGCGGGAGGCGGTCGAACTGGACTGGTACATGCGTGATCTCTCCTCCGTGGTGGTCTCGGCGCTGCCGAGCGCTCACCGAACCGAGTGCAGAACGTCCAGGCCGCCCTGTTCGTAGAGGCGGCGTGCTGCCTGCCGCTGCCTCTTTCCGGATGACGTCTTCGGGAGCGTCCCGGGCTTGATGAACAGGACCTCGTACGGGGCGTGCTCGGACGTCTCGCACAGGCTGTCCATCACATGACGGCAGAGTGCCTCCAGATCGGCGCCGGCGCTGCGCCCCTCGGCCACGACCACCATGCGCTCCCGGTCCGGCAGCGAGAACGCCACGACGTTGCCCGCCCGCACGCCGGGAACCCGCTCGGCGACCATCTCGTAGTCCTCGGGGTAGAGGTTGCGACCGCCCACGATGACCATGTCCTTGAGCCGGCCGCAGATCACGAGTTCCCCCTGGTCGAGGAACCCCAGGTCCCCCGTGGCCAGCCAGCCGTCCTGGTGGGAGTCGTCGGAATCGACCTGTCCTCCCGCCGTCCAGTAGCCCGGCGTCACACCAGGGCCCTTGACGAAGACCTCACCGACCGTGCCGGCAGAGAGGGCGCGGCCTTCCGGGTCGCTGATACGGACCTCGGTTCCGGGGATCGGCCGACCGCAGCTCACCAGAGGGCGTGTCGGTGCGGCCTGGCCGCCCGGGGATCCACCCTCTCCGCGGTCGCCGACAGGGGCGACGACACGCACCGGACTGGCGTGGTCGCTACCGGAGACCGCGAGCGTCGCCTCGGCCAGGCCGTACATCGGACACATGGCGTCGGCGCCGAAGCCGTACTGGCCGAGTACATCCTGGGTCGCGGCGAGGGCGTCGGCGTCGATGGCCTCCGCGCCGTTGATGGCGACGCGCAGCCCGGACAGGTTCAGCGCGGCCGGGCGCAGTGCCTGCATCTTGGCGGCCAGGCCGTACGCGAAGTTGGGGGCCGCGGTGAGCGTGCCGCCGTAGTCGCTGATCGTCCGCATCCAGCATGCGGGCTGCTGCATGAACGTCTCGGTGGCCATGATGACCGAGTGCGCTCCGCCGGCGGCGACGCCCGCCAGGGAGACGATCCCCATGTCGTGGTAGAGGGGGAGCCAGCTGACGTACGTGTGGTCGGGACCGAACCCGGTGCGCTCGCCCACGGCCGCGATGTTGCCTATCAGCTGGGCCTGGGTCACCGGGACGGCGCGGGACAGCGCCGTCGTCCCCGACGTGAACTGCAGCAGGCCGATGCTGTCCGGGGACGGCATCGGCAGCTCCGCGCCAGGGGCGGTGGTGCACGTGCGCAGCTGGCGCAGGCTCACCGTGGGCACGGCGACCCGCCCGGCGAACAGTTCGGCGCTCTTCTCGGTTGTCACCAGGAGCACGGGCGCCGCGGCCTTGATCCTCCGCCGCACCTCCTCGACGAACGCCTCGGCGTCTGTGCGCTGAGGGCGTGGCAGGACCACCGGGACCGCGCCGAGCCGCCAGATGCCGAAGAGCGTGATGAGAAGGTCCTTGGTCGTGGGCGACAGCAGACAGACGCGGTCGCCCGCGGAGACTCCCTTGGCCCGCAGTGCCCGGGCCGCCTGCTCGGCCAGCTCCGCGAGCTCGTCGTAACCGATACGGCTGGGGCTCAGATCGGCGCCGAGCACCGTCAGCCCCGCGCCGGCGCGAGCCTTGAGCAACCCCTCGCTGATCGAATAACCACTCGCCTCCGATACGAGGAAGGACCGGTTCGGGACAGGGTGGGACGCCACGGCTACCTCCGCCATCGGTGATGTGTGGCGCCGACGCTAGGAGGTCTGCAGCCGATGCCGCATGCGGCCGACGGCTACCTCTTCGGGGCGAGGCGGATGGTCGGAAGACGTAGCCATGTGGCCACCATCCATCTCTCTGCTCCGACGGGCGTTGTGACGTGCCGTCCCGGGAGGAAGCGTCAAGGCCCTGTGCCCTGAACCTCGAAAGCACGAGGAGTGACCGCCGTGGATGCTGCGTCCTTCCCCACCCCCACCGGACTCGACCTGACCGACCCCGAGTTCGTGGAACTGCTCCTGCGGGAGGAGAACATCGCGCGACGCCGCGACCTGTTGTCCGGTGCCCTGCTGTCGTTCCTCGTCCGCACCGGCTCCCTCGACCGGGGCGCGGACATCGAGACGACCACCGCGCTGGAGTCGCTGGTCGCGGTGGAACTCAACGCGGTTGTGGAAGCCCGGCTCGGTGTGGAGCTCGGCCTCCAGGAGCTGCGTCGCGCCCTGAGCGCGCGGCAACTCGCCGAGCGGATCCTGGAGTTGCTGGAGGACGCGTCGGCTCCGCTGACGGGCAACGTGGTGGCACCGGACGACGAGGCCCGGTTCGAGCCGTTCGGGCTGACGGATCTGCAGCAGGCGTATCTGCTGGGCCGTGGCGGGTTTTTCGCGTTGGGGAATG
>NZ_VCHX02000138.1 GCF_005768555.2 Streptomyces sporangiiformans
CACCCGAAAATCAACCCCGGGGGGCCTGGGGGCACAGCCCCCAGTTCCGGGAAGGGGTGGGCTTGGGGAAAGCAAACCCCCCACCTCAGACCCGCAGCCACGTACTCCGATCCCGAGCCACCGCATGGAGCGCCTCGACATCCGCCGGCTTCAGCACACCCCCCGCACGGGACAGCGCCCCGAGATCACTGTCCCGCAGGACACGCACCGCACGCAGCGAACTCGCGACAGACACCCCCGCCGCACCATGGAGCACCAGGACCGGATGAACCTCCGCCGTCAGGGCGTACGAGGCGCGGTCCGCATCCCCCCGCACCCGCCGCAGAAGGGAACGCGACTCGCGCCGGCCCACCGAGACCATGGGGTCGGCCACCAGAACCCGCTGCTTGCGGGCGTACAGGGTGTGGACGGCGAAGATCCCGCCGGGCCCGATCACCAGGTGGTGGATACGGTCGCCGCCCGGGAGCGGAAGCGAGTGCAGGACATGCCAGCCCGCGCGCTCCAGCCCGTCCAGCGCCTCCCCGACGGCCTGCTCCGCGGCGAGCGCCCGCCGCCGAGGATCGGGGCGCAGTCGGCGCGGAGACGACGAGTCACGGTCCAGGGCGATCTGGAGGGCCTCACCGGGCCGGTTCGGCGCGAGGTCGTCGTCCGGGTGCAGGGTGAGCCGGGCGAGTTCCGCGGGCGTCGGCACCGGTGGCGGTCCGACGGCCACCGGGCCTGTCAGGAAGGGCCCGAGCGCGTCGAGCACCTCCTCCAGCCGGTCCTCGCTGAGCAGGTTGACCCGGCCCGCCTCCCTGTCGTACCAGGCGACGTTCCTGCCATCCGTGAGACAGACGTACAACCGCTCCTGACCGTGCCGCCAGGTCGGTACAACGCGCAGTCCGCTCATGCACCATCACCCCACGACCATGGGAACAGGCGGGGTGCTCCAGGGGCAAGAAGCCGGTTACCTTTGGGAGGAGTTGATCGGGGAGGTGCCTTTGCGGACTCGCGGGAACCAACCGGATGTGCCGGTCCCGGACCGGGCATGGAGCGAGATCGTGCCTGGCCTCTGGATGGGCGGACACGAGTACACGGGCCACTCCGGGCACCCGGAGTTCGCCGTCGTACGAGATGAATTCGACCTGGTCCTGACGTTGCTGCGACTGCCCGGTCACGGCCCGGACGCGGGCGTCGAACACCACGTATGGCCGATCCCGGACGGCCCCCTCGACGGGACGCAGCTGGCGGGCGTGATGCGGCTCGCGCGCGCAGCCGAGGAGGCGCTCGAGCAGGGCCGCCGGGTCCTGGTCCGCTGCTACCACGGCTACAACCGCTCGGGCCTGGTCGTCGCCCACGCCCTGATCGGCGCGGGCAGCACAGCCGAAGAGGCGATCCGCCTGATCCGCACCCGCCGCTCACCCTGGGCGCTGCACAACGAGCTCTTCGTGGAGTACCTGAGCACGGGCCTCGACACGGCCCGGCTCCTCGAAGAGCTGACCGAATGACGGCCGCGCAACCCGGTGGCGCCGGAGCGTAGTCCAGCCACCGCCCCCGATGGCGCAGTGCGACGGGCGCGCTCCGAGGGCTGCTTCTAATGTGGCGATCAGTCACATTTGCCCCTTTATGGAGGAGCCGCCATGTCCCCGCGTTCCGCTCTCATCCGCCTCGGTATAACTGCCGCCGCCGGTGCACTCGTCCTCGGCGTGACGAGCCCTGCCCTCGCGAACGGCCCCGCCCTCGCGAACGGCCCCGCTCTCGCGGACGGCCCCGACCCCGCTCCCGTTCCCGACACCACCGCCTACCAGGGCGTCGTCACCGCCGTCGGCGGCCTGCTGTTGCGCAACGCCCCGACCCGCGGCAGCGCGGTGGTCCGCACCGCCGCACAGGGCGAGATCGTCCAGATCTATTGCAAGCAACCGGGCGAGACCGTCGACGGCAACCCCCTCTGGTACCTCCTGGCGGACGGCACCTGGGCCTGGGGCGCGGCGCGCTACATCAACAACATCGGCCCGTCGCCCCGCTGGTGCTGAGGATCGGCGCCCGCCAGGTACACCGGAACAGCCCGATTATCCCTACATAACGGGACATCAGGTGCCTCGCTTGCTACGTTCCGGACATGATCTCGCCCGGAACGACAGCGCAGGGGGACCCGCCCACTCCCGCTGTACGCCTCCCCCGGCGCCGTGGCATCGAGTTCACCCTCATCGTCCTGGCCGTCCTGCTCTCCGTGTACGGCTACTGCGCCGTCGGACTCGCCAGGAACGGCACCGTCCCGCCCGGCGCCGCCGGTTACGGCGCCGGGCTCGGCGTGCTCGCGCTCCTCGCGCATGGCGCGGTGCGGCTGCGCGCGCCCCGCGCCGACCCGCTGCTGCTCCCGATCGCCGTGCTGCTCAACGGTCTCGGCCTGGTACTGATCTACCGGCTCGACCTGGAGACCCCGGCCGACCGGGCGGCCACCGCGCAGCTCGTCTGGTCGACGCTCGGCGTGGGGCTGTTCATCACGGTCGTGCTCTTCCTGCGCGACCACCGGGTGCTCCAGCGCTACACGTACCTCTCCGTCGTCGCCGCGCTGGTCCTGCTCGTCCTGCCGGTCTTCTTCCCTCCCCTGAACGGCGCCCGGCTCTGGATCAGGGTCGCCGGGTTCTCCCTCCAGCCGGGCGAGTTCGCGAAGGTGCTGCTCGCGGTGTTCTTCGCCGGCTATCTCGCGGCGAACCGCAACGCCCTCGCGTACACGGGTCGCCGCATCTGGAAACTCCAGCTGCCCACCGGGCGGGTGCTCGGCCCGATCGTCGCGGTCTGGCTGCTGAGCGTCGCCGTACTCGTCCTGGAGCGGGACCTCGGCACCTCGCTGCTGTTCTTCGGCCTGTTCGTGGTCCTGCTGTACGTCGCCACGGGCCGCACCGGCTGGCTCGCGATCGGTCTGCTGCTCGCGGCGCTCGGCGCGTTCGCCGTCGGCCAGTTCGAACCGCACGTCCACACCCGCGTCGAGGACTGGCTGCACCCCTTCGCATCGGTCGACGCGGGCCTGGGACCGAACCAACTCGCCCAGTCCCTCTACGCGTTCGCCGCAGGCGGCATGCTGGGCACCGGCCTCGGGCTCGGCCACTCCGTCCTCATCGGCTTCGCCGCCAAGTCGGACTTCATCCTGGCGACGGCGGGCGAGGAACTGGGCCTCGCCGGACTGTCCGCGATCTTCCTGCTGTACGGGCTGCTGGTCGAGCGCGGCTACCGGACGGGACTGGCCCTGCGCGACGAGTTCGGACGGCTGCTCACCGTCGGCCTCGCCTCGATCGTGGCGCTCCAGGTCTTCGTGATCGCGGGCGGCGTGACCGGGCTGATCCCGCTGACCGGGATGCCGATGCCGTTCCTGGCGCAGGGCGGGTCGTCGGTCGTCACCAACTGGATCATCGTGGCCCTGCTGATCCGCGTCAGCGACTCGGCACGGGGCGCGCACACCGAGGGCATGAGCGCCGGGCGCCGGACCGGAGGGGACGAGGACCTCGGGCGCCAGAACCACAGGGAGGCCGCATCATGACCGGCGACAAGACCGAAGAGGGCCGCCCGGCGACTCATGAGGGCGGCCTCATGACCACCCTCCCCCGAGGTCTCGACCTCTCTCGGCCAGGGGGAAGCCCCACCATCCGGCACGCCGCCGTGTTCTGCGTCCTCCTGCTGATCGCCCTCCTCGGGAACGCCACGCGCATCCAGATCGTCCAGGCCCGCTCGTACGACGAGAATCCGGCCAACCGCCGTCTGCTGATCGCCCGTTACGCCCAGCCGCGCGGCGACATCCTGGTCGGCGGAAAGTCGGTCACCGGCTCCGAGGACTCGGGAGAGCAGCTCCGCTACGAACGGACGTACAGGAACGGCCCGTTGTACGCGCCCGTCACCGGCTTCGCCTCGCAGGCATACGGGACGACTCTGCTGGAGAACACCGAGGACGACGTCCTCTCGGGCACCGACCCGATGCTGTCCTCGCTCCCCCTGTGGAACGACCTCACGCGTGCCCGGAACCCCGGCGGCAACATCGTCACGACCCTCAACCCGGCCGCGCAGCGGGCGGCGTACGAAGGGCTCGGCGGCCGGCGGGGCGCGGTGGCCGCGCTCGAACCGTCGACGGGCCGGGTCCTGGCGCTCGTCTCCACCCCCTCCTACGACCCGGAGCAGCTCTCCGGAACGGACTCGACGGTGGTGAAGGCATGGAAACGGCTGAACCGCGCCGCGGACAAGCCGATGCTCAACCGGGTGATCCGGCAGACCTATCCGCCCGGTTCGACGTTCAAGGTGATCACCGCGGCGGCGGCCCTCGAGGCGGGCGTGGTGACGGATGTGGACGCGCCCACCGACTCCCCGGACCCGTACCGGCTGCCCGGCAGTTCGGCCGAGCTGACGAACGAGGTCGAGGGCTGCGAGAACGCGTCGCTGCGCTATGCGTTCGAGTGGTCGTGCAACACGGTGTTCGCCAAACTGGGCGTGGACGTGGGCCCGGCGGGGATGGCGGGCACGGCGGCCGCCTTCGGCTTCAACGACCACCGGATGAGGATCCCGTTCCCGGTGTCTCCCAGCACCTTCGGCACGGGGGCGGACAGGGCGCAGCTCGCGCTCTCCTCCATCGGCCAGTTCGACACACGGGCGACGCCCCTGCAGATGGCGATGGTCTCGGCGGCCGTCGCGAACGGCGGCTCGGTGCGCACACCGCATCTGGTGGAGCGGACGACCACGGCCGCCGGCGCCACGGTGTCGACTCCGGGGCCGCGCCCTCTGCACCGGGCCATGAGCCCCGCCACCGCCGTGCGGATGCGGGAGTTGATGGCGGACGCGGTGAGGGAGGGCACCGGCAGGAATGCCGCCCTCTCCGGCGCCACCGTCGGTGGCAAGACCGGCACCGCGCAGCACGGCGTCGACAACGCGGGCCTGCCGTACGCCTGGTTCATCTCCTGGGCCCAGGCCGACGACTCCATGACACCGGGGGTGGCCGTCGCGGTCGTCGTCGAGGACGCGTCGGCCGACCGGGGCGACATCAGCGGCGGCGGAGACGCGGCGCCGATCGCCCGGGCCGTGATGAAGGAGGTCCTGAACTCACGTGCCGGCCTGGGCCGTTGACGGCATCGAGACGGTTACTGTTCGCGGGATGAGACGGGGCTGGGGCAACCGCACCCGACCGACCTATCGTTCGGTACATGACCACATCTGCCGCGTACGAACTCGCCCAGGTCAACATCGCCCGCCTCAAGGCCCCCTTGGACTCCCCTCAGTTGAAGGACTTCGTCGACGCGCTCGACCCGGTGAACGCGGTCGCCGACGCCTCCGACGGATTCGTCTGGCGTCTGCAGAGCGACTCGGGCAACGCGACGGATGTCCCGGTCTTCGGCGACGACTGGCTGATCGTCAACATGTCGGTGTGGCGGGACACCAACACGCTCACGGCGTTCATGTACCAGGGGCAGCACCGGGAACTGCTGGCCCGCCGCCGCGAGTGGTTCGAGCGCCTGCAGGAAGCGGTCACGGCACTGTGGTGGGTCCCGGCGGGGCACCGGCCGACGGTCGCGGAGGCGGAGGAGCGGCTGCTGCATCTGCGCGCGCACGGCGCGACCGCGTACGCGTTCAACTTGCGCACGACGTTCCCACAGCAGGAGGCCCACCCACTGGCGTCACGGGCGGACGAGCCCGCGCCCCTTTAGGGGCGCGGGGCTGCGACATATGCGGCTCCGCCGCGTGGGCGCGCCCAGCCACACACAACCCGCACCCGACGCACAACCGCACCACCCCCGTCCCGCCCGGCTAGGGCAACGGCTCCCGTCGGCGGAGCCACTCCTCCGGGACCCCCTCGACGCCGGTCCGCGCCCCGACGATGCCGCCCGTGATCGCGCACGTCGTGTCGACGTCGCCGAAACCCTCCGCCGTGGTCCACAGCGCGGCCGTCAGGTCGTCCGGGTGACGGGCCGCGCACCACACGGCGAAGGGCACGGTGTCGTCGGCCCGTACGCGCGCGCCGTTGCCGAGAAGGTCCGCGCCCTTCCAGGGCTCCGTGTCGAAGGCCAGCCGCGCGGCACGCAGCAGGCCTTCCCGTACGGCGCTGTCGGGCGTCGCGTCCGCCACGGCGTCGATGCTCAGCTCCCCCCGCGTGGACAGCGCGGCGGCGACGGCCACGGCGATGGCGCCCGCGACGCCCTCCGGGTGGGCGTGGGTGACCTGGGCCGACAGCATCGCCTGCTCCACGACGCGCAGCAGGCTGTCCCGGAACCAGGCACCCAGCGGCGCCGCCCTCATCGCCGCGCCGTTGCCGAGACTCCCCTCCCCGTCGAAGAGCCCGCTCGCCAACTCGACCCAGCGGTCGGGCTCTTCGAGGAGCCGGGGCAGCAACTCATGCATGCCGTAGCCGTAGCCGCGCGCGGGGTCGGCGGCGTAGCCGAGGGCGAAGACGCGGGCCAGCGCGGGCTGCCGGATCTCGCCGTACTGGTCGAGCACCCGCTGCACACCGAGCGCCATCGCCGTGTCGTCCGTCCAGTGCCACAGCGGTTCCTCGGGTGTACGCCGGGCGCGGATCTCCTCGTACGCCTGTTGCGGGTCACGGAAGAGCGGGAACCAGCGCTCGCCGAAGGCGTCCCCGAGGGCGAGGCCTTCGAGGCTGCGGCGGGCGGCGATACGGTGGGCCGGCGCGGGCGTGGCGGCGGGTGTCGGCTCGTTCATGTCGCGATGATGCAAGGCCTTGGTCGGTGACGCACAACGGATTTTCAGGCCGACACGTCATGAGTGGCGCAAATCCGGCTCCCGCGACGCCCCACAGCAGGGACTGTTTCAGGAAGCCCCCGCGTCGATCGCGTCGTCCACCTCCGCGACCCTTTCCCGTTCCTCCTGAGCGAAACGCTCCGCGTCCAGCTTCTCCGCGATCTCCTCGTCCTGGGCCATGAGGAGGTCCAAATTGGAGTTGCCCATCTCGAAGACACCCATGTCGACGTACGCCTGCTGGAGGCGCTTGCCCCACAGGCCGATGTCCTTGACGCAGGGGACGATGCGACTGAAGAGCAACTGGCGGAAGAGAGCCAGGAATTCGGACTGTTCGCTGTACTCCTCGGCCTCCGCCGAGGGGATGCCGAAGTTCTCCAGGACCTCGACTCCCCGCAGCCGGTCGCGCATCAGGTAGCAGCCCTCGATGACGAATTCCTCGCGCTCGCGCAGTTCGGCGTCGGACAGTTGCCGGTAGTAGTCGCGCAGGGCCATCCGGCCGAACGCCACGTGCCGCGCCTCGTCCTGCATGACGTACGCGAGGATCTGCTGGGGCAGCGGCTTGTCGGTGGTGTCCCTGATCATGCCGAAGGCGGCGAGCGCCAGGCCCTCGATGAGCACCTGCATCCCGAGGTACGGCATGTCCCAGCGCGAGTCGCGCAGCGTGTCTTCGAGCAGGGACTTCAGGTTGTCGTTGACCGGGTACAGCATCCCGATCTTCTCGTGCAGGAACCGGCCGTAGATCTCCGCGTGCCGGGCCTCGTCCATCGTCTGCGTCGCGGAGTAGAACTTGGCGTCCAGGTCGGGGACGGACTCGACGATCCGGGCCGCGCACACCATCGCGCCCTGCTCGCCGTGCAGGAACTGGCTGAACTGCCAGGAGGCGTAGTGCCGGCGCAGGTCGCCCTTGTCCCGCTCCGTCAGCTTCGCCCAGTGCCGGGTGCCGTACAGGCTGAGTGACTCGTCGGGGATACCGAGTGGGTCCTGGGGATCCACTTCGAGGTCCCAGTCGATGCGCCGCTGTCCGTCCCACTGCTTGTCCTTGCCCTTCTGGTACAGGGCCAGCAGCCGGTCTCGTCCGTCGTCGTACTCCCAGCTGAAGCGTGCCGCGCCGCTCGCGGGCACCTGCCAGAGAGGGTCTCCAGGGTCCTTTGCGTAGAGCTCATACGTCGGCATAATCCGCAGGCTCTCGCGTGGTAGACACGGTGTCAACAAGTTCGCACAAGGGATTGACGACCTTGCTGACATCTAGTCTCATACAAGGCGACCGCCGGTAACACCCTTGCATCCCCCCTGCATCTCCCTTGCATCTCCCTTGCATCTCCGGACCTTTGAAGAGGTGGCTCGGCCATGACGACCGTGACGGATGCCGAAGCACTCGAAGGTCTGCGCGACGCGCTCGGCCAGCTCAAGGACCGGGAGCAGGTGGCCGAGCGGCTGCTCGCCTCGTCCGCGAAGCACTCCTTCGATCCCGACAAGGAGCTCGACTGGGACGCGCCCCTCGTGGAGGGCAAGTGGTTCTGGCCGCCGGAGTTGGTGTCGCTGTACGGGACGCCGATGTGGCAGCGGATGTCCGAGGAGCAGCGCATCCTCCTCTCCCGGCACGAGGCCGCCGCGCTGGCCTCGCTGGGGATCTGGTTCGAGGTCATCCTGATGCAGCTGCTGGTGCGGCACATCTACGACAAGGCGGCGACGAGTGCGCATGTGCGCTACGCGCTCACGGAGATCGAGGACGAGTGCCGGCACTCGAAGATGTTCGCGCGGCTCATCAGCCGGAGCGGCACGCCGTACTACCCGGTGAGCCGTCTGCACCAGAATCTGGGCCGACTGTTCAAGACGATCTCCACGACTCCGGGGTCGTTCACGGCGACGCTGCTGGGCGAGGAGGTCCTCGACTGGATGCAACGGCTGACGTTTCCGGATGAGCGGGTCCAGCCACTGATCCGGGGCGTGACGCGTATCCATGTCGTCGAGGAGGCCCGTCACGTCCGCTACGCGCGTGAGGAGCTGCGCCGTCAGATGGTGACCGCGCCGCGGTGGTCGCAGGAGTTCACGCGCGTCACCTCCGGTGAGTTCGCGCGTGTCTTCTCCGTCGCCTTCATCAATCCCGCGGTGTATCCGGATGTCGGTCTCGATCAGCGGGAGGCGCTGGCCCAGGTGCGGGCCAGTGGGCATCGTCGTGAGGTCATGCGGACCGGGGCGAAGCGTCTGACCGACTTCCTGGACGACATCGGCGTGCTGCGGGGGGTCGGGCGACGGCTGTGGAGGGCGTCGGGGTTGCTGGCCTGAGCCCTCCATCGCTCGCACTTCGGCTGCGGGCCCGTCGTGGCTGGTCGCGCAGTTCCCCGCGCCCCTGAAGGGGCGCACCCCCGCTCACGCGCCTGAAGGGGCACTCACCCGCAGTCGCCAGCGCACGGGAGGGGTCGTGTGCCGGTGCGTCATCGCCCGTCGCGTAGGGCTTGTCTCAGGCAACCCGCACCGACTTACCCACCCCGGGCCGTACGCCCCCGCGGCGACGGGCGGACGTACCGGTACACGACCCCGACCCACCCACCGGCAGAAAGCGAGACCGCCCAACCGCCGGAGGCACGGCGTACGCTGCCGATATGACCTCGGAGGCTCCTACTCGCGCGTACCGGCGGCTCAGTGTCGAGGAGCGGCGCAGCCAGTTGCTCGACGCCGCGTTGGAGCTCTTCGCGCATCGGGTGCCGGAGGACGTCTCGCTGGACGACGTGGCAGAGGCAGCCGGGGTGTCACGGCCGTTGGTGTACCGGTACTTCCCCGGCGGGAAGCAGCAGCTGTACGAGGCCGCCCTGCGTTCCGCCGCCGAGGACCTGGAGCACTGTTTCGCCGAGCCCCCGGAGGGCCCGCTGACCCAGCGGCTCTCCCGCGCGCTCGACCGCTACCTCGCCTTCGTGGGAGAGCACGACGCGGGGTTCAGCGCGCTCCTGCAGGGCGGCAGCGTCGTCGGCACATCGAGGACCACGGCCATCGTGGACGGCGTACGACGAGCCGCCGCCGGGCACATTCTGCGTCACCTCGACGTGGCGGAGCCGGGACCGCGGCTACGGATGACCGTCCGCATGTGGATCACCGCCGTCGAGGCCGCCTCGCTCATCTGGCTCGACGAGGACAAGGAACCGCCGCTGGACGAACTGCGCGACTGGCTGGTCGAGCAGTTCGTGGCCTGTCTCGTGGCCACGGCGGCCCGCGACGCGCAGACCGCCGAGGTCGTACGGGCCGCGCTCGCGTTGGAGCCGGCCGACGGCCCCATCGGCACGCTGGCCCGCCAGGTGCTGACCGTGGTGGGGGACGCGGCGCATCTGCTCTGACCCTCTGAGTCCTCTGAGTCCTCTGAGTCCTCTGACCGTCCGACTGTGAGAATGCCCCCGTGAAAAGCGAAGACACCCCCTTCGAGGGCGGCCCTCTGGACGGCCGCGTGCTGCCGGTCCTGCTCGGCCCGACCGGACACCCGCCGAAGGTGTACCGCGTCCCGGTCCCGGACGCGGGCGGCGGCCCGCCGACGATTCTCGTCTACCGACGCGTACAGGCGGGGCAGAGCAAACGGCTCGGTCTGCGTCAGGGGTGGAAGTACGAGTTCGACCCCGAGGGAGACCAGCGCGGCAAACTCAAGTGGCCGTGGTCGAAGCCGGACGTCAAGCCGGACGTCAAGCCTGAGGTCACGCCGGGCATCAAGCCGGACCCCAAGCCAGACACCACGCCGGGCGGCAAGCCGGATGACGCCGACGAGTGACCTGCTTGGGCCGAACCGACCACTGACCGCGCGCGATGGCGACCCACGCGTCTGATGCTCTCGTTACGGGATGGAGGGGCCACCCCGTACCGGAGGTGATGACGTGTCAGAAAGACTCCTGCGTCTGGTCTGTACGGCAGCGATCGCGGCAGGCGCGGTCCTCGCACCCGTACCGGCCACCGCCGAACCTCAGCCCAGCGAGCCCGGCGCACCCGGCAAGCCCGGCGCACACGGCGAGCGTTCCATCACGGAGTTGCTGACGGGCCTTCAGCGGCTGTACCGGGCGGCCGAGAAGGCCACCGAGACGTACAACGCCACCGAGGAGAAGCTGAAGAAGCAGCGCGCCCAGGTCGCGAAGCTGAACGGACAGTTGGCCAGGACCCGGCTCTCCCTGCAGGACAGCCGTGCCGCCGCCGGCCGGCTCGCCCGGCAGCAGTACCAGGGCAGCAGCGAGATCTCCACATACGTACGGCTGCTCCTCGCCCGCGACCCGCAGCATGCGCTCGACCAGGGGCAGGTCATCGGGCAGCTCGCCCAGCAGCGCGCCGAGACAGTGGACCGGCTGGTGAGCGACGAGAAGAAGGCGGCCGGACTCGCCCGCAGGGCCCGTAAGGCCCTCGACGACCAACTCACCCTCGCCGACCGGCACAAGAAGAACCGCGACGCCGTACACAAGCGCCTCAAGGAGGTCGAGGAACTGCTGGCCTCCCTCAGGGCCGACCAGATCGCCGCGGTGGCCGCGCTGGAGCGGGCGAAAGAGGCCGAGCAGCAGAAGAAGTTCATGGCCTCGGGCACCCTGAAGGGTGCGCGGACACCCTCGCGGGCGGGCGAGGCGGCGCTGCGGTACGCCGTGGGGCAAATCGGCAAGCCGTATGTGTGGGGCGCTGTGGGGCCGGACTCGTTCGACTGCTCGGGGCTGACCTCGCGGGCCTGGAGTCAGGCGGGGAAGCTGATCCCCCGCACCAGTCAGGAGCAGTGGGCCCGGCTGCGCCGGGTTCCGCTGAGCAGCCTGCGGCCGGGGGACCTGGTGATCTACTTCCCCGAGGCCACGCATGTCGCCCTCTACCTGGGCAACGGCATGGTGGTCCAGGCACCCCGGCCCGGCGCGAACGTCAAGGTCTCCCCGATCGCGGCCAATCCGGTGCTGGGCGCGGTCCGGCCCGACCCGGCCGGGGAGCCGCAGCGGCGGTACACACCGCCGCGGCTTCCCCGGGGTTCCATGAACGGGTCGGACGCGGGTTACACGGGGCAGGGGTGACGAGGGTTACGGGATCAGGAGTGTGAGGGTTCCGTCGCCTTCGCCACCGACGCGAGGTAGGCCTCGGTCTTCTCCGGCTCGTAGAAGAAGTTCTCGTAGTCGGAGGGGTCGTTGAAGCCGTTGGCGAAGCGGTCCGCGACCGGCTGGAGCTGGCCCGCCGCGCCGATCAGGTTCAGCACGTGCTCGGGCGGCACACCGAGCATCGCGTTGGTCCACTTGGTGACGTGCTGGGCGGTGTCCCAGTAACGGTCGAAGGTCTGCCGCATCCAGGCCTCGTCGAACTCGCGCTCGCCGTGCGCGAGGATCGAGTCCAGGTACGAGGCCGCGCACTTGGAGGCCGAGTTGGAGCCCTGCCCGGTGATCGGGTCGTTGGCCACGACGACGTCCGCGACACCGAGTACCAGGCCCCCGCCGGGCAGGCGGCCGACCGGGTTGCGGACCGTGGGGGCGTAGCGCCCCGACAAGGTGCCGTTCGCGTCGGTCAGCTCGACCTTCGTGGCCCGCGCGTACTCCCACGGCACGAACCGCTCCATGAGTTCCAGGGTCAGGGAGAGGTGTTCGGCGGGGTCCTTGACGCCCTGGAAGGCGTCCAGCGGGCCGCCGGGTATGCCCTCGAAGAAGAGGATGTCGGCGCGGCCGGAGGTGGTGAGGCAGGGCATGACGAACAGTTCGCCGACGCCCGGGACCAGGTTGCAGCGGACGGCTTCGTAGTCGGGGTGCTCGGGGCGCGGGCCCAGGCCGTGGACGTACGCGACGGCCAGGGCGCGCTGCGGCTCCGCGTACGGGGAGCGGGAGGCGTCGCGGCCGAACATGGAGACCAGTTCGCCCTTGCCCGCCGACACCAGCACCAGGTCGTACGTACGGGAGAAGTAGTCGAGGTCGGAGACCGCCGCGCCGTGGATCACGAGCTGGCCGCCGCGCTGCGCGAACGTCTCCATCCAGCCGGCCATCTTCACGCGCTGGTCGACGGACTGCGCGTACCCGTCGAGTTTGCCCACCCAGTCGATCGCCCGCTGCGTCGGACCGGGGTCGTGCGAGCCGGGGGCCGCCACCGAGACACCGAGTCCTTCGATCTTCGGGGCCTGGGACTCCCAGAAGTTCAGCTGAAGATCACGCTCGTACTGCAGCGCCGTGTGGAACATGCACTGTGTGGACATGACGCGGCCGGTACGGATCTCGTCCGCCGTCCGATTGGACATCAGGGTCACTTCGTACCCGTGCGACTGGAGTCCGAGGGCGAGCTGGAGTCCGGACTGGCCGGCTCCGACGACGAGTATCTTCCGCATTCGGGTGGTTCTCCTAATCGGTACTGCTCCGGGCCGCTCGGAGATGAACGGCCGGGACTGCTCGGAGAGGAACTGCTCGGGGCTGCTCGTGACTACTCGGGGCTGACTTCCAGTGCGTGGCCGACGAGAGCCAGCAGGGTCTCGACCGCCGATATCCGGCGGCGCGCGTCCATGATCATGACAGGTATGTGTGCGGGCACGGTGAGGGCCTCGCGCACGTCCTCCGGCTCGTACCGCGCGGTGCCGTCGAAGTGGTTGACCGCGACGACGTACGGCAGTCCGCAGCTCTCGAAGTAGTCCAGCGCCGGGAAACAGTCCTTCAGGCGGCGGGTGTCGGCGAGGACGACCGCCCCGATCGCCCCGCGCACGAGGTCGTCCCACATGAACCAGAACCGCTGCTGGCCCGGCGTACCGAAGAGGTAGAGCACCAGGTCGTCGTCCAGCGTGATGCGGCCGAAGTCCATGGCCACGGTCGTGGTCAGCTTCCCGGGCGTCGCCGTGAGGTCGTCGGTGTCCTCGCTGGCCTCCGTCATCAGCGCCTCCGTCTCCAGGGGCGTGATCTCCGAGACGGCGCCGACGAGCGTGGTCTTGCCTACGCCGAAGCCTCCCGCCACCACGATTTTCGTGGCGATCGGGGCGCGGGTCCGGTCGGTCTGCCAGGCCTGCGGGCTCTCGTCCGCGTCCGGGACGACGACGGGTGGGGCGGCGGATCCGACGGATTCGGCGACGTGTTCGACGGCAGGCTCAGCGACGGCTTCGGCGGCCGCTTCAGAGACGGCGGAGTCCATTCAGCACCCTTTCCAGCAGTGCGCGGTCCGGCTGTCCCGGGCCGTGACCGGTTCCGTACACGCGGATCTTTCCCTGGTCCGCCAGGTCGCTGAGGAGCACGCGGACCACGCCGAGCGGCATCTTGAGCAGCGCGGCGATCTCGGCCACCGTGCGCATGCGGCGGCAGAGTTCGACGATGGCCCGCATCTCAGGCATCACCCGGGTGTTGAGGGCCCCTCCCCCCGTCAGCTCCTTCCGCTCCTCGGGCGCTTCGAGCGCGGCGACGAACGTCTCGACGAGCAGCACGTGCCCGAAGCGCGTGCGGCCGCCGGTGAGTGAGTAGGGGCGTACGCGGGCGGGTTTGCGGTCGCCGCCACGGAGCGGAAGCTTGGGCGTACTGCTCACTGGGTGCTCCCTATCGACGCGTCCTCTATCGACTGGCGCAGCTCGCTGCGGAGTTCGGGGGTCAGGACATGTCCGGCGCGGCCCACGAAGAGCGCCATGTGGTAGGCGACGACGCTCATGTCGCAGTCCGGCGCACCGTGCACACCGAGCAGCGAGCCGTCACTGATCGACATGACGAAGAGGCTGCCCTCGTCCATCGCGACCATCGTCTGTTTGACGCCGCCGACGTCCATCAGCCTGGCGGCTCCGACGGTGAGGCTGCCGATGCCGGACACGACGGTGGCGAGGTCTGCGGAGGAGCCCCTGGGGCCGACGGGCCTGTCCGTGCCCGCCGCCCTGGCCTCCTCGTTCCTCCCGGGGTCGGAGGAGAGCAGCATCAGGCCGTCGGAGGAGACCACCGCGACCGACAGGATGCCGGGCACCTCCTCGACGAGGTTCGTCAACAGCCAGTGCAGGTTGCGGGCCTCATGGCTGAGCCCGAAGGTACTCGGCGCGGTCAACTGCTTGCCTCCTCGGCTGTATCCCCCTCGGCTCCTACGACTTCTTCTGTCGGCGCCTTTGTCTCGGCGGTCTGCTGAGCGATCTCGGCCTCGACGTCCCGGCGGCCCTGTGTCGCGCCCCGGTGGAATCCGCCGAGCCTGCGGCGCAACGCCTCGGCGTCCACTGCGCCCGCGCGCCGCCTGGCCTGCGGCGGGGGCGCGGAGATCTTGGGGGTCCGCTTGGGCAACCCCTTGTCGGTGACCTGCTCCGGCTCGTCACCGCCCCGCGCCGGCCCGTCGGGGACCCGCTCGTGGGTCTCGGGGCCTATGGCGTACGGGTCGGCGGCGAAGGGGTCGGCGGAGGTCTGAGCGGGGATGGCGACTACGGGGTCGGCACCGGCTTCGGGTCCGCCGATGGTCCCGGGTTCACGGACCGCCTCGGGTCCGCCGACCGCCTCCGGGCCGCCGACCGTCCCGGGATCAGGAACCATCTCCGGTCCACCGACCGCCTCCGGGCCGCCGACCGTCCCGGGATCAGGAACCATCTCCGGTCCACCGACCGTCTCGGGTCCGCCAACCGGCCCGGCCCCACCGGCCGTCTCCGGCCCGCCGACCGCCTCAGGTTCAGGGACCGCCCCCGGTACGCCGACCGCCGCGGGTCCACCAACCGCCCCGGGCGCGCCGACCGTCTCCGGCCCACCGGACGTCTCCGGTCCACCGACCACCCCGGGTTCACCGAAGGCCTCGGGCCCGTCGCCCGTTCCGGATTCGGTGGTCCTCTGCGTCTCGGCCTCCGCCTCGGCCTCGGCCGAGTCCTTCAGCGGGATGAGCTTCATGGTGGTCTCGGGCGCGGACGGCGGGGCCGCGGCCGTATCGGAGTCGGCCTCCCGTGCCGCCTCCTCCGCCGCCGCGATCAGCGGGTCCCGTTCCGAACGCCCGCTCAGCAGATTGGAGTTGGCCTCGGCGTCGACGCCGGGGAACGCCAGCGAGGGTGCGGACCCGGCCAGCCGGGGGGTCTGCGCGGGCACGGCGACGGCGGGCGCGGCCGCGAGCAGCGGCTTGGGCAGGACGGCGACCGCCGCGATGCCGCCCTGCTTCTGCTCGCGCAGCCGTACCCGTACGCCATGACGGTGGGCGAGCCGCGCCACCACGTACAGGCCGAGCCCGAGGCCCTCGCCGCTCTCCTGGTCGTACGCGTCCTCGGGGTCGAAGTCCGCGAGCCGGGCGTTGAGCTGGTCGAGCCGCTCGGTGGTCATGCCGATGCCCTCGTCCTGGACGGAGAGCATGACCTCGCCGCTCTCCAGGAGCCAGCCGGAGATCTCGACGGGGATATCGGGCGGCGAGAACGAGCTGGCGTTCTCCAGGAGCTCGGCCACCAGGTGACTGATGTCGTCCGCCGCGAACCCGGCCACGTGGGCATGGGGCGGCAGCACGGCGATCCGTACCCGTTCGTAGCGCTCGATCTCGCTGACGGCGGCGCGTACGACGTCGACGAGCGGGACGGGGCCGGGGTGCTGGTGACCGTGGTCCGCGCCCGCGAGGACCAGCAGGTTCTCGCTGTGCCGGCGCATGACGGTGGCGAAGTGGTCGAGGCGGAAGAGGGTGGCGAGGCGGTCGGGGTCCTGCTCGCGCTCCTCCAGGCTCTCGATGACGGCGAGCTGCCGCTCGACGAGGCCGAGGGTGCGCAGCGACAGGTTGACGAAGGTGCCGTGGATGCTCTGCCGGACCTGCGCCAAGTGGGCGGCGGCCGCGGCGAGTTCGGCGCGCAGTTGCTCACGCTCGTCGGCCATCGTCTGCCGCTGGCCGACGAGGTGTTTGCGGTCGCCCTCCAGGGTCGTCAACCGCTCATGGAGCGTGACGGCGTGCGTGTGCAGCGCATTGACCGAGCGCACCACCTGGGCGAACTCGTCGTCGCGGCCGGTGAACTTGACCGGTTCCTCGGCGGCCGGGTCGGCGGCGAGGCGGGCCGAGCCGATGCGCAGGACGGCCAGCGGGCGGGTCAGCGTACGGGCCATGGTCGTGCAGACGCCGACGGCGCCCAGCAGCAGGACGCCGAGGAGCGCGATGCGGATCTCCAGGGCGGTGACGTCGTCGTCGCGCAGCTGGGCGAGGTCCTCGGCGCGCCGGCTGTTGAGAGAGGCCTCGACGCCGCGCATCAGCTCGACGCGGGCGGACAGCGCGGCGTCCAGCTTCTTGGTGCTGGTGCCCAGCTCGGAGTCGGAAAGGGTCGGCTGGTCGGCGAGGTTCGCGAGGTACTTCTCGGCGGACGTGACGTCCGGGCCCGTCACCGTGGAGTCGTACGAGGCCCGGTCGTCCTTGGGCGCGGCGTCGTGGAAGTCGGCGAGCGCGGCCTGTTCGCGGACGTTGGCCTGCTGGGCGGCGGCGGTGAGGGCGCCCCGCCGCTTGGTGTCGGCGGCCGACGACGTGGTGGTCGTGGTGGGCAGACCGGTGATCGGGTCGGTGGTGGTGCGGGTCGTGCTCGGTACGTTCAGGGCCGCGAGGAGCAGACCGCGGGCGGCGGCGGCCTGCTGGACGGCGGTGTCGAGGTCGGCGAGCGCGTGCGATCCGGTGCCCGCACGGGGCGGCAGCTGTTCCGCCAGGTCCTCCGCGAGGCCGTGGAGTTCGCTGATGGCGGCGGTATAGGCCTGGTGCGCTTCGAGAGCGCTGCTCTTCCCGGTGAGCGCCGCTCGTCGTACGGACGCGATGTTGTCGAGGTCGCTGCGGAGCGTGGCGGGGGCCTCGCTCCGCAGTTCCTCGACCTGCCGGTCGACGCGGGCGCTGCGCTGCTCGGAGGGGCCCTCCCCGTCGGGGCGGCCTGCCGCGATGTAGGAGGTGGCCTCGTCGCGCTCGTCGGCGAGCGCGTGGGCGAGGGTCAGCGCGTCCTTGGTGCGCTCGGCGAGCGTCACCAGGTTCTGGGAGTCGTTCAGATCGCCCGAGGCGGCGACCACGGAGGGAGCGCCGGCTCCGGCGATCGCGGCGGCCACGACGGCGACGGCGACGATCAGCCGGTTGCGTACGTGGGCGGGACGGCGGCCTTTTCCTGTGAGGTCCGGGGAGCTCGGCGTGCGCCCGGAGCCTTCGTCCGAGGTCGTCTGCCTGCCTTTGCGCCGAGGCCGCATCTTCTGCACCGATGCTCGCATTCTTGACTCGTGTACCCATGGGCCCGGGTAACGACCGTCAACGCTCACGTCGTTCCCGTTACGGCTCCCGACCCTCCCAGTGCCGGTGGGCAGTGGCCGCGCATCGCCTGACCCGCCACCCAAAGGAGTGAACCTCGGTGAGGCCGAGGCGGGCAAGTTCCGCTGGCGTGTGCAAGGGCCTTGCGCGGCACGCCGGTTGGACTCCCACGCCGACCGGTGGCAAGATGCGCCATCACTCTCCGGCGGAATTGTTTATTCCGTCGCAAATCAGGCTTCTGACCTGCGACGCTGAGTCAATTCGGCGGTGATTGCCAGCCTTTGACGAAGCTTGTGAAGACGTCGTGCAGACTGGCTGAATGCGCACGGAACTGATCTCGGCCCCCGGTGCCCTTGCCCACCCGAACGAGGACTACGCGTCGGTGGGAATTCCGGCTTCCGGGGAGGGGGGTTCGCTCGTCGTTCTGGACGGAGTGACACCGCCGGCGACCGATGCGGGATGTCTGCATTCAGTCCCCTGGTTCACGGCACGGCTCGGCGGCGCGCTCCACGAACTGTCTGTTTCGCGGCGGGAATCGTCCCTCACCGAGGTGCTGAGGCAAGCCATCCAGCGGACCGCCGACGCCCATCGCGACACATGTGACCTTTCTCACCCACGCACCCCACAGGCAACAGTGGTCCTTGCCCGCTGGTCCGCCGACGACGTCGAGTACCTCGTCCTCTCCGACTCCGCCCTCCTCGTCGAGTCCGCCGCCGGCACGGTCACCGCGCTCCTCGACGACCGCCTCTCCCGTATCCCCCGCGCCGCCCTGGCCACGCACGCGACGACCGACGCCACGGTCCGCAACAAGGAGGGCGGTTTCTTCACGGCGGCGGCCGATCCCTCGGTGGCCGCCCGTGCGGTGACGGGCACACTGCCGCGTGCCGGCGTCCGTGCACTGACCGCCCTGACGGACGGCGCCACCCGCTGGGCGGAGAAGTTCCGGGAGGGCGACTGGACCGACCTCGCCACCCTCGTGCGCAAGGAGGGCGCCCAGGCGCTCATCGACCGCGTACGGGCTCTGGAGCTGGCCGATACCGAACGGGTGTTCCTGGGCCGGAGCAAGACGCACGACGACGCGACGGTGGTGTACGTCGAGCTGTGACTACCCCTCCGCGACGCCCTGGTTCAGCTGGTGCAGCAGCCGGGCGAGCTCGGCGACCTCCTTGCGGTCCCAGTTCGCCAGCTGACGCACATAGCGGGCGCGGCGAGCCTCCCGTACCGAGCTGAAACGCGCCCGGCCCTGGTCCGTGAGCTGGATCAGCCAGGCCCTGCCGTCGGCGGGGTCCGGCTCCCGGTACACCAGTCCCAGCTCCTCCAGGGCGCGCAGCTGGCGGGACATCGTGGCCTTGCCGACGCCGACGTACGCGGCCAGCTCCGTGGCGCGCTGACGCCCGGACTCCGCCAGCCGTACGAGGAGGCCGTACGCGGAGGACTCCAGGTCGGGATGGACTTCGCGGGCCATCTCGCCGGAGGAGGCGCGGGCGCGCCGCAGGAGGACGGACAACTCGCGCTCCAGGGCCAGGAACTCCTGGTCCACACCGCTACCGGACGCACCGGGCTCGGCATGGCTTCCGGACGCACCGGGCTCGCCACCGCTTCCCGGCGAGCCGAGCCCGATCCGATGCCCCTCACCGTTTCCGTCCTCGTGCACGTCACCGCTCCCGACTCGGTTTCCGGATCCTGAGAATTTCCGTCCGAACGCGGCCGTTGCCGCAGCTCCGCCAGTATTTCGCAGGAGCGGACCAACGGCAGCCCGCGACCCCGGAGTGCCGACATGGTCACGCCACCGGCAGGGCGACAAGACTCCTGGCGCCGGGGGGACGGCGAAGGCCCGGGCCCCCGCCAGGGACCCGGGCCTCCCATCCCGATGGCGTCCGTCACGCCGCCACCGGAACCTCCTCAGCCGCCCCGTTCCGCGCCGGGGCGAGCGCCAGCTCCAGGACCTGACGGACGTCCGTGACGGCGTGGACGTCGAGCTTCTCCAGGACCTCGGCCGGGACGTCGTCCAGGTCGGGCTCGTTGCGCTTCGGGATGACGACGGTGGTGACGCCGGCCCGGTGGGCGGCCAGCAGCTTCTGCTTGACGCCGCCGATGGGCAGCACCCGCCCGGTCAGCGAGACCTCACCGGTCATCGCCACATCCGTACGGACGAGCCGTCCGCTCAGCAGCGAGGCGAGAGCGGTCGTCATCGTGACACCGGCGCTCGGGCCGTCCTTCGGGACCGCGCCCGCCGGGAAGTGGATGTGCACGCCCCGGTCCCTCAGGTCACCGACGGGGAGCTCCAGTTCGGCACCGTGGCTGCGCAGGAAGGAGAGCGCGATCTGCGCGGACTCCTTCATCACGTCGCCCAGCTGGCCGGTGAGGGTCAGCCCTGCCGCGCCCGTCTCGGGATCGGCCAGCGACGCCTCCACGTACAGCACGTCACCACCCGCGCCGGTGACCGCGAGCCCGGTGGCGACACCGGGCACCGCCGTGCGGCGCTCGGCCGGGTCCTGGGCGGACTCGGGCACATGGTGCGGCCGCCCGATCAGCCCGCGCAGATCGCCCTCGCCCACCGTGAACGGCAGCTCTCGTTCGCCCAGTTCGTGCTGGGCCGCGACCTTGCGCAGCAGCCGCGCGATGGAGCGCTCCAGGTTCCGTACACCCGCTTCGCGCGTGTACTCACCGGCGAGCCTGCGCAAGGCGCTCTCGTCGAGGGTGACTTCGTCGCCCTTGAGCCCCGCCCGCTCCAACTGCCGTGGCAGCAGGTGATCCCGTGCGATGACGACCTTCTCGTCCTCGGTGTACCCGTCGAGCCGCACCAGCTCCATACGGTCGAGCAGCGCCTCCGGAATGGCTTCCAGGACGTTCGCCGTCGCCAGGAACACCACATCGCTCAGGTCGAGTTCGACCTCCAGGTAGTGGTCCCGGAAGGTGTGGTTCTGGGCGGGGTCCAGGACTTCGAGCAGGGCCGCGGCGGGGTCACCGCGGAAGTCGGAGCCGACCTTGTCGATCTCGTCCAGCAGCACGACCGGGTTCATGGACCCGGCCTCCTTGATGGCGCGGACGATACGACCGGGCAGCGCGCCCACGTACGTACGCCGGTGACCGCGGATCTCCGCCTCGTCCCGTACGCCGCCGAGGGCGACGCGGACGAACTTCCGCCCCATCGCATGCGCGACGGACTCACCGAGACTCGTCTTGCCGACACCGGGAGGCCCGACGAGCGCCAGCACGGCACCGCCGCGGCGTCCGCCCACGACTCCCAGTCCCCGCTCCAGGCGCCGCTTGCGCACGGCCAGGTATTCGGTGATCCGCTCCTTCACGTCCTCCAGGCCGGAGTGCTCGGCGTCGAGGACGGCCTGGGCGCCCTGAATGTCGTACGCGTCCTCGGTGCGCTCGTTCCAGGGGAGTTCGAGCACGGTGTCGAGCCAGGTCCGGATCCAGGAGCCCTCGGGCGACTGGTCGGACGAACGCTCCAGCTTGTCGACCTCCTTGAGGGCGGCCTCGCGGACCTTCTCGGGGAGGTCCGCGGCCTCGACGCGCGCCCGGTAGTCGTCGGACTCCTCTCCCTCGGACTCGCCGTTCAGCTCCCGCAGCTCCTTGCGCACGGCCTCCAGCTGCCGCCGCAGCAGGAACTCACGCTGCTGCTTGTCGACGCCTTCCTGTACGTCCTTGGCGATGGACTCGGCGACATCCTGCTCGGCGAGGTGCTCACGGAGCTGCTCGGTGGCGAGCTTGAGACGGGCGACGGGGTCGGCGGTCTCCAGCAGCTCGACCTTCTGTGCCGTGGTCAGGAAGGGCGAGTACCCGGAGTTGTCGGCGAGGGCGGAAACGTCGTCGATGGCCTGTACGCGGTCCACGACCTGCCAGGCGCCGCGCTTCTTCAGCCAGTTGGTGGCCAGCGCCTTGTACTCCTTGACCAGCTCGGTCACGGAGCCGGGCAGGGGATCCGGCACGGTCTCCTCGACCGCGAGCCCCTCCACCCACAGAGCGGCGCCCGGCCCGGTCGTACCGGCGCCGATACGCACCCGACTGCGGCCCCGGATCAGGGCGCCGGGGTCGCCGTCGGCGAGGCGTCCCACCTGCTCGACCGTGCCGAGCACCCCCGTGTTCGCGTAGGTCCCGTCGATCCGTGGAACAAGCAGGACCTTCGGCTTGCTGCCCCCACTGGAACGCGCGGCGGCCTGCGCGGCCTCCACCGCGGCTCGTACATCGGCGTCGTTGAGGTCCAGGGGCACCACCATCCCGGGCAGCACGACCTCGTCGTCGAGCGGCAGCACGGGCAGGGTGAGCGGTGCGGACGTCAAAGCCATGATCTCCCCTTCGGCAGTCAAGTTGAGCTATGCCGACTCAATGCCTGCGCACCGCCGAATGTTCCCCCGGAGGTGTTCGCTCTCAGCGATCACTGGTCAGGGGGGCAGGATCACGGGTCGCGGCTCTACGGGGCGCGGCTACGGGTCCCGGATTTACGGGTCAGGGCTTCGGATCGCTGACTACGGTGACCGCATGACGACCGACTCGGCCTCGCCCGCAGACATCTCGTCGATGCCGAAGGCCGAGTTCGCCTTCCCCGGCCCGCTGCGCGACCGGCTCGTCGCGGCGATCCTCGACGGCTCCAAGACGTCCACGACGGGACTCCTCGTCGACTACCAGCACGAGGGCGAGCCCCTGCCGCAGGTCGGGAGCCGTTCGGTGGTCGTCGACTCGGACGACCGTCCCGTCGCCGTCATCGAGGTGACCGGCGCCCGCGTCGTCCCCCTCGCACAGGTGGATCTCGCCCATGTACGGGACGAGGGAGAGGGGCACACCGGCGTGGCCGAGTGGCGGGCGGCCCACGAGCGGTTCTGGCACGGCACGGAGATGCGCGCGGCGCTGGGCGATCCCGAGTTCACCGTGGACGACACGACACCGGCGGTCCTGGAACGCTTCCGCCTCGTCTCCGACCTCCGCCCCACCGCCTGACCTGGCTTCGGCGCTCTCATGGCGCCCGGCCCACGGCCAATTCACCTGCCCCGGCTGGGGGAACTTGTCAGGATGGGCCCATGAGCGCCGCGTACGACACCACCGTTGTCCCCGTTGTCATCGACCGTCGCGACGGCCCGTTCGGCGAGGTGGCGCTGCGTCGCCACGGTGAGTTGCTGCAGATCATCGCCAACGGCTGTTTCCTGATGGACACCTCCGACGGGCGCTCGGAGCGGCTGCTGGTCGACGCCGCCCTCGGCGCTCTGGACGGGCGCCCGGATCCGGACGTACTGATCGGCGGACTCGGTGTCGGGTTCTCGCTCGCACACGCGGCGGCCGACCCGGGTTGGGGCCGCATCGCGGTCGTGGAGCGTGAGCGGGCGATCATCGACTGGCACCGGGACGGGCCGCTGTCACCTTTGTCGGCGGCGGCACTTGCGGATCCGCGCACGGAAATCGTCGAAGCCGATCTCGTCGCGTACGTCAATGAGACATCCGACACGTATGACGCACTGTGCCTGGACATCGACAACGGACCCGGGTGGACCGTGACCGAGGGCAACGACGGCCTCTACTCGAATGCTGGACTCGCCGCGTGCGCAAGGGTGTTGAGGCCCGGCGGCGTGCTGGCCGTATGGTCGGCACAGCCCTCGCCTGATTTTGAGGAAACCTTGCGGAATGCCGGGTTCCAACGGGTGCGTACCGAAGAGATCCCCGTTGCCCGGGGCGTTCCGGACGTCGTGCATCTCGCTGTCGGGCCTGAATAGCCGAGCGGTGGTAACTGCCCGTACTCTGCTGACCTGACGCGGATCATTCAAGCGTCAAGCGCAGTCATGGAATCACCCCCAACGGGTTCCGCAAAGCACAATCAGGGGCGGGCGATGGAGCAGACACACACCTCCCACAACGGCACCGCGGCCACGCCGGGCGCGCAGCGCCGGGTGCTGGTGGTCGAGGACGATCCGACGATCGTGGACGCCATCGCCGCCCGGTTGCGTGCCGAGGGTTTTCTCGTGCAGACCGCCGGCGACGGTCCGGCCGCCGTCGACACGGCGGAGGCCTGGCAGCCGGACCTGCTGATCCTCGACATCATGCTGCCGGGCTTCGACGGCCTGGAGGTCTGTCGCCGGGTGCAGGCACAGCGACCGGTGCCGGTGATGATGCTCACCGCGCGCGACGACGAGACGGACATGCTGGTCGGTCTCGGCGTGGGCGCCGACGACTACATGACGAAACCGTTCTCGATGCGCGAGCTGGCCGCGCGCGTGCATGTGCTGTTGCGCCGGGTGGAGCGTGCCGCGCTGGCCGCCTCGACCCCTCGCTCCGGCATCCTGCGCCTCGGCGAACTGGAGATCGACCATGCGCAGCGGCGGGTGCGGGTGCGCAGCGAGGACGTCCATCTGACGCCCACCGAGTTCGATCTCCTGGTCTGCCTGGCCAACACGCCGCGCGCGGTGCTCTCGCGCGAGCAGTTGCTCGCCGAGGTGTGGGACTGGGCGGACGCCTCCGGCACACGGACCGTGGACAGCCACATCAAGGCCCTGCGCCGGAAGATCGGCGCCGAGCGGATCCGTACGGTGCACGGCGTCGGCTACGCGCTGGAGACCCCCAATCCCTGAGCGGGACTGGTCTCCGCAGGGGGCGGGTCTCCCCGAGCGGGGCTGAACGGGACTGCCAAGAGCCGGACGGACTCCTGAGGGAGCTTGTGTCATGAGCGGTGTCGACGGGGGGCGCAAGAGCTCGGGCGGCTGGGCCTCGGGCGGCTGGAGCACGGGCCTCTGGGACGGATTGCGCCCCTTCTCGATCAAGACGAAGCTCGGCACCCTGGTCGTCGTCTCCGTCTTCATCACCACCGGTCTGCTGATGATCGCGGTGCGCACGGAGACCGAGCTGCGGTTCATCACGGTCTTCTCGATGATCGCGACGCTGCTGATCACACAGTTCGTGGCGCATTCGCTGACGTCCCCCCTGGACGAGATGAACACGGTGGCCCGGTCCATCTCGCACGGCGACTACACACGCCGGGTCAAGGCCGATCGCCGCGACGAGCTGGGCGATCTGGCCCAGACGATCAACCGCATGGCCGACGACCTGGAGGCCCAGGACCGCCAGCGCAAGGAGCTGGTGGCGAACGTCTCGCACGAGCTGCGCACCCCCATCGCGGGACTGCGCGCGGTGCTGGAGAACGTCGTGGACGGTGTCTCGGCCGCCGATCCCGAGACGATGCGTACGGCACTGAAGCAGACGGAGCGCCTCGGCCGCCTGGTGGAGACGCTGCTCGATCTGTCCCGGCTGGACAACGGCGTCGTACCGCTGCGCAAGCGCCGTTTCGAGGTGTGGCCGTATCTGTCGGGCGTCCTGAAGGAGGCCAACATGGTGGTCTCCGCGCGCGGGGGCATCGCCTCGGGCTCCGGCAGCCACACGCGTACGGACGTGCATCTGCACCTGGACGTGTCACCGCCCGAGCTGACCGCGCACGCGGACCCGGAGCGGATCCACCAGGTCGTCGCCAACCTCATCGACAACGCGGTCAAGCACAGCCCGCCGCACGGGCGCGTGACCGTGAAGGCGCGGCGCGGGGCCCACCCGGAGTCACTCGACCTGGAAGTACTGGACGAGGGGCCCGGCATTCCGCAGTCCGAGTGGCACCGGGTCTTCGAGCGATTCAACCGGGGCGGGGCCGAAGCGCCGCACGGTCCGGGCAGCGACGGCGGCACGGGCCTGGGGCTCGCCATCGCCCGCTGGGCGGTCGATCTGCACGGCGGCCGGATCGGTGTGGCCGAATCCCGGCGGGGCTGCCGGATCCAGGTCACCCTTCCGGGGCTGCCTCCGTTGACAGGTTGACGTAGGGTTCGAATCGGAGCCACAGGTTCCGCGTGCGTCCATGCTGACAGACACGTGTGATCAGGCAGACGATCAGGCAGAAGGCCACGCCTCCTGGGCCGGGATCCGGGTTCGGCGCGTTCCTCGGCGGGCATGCCGCGTGGGAACCTGGCTTGTTTCCCGCCATTTCCATCACCGAAACGCGGTTTTCGATGTGACTTACGCGACGATCAACCGGCCCGGCCTGCACCCATCGGTCATCGGGGCGTAGCCTTAATTCCCGCTGTCCATCACCTTGTGAAGCGGAAGAGGGCGGTTGCCGCCGTGTCGCCACAGTCCCCCAGTAATTCGAGCATCTCGACCGACGACCAAGCCGGGAAGAAGCCCCCTGCTGCCTCGTTCGGTCCCAATGAGTGGCTCGTCGACGAGATCTATCAGCAGTACCTCCAGGACCCGAACTCGGTAGACCGCGCCTGGTGGGACTTCTTCGCCGACTACAAGCCGGGCGGCGTCGCCGCATCGGCTCCGGCGAGTACTGCGGCCACGGGGGCCGCGGGGACCACCACTGCCGCCCCCGCGGCTCCGGCTGCGCCCGCGGCTCCGGCTGCTCCGGCCGCCTCGGCGCCGGCTCCCGCGGCGCCCAAG
>NZ_VCHX02000145.1 GCF_005768555.2 Streptomyces sporangiiformans
GGGGCGTACGGCCCGGTGTTGGTACAGCGTGCGGGTTTCCTGAGACAAGCCCTACGCGACGGGCGATGACGCACCGGCACACGGCCCCTCCCGCCGGTGACCGACTGCGGGACGGTTGGGGGCGCGCGCCCCGTTTTTAGGGGCGCGGGGAACTGCGCGACCAGCCACGACCGGCCCGCAGCCGAGGTGCGAGCGATGGGGGGCCTGGGGGCGCAGCCCCCTGTTTCGGGAAGGGGTGGGGTTGGGGAAAGGAAACCCTCTGCCACGCGCCTGCGGGCGCAGGCGTGGGGGAGACTCGGCGTATGCGTAGTGCGTACGGAGTGGAAACGGTGAGGGCGGCCGAGCGGGAACTGATGGCGCGGCTCCCGGAGGGGGCGCTCATGCAGCGGGCAGCCGCTGGACTGGCCGCCGCCTGCGCGGAGTTGCTGGGCCGGGTGTACGGCGCCCGTGTCGTCCTGCTGGTCGGCAGCGGCGACAACGGCGGAGACGCCCTGTACGCGGGAGCCCGCCTCGCCCGCCGCGGCGCCGGCGTCACGGCGGTACTGCTCGCACCCGACCGGACGCATGCCGGCGGCCTGGCCGCGCTCCGGCGCGCCGGCGGCAGCGTGGCTCCGGGCCGGCGGGACGACGCAGGCCAGGGCCCCGCCGACCTGGCCGCCGCCGAGCGGGTGATTCTCGCGGCCGATCTCGTGGTCGACGGCATCGTCGGAATCGGTGGCAAAGGGGGGCTCCGGCCGGACGCCGCCGCGCTGGCCGAGGTCACCGCGGCCTCCCGCGCCGCCGTGGTCGCCGTGGATCTGCCAAGCGGTGTCGAGGCCGACACCGGAGAGGTACGGGGCGCGGCGGTGCGCGCCGATCTGACGGTGACCTTCGGGACCCACAAGCCGGGGCTGCTGATCGATCCCGCACGGGAGTACGCCGGGTCGGTGAGGCTGATCGACATCGGCCTCTCGATGCCCGACGAGGCCGAGCTGGAGGCCTTGCAGCATGCCGACGTGGCGGCGTTGCTGCCGGTGCCGAGGGCCGAGAGCGACAAGTACCGGCGGGGGGTCGTAGGGATCGCCGCCGGGTCCGCGCGGTACCCCGGCGCGGCCGTACTCGCCGTGGCCGGGGCCCTGCGGGGCGGGGCGGGAGCCGTTCGGTACGTCGGGCCCGCCGGGGACGCCGTGATCGCGCGGTTCCCGGAGACGCTGGTGTCCTCCGGATCGCCCGAGCGGGCCGGGCGGGTGCAGGCGTGGGTCGTCGGGCCCGGGGCCGGGGACGACGCGGAGGCCGTGGCGGCGGTGCTGCGGGCGGACGTGCCCGTTCTCGTGGACGCGGACGGGTTGCGGCTCGCGGACCGTGATCTCGTACGGGCGCGGAGGGCGCCCACGCTGCTGACGCCGCACGCGGGCGAGGCCGCGGCGTTGCTCGGCGTCTCGCGGGACGAGGTCGAGGGAGCGCGGCTGCACTCCGTGCGGGAGCTCGCGGGCCGGTATGGGGCGACGGTGTTGTTGAAGGGGTCGACCACGCTGGTGGCTTCGGCCGCGGGTGGGGTGGTCCGGGTCAATCCGACGGGTACGTCCTGGCTCGCCACCGCGGGGAGCGGGGACGTGCTGTCGGGGCTCACCGGGTCGCTGCTCGCCGCGGGGCTCGGGGCGCTGGATGCGGGGAGTGCCGGGGCGTATCTGCACGGGCTTGCGGGGCGGTTCGCGGCGGATGGGGCGCCGATGGGGGCGCATGACGTGGCCGAGGAGATTCGCTCCGCGTGGCGGGATGTCGTGGGCTGAGGTGGTGAGGGCTCTTCCCCGACCCCGCCCCTTCCCGAAACTGGGGGCTCCGCCCCCAGCCCCCCCATCGCTCGCACTTCGGCTGCGGGCCGTTCGTGGCTGGTCGCGCAGTTCCTCGCGCCCCTGGCTGGGGGCTGCGCCCCCGAGCCCCCGGGTCGTGTGTCGGCTGCGGGACGGTCGTGGCTGGTCGCGCCCGCGCGGCGGAGCCGCATGATGTCACAGCCTCGCGCCCCTAAAGGGGCGCCCCCTTTAGGGGCGCGGGGACGGTGTCCGACGGGCCTGTCCGAGCACTCTGCGACACTGGGCGCGATGAGTGAGACAGCAGTCGCGCGTGCTCGCGCCGAGATCGACCTGGCCGCCCTGAGGGCCAATGTGCGGACCCTGCGTGCCCACGCACCCGCCGCCGCCCTCATGGCGGTGGTCAAGTCGGACGCTTACGGGCACGGGGCGGTCCCGTGTGCCCGGGCGGCCCTCGCCGCGGGCGCCACCTGGCTGGGCACGGCCACGCCCGAGGAGGCGCTGGCCCTGCGCGCGGCGGGCCTGCCGGGCCGGATCATGTGCTGGCTGTGGGCACCGGGCGGCCCCTGGCGCGAGGCCGTCGAGGCCGACCTGGACCTGGGCGTCAGCGGGCTCTGGGCGCTGCGGGAGGTCGCGCGGGCCGCGCGCACGGCGGGCCGCGCCGCCCGCATCCAGCTCAAGGCCGACACCGGTCTGGGGCGGGGCGGCTGTCAGCCCGGCGACTGGGAGGAGCTCGTCGGCGAGGCGCTGCGCGCCGAGGCGGAGGGACTCGTCCGGGTCACCGGGCTCTGGTCGCACTTCGCGTGTGCCGACGAGCCGGGGCACCCCTCCATCGACGCCCAGCTCGCCCGTTTCCGCGAGATGGTCGGGTACGCCGAGGAGCGGGGCGTACGGCCGGAGGTGCGGCACATCGCCAACTCGCCCGCCACGCTCACCCTCCCCGAGGCCCACTTCGATCTCGTACGCACGGGAATCGCGACGTACGGCATCTCGCCCGGCCCCGAGCTCGGCACCGCGGCCGATCTCGGACTGCGCCCGGTGATGACACTGTGGGCGTCACTCGCGCTGGTGAAGCGCGTTCCGGCGGGGCACGGCGTCAGTTACGGGCATCAGTACGTCACATCGGGCGACACGACCCTCGGCCTCGTGCCCGTCGGGTACGCGGACGGCATCCCGCGCCACGCCTCCGGCACCGGCCCCGTCCTGGTCGGCGGCAAATGGCGGACGGTCGCCGGCCGGGTCGCGATGGACCAGTTCGCGGTCGACCTCGGCGGGGACACACCGCCGGTGGGCGAGCGGGCGGTGCTGTTCGGGCCCGGTGACGGGGGCGAGCCGACCGCGGAGGACTGGGCTCAGGCCGCGGGCACGATCGCTTACGAAATCGTCACCCGGATCGGAACCCGCGTGCCGCGCGTCTACGTGAATGAAGAACAAGACGGGTACGCCCTTTCCGGAGGCGGCCCCCGGACCTCCGGCACAGGACAGAGGGAACCAGCAGCACCAGACGACACTGCGGTGAAGAGGAGCGGTACGTGAGCGAGAGCAGTGCGGAGGCCGCCGCCTCGGTAGTCTCCGCCGCGGGGAACGCCGGGAACTGGCGCAAGGCGGGCCTCGCGGGCGCGGCGATAGGCGTCATCGCGGCGGGCGCTGCCGCCGGCGTCGCGATCGAGCGGCTCACGGTCGGCCGCGGCATGCGCAGAAAGGCCCGGCTGGCGCTCGACTCGGCCGGTCCGTACGGCGCGCTGCGCGGCATGCCCGGCACAGCGACCGCGGACGACGGCACGGAGCTGTACTACGAGGTCGACGACGTGGAGCAGGACACCACGCTCACGCCCCGCCGCCGCAGACTCTTCGGGCGCAAGGCCCCGGCCCCGGTCACCGTCGTCTTCAGCCACGGCTACTGCCTCAGCCAGGACTCCTGGCACTTCCAGCGCGCCGCGCTGCGCGGTGTGGTGCGGACCGTCCACTGGGACCAGCGCAGCCACGGCCGCTCGGGTCGCGGCGTCGCCCAGACGCGGGACGGCGTGCCGGTCGACATCGACCAGCTCGGCCGTGACCTGAAGGCGGTCATCGACGCGGCCGCACCCGAGGGCCCGCTCGTGCTCGTCGGTCACTCGATGGGCGGCATGACGGTGATGGCGCTCGCCGACCAGTACCCGGACCTCGTGCGCGAGCGCGTGGTCGGGGTGGCGCTCGTCGGTACGTCGTCGGGGAACCTGGGTGAGGTCAACTTCGGGCTGCCCGTGGCGGGCGTCAACGCGGTGCGGCGTGTCCTGCCCGGGATACTGAAGGCGATGGGGCAGCAGGCCGAGCTGGTGGAGCGCGGGCGGCGCGCCACGGCCGATCTGTTCGCGGGGATCGTCAAGCGGTACTCGTTCGCGACCCGGGACATCGACCCGGCGGTCGCGCGGTTCGCGGAGCGGCTGATCGAGGGCACGCCGATCGACGTGGTCGCGGAGTTCTACCCGGCCTTCGCCGACCACGACAAGACCGAGGCACTGGCGTCCTTCGACGAACTGCCCGTGCTCGTGCTGGCCGGAGTCAAGGACCTGGTGACCCCGAGCGAGCACAGCGAGGCGATCGCGGACCTGCTGCCGGACGCGGAGCTGGTGCTCGTGCCGGACGCCGGGCACCTGGTGATGCTGGAGCACCCGGAGGTCGTCACCGACCGCCTCGCCGACCTCCTCACCCGCGCGGGAGCCGTCCCGGCAGGGGCTACCGTGGGTGGTTATGGAAGCACCAGCAGCACCGCACAACCCGGCTGACACCATGCCCGTCACCGCCCGGCTCACCGTCGAATCCCCCGAACAGATGCAGGAGTTGGGCCGCCGTCTGGCCAAGCTGCTGCGGGCCGGTGATCTCGTGATGCTCACCGGGGAGCTCGGCGCGGGCAAGACGACGCTGGCTCGCGGGCTCGGCGAGGGGCTCGGTGTGCGGGGCGCGGTCACGTCGCCGACCTTCGTGATCGCCCGCGTGCACCCGTCCCTCGGTGACGGGCCGCCGCTCGTCCACGTGGACGCGTACCGCCTCGGCGGGGGGCTCGACGAGATGGAGGACCTCGATCTCGACGTCTCGCTGCCCGACTCGGTGATCGTCGTGGAGTGGGGCGAGGGCAAGGTCGAGGAGCTCACCGAGGACCGGCTGCATGTGCTGATCCACCGGGCGGTGGGGGACACCACCGACGAGGTACGGCACGTCACCCTCACCGGAGTCGGACAGCGGTGGGCCACGGTCGACCTCGGCGTGCTCGCGGTCTGATCACGGACAGTCGTCACGGGCGGTCGCCCACGGGCCGGGTGCCCCAGGCCTTCGTACGTTCGCCCTAAGGTTCCGACAAGTCGTCGGCAAGATGTTGCGTACCGCGCCTTCGCCGTGTTCACATGGTTACCGGTGTTGGTTAGGTCTACCTAACTTCGTCTGCGCCCGGAGCCCCAGGAGGCGGCCATGTCGACTTCGGAACGTGATGTGGCGCGGCCGCGTGTTCCTGCGAAGCCCGCCGGGGTGTCGATGCGTGAGCTGCTCGCGGCAAGCGCCGCAGCCCACGCCGTGTCCACGCCCCCACGCGCTCCCGCCCCACAGGCCCCCGCGCCCGAGGAGCGCCACCGCGAGGCCGCCTGAGCGCTCCGCCGGCAGGGCCACCCTGAACAGGGCGCCCGGCCTTGCGCCTACTCGACGACGACGACCTTCGTGCCGACCGTGGCGAACTTCCACATCGCGGCGCCGTCCTCGCGTGACTGGCGGATGCCGCCGAGCTTCTGCGAGGCGTCCGGTGCGGCGGTCGAGCCGTCGACCGCTGCGCTGAAGCCGATCGCGACGCCGTCCACGGTCGCGAAGCGGACGACATGCTCGATGGCGACGCCGTCGGAACCGGTGACCGCGCCGGAGCGAGAGGTGACCTTGTACGAGGTGGGCGCCGGGTCCACCGTGCCCGGCGTGACCTCGAAAGTGCGCCGGACCCGGTCGTTCGCTCCGACGAGCCAGACGCGGTCGTCGTCCAGCGAGTAGACGACCCGGTCGCCCGTGCCCGACCGGGCGGGGAGCGCGGCCAGGTCCTCGGCGCCCGGCGCCTTCGACGCGTTGGTCGTCGGGGACTTGGTGGGCTGCGGTTTGCCCAGGTCCTCCGGCACATTGGCCGACGCCCGGTAGGCGAGGAAGCCGACTGCGACGATCGCCGCCGTGGTGAGCCCGGCCACGAATCCCGAGCTGCTCCTAGCCACCTTGTGTGCCCACCTCTCGTACCGCATACGTCTTTTCGGTGACGGTAGCACCAGGTGGTGGCCGGGCCATGGCGGCCGTGCCCAGGCCTCGGGCGCCGTAGGCTGTTCGCGTGCTCTTGCTCGCTCTGGATACCGCCACTTCCGCCGTCACCGTCGCGCTGCACGACGGGACGTCCGTCGTCGCCTCGTCGAGTCAGGTGGACGCCCGTCGGCACGGGGAACTGCTGCTGCCCGCCGTCGACCGGCTGCTGGCCGAGGCCGGGCTGCGGCTCGACGCCGTCACCGGCATCGTCGTCGGCGTGGGCCCCGGCCCGTACACCGGGCTGCGGGTCGGCCTGATGACCGCCGACACCCTCGGGCTCGCGCTGGGCGTGCCCGTGTACGGCCTCTGCACCCTCGACGGCCTCGCGTACGCGGCCGACATCGGGACCCCCTTCGTCGTGGCGACCGACGCCCGGCGCAAGGAGGTCTACTGGGCGCGTTACTCCGATTCCCGTACGCGGGACACCGAGCCCGCCGTGGACCGGCCCGCCGAGATCGCCGAGGCCGTAGCCGGTCTGCCCGCGGTCGGCGCGGGCGCGCGGCTCTACCCCGACACGTTCCCCGACGCGCACGAACCCGAGAACGTCTCCGCGGCGGCACTCGCGTCCCTCGCGGCGGAGAAGCTGGCGCGCGGCGAGGAACTCCCGGCCCCCCGCCCGATGTACCTGCGCCGCCCCGACGCCCAGGTACCCAAGAACTACAAGGTGGTCACCCCCAAGTGACGGCGGTGCTGCGCGAGATGCGCTGGTGGGACATCGACCCCGTACTGGCGCTGGAGAAGGACCTCTTCCCCGAGGATGCCTGGTCGCGGGGCATGTTCTGGTCGGAGCTGGCCCATTCGCGAGGGCCGGCCGCGACACGACGGTATGTCGTGGCCAAGGACGGTGAGCGGCTCGTCGGGTACGGGGGCCTCGCCGCCCAGGGCGACGTGGGGGACGTACAGACCATCGCCGTCGCCCGTGACCAGTGGGGCACCGGGCTCGGCGCGCTGATCCTGACCGAGCTGCTGCGGGCCGCGACCGCCTTCGAGTGCGCCGAGGTGCTGCTCGAATGCCGGATCGACAACATCCGCGCCCAGAAGCTGTACGAGCGCTTCGGCTTCGAGCCCATCGGTTTCCGGCGCGGCTACTACCAGCCGGGCAACATCGACGCGCTCGTGATGCGCCTCGGCACGGCGTCCGACAGTGGCTCCACCGCGGGTTCCCCCTCTGCACAAGGAACAGATACCCATGACTGACGAACCTCTCGTCCTCGGCATCGAGACCTCCTGCGACGAGACCGGCGTCGGCATCGTCCGCGGCTCCACGCTGCTCGCGGACGCGATCGCGTCGAGCGTCGACGAGCACGCGCGCTTCGGCGGCGTCGTACCGGAGGTCGCGAGCCGCGCGCATCTGGAAGCGATGGTGCCGACCATCGAGCGGGCCCTGAAGGAGGCGGGGGTGAGCGCGCGCGATCTCGACGGGATCGCGGTCACGGCCGGCCCCGGGCTCGCGGGCGCCCTGCTCGTCGGCGTCTCGGCGGCGAAGGCGTACGCGTACGCGCTGGGCAAGCCGCTGTACGGCGTCAACCACTTGGCCTCGCACATCTGCGTGGACCAGCTGGAGCACGGCGCGCTGCCGGAGCCGACGATGGCGCTGCTGGTCTCCGGCGGCCACTCCTCGCTGCTGCTCTCCACGGACATCACCTCCGACGTACGGCCGATGGGCGCGAGCATCGACGACGCGGCGGGAGAGGCGTTCGACAAGATCGCGCGCGTGCTGGACCTGGGTTTCCCGGGCGGTCCGGTCATCGACCGGTACGCGCGTGAGGGCGACCCGGAGGCGATCGCGTTCCCGCGCGGGCTGACCGGGCCGCGCGACCCGGCGTACGACTTCTCCTTCTCCGGTCTGAAGACCGCCGTGGCCCGCTGGATCGAGGCGAAGCGGGCGGCGGGGGAGGAGGTGCCGGTGCGCGATGTGGCCGCGTCCTTCCAGGAGGCGGTCGTGGACGTGCTGACCCGGAAGGCCGTACGCGCGTGTCGTGACCAGGGTGTCGACCACCTCATGATCGGCGGCGGGGTGGCCGCCAACTCCAGGCTGCGGGTCCTCGCCCAGGAGCGCTGCGAGGCCGCCGGGATCCGACTGCGGGTCCCCCGGCCCAAGTTGTGCACCGACAACGGCGCGATGGTGGCGGCGCTCGGCGCGGAGATGGTGGCGCGCGGGCGCGCGGCCTCGGACTGGGACCTCTCGGCGGACTCCTCGCTTCCGGTGACGGATCCGCACGTCCCTGGGCGCACGCATGATCACGTGCACGAGGTGAGCAAGGAGAACCTGTACTCGTGACGGTCGCCTTGATGTGGGAGGCGCGGGCGGTGGCGGGCCGGGGCGAGGAACTGCTGGCCTGGGTCCGGGCGCAGGACCTCGCCGTGAGGCCCCTGCGCCGGGAGACCTTCCGGGCACCTCAGGACCGCGTCCTGGTCATCACCTGGTGGGACGCTCCGTACGACGCCGACCTTCCCGAACTGCCCGACCCGGACGGCGAGTTGGTGACGCGGACGGTGCACAGGTGGCGGTTCGAGCCGGTGGCGGAGGGCTGACCGGACGGTAATCGTCCAACCGTCGTCGGGGCAGCCGTCGGGATCACTGTCGGGACAGCCGTCGGGTTCAGTCGTCGGGAGGGCGACTCGGCTGTGACCTCCTTGGGCGTGGTCCTCCCGGGCTGCTTGTCATGTCCTGGTCTGGTGGGCTGGTTTTTGGTCAACTTCGGACGCTGCGCAGCCCGTAAACCCATCCCTTCTTCACAGGATGAACACAGTTAACGCACGTTCTGTTCACGGGATTTACTCATTCCGGAGTGCGGCCCGGGTCTGGGGCCACGCGCCAAGCGGGACGCGGGCGGCCGAAGTTACCCCTTGTTACATGCCGCTGACCCGTGGCTATGGTGATCGCCGCGCGCCCGGCGGGTCTTGACCAACCCGCATCCGGGCGCACCAGCCATTCCGGCGGCCGGGAACACCGGCGCCCACGGGGAGAGGTACATCGTCATGCCGTCAAGGCGGCCACTCGCGCACGCCTGCTGGGAGTTCCCGGCACCGCGCTGAGGCAGCACGACCGCCTCACAGCACCCTCACCTCTTCGACCGGGCCCGGCCCGCACCCCCCTTTGACGAAGAAAGGGCACCTTGTTGCGCCCCAGAACGCGGTTCCTCATGCCCGGATTCCGAAGATCCGGAATCCTCACCCCCGTCATCACATCTGTCGCTGCCCTGGCCGTCCTCGGTGGCCTGGCCGTCCAGCCCGACCTGCTCAACCGGGACACCAGAGGGGGAGCCGAGTAGGCGGGCGACTCCTACGACTGGCACGAGGACTCGGCTGCCGAGCAGTTACGGCAGGACCAGTGCCTGATGGCCGATGTCCTGCGCCTGGGCGGCCCGTCCATGGCCACGACCGCGCAGGACGGCCTCAACCAGACCCCGGACAAGCTCCACGTTCTGGCCGACCGGGAGCACTGGCAGAGCACCCCGCTCGCCCAGGCGTACCAGAAGGACAAGGACGCGGCGGCCAAGGAACTGGACGCCCTCCACGCCCTCCGCGGCGGCTGGCAGAAGCCCGTCGACGGTCTGACAACCCCGGCCGGTTTCACCAGCGCCGACTTCCACTGGCCCCCGGGATCGCCGGGTGACGGCAAGGACGATTTCTACGGCCAGACCGGTCTGACGAAGTGGACTGCCGACCGGTTCTGGGAGGAAGAAGACGACTTCTACCAGGACACCACCCCCAAGGCGGACGAGAAGACCCTCAAGGCCGTTGACGACCTGGGCACCCCCCTCTACGGGAAGGACCCGGACCCGAATCTTCCCCAGGACGAGCGGGAACGTGCGCTCGCCGAGCGGGACGCGTTCAAGTGGCTGCGCGGGGCCACGGGGGAGAACGCTGGCGCGGACAACGCCCGTATCTTCCTCGCGTCCGGGGGCTTTCCCCGCACCGCCCCGCAGCCGGACACCGCGGAGTACCGCATCGCGGTCGAGGACCTGAAGACCCGGTTCGCGTCGTGCGCGTGGCGTGACCCCGTCGACCCGAACAAGGCGCTGAACGAGGTTTCTGCCACGGCCGCCCAGGAGTGGCAGCAGGAGATCGCCTCCCAGCAGGTTCAGCGCAACCAGATCCTGAACGCGAACAAGGACGCCACCAAGGCCCTGGCCACCGGCGCCAAGGCTCTGGGAGACCTGCTCGGCCAGTCGTGGACCGCCGACCGCCTGGCCCGCTGGCAGGACTACTGGCCCGCCGGCGGGGCCGGGTGGGTCGGTGACGCGCCAACGGTGATCGAGGTGCACGCGGCGCAGGGCAAGTGTCTCGAAGCCGAGGGTGGCAAGAAGGCCGACGGCACACCGGTCCAGCTGTACACGTGCAATGGCTCGGCGGCGCAGAAGTGGCAGGTCTACGGCGACGACAAGGGCCTGCACCTGCAGAACGTCAACTCCCTGAAGTGCCTCGACGTTTACAACAACGACTCGGCGAACGGCACGAAGATCCTGATCTGGACGTGCAACAGCTCCCCGGCGCAGACGTGGAAGTACAACCTGCGCGCGACGACGAGCCTGGAGAACGTCGGCACGGGCAAGTGTCTGGACCTGCACGAGTACACCAACGGCTACAACTCGTGGCTGTGGGCGTGCAACGGCACTGGCCCGCAGCAGTTCGACATCAAGCCGTCCGGCCACAACGGCACCGTTCCGCCGAAGGCGCAGTTCGACAAGGCCAAGACCGGCATCATCAGCGCTCAGACGGCGGCGAAGCAGCAGCTCGCCGTCCTCAAGTCGCAGGCCGCCGCCGCGAAGAAGGCCGCGACGGACTCGGGCACCGCCGAGCAGTCCGCGTACACCGTCGCGGACGCCAACGGCGCTCCTCGGGGCCGTGGTCTGCTGGTGGGTCAGCAGAAGGCGCAGGTCACCCAGGGTGCGGCTGCCGCCCTTGAGGCGATGGTGAAGGCGGGCGAGACCGCCGAGGCCGCCACCCGCGCCTCCGGTGGCGACAGCCAGACCATCGCGCAGCGAGCGCTGGCGCAGGCCGCACAGGTGAAGGCGGAGTTCCGTAAGGAAGCCGCGCACACCGCGGAGTTGCAGGCGAAGGCCGCCGCCGACGCCGCGAAGGTGCACCGCGACAACGCGAAGAAGGACAAGGAGACCGCCGAGGCCAAACTCGCCGAGACCTTGAAGGCCGAGGGTGACGCGAAGGCGGCCGCCGCCGACGCCCACGCCAAGCGGCTCGCGGCGGAAGCCGAGGAGAAGACGGCGAAGGCGGAGAAGGAGACCGCCGCAGCCAAGCAGGCCGAGGCAGCGCAACACAAGAAGAACGCCGAAGCCGAAGCGACGAAGGCGAAAGACGCCAAGGAGAAGGCCGAAACCGCCGAGGGCACCGCGGTTGAGAAGAAGAACGCCGCGGTCAAGGCCCGCGACAACGCCAAGGCCAAGCGGGACGACGCATGGGACGCGGAGCAGAAGGCCGACGCCGCCCGCGCCAAGGCGGATGCGAAAGCCGCCTACGCTCAGGCCCACATCTCGGACACCAATGCCAAGGAGTCCAGGGCGGCCGCCAACGCGGCGGACAAGCACGCGGGCGACGCCGAGGCGGCTGCCACGAAGGCGCGTTCGGAGGCCGACGTCGCGACGAAGGCCGCAGCCGACGCGGACGCCGCAGCCACCCGCGCCGAGGCGGCGGCGAAGCGCGCCCGGGCGCACGCCGACGGGGCGCAGGCGGCGGAGCTGAAGGCCGACGCCGCGGTGAAGACCGCGACCAGCGCCGCGGCGGACGCCATTAAGGCTGCCGCCCACGCCGCCTCGGAGGCGAAGACGGCCGTAAAGCTGGCCGGCGAAGCGGAAGCGAAGGCCAAGACTGCCAAGGGCCATGCGAACGAGGCGAAGAAGGAGGCCGTCAAGGCCCTGGCGGCGTCGGCGAAGGCTGCGGGCTTCGCCCATGTCACCGCTCAGGCCGCGGTGGACGCCGGGAACGCCGCCTCGCAGGTCGCCAAGCCGGCCAATGACGCGATCCAGCTCGGCTCCCCATACGTCACCACGGACTCGGCCGCGAGCCTGGTTGTGCTGACGGGGCAGGCGTCGAAGACGATCGCCGATCAGCAGAAGGCAGTCGCCGACGCCCACGCCAAGAACGCGAAGGAGGAGGCCGCGGCAGCCAAGGCCCTCGCCGACCAGGCGCAGGGGGATGCGAAGGCCGCCTACCAGCACGCGGCCAACGCCGCCGCGCACGCGGGGGACGCTCGCACCTATGCGAACGAGGCCCTCGGCTACGCGGCCGCTGCGGCCACTGCCGCGTCCAAGGCAGCTGCGTCACTGGCCCGCACCATCGAATACGGCCGACAGGCCACCGAGGATGCCGCAGCAGCCGACAAGGCTGCCGGGCGCGCTGAAGGCTACGCCAAGGAAGCCCGTGACTCCGCCGACCAGGCGGCCCTCGACGCCTCCGCCGCCCGCGCGGCCGCGGCCCAGGCCGAACAGGACGCCAAGGACGCACGGGCAGCGGCCGACCGCGCTGACGCCGCGGCGACCGAAGCCGAACAGGCCGCGAAAGACGCCGACAAGTACGCCGAGGAAGCGCAGCGAGCCGCAGAGTCGGCCGCACGCAAGGAGGCCAACAAGCAGGTTGCCAGTGGCGCGGGTACTGGGATCGGGGACACGTGGTACGTCGTCGACGAGGACAGCCTCAAGATCACCGACGCCAAGCAGGAGAACCCCTGCGTCATAGAGGTCGGCTTCGAAGGCTGCACCGTCACGTTCACGGTGACGTTCGATGTGACGGTCGACTTCTACCTGTGCACCAACCCCGACGTGCCGGCCACGGCTTCCGGCTGCCCGTCGCGGGACACGGTGTTTCTCCGCGCCGAGCCCTTCAAGGGCCTGACGAAGGAAGTCACCGAGTACTTCAGCAAGCTGGATCTCATTCAGCAGACCCTTACCTACAAGATCCTGAAGGCGGTCCTGGTCCAGGACTTCGTCGACTGCTGGCACGGCAGCGCCAGCGGCTGCGCCTGGGCCGCGAGCAACTTCATCCCCAGCAAGGCGTTCAGCAGGGTCGCCGATGCGATCCGCGCCCTGGACGCCGCGCTGCACACGGGGGTGGGGGTTCGCGATGCATTCAACGCACTGAAGGTCCTGAACCTGGACCCGGCGACGCTCGCCAAGATCGAGCGACAGGTCAACATCTACGAGGATGCGATCACTGCCTGCAAAACCAAGCCTGGCACCGCCAGAGCGCTCATAACGGCGGGTTCTCTGAGGGCGACGGCGCAGAACGTCGGCCCGAGCTGTGTCCTGATTGAGCTCGGACCGGGGGTCAAGTCGGCCGACGCACTCAAGGCGTTCAATCCTTCTGCGCCTGAAATCGAGTTCGTCTTCGAACCGCGTACCGGAAGGTTCATCACGGGAGACCCGGCACATCTGGGCCTGGAAGGCAGCCCGCACGAGCAGTTGGCGCGATCCATCGACGCCGACGAGAAGACGGTGCTGGGGGGGCACTATCTTCCGCGACAACGGCCGCCTAGTATTCACCGAGAACAGCGGACACTACGGGCACAGGTGGACGGACGCCACACGCGAGAAGTTCCAGGATTTCCTGAAGGGCTATGGCGTTGACTTCGACTACAGGCCGTGGGGGTGACATGGGAGAATGGACTCCTGTGGTCTATCGCGGCGACGGGGCGTGGATTGGCGTCATGCCCAGCGGCGAGATCGGCGTAGGTACCGAAGTGGAGGGGCGTGCAACTCTCGAAGGTTCGCGCTTCATTCCGATGTGGCCCTTCTTGGAGCGGGATTTCTCCGAATGCCTCAGTGAATTTTCCCGCCTAGGGGAATCCCCCGCGAGAGGTGGCACGCCACCCCCTGAGAAGCTGATCGAGCTGACCGTGGGATCAGCCTGGAAATCTGGTCGCCCCTATTGGATGCGACTCGCTGTTCCATGGGCGATCGAGATGGTTCAGCGCTCGGAATTCGACAGCGAGGCCATGGGGAATCTTCTTGGGGAGATGCTTGATTCGGAGATCGTGGAACCGGAGATGCGGGAGAGGCTCCGGCGCTTTTCTTCGATGCTGAGCGACTCGCTTGAGGACCGAGACTGACGCATGGAATTGAAGGTCCCCATCGGATTGATTTCCGGTGGGGCCCCTCGGGCACCGGGGGCCAGATCAACCCCAGCAAGAGGGAGGCGGTGTGCGACAGCACGAGCCGGGCCATCATCACCGACGAGCATCAGGGCCAGGCCTTCGCGACGCTGACCCCGTCGGGGAAGCCCAAGGTGATCGCCCGGGAGTACCGGATGGTGGACTCGCGGTGAGTATGCAGGAGCTCTCCGCGCGACACCTGCGCCGGGAGCTCCTGCGGGCCGCACGACCTCGAGTTTCCCGAACTTTGCCTTTCCAGGGGCCTGCATTCACATGAAGGCCGACAGACTCGTGCTGTGTCTGCCGGCCCGCGTAACCCCGTGAACAGGGACAACGCCGTGTTCGTCGCCGTGCTGATCGTGTTCGGTGGCCTCTCGGTCCTGGTGTTGCCGGACGGCTGGGGTTTCGCCTCGCTGCCTCTGGTGCCGGGCTGTGTCGCGCTGGTGCACAGGTCACGTCGGGCCTGGTCGCAGCGTCAGCTCCGCCCATACCGTCTTGCGCGGTGCCGGGCCGTCCGTCACGCCCCAGCTGGTCGCCAGGGCCTCGACGAGGGTGAGGCCACGACCTGATTCGGCGTCTGGGGCAGGGGTTGGTGACTGCTCCGGGCGGCGGTCGGCGCGGGTGTCCGTGACCTCGATCCGCAGAGTGTGAACTCCCGTGAGGAGCAGGCGCAGTTCGAAGCCGCGGCCCGGGACGCGGGCGTGCAGGACGGCGTTCGCCGTCAGTTCGGCGACGATCACGGCTGCGGCGTCCGAGGCCCCGCTGCCGTACGGGACGTCCCATGCGTCGAGTTGGCCGAGGGCCAGCAGTCGTGCCAGGCGGGTGGCTCGGGGAGTGGCCGAGAAGCGCTGGGTGAACACGCGTACGGTAACCGGGACTTGGGTGTCGGGGTGGTTCATGGTGGTCCACGGTGGCGGGCCGGCGGGTGCTCTTACCAGGCTGTACGTCCGTACTGCGGGTGGAGTACGGGGTCGCCGTGTGGACAGTACGGTGATCGTTCGGTGACTCTGGGTGCATGGCACACGACATTGGCTGGACGGCGCAGGGGCAGGGCGGTGAGCCGGAGTCGTCGGACAGCATGAGGACGTTCGGCGGATTCGTCCAGGGGCTGCGGGAACATGCGGGGTTGAGTCGGGAGGAGTTCGGGGCGCTGGTTCATCTGTCCAAGCACTCGGTGGAATCGATCGAGCTGGGGCGGCGGCTCGCGGATGAGCGGTTCGTGGGGCTGGCGGAGGGTGCGCTGGGGAACACGGGGGCGTTGCGCAGAGCGTTTCGGCATATGGCGCGCCAGCCGGGGCTGGCGTCCTGGTTCCGGATGTGGGCAAGGCTGGAGCGGGAAGCGGTGAGTCTCGACACGTACGAGTGCCGCATTCTGCCTGGGCTGTTGCAGTCGGAGGCGTACGCCCGCGCTGCGTTCGGCAACAACATCCCGTTGCTCGACGAAGAAGAGATGGAGACGCAGGTCCAAGCGCGCGTGGAGCGGCAGCGTCTGTTGCGTGAGCGCCCTAACACCTCGTTCAGCTTCATCATCGACGAGGGGGTGTTGCGGAGCCATCTCGGCGGTCCAGAGGTCATGAGGGGCGCGCTGGACCACCTTCTGGCCAGCGCGAGCGCACGCAACGTGCACCTGCAGATCATGCCGACGAACTACAAGGAGCACGCGTGCCTCGCGGGCCCGCTCCAACTCCTGGAAACAGGGGACGGGAGACGGTTCGCCTACGCGGAAGGCCAACAGCACGGTTGGCTGATCACGGACGTGAAAGAGGTCGTCATCGTTGGCCAGCGTTATGCAACACTGCGCTCGCAGGCCCTGCCGCCCGGGGACTCCAAGGACCTGCTCAAGTAAATCCGAGGAGCGCTATGAGCACCGACCTCACGTGGTTCAAGAGTAGCTACAGCAGCCCTCAGGGCGACCCGAGCCGCCCCCACCTGGGCCTCACCCCCTCCGCCTGGACCACTTTCGTCGCACAGGCCGCCGCCCGGGTGGACTGACCCAGGCCGCCTGGGCCCCCTGTAGCCTTCACGCCGACCCCGGTTTTCCGGAAGACTTCTGCAAGGTTGCGGCAACGGAGGTGGGCGCAGTGGCCCGGGAGAGCATCAAGAACAAGGTGACCATCACCGAGATCGCCCGGCAGGCCGGGGTCTCGGTCCCCACCGTGTCGCGTGTCGTCAACGGCCGCTCCGACGTGTCGCCGGAAACCCGGGCCCGGATCGAGGATCTGCTGCGGCATCACGGCTACCAGCGCAAGTCCGCCGCTCAGCGCGACCGGGCCGTCCTCATCGACCTGGTCTTCAACGACCTCGACAGCCCTTGGGCTGTGGAGATCATCCGCGGTGTGGAGGAGATCGCGCACGCGTCCGGCGTGGGCACCGTGGTGTCCGCCATCCACAACGCCTCGGGCTCGGCGCGGCAGTGGATGACCAATCTGCGGACGCGCGCGTCGGACGGGGTGATCCTGGTGACCTCCGTCCTCGAACCCCGTCTGCACGAGGAGTTGCGGCGCCTCGGCGTCCCGCTCGTCGTCGTCGACCCGGCGGGCTCGCCCTCCCTGGACATGCCGACCGTCGGCGCGACCAACTGGGCGGGCGGCATGGCCGCGACGGAACACCTGCTGGGCCTCGGCCACCGCAGGATCGGCTTCATCGCCGGGCCACAGCGGCTGCTGTGCTCGCGGGCACGGCTCGACGGCTATCGCGCGGCCCTGGAGGGCGCGGACGTCGCGGTCGATGACGCGCTGATCGTGCCGGGCGACTTCTATCACGCGGCGGGCTTCGACGGCTGCAACGTCCTGCTCGACCTGGACGAGCCGCCGACCGCGCTGTTCGCCGCGAGCGACCAGATGGCCCTCGGCGCGATCGAGGCCCTCAGGCGCCGCGGGCTTCGCGTGCCGGAGGACATGAGCGTCGTGGGGTTCGACGATCTGCCCGAGGTCCGGTGGTCGGCTCCGCCGTTGACGACGGTTCGCCAGCCCCTCGCGGACATGGGCAAGTTGGCGACCCGCACGGTGCTGCGGCTCGCGGAGGGCGAGGAGCCGGCGTCCCCTCGGGTCGAGCTCGCCACCGAGCTCGTCGTGAGGGCGAGTACGGCACCGCTTGCCGGGCGTTCCTGACAGGTTCCGCGCGCCTGCCGGTCCGTCCCGATCCCGATACCTCCGATATTTGTCAGGAGCGTTGACATACCTGTCGGACGCCCGTAACTTCCGTGCGCACTCAACCGATAATTTTCGGGCAACCTTCCGGAAGGTGTGCGATGCGAGCGTTGGGCAACACCTCACTCTCCCGCCGCGGGTTCCTGGCGGCCTCAGCGGCGACCGGCCTGGGGGCGGCCGCCTTGAGCGCCTGCGGCTCCTCCGACAGCGGCAACACCTCGGGCAAGACCGAGATCGAGTGGTGGAACATCACCACCACCCAGCCCGCGAAGAAGCTGTGGGCCCAGCGGGCCAAGGAGTTCGAGGCCGCGCATCCCGACGTCAAGATCAAGATCGTGACGCTGGAGAACGAGGCGTACAAGTCCAAGATGACCGCGCAGACCGCCTCCGGGAAGCTGCCGGACATCTACCACACGTGGGGCGGCGGCGTCCTCAAGCAGCAGGTCGACGCGGGTCTGGTCGAGGACCTGACGGACAAGGTCTCGTCCTGGACGAAGGACTTCATGCCCGCCGCTCTCGAGGCCTACCGGTTCGAGGACAGGGCGTACGCCGTCCCCTTCGACATCGGCATGGTCGGCTTCTGGTACAACAAGGCGCTCTTCAAGAAGGCCGGCATCGACACCCCGCCCACCACCTGGTCCGGCTACCTCGACGCCGTCCAGGCCCTCAAGGACGAGGGGATCACGCCCATCGCCCTGGCCGGCAAGGAGAAGTGGCCCGGCATGTACTACTGGGCGTACCTCTCGATGCGTGTCGCGGGCCTGGAGGCGATGCAGAAGGCCTCCGACGACGCCGACTTCACCGGTGAGGACTTCGTCAAGGCCGGCGAGCACCTCAAGGAACTCGTCGCCCTCAAGCCCTTCCAGAAGGGGTTCCTCGGCGCGGCCTACTCAACGCCCACCGGAGAGGCGGCCACGATGGCCAACGGCAAGGCGGCCATGGAGCTGATGGGCCAGTGGGCGCCGGTCGTACAGGCGGATGCGGGCAAGGGCCTCGGCGAGGACCTCGGCTTCTTCTCCTTCCCTGCCGTGGAGGGCGGCAAGGGAGCGCTCACCGAGGTGTTCGGCGGGGGCGGCGGCCACGCGGTGCGCAAGGGCGCGCCGGAGGCGGCGGTGGAGTTCCTGAAGTTCTTCGCGGAGAAGGAGTTCGCCGAGAAGCTCGTCAAGGAGACCGGGCTGGTACCGGTGTCCAAGGCCGCCCAGGGCGCGCTGACGGATCCCAACCTCACCGCCGTCTCGGACGCGCTGAACAAGTCCACGGGCTTCCAGCTCTACCTCGACCAGGCCTACGCTCCCGCGGTCGGCCAGGAGATCAACGACAGCGTCGCCGCGCTCATCGCGGGCTCCAAGTCGCCCGAGCAGGTGACGCGTTCGGTCACGCAGGTCGCCAAGAGCGAGGGCTAGCGGCGGCCGATGACGCATCCGACCTCCACCCCGGCCTCGATCACTTCCTCGTCGACCTACGCGCCGGACGCCGGCAAGTCTCCCCGCCCGGCGCCCGATTCACCCGGCCCGGCGGCCCGGCGGCCCGCCCCGCGCCGGGTGCGTGACTGGCTGTCGGCCTTCGTCTTCACCGTCCCGGCTCTGGTCCTGTTCGGCCTGCTCGTCCTTGTGCCGATGGGCTACGCGTTCTACATCAGCTTCTTCAACTGGGGTGGATTCGGAACGCCTTCGGACAGCGTGGGGTTCGACAACTACACCCGGCTCTTCGACGACCCGGTGTTCCTGGGCGACCTGTGGCGCGGCTTCCTGCTCATCGTTTTCTCCATCGTCCTCCAGCTGCCGTTCGCGCTCGCGATGGCCGTGCTGCTGAACCAGAGGCTGCGCGGCCGGGCCGTCTACCGGATGCTGTTCTTCGCGCCGTACATCCTGTCCGAGGTCATCACCGGTGTGCTGTTCAGCATGATCTTCGCGCCGGGCGAAGGGCTCGCCGACAAATCCCTCGACGCGATCGGGTTCGGCGCTCTGGGCGGGGACTGGTTCGCCGGCCAGGACACCGTCCTGCCCACGCTCTTCCTCGTCATGACCTGGAAGTACTTCGGCTTCCACATGATGCTGTACCTGGCGGGTCTGCAGGGCATCCCGGCCGAGTTGCACGAGGCGGCGCGCATCGACGGCGCCGGCGCCTGGCAGCGCTTCCGCCACATCACGCTGCCGCTGCTCGCGCCGACCCTCCGGATCAGTGTCTTCCTGTCCGTGATCGGCGCCATCCAGCTCTTCGACCTGGTGTGGGTGATCACTTCGGGCGGCCCCGACCACGCCTCCGAGACCATGGTCATCAGCCTCTTCCAGTACGGCTTCAAGCGCTACCAGATGGGCTACGCCAGTGCCATCAGCGTGGCGATGTTCCTGATCAGCCTCGTCTTCGCCCTCGCCTACCAGCGCTTCGTGCTGCGCCGCGACACCGAAGGAGCCATCACCACCATGCGAGCCAACCGATGAGCGCGTCGACGAGCGTGACCCGGGCCGAGAGCCTGCCGCCGCGCGCCCCGGCCAACGTGCCGAAGAGCGTGCGGCGGCGCCGGAGGCTGCGCACCGTCCCCGTGTACGTGATCCTCTGGGCGGTCGGCGTCTTCATGGTCACCCCGCTCCTGTACGCCCTTGTCTCCGGCTTCAAGTCGACCGACCAGCTGTCCGGCAACACCTTCGGCCTTCCGGACCCGTGGGTGACCTCCAACTACACGTCGCTGCTCGGCTCGGGCGCGTTCTGGCGGTCCATCGGCAGCAGCACCGTGATCGCCCTGGCCACCGCCGTGCTGACGGTGGGGGCGGCGGCGCTCGCCGCGTACGCGCTGGCCCGGTTCGCCTTCCGGGGGCGGGAGTTGCTGTTCACCGTCTTCACGATGGGGCTGATGTTCCCGTTCGCGGTGGCGATCCTGCCGCTGTTCATCCTGCTGCGCACCTTCGGGCTCCTGGACAACCCGTGGGGCGTGATCCTGCCCCAGGCGGCCTTCGGCCTGCCCATGACGATCGTCATCCTGCGCGGCTTCTTCCGGGAGATACCCGGGGAACTGGAGGAGGCCGCGACACTCGACGGCTGCTCGACCTTCGGTTTCTTCTGGCGCATCCTGCTGCCGCTGGCGCGCCCGGCCCTCGGCACGGTCTCCGTCCTCGCCATCGTGGGGAGCTGGAACAACTTCCTGCTGCCGCTGCTCGTCTTCAGCGAACCCACCTGGTGGACGATCCCGGTCGGCATCCAGCAGTTCCAAGGCCAGTACGCCTCCGATGTGGCCCGCATCTTCGCGTATCTGGTCCTTGCCATGGCACCCGCCCTGGCCTTCTACGCGGTCGCCGAGCGTCAGTTGATCGGTGGCATCACGCTCGGCGCGACCAAGGGCTGACCTTGCCGAATTCCCCTCTGGATGTGAGGAGTCACATGACCGAGCCCTGGCAGGACCCGGCTCTGCCCGCCGGAGTCCGCGCCGCCGACCTGCTCGCCCGCATGACCGCGCAGGAGAAGATCGCCCAGCTCTACGGCGTCTGGCCCGGCTCGAACTCGACCCCGGGCGGCGACATGGCCCCGCTGCAGCACGCGATGTCCGAGGACGTGGACCTCACCGAGCTGCTGCCGCACGGCCTCGGCCAGCTGACCCGGCCCTTCGGCACGGCGCCGGTCGATCCCGCCAAGGGCGCCGCCCGGCTGGCGTCCCTCCAGGAGCGCGTCCGTGCCGCGAACCGCTTCCGGCTGCCCGCCCTCGCGCACGAGGAGTGCCTCACCGGCTTCACCGCCTGGCAGGCGACGGTCTTTCCCACGCCGCTCGCCTGGGGCGCCAGCTTCGACCCGGCGCTGGTGCAGGAGATGGCGTCGGCGATCGGCTCCTCCATGCGGTCGGTCGGCATCCACCAGGGGCTTGCGCCCGTCCTCGATGTCGTACGGGATCCGCGCTGGGGCCGTACGGAGGAGTCGATCAGCGAGGACCCCTACCTCGTGGCGACGGTCGGCACCGCCTACGTCCAGGGGCTGGAGGCGGCGGGCATCGTCGCCACGCTCAAGCACTTCGCGGGCTACTCGGCCTCACGCGGCGCCCGCAACCACGCGCCCGCCTCGATCGGCCCGCGCGAACTGGCGGACGTCATCCTGCCGCCGTTCGAGATGGCCGTACGGGAGGGCGGCGCGCGGTCGGTGATGGCGGCGTACAACGACGTCGACGGGCTGCCCGCGCACGCGCACCACCGACTGCTCACCGAACTCCTGCGGGAACAGTGGGAGTTCACCGGCACGGTCGTCTCCGACTACTTCGGCGTGTCCTTCCTGGAGTCTGCGCACCAGCTCACGGACTCCCCGGCGGGGGCGGCGTCGCTCGCGCTCGCGGCGGGCGTGGACGTGGAACTGCCGGCGGTGCGGTGCTTCGGAGCGGGACCGCTCGACGAGGAACTGGTGGACCGGGCGGTCCTGCGGGTCCTGACGCAGAAGTGCGAGGTGGGTCTGCTGGATCCGGACTGGGCGCCGCCCGGTCCGTCGTCCGATCTGATCTCGTCCGACCCGGTGGATCTCGACCCGCCCGCCATGCGGGCCCTGGCAGGGCAGTTGGCCCAGGAGTCGGTCGTCCTGCTGGCCAACGACGGCATCCTGCCGCTCGCCGCCTCCGCGGTACGGCGTATCGCGGTCCTCGGCCCGCACGCCGACGACACGGCGGCCATGCTCGGCTGCTACACGTTCCCCCGCCATGTCCTCCTGGACCACCCCGAGGTGCCGATGGGCGTCGCCGTGCCGACGCTGCTCGAAGCGCTGGGCGCGGAGCTGCCGGACGCGGACTTCGTGGCCGATCCGGCGGTGGCCGACGTCTGCGTGGTCGCGGTCGGCGACAGGTCGGGGCTGTTCGGGCGCGGCACGTCGGGGGAGGGGTGCGACGCGGCGGACCTCGAACTGCCCGATGGCCAGGGTGAGTTGGTGGACGAAGCGCTGGCGTCGGGAACGCCGGTCGTGCTGGTCGTGCTGTCGGGCCGTCCGTACGCGCTCGGACGCTGGGCGGACCGGGTCGCGGCGGTGGTGCAGGCGTTCTTCCCCGGCGAGGAGGGAGGCCCCGCGGTGGCGGGAGTCCTGTCGGGGCGGGTCGATCCGTCGGGGCGGCTTCCGGTGAGTGTGCCGCGCGACCCCGCCGGGCAGCCGTGGACGTATCTCGCGCCGCCGCTCGGACAACGAGGAGAGGCGAGCAACCTCGACCCCACCCCGCTGTTCCCGTTCGGCCACGGGATGTCCTACACGACGTACGACTGGCAGACACCGTCGGTCGACGACGACTCGTTCCCGACGGACGGCGAGACCACGCTGCGCCTGACGGTGCGCAACAGCGGGACGCGGCCCGGCGCGGAGGTCGTCCAGCTCTATCTCCACGACCCGGTCGGCAAGGTGGCCCGCCCGGTGGCCCGACTGGTGGGCTATGCGCGAGTGCCGCTGGAGGCGGGGGAGTCGGCGGAGGTCCACTTCACGTTTCCGGCGGACATGGCCGCGTACACGGGCCCGGACGGTGACCGGATCGTCGAACCCGGAGAGCTGGAGCTGCGGTTGGCCGCGTCCTGCGCCGAGGGAGATGTGCGGTATGCGGTGCCGGTGACGCTGACCGGGCCGGAGCGGGTCGTGGGCCGGGAGCGGCGGATGCGGTGCGAAGTACGGGTGAAATGAGATGGGCGTGGTCATGAAGCGCCCGACTCCCGCCGTGTCCCAGCCCGCGACGCTCGCCGAGATCGCCAGAGCGGCGGGAGTCTCGGCTCCGACTGTTTCGAAGGTGCTCAACGGTCGTGCCGATGTGGCACCGGCGACCCGGACCCGGGTCGAGGAGCTCCTGCGCCGGCACGGCTATCGGCGCCGCCGGGCCGAGGCGTCCCGTTCGCCCCTGATCGACCTGGTCTTCCACGAGCTGGAGAGCGCCTGGGCGTTGGAGGTCATCCGGGGCGTCGAGAATGTCGCGCGGGACCAGGGCCTGAGCGTGGTGCTCTCCGAGAGCGCGGGCCGGCCCACCCCCGGGCGTACCTGGGCCGACCAGGTCGCGGCCCGGCGGCCGCACGGTGTCGTGCTCGTCCTGAGCGGGCTCGGCGAGTCCCATCGGGCGCTGCTGACCAGCCGTTCCATTCCGTTCGTGGTGATGGATCCGGCGGGCGACCCCGGCGACGACGTGCCGTCCGTCGGCGCCACCAACTGGCAGGGCGGGCTGGCCGCGACCCGGTATCTCGTGTACCTCGGTCACCGGCGGATCGGCGTGATCAGCGGGCCCTCGCAGATGATGTGCAGCCGGGCGCGTCTCGACGGCTACCGGGCCGCGCTCGAAACGGCCGGGCTGCCCGTCGACGCCTCGCTGATCCGTGCGGGCGACTTCCACCACGAGGCCGGCCACCGGGCCGGGCTGGAGCTGCTGCGGCTGCCCAACCGCCCGTCCGCGGTCTTCGCGGGCAACGACCTACAGGCCCTCGGGCTGTATGAGGCGGCCCGTGAGCTGGGGCTTCGCATCCCCGAGGATCTCAGCGTCGTCGGCTTCGACGACCTCCCCGTGGCCCGCTGGGCGGGACCGCCGCTGACCACCGTGCGGCAGCCGCTCACGGAGATGGCCGAGGCGGCGGCCCGGCTCGTCCTCGACCTCGGACGCGGGGAGCGGCCGCCGACGGTGACCCAGGTGGAGGTGGCGACGAGTCTGGTGGTGCGCAGCAGTTGCTGTCGGTGGGATGCCGAAAATTTCACAGAAGCCGGAGGTGTCTGAGGAAACTCAACGAAAGATGAGAGTTTCCTCAGGAAAGGCGGTAAGGGGTTCCTGCTCGTAACAATTCGGACTTACGTTCCTCTGTGTGAGCGGAGAAGACGAGCACGAGGACGACAACGGGGGTGTCACGCGACGCGGTGACCGGCGGTCACGACTGCTGAAGATCACCGGAATCGCGCTCGGTTGCGCCCTCGTCGTCTCGGCCGCCGGAGTGGGATGGGCGTACTGGCAGCTGAACCGCAACATCCAGAGCGTCGACATCGACAGCGCACTGGGCGACGACCGTCCGGCGAGGGCGATGGTGACGCCGGCCCCGGGCGGCTCCGGCGTCGACTCCGCCGCGGCCGAGTCGCTGCCGAGCGGTGCGATGAACATCCTCGTCCTCGGCTCGGACTCGCGCAGCGGCAAGCGGAACGCCTCGCTCGGTGGCGGTGGTGCGAGCTCCGGCGCCCGCTCCGACACGGCGATGGTCGTTCACGTCGACGAGGGCCGCACGGAGGCGACGATCGTGAGCATCCCGCGCGACACGCTCGTCACCCGCCCGGCGTGCCCCCGGGAGTCCGGAGGCTCGACGCCGGTGGCGTACAACGTGATGTTCAACAGCGCGTACTCGGTGGGCGGTCCGGTCTGCGCGGTCAAGACGGTGGAGTCCCTGACGAACGTCCGCATGGACCACTACATGGAGATCGACTTCGCCGGCTTCGCGGACCTGGTGGACGCGCTGGGCGGCGTGACGGTGACGACGGACGAGGACATCTCCGACGAGCAGAGCCACCTGAACCTGAAGGCGGGCACCCACGACCTGGACGGCACTGAGGCCCTGGCCCTCGCCCGCACCCGCCACGGCATAGGCGACGGCAGCGACCTCGGCCGCATAGGCCTCCAGCAGACCCTGGTGAAGGCCCTGCTGGACCAGATCTCCGCCACCGACCTGCTCACCCGTCCCGCCCAGCTCTACACCGTCGCCGACACCGTCACCGGCAGCCTCACCACGGACACGGGCCTCGACTCCCTGACCGAGCTGATGCGCCTCGGCCAGAGCCTGAAGGGCCTCACCTCGGCCGACACCAAGACGGTGACGATGCCGGTGGTCACGGCCCCGTCCGACCCCAACCGGGTGGTCGCGGACGAGCCGGAGGCCCGGGAGCTGTGGGCGTCGCTGAAGTGACCTGACCACACGTCGGGGGCGAGCTTCGGCTCTGAACCAGCTTGGCCACCCGGCCCCGGAGGTGTCTGATGGTGGCGTGAGAGCAGAGCCGCCGGATCAGCCGACAGACCCCGCGGACAGGGATGCCGCTCAAAGCGCCACCGAGACCGTCTTCCGCATCGAGTCGCCCCGCATCATCGCGGGCGTCGCACGCATCGTGCGCGACGTCGGCATCGCCGAGGAACTCGCGCAGGACGCGCTGGTGGCCGCCCTGGAGCAGTGGCCCAGGGACGGCGTCCCGGACAACCCCGGCGCCTGGCTCATGGCCACGGCCAAGCACCGGGCGATCGATCTCGTACGGCGGCGGGAACGGTACGCGCGCAAGCTGGAGGAGATGGGCCGCGACCTGGAGACGTCCGCGTCCGCCTCCGAGTACGTCGACGAACCGTCCGACCCCGACGACATCGACGACGACCTGCTGCGGCTGGTCTTCATGGCCTGCCACCCCGTGCTCTCCGCCGACGCCCGCATCGCCCTCACGCTGCGGCTGCTCGGCGGACTGACCACCGCCGAGATCGCCCGCGCCTACCTCTCCCCGGAGGCGACCGTCGCGCAGCGCATCGTGCGCGCCAAGCGGACGCTCGCCGCGAAGGGAGTCGCCTTCGAGGTGCCGTACGGGCCGGAGCGCGAAGCCCGGCTCGGTTCCGTGCTCGAGGTCATCTACCTGATCTTCAACGAGGGGTACGCGGCCACCGCCGGGGACGACTGGTTGCGGCCGGCGCTCTGCGAGGACGCGCTCCGGCTCGCCCGCGTGCTGGCCGAGTTGATGCCCAAGGAGCCGGAAGTGCACGGTCTGGCGGCCCTGTTGGAGCTGCAGGCGTCGCGCTCGGCGGCGCGAACCGGGCCGTCGGGGGAGTTGGTCCTGCTCAAGGACCAGAACCGGTCCCGCTGGAACCGCATGCTGATCCGCCGCGGTTTCGCCGCCCTCGCCCGCGCGGAGGCCGTCTCCACCGGCGGCCCGGGACCGTACGTCCTCCAGGCCGCCATCGCCGCGTGCCACGCCCACGCGTACACGTACGAGGAGACGGACTGGGGCCGGATCGCCACGCTGTACGGGTTCCTGGCCGCCCGCACCCCGTCCCCCGTCGTCGAGTTGAACCGCGCCGTCGCCGTCTCCATGAACGAGGGCCCCGGCCCGGCCCTCGTCCTCGTCGACGCGCTCGCCGCCGAACCCGCCCTGCGCGACTACCACTTGCTGCCCAGCGTGCGCGGCGATCTGCTGGCACGCCTGGGGCGTACGTCGGAGGCACGGGCGGAGTTCGCACGCGCGGCCTCACTCACCCGCAACGAGCGCGAACGCGAGCTGCTGCTGGCGCGGGCCGAGGAGTGCGACGGGGCTTGAACGGTGTCTCGATGGGCTGCGGCGCAGAGCTAATTGGTTTGCCGCCGGCCGGCCCGGTCGGATAGGAAGCCTGCATGCTAAAGGGCAGCAAGATCGGGCTCAGGGCCCGGCACGAGGACGACATCCCGATCCTGCGGGCCGAGCTCTACGACGACGTGGTCAACTCCTCGCGGGCCGAAAGCCGGCCGTGGCGGCCGATCACGCCCGGCACGAAGGACTCGCGGCTCGTGGTGGACGACGAGGAGCAAGGGCGCGTCCCGTTCTCTGTAGTGGAGCTGGACGGCGGCACGCTGGTCGGCACCGCGGTGCTGTGGAGCATCGACAACCACAACCGGTCCGCGCACATCGGCCTTGGACTGCTGCCGTCCTCTCGCGGCAAGGGCTACGGCACCGACGTCGTCGCGGTGCTGTGCCACTACGGTTTCGTCGTGCGCGGCCTGCAGCGGCTGCAGATCGAGACGCTGTCGGACAACGCCGCGATGCTGCGCTCAGCCGAGCGCAACGGCTTCGTCCGCGAGGGCGTGCTGCGCTCCTCGGCCTGGGTGATGGGCGAGTTCCTGGACGAGGTGCTGCTCGGACTCCTCGTCCAGGACTGGAAGCCGGACTCGAAGCCTTAGGCCGCCGCCCGACGGTCAAGGGCGGGCCGCGGAGCAGACATGAGATCGGGTCGGACAGGCCGGACCGGCCCTGGGCAGGTCAGCAGGCGCAGAGGCAGAATGGGTGGCCGGCCGGGTCCGCGTACACCCGCCAGGTCCGCTTCCGGTCCTCCGCGTCGAGCACCTTCGCGCCCAGCGCCAGGACCTCCTTCTCCGCCGCGTCCATGTCCTCGACCGTCAGGTCCAGATGGAACTGCTGCGAGCCGTCGAGCGCGGGCCACTTCGGCGGTACGTGGCCGGGCGCGGCCTGGAACGCCAGCGAATGCCCACCGGGGACGCGCAGGTCGACCCAGCCGTCGTCCTCCTCGATGTCACCGCCCAGAACCCCGGCGTAGAACTCGGCGAGGGCACGCGGATCGGGACAGTCCAGGACAACCACGCCCAGCTTGGCGAGAGCCATGAGTTCCTCCTCGGTTGTGGTTACCTCTATGCGGCTCTAACTGGTAACCGTTACTGCATGCTGCCGCATCAGAGGTAACGTCGCAACCATGAATGACCGAGCACCCGCTCCCGGCGGCCTGCTCCTGATCCAGTCCCTGGTGAACACCCTGGACATCGAGTCGGGCGTCGATTCCCTGGACACGGCCGAGGGGCGCGCGGCACTGGACCTGACGGAGGCCGGCGTACCGAGCGCGCGCGAACTGCGCGAATCACTGCGTGCCGCGCTCCTGGCGCACGCGGGCCACCTGCCCCACCGCACGGTGCGCCCCCTGGACGAGCTGCTCGCCTCGGCCCCGCTCGTCGTCACCGTCTCCCCGGCCGACGGCTCCGCGGCCCTGCGCCCGGCCGGCGACCCCGCCCCGCTCGCTTCCCGTGTGGCCCAGGCCGTCGCGGAGGCCGTCACGGCCGGCACCTGGCTCCGGCTGAAGGCCTGCGAGGCTCCCGACTGCCACTGGGCGTACTACGACCGCAGCCCGGCGGGCCGCGGTCGCTGGTGCTCGATGGCGGTGTGCGGGGCACGGGCGAAGATGCGCCGCTATCGCGCGAAGTAGGCGTCTCGTCCGAGACGCCGCTCGCTCAGGGTTCGGCAGGCTGCTCCTCGTCTCGCCGGGCCGCCGACCGCGAGCCCACCAGGAGCAGGCACAGCACGGACCACAGCAATTCCGACACAATGCTCGAATGCAATTCGAAACCATTGAGGGGGCGCCGTGTTGAATACATGTCGGGCGAATACCGAATCGCCACAAGGCCGATGGGGCGACGGCTGCCGACAGGCGCCGACGGCTGCTTGCCGGCCCGTCAGGCCGAGGGGCGCCCCATGGCCCGGTAGGTCCAGCCCGCCGCGCGCCATACCGACGGGTCCAGGGCATTTCGGCCGTCCAGCACAATCCGCTGCGCGGCGGCCTCGCCGAGCTGCGCCGGATCCAGCTCGCGGAATTCGCGCCACTCGGTGAGATGCAGGACGACATCGGCGCCCCGTACGGCCTCGATCGCGGAATCGGCATACCCCAGCGTCGGAAAGAGCCGCCGCGCGTTCACCATTCCCTTGGGGTCATACACCGTGACCTGACCGCCCTGGAGATGAATCTGCCCCGCCACGTTCAGGGCGGGCGAATCCCGTACGTCGTCCGAGTCCGGCTTGAACGTCGCGCCGAGCACCGCGACCCGCTTGCCGAGGAACGCCCCGCCGCCGAGCGCCTCGCGGGCCAGTTCCACCATCTGGCCGCGCTGGCGCATGTTGATGGAGTCGATCTCGCGCAGGAAGGTCAGTGCCTGGTCGGCGCCCAGCTCGCCGGCCCGGGCCATGAACGCGCGGATGTCCTTCGGCAGACAGCCGCCGCCGAAGCCGATCCCGGCACGCAGGAACTTCTTCCCGATCCGCTCGTCGTACCCGATCGCCTCCGCCAGCTTGGCGACATCGCCGCCCGCGGCCTCGCACACCTCGGCCATGGCGTTGATGAAGGAGATCTTGGTCGCGAGGAAGGAGTTCGCCGAGGTCTTCACCAGCTCGGCGGTCGGGAAGTCGGTCACCACGAAGGGCGAGCCCTCGGCCATCGGCGTCGCGTAGACCTCGCGCAGCAGCTTCTCGCCGCGGTCGCCGCGCACGCCCACGACGATCCGGTCGGGGTGCAGCGTGTCCTGGACGGCGAGGCCCTCGCGGAGGAACTCCGGGTTCCAGGCCAGTTCGACGTCCTCGCCCGCGGGCGCCAGTTCCGCGAGGCGGGCCGCCAGCCGGTCCGCCGAACCGACGGGCACGGTCGACTTTCCGACGACGAGGGCGGGGCCCGTCAGATGCGGGGCGAGCGACTCGAAGGCGGCGTCGACGTACGACATGTCGCACGCGTACTCGCCGTGCTTCTGCGGGGTGTTCACGCAGACGAAGTGGACGTCGCCGAAGTCCGCGACCTCCGCCCAGTCCATGGTGAACCGCAGCCGCCCGCTGGCGCCTTCGATGCCCGCGACGTGCTTGCGCAGCAGCTCTTCCAGCCCCGGCTCGTACATCGGGACCTCGCCCCGCTGGAGCATCTCGATCTTCTCGGGAACGACGTCGAGACCCAGTACCTCGAAACCGAGTTCGGCCATGGCCGCGGCGTGCGTGGCGCCGAGATAGCCGGTGCCGATCACGGTGATCTTCAAGGCCATGGGTCCGCTCCAGTAGGTGTCCGGCGTGAGTGCGCTGCCCGAGCGAGCATAGTCGGGGCGTGGTCCGCCCCTTCACGGGGCAACTTTCCCGTGTCCTGCCCGCTGCCGTTCCTGCCGCCGTTCCCTGGCACTTGTCGCCAAGCTCACCTGGCACTTGTCGTCAAGCTCACGTATCACTCGCGTGGCCGGACCCCTAAAATTCGAGTTACTTAACGGTAGTTAGCGTCAGCATCGCAGCGTCTTTGGAGCGTGAGAGACCTTGGCCGGATCGGCTGATTTCGACCTGTACCGCCCGTCCGAGGAGCACGACATGCTCCGTGACGCCATACGCTCGCTCGCCGAGGCGAAGATCGCGCCATACGCAGCGATCGTGGACGAAGAGGCCCGCTTCCCGCAGGAGGCGCTCGACGCGCTGGTCGCCAACGACCTGCACGCGGTGCACGTACCGGAGTCGTACGGCGGTGCCGGCGCGGACGCGCTGGCGACGGTGATCGTGATCGAGGAGGTGGCCCGCGCCTGCGCGTCCTCCTCCCTGATACCGGCGGTGAACAAGCTGGGCTCGCTCCCGGTGATCCTCTCCGGCTCGGAGGACCTGAAGAAGAAGTACCTGTCCCCGCTGGCCAAGGGCGACGGGATGTTCTCGTACTGCCTCTCCGAGCCGGACGCGGGCTCGGACGCGGCGGGCATGAAGACGAAGGCGGTCCGCGACGGGGACTCGTACGTCCTCAACGGCGTGAAGCGCTGGATCACGAACGCGGGCGTGAGCGAGTACTACACGGTCATGGCCGTGACGGACCCCACGAAGCGCTCGAAGGGCATCAGTGCCTTCGTCGTCGAGAAGTCGGACGAAGGGGTCTCCTTCGGCGCCCCGGAGAAGAAGCTGGGCATCAAGGGCTCGCCGACGCGCGAGGTGTACCTGGACAACGTCCGCATCCCCGCCGACCGCATGATCGGCGAGGAGGGCACGGGCTTCGCGACGGCCATGAAGACCCTGGACCACACCCGCATCACGATCGCCGCACAGGCGCTCGGCATCGCACAGGGCGCCCTCGACTACGCCAAGGGCTACGTCCAGGAGCGCAAGCAGTTCGGCAAGGCGATCGCCGACTTCCAGGGCATCCAGTTCATGCTCGCCGACATGGCCATGAAGATCGAGGCCGCCCGCCAGCTGACGTATGCGGCCGCCGCCAAGTCGGAGCGCGGCGACCGCGACCTCACGTTCCAGGGCGCCGCCGCCAAGTGCTTCGCCTCGGACGTGGCCATGGAGGTCACCACGGACGCGGTCCAACTCCTCGGCGGCTACGGCTACACCCGCGACTACCCGGTCGAGCGCATGATGCGCGACGCCAAGATCACCCAGATCTACGAAGGAACGAACCAGGTCCAGCGGATCGTGATGGCCCGCAACCTGCCGTAACGGCTCTGGTCAGCTGACCGTCGAAGGGCGCCCGACCACTGGGGCGCCCTTCACGCTTGTGAGTTTCACCGAGCGGTACTACTCGGACCTGGCATCGGCTGTCGAGTCAGCGGTGGAGGGCTGCGCGGTACGCATCGACGAGCTGGTCGAAGTCCTGGCGCCGCGCGTTCCGCAGGTCGCGCGCTTCCGTCGTCCTCGGGTCCAAGAGATGACCGAGCGGGGCTGTGTGCCGCCGGAATCCGATGCTTTCCCACAGTGCCGTGATCTTCTCGTTGGCACGCGTCCACTGTTCATGGGTCAGCGCATGCTGGTCCTCGGGATACTCGGTGATGCTTGTCGCGGTGGTGACGGCGCTGCAGCCGTCCGCCAGGGTCCAGATCGCCTGGGACGCGAGGATGGGCCCGAGGCCGAAACCCCGCCATGTTTCGTCCAGTTGGATGTTGTAGAGGACCAGCAGGTCTCCGTCGGAGGACGTCACGGCGTCCCGGAACGCCTGCCGGTAGCCGCCGTTGCCGAGGTCGTAGATGCCGAGGACGAGGTTGAAAAGGTCCGAGTCGTAGCTCTCCGCGTCGGCGAACGGGAAGGGGCTGTACCGGTCGTCCAGGCGCAAACGGAACAGAGTCATCGAGCCGATGACGCCGCCGGCGGTCCTGTTCTTGAACCGCTCCACCCGTAGGGAAACCGTCCACTCGTCGAGGCCGTCTTGGTCCCCCTCGCAGCTCACATGATGCGAAAGGTGATAGTCCATGACTAATCGCCGCGGATCGCCCGGCATGTCGTCAATGGAACGCTTCAGCGAGATCATGCCGACGCACCTTAGCGTTTCGAGTCTTGCCCGCAAGTCCGACTGACTGGGCAGGCGAGGTGCGGCGAATCGGACGAAGAAGGGCCCCGCCGGTCCTCCCGGCGGGGCCCTTCGACGGACGTGTGCGGAGGTGGCTCAGTTGCCCGAGACCGTTACCTTCTCGTCGTTCTTCAGCTGGCTCACCAGGGTCTTGACCTTGGCGGTGTCCCACTGGAGGTTGCCGTTGGGGGAGTTGCCGGAGATGGGCATGTTCATGGACTTGCCGTCGCCGCCGGTGATGCCCTTCATGGCCCAGAACATGGAGGCGAGGTCAAAGAGGGACATGTCCTTGTCGACGGTGAGGGTGTCGAGGCCCGCGCCCATGGTCGGGTAGAGCTTGAAGGGGTTGAGGACCGTGGACGGCGTCGCGGTCTGGTTGGCGAGGGCCGAGAGGAACTTCTGCTGGTTCTTCGTACGGTCCAGGTCGCTGCCCGCCAGCGCGTACCGCGTACGGACGAAGGCCAGCGCCTGCTCGCCGTTGAGCGTCTGCTTGCCCGCCTCGAAGTCGGCGCCGGACTTGGAGTCCTTCATGCCGCCCTTGGGGATGTCGATCTCCACGCCGCCGACCGAGTCGACGATCTTGGCGAAGCCGGCGAAGCCTATCTCCGCGTAGTGGTCGATGTGCAGGCCCGTGTTCGCCTCGACGGTCCGTACGAGCAGCTCGGGCCCGTCCTCCGCGTAGGCCGCGTTCAGCTTCACCTGGCGGCCGGTGCCCTGGTAGACCTTGCCCGAGTCCGAGCCCTTGAAGGACGGAATCGTGACATTCGAGTCGCGCGGCAGCGAGATCATCGTGTTCCCGTTGTCGCCGACGTGCAGGATCATCATCGAGTCCGTGCGCTTGCCCTCGGCCGAGCCCGTACGGAGCTTCTTCTTCTCCTCGGCGGACAGGCCCTCGCGGCTGTCGGAGCCGACGATCAGGTAGTTGGTGCCCTCGCCCGCCTCGGGCCGGTCGATCACCTTCGACAGGTCGATCTCGCGCTTCAGCTTCGAGTCGGCCCAGAAGTACGTACTGACGGAGACCACGACCAGCAAGGTGACCAACGTGATCGTGGTCCACTTGATGCGGCGGCCCCAGTTCGGCGCGGACCGCGCACGCCGGCCGCGGAAGCCGGGGTCGTCCGGACCGCCGCCGCCCGGAGAGCCGTACACCTGGCCCGTGTTGTAGCCGCTGTCGTAGCGGTCGCCGCCGGGCTCGTCGTCATAGCCGTAACCGTCGTTGTAGGTCGGCTGTCGCGGTACCCCGCCGTAGGGCGGCGCCGACGGGCGCGGGCCGGAGCCCTGGCCACGCCGCACCTGCCGCATTACGCGCGCGCCCTCGGGCTCGGCGCTCGCGCTGCCGCGGCCATAACGGTCGCCGCCGTTGTCTCCGGACCATCCCTCGGGCCTAAAGTTCATGCGCCCCAGTGTGCAGTGCCCGAGTGTGTGCCTTACAAGAGTCGGCGGAAAATCACACCACGCCTGTTGCAAACCTGATGCACAAACTGCACGGCTTGCCCCGGCATAAGGTGGAGGCCCTGACAGAACAGGCCTCGGCCCCGAGTCCGATATACCGGGCAAGCCGGTTCGGCCGCCGAGGCCCCCCGACCGTTTTCAGCCACTCCCCGTCATGGCCTGCGGTTTGTCACGGCTCGCGGTCCGTCATGACCTACGGACACACCACCTGGTCGCCCCTCACCACCGCTGACTCCCGCTGCACCGGCGCCTCCGCCCGCACCTTCCGCACCTCCCGGAAGTCCAAGCCCGCGATCACCTTCAGGGTCTGCCCCTGCCCCTGGACCGCCCGCAGCTCGCTGCCCGGCAGTGCCGCCGCGAGGGAATTCGCCGAGCGGTCCCAGCGGGGGTCGTACGTGACGACGGTGCGGTGCGCGCCACGTTCGCGGGCGTTCACCGGCGTACGCGTCGTACGGAACCCGGTCGCCCGCAGCTCGCTGTCGAGGCGTTTGCCGAGACCGGCGATCGTCGTGCCGTTCTCGACCTGGACCCTGATCTGCTGCGGGGCGACATCGACGGTCACCGTCTTCGGCGACCGGACCTGGTGCGCGGCGAGCGGCTTGTCCTCGCGCATCGCGCGGAAGAGACGTTCCGCCTTCTTCTCGTTCCACTTCAGCGTCGAGCCGATGCCCTTCACGACGTACCCCATCCGCCCGAGCGGGACCGTCGTGAACTCCGACGAGGAGGGCGAGAAGTTCCGCATCGCCCGCCCCAGAGCGATCATGTCGTCCGCCCCGAACCCTTCGTCCGCCCGCACCGATCCCAGCGCGGCCTGTGTCAGCTCACGGAACTTCACCGGGTTCAGCAGCACTCCGGACGAGGTGGCCCGCTCGACCAGCGCGGCCAGGAAGCGCTGCTGGCGCTGCATCCGGCCGAGGTCGGAGGCTCCGTCGACGTGCCGCGAGCGCACGTACTGGAGTGCCTGGCCGCCGTTCAGCTCGTGCGTCCCCGCCTGCAGGTTGAGCCCGGTGTGCGAGTCCTTCAGCGGCCGCACCGTACAGATCCGCACCCCGTTGAGCACGTCCACCGTCTTCATGAAGCTGGTGAAGTCGACCTCCAGGTAGTGGTCGATCTTCAGCCGGGTCATGTCCTCGACGGTGCGTACGGTCAGTTGCGGACCGCCCTCCGCGTACGCGGCGTTGAGCTTGACCGGGTGCGATTTGTGATGTTCTCCGGTGGTTTGGTCGATGTGTGCGGGCATCTTGGCGTACGAGTCGCGCGGCAGGCTCACGACGCTGGCCCGTTTCCGGTCCGCCGAGATGTGCACGATCATCATGGTGTCCGTGCAGTGGCAGGGGGCGCCGCCGAGCCGGTACTCGTTCTTCTCCGCCTGTGTGATCTTGTTCCGTTCGTCTGTGCCGACCAACAGGACGTTCATGCCGTGGCCCTTCACGGGCCGGTTCTTCATGTCCTTGAAGGGGTCGACCCGTTTGATTTCGGTATCGACGCCGGTGACCACCGCGTGCCCGATGCCGGCCGCCGCGAGCACCACCACGGAGACCGAGGTCGTCGCGCGCATGGCCCACCGCGGCTGCTTGCGTCGTACGGACGGACGCGCCGGGCGCTGCCGCGGAGGCCGGGCAGGGGGGCGGGGCGGCTTGGGCACGGGGGGACACCTCCGCGTGGGACGGGTGCGTGATCCGTGAGCACCGTAGGCCCATACGATCGGCTTACCGGCGCAGCGCCCCGGGCGGCGCGCGACCGTGTCCCCCGTTCGCGGTAACGTACCCCCGTTGTTGCCTTTCCCGGGGGCCGGCCTCAGGCCCCCCGGCCATCCGGACCCCGGACCCCGGCCGAGAAGACGAGATGGAGCCCCAGCGCGTGAATTCCGACGGGCGTCTCCCCGCCGTATCCGTGATCATGCCCGTTCTCAACGAGGAGCGGCATCTGCGCGGAGCGGTTCAAGCGATCCTCGCCCAGGAGTACGCGGGCGAGATGGAGGTCGTGATCGCACTCGGTCCCTCCACGGACCGTACGGACGACATCGCCGCGGAACTCGTCGCCGAGACCGCGGCCCACCCGAACAAGCGCGTGCACACGGTCCCGAACCCGACCGGGCGCACCCCGGCCGCGCTGAACGCCGCGATCAAGGCGTCCCGCCACCCCGTCGTCGTACGCGTCGACGGTCACGGCATGCTCTCGCCGGACTACATCGCGACCGCCGTGCGCCTCCTGGAGGACACCGGCGCGCAGAACGTCGGCGGCATCATGCACGCCGAGGGCGAGAACGACTGGGAGCACGCGGTCGCCGCCGCCATGACGTCGAAGATCGGCGTGGGGAACGCGGCGTTCCACACCGGCGGTGAAGCGGGTCCCGCCGAGACGGTCTACCTCGGTGTCTTCCGGCGGGAGGCCCTTGAGCAACAGGGCGGCTACAACGAGGAGTTCATCCGCGCCCAGGACTGGGAGCTGAACTTCCGTATCCGGGAGGCGGGCGGGCTCATCTGGTTCTCGCCCGAGCTGAAGGTCTCCTACCGGCCGCGGCCGAGCGTGAAGGCGCTGGCCAAGCAGTACAAGGACTACGGCCGTTGGCGCCACGTCGTCGCCCGCTACCACGAGGGCTCCATCAACCTGCGCTACCTCGCCCCGCCGACCGCGGTCTGCGCGATCGCGGCGGGCGTGGTGGTGGGCGCGGCGCTGACTCCGTGGGGTCTTGTGATCCCGGCCGGCTACCTCCTGGCCATCGCCGCGGGTTCCGTACCGGCGGGCAAGGGACTTCCGCTGAAGGCGCGGCTGCAGGTCCCGGTCGCCCTCGCCACCATGCACATGTCCTGGGGCTGGGGCTTCCTGACCAGCCCGAAGGCCCTGGCCAAGAAGGTCATCGCCTCGCGGCGCCCGGCGGTGCTGAGCGAGGCCTGAGCCTCTGCCCGAGCCCTGCCTCAGCCGTGTGGGTGTGGGCCGCCTCTCGCCGAGAGGCGGCCCACACTCCGTTACGACTTCCAGGTGAAGTTCGGGTCGACGTGCATGCAGGCCTTGTCGTTCGCGCCGTTCAGCGCGTCGGCCGACGTCGGAGTCTTGTCGTCCTCCTTCTCGGCCTGGTACACCGTGCCCTCGCGCCAGTCCGCGCCCACGACCAGGGTCACCCCTGAGACGTCGGTCGACCTCTCCACCGAACGCAGGGGAATGCCGAGGGCCTTGGCGACCTGCTGGGCATCACCCTCCAGCTCGGCGCTCGGATAGCGGACGACGGTCTTGTCCTCCGCCAACTGTGCCGAGTGGTCGGCCGTCGCCTTGGTGAAGCCCTTACCGACGAGCAGTCCGCTCACCGCGCCCGCACGCCCGGAGACGGGGCCGAGGGTGGACGTGCGCGTGCCGTTCTGCACCACGATCCCGATTTCGTCATCCGCCGCGGCCGGATCCTTGGAGACCTTCTCCTTCGCCGGACTCTTCGCGCTCTTCCCGTCCAGGGCGATGTCCTCACGCACCAGCCGGAACAGCTTCTCCGCGTCACCCGGCTTGGGCACCACCCGCGCGCCGACGTACTGGTACGGCATCGTCGTCATGGTGATGCGCTTCGGCGGTACCTTCCTCAGCTCGTTGCTGAGGTCGTAGAGCTTCTTGACGGTGTCCAGGCCCGGGTCCACGGTGATGGCCTCGGTGGCCTTCTCGGCGAGTGAGCGCAGCTTGTTGGGGTTGCTGAGGGTGGCGTTCTCGCGCAGCACCCGGACCATGGAGTTCATGTACATGTGCTGCGCCTTGGCGCGGCCTATGTCGCTGCCGTCCTCGAAGCCGTAGCGGGTGCGCAGCCACTGCAGGGCCTGCTCGCCCTTGACGGGATGAGTGCCCTTCTTCATCTTCAGGCCGGAACCGTGGCCCTCGCTGTCGCGGGAGTAGATGTTGGCGTCCACGCAGACCGGGACTCCGCCGATGGCGTCCGCCATCGACACCACACCCGCGAAGTCGATCTTCATGAAGTGGTTGATATGGATCCCGGTGAGCTCCTGCCAGGTGGCCACGCTGCAACCGGGGCCGCCGCGGCCGAGGGACTGGTTGGTCATCGTCAGCCGCGTGCTCGCCGGATAGACCTTGTCGTCCTCCGGATCGGTGCACTTGGGAATCTTCACCAGGGTGTCGCGCGGCATGCTGATCACCGACATGTTGGAGCGGTCGGCGGACAGGTGCAGCAGCATCTGGACATCCGCGAGGGGCGTGCTGCCGAAGGTGTCCTTGGCGCCGCCGAGCTTCTGGTTCTCCTTCGAGTCCCGTGCGTCCGACCCGATGAGCAGGATGTTCAAGGGGGTCTGACCCGCCGCGTTCGGTGTCGGCTCGGCGATCTTCGTGTCGCCGAGGTTCAGGTCGTCCTGCTTGATGTTGCTGTTGAGATGCTCGTAGTACAGATATCCCGCGCCGGCGGTACCGAGTATCAGGACGGCGAGCACGATCGCGAACCATCGAAGGATCCGCCGACCGCGCCGAGGTATCTGCGGCCCGCCCCCGTGCCGCCCTCCGCCGCCGCTACGTCTTCGGCCCCGTGGCGCCGGAGTGGAGTCCTCGCCCCGCGCCTCGTACCGGCTGTGCTCCCCGCCTCGGTCCGCCGAATGCGGGGCGCGCGATCTGGGCCCCTCCCCACGCACGCTGCTGTGCGCCATGTCCCTGCCTCCCACCCCTTGCGCCCACCTGCACACGGGTCCGTCCCGCGCCTTGTTAGACGCGGGACGGACCCATTAGGTCACTTGGCGCACTCAACCTTGTCCGCAGTGGACTTCTGGACATCCGACGCCTTCGACGGATTGGTCAGGGAAACCCCTGCCCCCTTGAAGTCCTCCCCCAGGGTGAGAGTAATCGCGGGCTGTCCCTGGGAGTTGGTCACGCTTTCGCCCGGCTTCATGGCCGATCCGGGCAGGCCCATGAGGTCGGCGAGCCTGCGTGCCTGGTCGGCCTGATCGGGAGCGTACTCGAGGGTCGTCTTCTTCAGGGTCGCCTCGGCGTTGCCCGCGTTCTCGGACTTGGTCACGCCCTCGTCGTTCTGCAGCCAGTTGAGGGTTTCCTGTGCGGAGCCGGCGGGGGCACCGCCGTTGAGGACCCGGACGCGTACCTCCGAAGGGTCGGCCTTGCTGCCCTTGAGGCGGGCGGCGACCGCGGCCTTCTCCTTCTTCTGCTGCTGCTTGACCGCGGTGAGCGATGTGTCGTCGCGGATCAGGGAGAACAGCTGGTCGGATTGGGGCTCCTGCAGGACGACCGTCGTCTTGACCTTCTCCGCGGGGTTGTCGATCACGGGCACGGTGGTGAAGGACAGGTTCTTGGTGTCGAACTTGCCCAGCTCGAGGCCGAGGTCGCGGAGCTTGTTGATGTCGTTGATCTGGGAGTCGACGGTCAGCGCCTTGGTACCCGCCTCCGCCAGCTTCAGCAGCTTCGTCGGGCTGGTGAGTGTGTCGTTCGACTTGAGCTTGCGCATCAGGGCGCTGAGGAACTGCTGCTGCAGCCCGATCCGGCTCAGGTCGCCGCCGAAGCCCACGGAGTGGCGGGTGCGGACGAAGGCCAGCGCCTCCTCACCCTCGATGGTGTGCTTGCCCTTGGACAGCTTGAGCTTGGAGTCCGGGTCGTTGATGTCCTTGGCCAGACAGACCTCGACACCGCCGACCGCCGAAGTCAGCGTCTTGACCGCGTTGAAGTCGGCCACCATGAAGTGGTCCATCTTTATGCCGGTCAGTTCGGTGACGGTCCGCATCGTGCAGCTCGGCGTCCGCCCTTCCTGGCCGAGGCTGTTGTTGAAGCGGGTGCCCTGGGTGCCCCGGATGACCTTGGTGCTGCCGTCCTTCTGCGTCGTCGGGCAGTCCGGGATGTCCGTGATCAGGTCACGCGGGATGCTCAACGCGGTGGCGTTCGTACGGTCCTTGGAGACGTGCAGGACGACCGTGGTGTCGGCGTGACCGGCACTGCCGGAGTCGCCGTAGCCGTCGTTACCGCTGCCGGTGCGCTTGTCGGTGCCGACCAGCAGGATGTTGATCGCCCGGTCCTTGCTGAAGCCGCCGGTGCCGGCGCCGTCGTCGGAGACGGACGTGATGTTGCCGTTCAGGTGCTCGTAGTAGAGGTACGCCGCCGCGCTCGTTCCGACCAGGAGGAAGGCCATCGTGCCGCCCGTCCAGATCAGGATCCTCTTGCCCTTCGACTTCTTCGGGCGGCCCTTGCGACGGCTGGGCGGCGGGTCCTGCGGCGGGCGCCGCCTGCGCTGTCCTGGCACCGAGGGCTCCAGAAGTGTGTCCTCCGTCGTGCCGCGGCGCTCGCGCCCCGGCGCCGTACGGCCGCGCGTGGGCGCGGCCGCACCGGTCGCGGTGGCGGCCGCGACACCCGCCTTCGCGGTTCTGCGGGAACGGGGCCCCGGAACCGATGGCTGCGCTGCGGAAGGCTGCAGTCGCAGTTCGTAGTCACCGGTGTTCGGATTGAGTACCCATTGGTCTGCGGGGTCGATGTTGTCCGCCCGCCCACGGCCTTGCGCGTCCACGGTTGTCTGAGTCCTCCGTCGGGGCCACGCGGCGCCTTCCCCCTCCAAGGCGCTCGGTCTGGTTCCAAGCAGTGCGCGACCTCATGGCCGGTTGCACCGGATCGCTCACACTATCCGGCCAGTTCAGCGTCAAGGGACGCCGGTGACAAATTCCACGTCTTACAACCGGGCAATCCGACCTATTTCTTTGAACGAATGTTCCCCGTCTTGACGTGCGCTTTACTCGCAGGCGCGTTCGGCGGTTAACCGCAGGCGTCATCGGCCGCGGTGTTGCCGCGGAAAGTCGGCGCCGGGCTCGACGTGCGTGAAGGCGTGTCAGGCCGCTTTCCGCCCGTTTTGCCGTTCTCGTCGCCGTGGCCGTCCGGCTTCTTGCCGTTGTTTCCCCGCGATTCCCCATCGCCTCCGGGTACTTCTTCGCTCCGTTTTGCTCCGGAATCCTCCGGAACTTCCTTGGCGACTTCCACCGGAGCGTCCCTCCGGAGCCGATCGAAGAGTTTCTCCGCCTCGGGCTCCACAAGCTGGTCACGATTGGCGTTGTGGGTGTACGACTCTCGAGGCACCGTCAGAAACTGCACACGTTCGGTAGGGATATCGCGCATGCCGCGGACCAGGTCATACAAGCCCCTCAGGTTCGCCAGTGCCGGGTCCGTGGTGAGCGACGAGGTCGCCGCGTCGAGCAACGGATAGAGCTTCACGGGATTCAGCAGTACGTCGTTGCCGCGGACCTTGTTGACGAGTGCCCCCAGGAACCGCTGCTGGCGGCCCATCCGTTCGGTGTCGCTGCCGTCGCCGATGCTCTTGCGGGCGCGTACGTAGCCGAGGGCCTGCTCGCCGTCGAGCTTCACCCTGCCCGCGGGGAGCCGCAGTTTGGCCGCGGGGTCGTCGATCGGCCCCTTGAGGCAGACCTGGACGCCGTCGACCGCGTCGACCATGTCCTTGAAGCCGCTGAAGTCCACGACCACGTGGTGGTCGACGCGGATGTTCGTCAGCTTCTCGACCGTGCGGATCGTGCAGGCCGAACCCCCGGTCTGGAAGGCGTGGTTGAACATCGCGAACACCGGCTTCGAGCGGCTGCCGTCCGGGCGGCGGCAGCCGGGCACGTCCACCATCAGATCGCGGGGGAGCGAGACCGCGGTCGCGCTGCGCCGGTCCGCCGCGAGGTGCAGCAGGATCGCGGTGTCGGAGCGTTCGGTGCCGGAGTCCCGTCCGTACTCGCCGTTGCCGTCGCCGGAGCGCGAGTCCGACCCGATCAGCAGGATGTTCTGGGCGCCCCGGACCAGAGCGGTCGGCCGCTCCTTCTCATAACGGGCGAGCTCGGCGGCGGCGGCCTCGTCCGCGGTGATGTTGCCGTTCAGCTTCTCGTACACCGCCCAGCCGGCCCCCGCGGCACCGAGCACGACGACGGCCGCTCCGATCGCCGCGTACCGCAGCCACCGCCGCCGGCGCCGCGCGCGCCCGGCACCGGTGGGGGACACGCCCGCACCCGGCCCGAGAACGCCTTCGGCGCCCATCGGCCCGGGCCCCGAGGAGGGCGTACCCGCGGTGTCGCTCACGTCTGGGTCCACCCCTCATGGCGTACGAGCATGTCGTGCTCTTACGACCATGGCCCGGACGGACGTGAGGGGCCCGTGGGCGAAGGGGCGGGGTAGGCCGAACGGGGTACTTCGTCGAGCCGCGGGTACTTCTTCGAGCCGACGGTGAGGGGCGCCCCGTCAGGGGCGCGGGGCTGTTACATCATGCGGCTCCGCCGCGCGGGCGCGACAAGCCACGAACGACCCGCACCCTGCGAACGACCCGCAGTCCCCAGCCGTACTTCCACGGATCGCCTCAGCGAGCCGTGGCCGTCACCCGTTCACTCTCGATCCGCTTGGCGAGAGCCTCCTCGCCGAGCTGGTCGAGATGGCGGCACAGGACCACGGAGCCGCCGATGGAGAGCGGCGCGTACAGACCGGCGCTCAGGCCCTCCCAGGTGTCGTACGGACGCGCCGACAGCAGCCGCGATCCGGGTCCCGTCAGGTCGAGCCCGGGGGCGTCGGCGCGGGCCCGCTCGACGACCTCCGCGCCCGTGTACTCCGCCCCGGCCACGATCAGCGCGGGAGCCTCCGGGTCCACGGGGGCGTACGCCTGGAAGTGGTCGCCGTGGGTGGGGACCTCGACCGCGTAGTCGGCGTACCCGGCGGGCGGAGTCGGGAAGCGGCGGCCCAGCGGTGCGAGGGACAGGGCGATCCGGTCGCCGGAGCAGGCGAGCCCCGCGTCGAACTGGCCCGGCCCGGCGACGACATGGTCGGCGGCCGCCGCGTCGCCCCCGACATCCGCGATCACTCCCACCGAGGAGCAGGCGAGCAGCCACACCGCCGTCTGCCAGTGCGCGGGCAGCAGCAGGGCGACCCGCTCGCCGGGCTCGGCGGACCACTCGTCCTGGAGCAGATTGGCGGTCTTGGCCACCCAATTGGCGAAGGTCGCCACGGACAGTTCGACGCGTTCGCCGGTGGCGTCGTCGTAGAAGGTCACCAGGGGGCGCGCGGGGTCCGCGGAGAGCGCGGATCGCAGCAGGTCGGCAGGGGTGCGGTCGGTGGCGTTCACGGGACGCAAGCGTACGCGGGCGGTCGTCCGGGCGGAGGAGCGCGGGCCCACCGGTTCGGCCGAGTGCACCCGACGGTCCGTCAAGTCCCGGATGGACAGGAAAGTATGGATATGTTCAAGATCGACCTTATGCGTGGATATCTCTTTTCCTCGATCGCCGTGACCTGTGCGGCCGCCCTGGCCCTTCCGCTGGCCTCCCCCTCCGGCGCGCTGGCCGAGCGGCCGGCGGCGGCGGGTGGCCCGGCCATCCCCGGCAGCACCCAGTCGCTGCCGCTCGCCCCCCTCGACGGCGACCGCACCCTGGGGCCTGCCGCCGAGCAGGGACTGCCCCAGCGCGACGTACGCCGCTTCTCGTTGGTCGGTGTGGTCTGGGACGACCCGGACGCCGAACTGCACGGCCGCGTCCAAGTGCGTACGCGCGCGACCGGCTCCAGCCGGTGGTCCGGCTGGCAGGACATCGAGACGCACAACCGGGAGCACTCGGCCGACCTGGACGCCGCCGAGCGCACCACCGGGAGGGTGCGCGGTTCCACGGCACCGCTGTGGGTGGGGGATTCGGACGGCGTGGAAGTACGCGTACAACCAGGCCCGGACGAGGGGGCCGAGGAAGCCGAGGCAGGTGTGCGGTCCGGGAGGACCGGCGCGAGCGAGCCGCTGCCTGACGGACTCCGCCTCGAACTGGTCGACCCCGGCGACGATCCCCCGCCCCAGAGCCTCGGCCCGCTGACCGCCGCGTCCGCCGCGTCCTCGGCCGTCAACTCCGACCTCGCGCCCCTCGGCGCCACCGTGATCCCGGCGCTGAGCCGACGGCAGACGATGGAGGCCCTCCTCGCGACCCGCGGCGAGGACATGGCCGACCAGCGCTCGCAGCCGTACATCGGCCCGCGTCCGCAAATCGTCACCCGGCGCGGCTGGCGCGCCGACGAGAAGCTGCGTGAGCCGGACTTCGCCTACACCAAGACCGTGAAGGCCGCCTTCGTGCACCACACCGCCACGGGCAACACCTACCGCTGCTCGCAAGCCTCTTCAGTCATCCGCAGTATCTACCGCTACCACGTCAAGAGCATGCGCTGGCGTGACATCGGCTACAACTTCCTCGTCGACAAGTGCGGAAACATCTACGAGGGGCGCGCCGGGGGCGTGACCAAGCCGGTCATGGGCGCTCACACGCTCGGTTTCAACACCAACAGCATGGGGATCGCCGTCCTCGGCACCTTCGGCTACAGCCGTCCGCGCGGTGCCGCGGTGAACGCCATCGCCCGGCTCACGGCGTGGAAACTCGGCATCTACGGGGCCAATCCAGCCGGCAAGACATACCTGAAGTCGGGCGGTGGCAACCTCTACCGCAAAGGCAAGAATGTGCGACTGAACGTGATCTCCGGCCACCGGGACGGCTTCGCCACCACGTGCCCGGGAGGTCGGCTGTACGCCAAGCTCGGAACGGCCAGGACCAGTTCGGCCCGCTACCAGGGCCGGTGAGGTCCGGGCAGCGGAGGTGACGACGTCCGGTGGACCGGGCCAGGGGGTGTTTCCCGACCCCCTGGCCCGGCGGCTCCCCACGGCCACCAGAGGCTCCCCACGGCCATCGAACGGTCTGCATACACTGTCCGGCCGAAAGACAGTTCGGCCGGCCCCAGCAGGAAGCAGAGACGACAGGTGACAGAAGCGATCCTCCTGGTCGGCGGCAAAGGCACACGGCTGCGCCCGCTCACGGTGCACACGCCGAAGCCCATGGTCCCGGCGGCCGGGGTACCGTTCCTCACGCACCAGCTGGCCCGGGCGAGAGCGGCGGGGGTCGAGCACATCGTGCTCGCCACGTCCTATCTGGCCGAGGTATTCGAGCCATACTTCGGCGACGGATCGTCGCTGGGGCTCCACATCGAATACGTCACCGAGGTCGAACCCCTCGGCACGGGCGGCGCCATCCGGAACGTGGCCTCTCGTCTGCACTCCGCTCCCGACGACCCCGTCCTGATCTTCAACGGGGACATCCTCACCGGGCTGGACATCAAGGCCCTCGTCGCCACGCACCAGTCGTCGGGCGCGGACGTCTCGCTCCATCTGACGTGTGTCGAGGACCCCAGGGCGTACGGCCTGGTCCCGACCGACGCGTCGGGCCGTGTCCAGGCCTTCCTCGAAAAGCCCCAGACCCCCGAGGAGATCGTCACCGACCAGATCAACGCCGGGGCGTACGTCTTCCGGCGCTCGACCATCGACACGATTCCGGCCGGGCGGCCGGTCTCGGTGGAGCGCGAGACGTTCCCCGAGTTGCTCGCCGCGGGCGCCCACCTCCAGGGCATGGTGGATTCGACCTACTGGCTGGACCTGGGCACACCCCAGGCCTTCGTGCGCGGTTCCGCGGACCTCGTCCTCGGCCGTGCCCCGTCCCCGGCCGTCCCCGGCCGCCGCGGCGACAGCCTGGTCCTGCCGTCGGCCTCGGTCGCCCCGGACGCGAAACTGACGGGCGGCACGGTCGTGGGCGAGGACGCGGTGATCGGAGCGGGCGCGCGGCTGTCGGGTTCGGCGGTCCTGGCGGGGGCGGTCGTGGAGCCGGGAGCCGTCGTCACCGACAGCCTGATCGGGGCCAGGGCCCAGGTCGGCGCGCGCTCGGTTCTCACGGGGGTGGTCGTGGGCGACGGCGCGTCGGTGGGCCCGGACAACGAGCTCCGGGAGGGCGTACGGGTGTGGTGCGACGCCCGGATTCCGGCGGGGGCGGTTCGCTTCTCCTCGGATCAGTAGCGCTCCGTCGGATCAGAGCGCTCCGTCGGATCAGTAGCGCTCCGTCGGATCGGTAGCGCTCCGTCGGGTCAGCAGCGATCGGATCCGGTAGCGCTATAAACGACCGATGTCGCCACGAGGCATACGAGGTGCACGGCGCGGCGGCGTGCGGCCGGAGAGCAGGATGAGCCGGGCCGCACGGTGCCGCTGCCCCGCGTAGGGCTCCAGCAGCTCCAGCATCACGTCGTCGTCCGCGTCCCGGTCGCCCGCCAGGGCGTACCCCACGATCCCGGGAAGGTGCAGGTCCCCGACCGTCACCGCGTCCGCCGCCCCATGGCTGCGCTGCACGGTCTCCGCCGACGTCCAGGGCCCGATCCCGGACACCAGCTCCAGCCGGGCCTGGGCCTGCGGCGGCTCGAAGTGCACGGCCTCCTCCAGCCGCCGAGCCACCTGGACCGCCCGGAGAACGGTCGACGCCCGCTTGTTGTCGACCCCGGCCCGATGCCACTCCCACGAGGGGATCAGCGCCCAGGTCCGCGGCTCCGGCATGACGTACATCCGCGCGGGAGCGGGCCCGGGAGCGGGCCCGGGAGCCGGCACGCCGTACTTCCGTACGAGCAGCCGCCACGCCCGGTACGCCTCGCCCGTCGTGACCTTCTGCTCCAGAATCGACGGAATCAACGACTCCATGACCAGCCCGGTACGCGTCAGCCGCAGGCCGGGCCGGCGATGCCGGGTGAGCGCCACGAGCCGATGGCGTGGCTCGAAGGCGGCGGGGTCGTCCGACTCTCCGAGCATCCGCGGCAGTTGGTCCAGCAGCCAGTCGGCTCCCGGCCCCCACGCCTGGCCCTCGACCACCCCGCCTCGTACCGCGACACGCAGCGTCCCGGGCCCCACGGGCGTACGGCTGGTCCGCCACACGGCCCCGTCCGGCGTCGCGCCGAAGGTCGGATCGCCGGACCCGCGCCGCAGTGGCCCGAGCACGAGCCCGAGATCGAGCGGTCCGGGCGGCGTCCAGACCCGCGTACGCCCGGCCGTCTCGGGCGACGCAGCCGGCCGCGGCACGCGCCCGGACGCGGCGACGTCACCGCCGCGTACGGTCGTACGCGTGGGGCGGGGATCGAAACGTCCGGCCACGGGTGGGGTCCTAAGGGAGTTCCTTGTGTTCTCAGAGCGTATGCGCTTCGCGGGACGCGAGAGCAGACGGACGAACGTCAGCGGACTTCGATGAAGGACCCCGCATCCCGCTCGGGCCGGGGCTTCGGCTCCTCGGCCGCGTGCCCGACGGCGACGGCCCCCATGGGATCCCACGCTTCGGGCAGTCCGAGAACGTCTCGGACGACATCGCGGCAGAACATCGTCGACGACACCCACGCGGACCCGAGCCGCTCCCCGGCCAGCGCGACCAGGAAGTTCTGCACGCCGGCGCCCGAGGCGACCACGAACATCTCGCGCTCCGCCATGTCCCGGCGCGGATCGCCGTACGTGTGCGAACCGTCCATGACGAGACAGGGCACGACCAGATACGGCGCGTTGCGCAGCACGTCCCCGCGTCGCACCCGCTTGGCGATGGACTCCTCGCTCTTCCCGTCCCGCCGAAGGTCGGCGATCCAGGCGTCCCGCATGGCGTCGAGCAGCCGCGTGCGGGACTCCTCGGACTCCAGGAGAACGAATCGCCACGGCGTCGTGTGATGCGGTGCGGGCGCGGTCACGGCCGCGGCCACCGCCCGTCGCACCGCCCCGGGATCGACGGGCTCGTCGGTGAAGGCCCGTACGGTGCGCCGCTGGGTGACGGCCTCCCGTACGGCCTCGGATGTGCCCAGCCGGAACATGTCGTCGCGTGCGCCCCGGACCATGGTCCGCGTCCCCTCGTCCTCGTCCTCGTCGGCGGCTGTGGTGACCGTGTGGGGCAGCCCGCGCACGACGGCGACGGGCAGCCCGTCGGCCTTGCCCTTGACCAGGTCGCCCGCGGCGGCGAGTTCGTCGGCCGTGGCGACGACGGTGGCGCTGAGCGGGTTCCCGTGAGCGTCGGTGCCGCCCCGCAGGTCGTCGAGCACCCGCACGCCTGCCGCGCCGATGGCGACATCCGTGAGCCCGGTGCGCCACGGTCGCCCGAACGTGTCGGTCACCAGCACTCCGACGTCGACACCGAGCGCGTCCCGCAGCCCGTCCCGGATCGTGCGCGCGGACGCGTCGGGATCCTCGGGCAGCAACAGCACGGTCCCGGACGGCGTGTTGGAGGCGTCCACCCCGGCCGCGGCCATCACGAGCCCCAGCCGGTTCTCCACTATCCGCAGCGCCCCGCGGCGGGCCACGACCCGCACGGTCTCGGCATCGATGGCGGCCTCACGATCGACCGCCTCGACGATCCGTCCCTCGGCCTTCGACACGATCTTCGAGGTGACGAGCACCACGTCCCCGTCGGCAAGCCCGGGCTCGACGGCGGCGATCAACTTCGCGAGATCGTCCCCCTCCCGCACCTCGGGCAGCCCGGGCAGCGCCCACACCTGATAGCCGGGCGCGCCACGCACCAGGCCCGTGGCCGGGCTCCCCGACACTGACACGTCTGCGTCGGCAGCCTCGTCGACCACGCTCCCCGCCCCCACGGAAATCTGACGGCTCACCACACCGCCGCCCCTTCCCTCACGGCCCACAGCCCCGCCACTGGCTGAGCCGTCGTCCGCCGGTCCGCTCGCATCCGCGTCGCCCGGAGGTGTGCGTCTCGAAGGAACCCCGTCACTCGCACTCACACTCAAGCGACCCGCACCTCCTCAGCCAACGTCAGCGCCTCGCGGGCCATCCGGGCGGCCGCGGGGAGGTCGGTCATCAGGAGGGGGATGGCTCGGCAGCGGATGCCGGCGGCTTCCACGCGGTCCACAGTGGCGGCGTCGACCGTGTCGACGAGCCAGCCGTCGAGCAGTCCCGAGCCGTAGTGCTCGGCGACGGCGGCGGCGGTGGCCTCCACACCGACGGCCGCCAGGACCTTGTCGGCCATGCCGCGCACGGGCGCGTCCCCGACGATGGGGGAGAGGCCGATCACCGGCACCCCGGCCTCGGCGATCGCCTCGCGGATGCCGGGCACGGCGAGGATCGTGCCGATGGACACGACGGGGTTGGACGGCGGGAAGAGCACCACATCGGCCGAGGCGATCGCCTCGAGCACCCCGGGCGCCGGCTTCGCTTGCTCCGCGCCGACGGGAACCACGGCATGCGCGTCGACCGAGGCCCGCAGGCGCACCCAGTACTCCTGGAAGTGAACGGCCTTGCGCTCGCCCTCGACCTCGACGGCCACATGCGTCTCCACACGGTCGTCGGACATGGGGATCAGCCGGACACCCGGCTTCCACCGGTCGCACAGCGCCTCGGTCACGGCGCTGAGCGGATACCCGGCGCCCAGCATCTGCGTACGGACGATGTGCGTCGCGAAGTCCCGGTCGCCGAGTCCGAACCACTCCGGCCCCACCCCGTACGCCGCGAGCTCCTCCTTGAGATGGAAGGTCTCGTCGGCCCGGCCCCAGCCCTGTTCCTCGTTGATGCCGCCGCCGAGCGTGTACATCACCGTGTCGAGGTCCGGGCAGACCTTCAGCCCGAAGAGGTGGATGTCGTCCCCGGTGTTCCCGATGACCGTGACGTCCGCTTCCGGCGCGGCCTGCCTCAGACCACGCAGGAACCGGGCACCGCCGATGCCGCCTGCCAGAACCACAATGCGCATGAGGTTCAGTCTTGCAGGCGGGTACGACACCGCGTCACGCGGTTACGGCATCCCCGGCCTCATGACCGTGCGACGCGGCGCAGTTGGTCGCGTGCATCGGCATCTCGGTCAGACCCGGGTAGTAGATGTGCAGGCTCACGGCAGGCTCGAGCGCGTCGTTGACCACCTCGTGCACGTATCCGGGTGCGAACACCCGTTGCGCTCCGGCCCCCAACGCGCGCGTGCCCCGCTCGGTGCGCTCGGTCAACGTGCCGTCCAGGACGGTGAGTACGCCGGAGGAACGGCCGTGGTCGTGCAGACCGCTGCCCTGCCCGGGCACCCAGGAAAGCAGCCACACCTCATAACCGGGGCCGGTGCTCAGCCGGTGGTACCAGCGGGAGGTCGCGTCGTACTGGACGAGGTGCTCCCACTGGGAGCGGTCGGCGGCGATGGAGCGGGCGAGACCGACGAAGTCGGCCACGGTGGCCGGATGCGCGCGCGGCGCCTGGAGGAGGTGCGGGACTTCGAGGATGTCGCCGGCGATCTGAAGGTCGCTGTCGCTGTTCATGGGATGCGGTGGTTCCTCGGCGGAAGAGTGTGCTGGAGGTCTGAGGTGACGCGTACCGTCCGCCCGGGCACGGGCGTCAGGGGACTGCCCTGGTGCGGGCGGAAGGGATTCAGCGGCCAGACCCGAAGTGGACCCGGCGGCAGCGGGAGCGTGAAGAGCTCAACAGCTGCGACAGCAACAGCTACAGCGACCGGAGGCAGCACCGAGGGACCCGGCAGTGCGGGTCGGGGTGAGCACCAAGTTCGCGAGCATGCCCACAAGGACAGCGGTTCACACCTCCACTGTCAACCTGATGCCCGCTATGTGGGAGATGTTTCACCTCATCCGGTTCATCAGTGAGGTGAAAGGTTTGCTCACGTATCCGCCGGGACACATGGCGCACATCCGGGCCCGCGCGCCTCGTTGCGATCCTGTGATCGGAATGTGATCCGGTTCGCTTCGGGTGTCGTGTCGGAACTGGGATCGAACTCCCGGGCGTCCTTCCCCGTAGGCACTGCGTGGGGCGGGAGTCCCGGCCGGGCCTTCTGATGCTGTCAGGGTTTATGCCGATTTGAACACTTTCCGCAAAGCCTTGGTTCCGCAGAGTGAATAAGGGGCCCAATAGCAGATCTCGGCTTGACTCGCCCGGAGCTGCACACTTGTAATTTCACTCGTGTCGTTCAGCCGGAATCGGTAACGGCAGCATCACGGGGACGCGAGACGGACGAGGGGCGCGCATGACCGAGCTGTTTCAGGAACTGCTGGTCGACGAGGCCGACGAGGAACTGGGCTGGCAGGAGCGGGCGCTCTGCGCCCAGACCGACCCCGAGTCCTTTTTCCCCGAGAAGGGCGGCTCCACCCGCGAGGCCAAGAAGGTCTGCCTCGCCTGCGAGGTCCGCTCCGAGTGCCTCGAGTACGCCCTCGCGAACGACGAACGCTTCGGCATCTGGGGCGGCCTGTCCGAACGGGAACGGCGCCGCCTGAAGAAGGCCGCCGTCTGACGCGAACGGCACGCGCTCCACATAACGATCGGCCCGTCGCAGGTGGGTTGTCCACAGGCGGCGGGCCGCTGTGGTGCCCAGCCGTTAGTGTGGGCCTCCGTCCGAGACGCCTCAGTGCCCCCGCAGGGCTCAGGCGTCCACCGCAGTCCATCGAACCGGGGCCCGTACCTCGATGTCCGTGCACAGCCACACGGCAGCTCAATATGACGCTGCCACCGCAGCGTTCGACCCAGCCCGCGCGGCAGCGTTCGTCCCGACCCACCAGGCGGCGTCCGACCCGACCCGCCCGCCCGAGTTGCCGCGGCACGTCGTCACCGCCGTGCTCGTCTCGCACGACGGTGCCCGCTGGCTGCCCGACGCCCTCACCGGGCTGCTCGGTCAGGAACGCCCCGTACAGAACGCCCTGGCGGCCGACACCGGCAGCGCGGACGACTCCGCCCGGCTGGTCACCGAAGCCCTCGGCGCCGACCGGGTCCTGCACCTCGCCCGGCGCACCGGTTTCGGCCAGGCCGTCGACGAGGCCGCCCGCACCGCCGGCATCCTCACCCCGGACGACCTGCCGTATCTGAAGCGGCCCAGCGGCTGGGACCCGGTCACCCGCACCTGGCGCGACGACGCCTACGACATGCCCGAACTGCCGCACGGCGAACCCGTCCAGTGGCTCTGGCTCCTGCACGACGACTGCGCCCCCGAGCCCGACGCCCTGGCCCAACTCCTCCGCGTCGTCGAGAACGAACACGAGCTCGGCAGGGACGTCGCGATCGTCGGCCCCAAACTCCGCGGCTGGTACGACCGCAGACAACTCCTCGAGGTCGGCGTCACCATCGCCAACAGCGGCCGCCGCTGGACCGGCCTGGACCGGCGCGAGCAGGACCAGGGCCAGCACGACCACGTACGGCCCGTCCTGTCCGTGTCCACGGCCGGCATGCTGATCCGCCGCGACGTCTTCGAACAGCTCGGCGGCTTCGACCGGCGGCTGCCCCTGATGCGTGACGACGTCGACCTGTGCTGGCGCGCCCAGGCCGCAGGCCACCGCGTCCTCATCGCTCCCGAAGCGGTCGTACGCCACGCCGAGGCGGCCTCCCGCGAGCGGCGCACCGTCGACTGCGTGGGCCGCACCTCCGCGTCCCCGCACAAGGTGGACAAAGCGGGCGCCGTCTACACCCTGCTCGTCAACGCCCGCACCTCGGTGCTGCCCTGGGTCCTGCTGCGACTCGTGCTCGGCACGCTGCTGCGCACGGTCGCCTATCTCGTCGGCAAGGTCCCCGGACAGGCCGTCGATGAGATCCGCGGTCTGCTGGGGACGCTGCTGCGGCCCGAGCGGATCATCGCGGGCCGGCGTCGGCGCGGTCGGCCACAGGTCGACAAGGGCGAGTTGCGCGCGCTGTTCCCGCCGCCCGGCGCGACGGTGCGGGCCACCGTCGAACAGGTCGCGAGCAACCTCGTGGGCCGATCCGATCCCGAGCTGAGCGCGGCCGGACGGCACGGCGGCGCCGTCGAGTCCGGGCCCGGCGGGGACGATGCCGAGTTCCTGGAGGTCGAGCAGTTCGCCCGGCTCAAGCGCATCGCCCGCAAGCCCGGACCGATGCTCCTGGTGGTGCTCCTTTTCGTCTCGCTCATCGCCTGTCGTGAGCTGCTCGGCAGCGGAGCGCTCGCGGGCGGCGCGCTGCTGCCGGCCCCGTCCGACGCCACGGCGCTCTGGTCGCGCTACCTGGACGGCTGGCACCCGGTCGGCACCGGCGGCACCGAGTCAGCACCGCCCTACCTCGCGGTCCTCGCGATGCTGGCGAGCGCGCTGCTCGGCTCCACCGGACTCGCTGTCACCGCCGTCCTCGTCGGCTCCGTTCCGCTGGCCGGCTTCGCCGCGTACTTCGCCTCCCGGCCGCTCGTCCAGTCGCGTCTGCTGCGCGCCTGGGCGTCCGTCGCGTACGCCTTCCTGCCCGCCGCCACCGGCGCGCTCGCGGGCGGCCGCATCGGCACCGCCGTGCTCGCCGTCCTGCTGCCCCTCATCGCGCGCGCGGGCATCGCGGCGAGCGGCCTCGCCTCGTCGACAGGACGCGGCAGCTGGCGCGCCACGTGGGCGTACGCGCTGCTGCTGTCCCTCGCCACCGCCTTCACACCGATCGTGTGGCCCATCGCGCTGGTACTGGGCCTCGCCCTGCTGGCCGTGCGCCGCGGCGAGATCGTCGCCTACGGGCCGCGCGTCCTGGCCCAGCTCGGCACACCGCTGCTGATCCTGGCGCCCTGGTCGCTCTCGCTGCTCCCGTTCGGCTTCTTCCAGGAGGCCGGTCTGGAGTACGGCGGGGGAGCGGCGTCCGCGCTCGACCTGCTCGGTGGCAGCCCCGGCGGCCCCGGCACGGTCAGCGGGCTGATGCTCGTCGGCATCGTGTGCGCCGCGCTGGCCGCGCTGCTGCGCCAGGAGCGTCAGTGGGGAATCCGGACGGCCTGGGCTGTCGCCTTTGTGGCGCTCGTCTTCGCCGTCCTGTCCAACAGCTCCACCTGGGCCGGGCCCGCCACCCTCGTCTACGGCATCGCTCTCCTGGCCGCCGCCGCGCTCGGCGCCGACGGGGCGCGCTCGCGCGTGGCCGAGCAGAGCTTCGGCTGGCGTCAGCCGGTTGCCGTGCTCATCGCGTTCGCGGCGGCCGCCGGACCGCTGCTCGTCGCCGCCGGGTGGATGATCCGCGGCGCCGACGGACCCCTGGAACGGCGCGATCCCGTCCAGGTGCCCGCGTTCGTCGCGGAGGAGAGCAGCACCCGCGACCAGGCCCGCACCCTCGTCATCGACAGCGACTCGGCCGCCAGGGTCGGCTACACGCTCGTACGCGGCTCCGGTGCCCGGCTCGGCGACGCCGAACTGGCCGCCGCGGACGGCGAGAACGAGAAGCTCGACTCCGTCGTCGCCAACCTCGTAGCAGGCTCCGGCGCCGACCAGGCCAAGCAGCTCGGCGGCTTCGCCGTGCGTTACGTACTGGTCTACAAGGGCGCGCCCCGCGAGGTCACGCGCGTCCTGGACGCCACGCCCGGTCTGACCCGGCTGAGCCAGCAGGACGGCAGTTCCCTGTGGCGCGTGGACCGGCAGGTCTCGCGCGCGGCCATCGTCCCCGACTCCGGGGACCCGCAGCCCATCGCCGCCGGACCCGTCGAGCTGCACACCAAGATCCCCTCCGGCGCCGACAGCCGCGTGCTGCGTCTCGCCGACACCGCCGACGAGGGCTGGACCGCCACGCTGGACGGCAAGCCGCTGACCAGGACCACGGTCGACGGCTGGGCGCAGGGCTTCGAACTGCCCACCGACGGCGGCCGGTTGGACGTCACCTTCGACGCACCCACGGGCCACACGGCCTGGCTGTGGACGCAGGGCTCGCTCGCCGTCGTCCTCGTGGTGCTGGCACTGCCCGGCCGGCGCCGGGATGTCGACGACGACCTCCCCGAGGAGCCGGTCGTCCCCGCCCAGCCCGTCTCCGGCGAGGGCCGCAGGGCCCGCAGGCTGCGCGCCCAGGCAGAGGCCGAACAGGCGGAACAGTCCGCACAGGCGGACCCCGCGGGGCAGTTCCCGCCGAGCTCCCCTCCGCCGCCGAGCTCCCCTCCACCGCCCCCTCCTCCGGAGGAAGCCCCGGTCTCCGCGCCCGTGCCGCCTCAGCCGTCGTACGGCGGGTGGGACACGACGGCCTACTCGGGCGGCGACTACGGCACATACGGCGGCGAGCAGTACCAGGGTGCCCAGCAGTACCCGGCGGGCACCTACGAGCAGCAGCCCTACCAGGCGGATCCGTACCAGGCAGGCCAGTACGACCCGTACGCGTACGACTCCGGGACCGTGGCGTACGACGCGGCGCAGACGTACACCCAGGGGTACGGCGCGCCGTACGACCCCGAGCAGCAGCAGCCGCCGCAGCCGCCGCCGCAGCAACAGCCGCCGCACGGCACAGACAGTGAGCGCCCCGACGGGAGCCAGCAGTGAACCGCACCACCGTGTCCCTGATCGCCGGCGTGGCCGCGCTCGCCGCCGTCGCCGGATTCGCGTCTCTCACCGAGCCGGACGCCTCCGGTGGGGACACGGCGAAAGCGGCCGCCCAAATGCCCGTGGAGCGCACGAGCCTGCTCTGCCCGGCTCCCAGCATCTCGGACGTCGCCGAGACCGCGTACACGTCCTACACGCCCGTCACGAAGGGCGCGGACACGAGCGGCCGGGCTGAACTCGCCTTCGCGGGCGAGAAGTCGGCCGACGGCGGGTCCCAGAAGGGCGACAAGCCCGAAAAGGGCAAGAAGCCCGTCCTGGAGCCGAAGGAGCCGGGCAAGCCCGTCACCGGCGAGGCCTCGGGCGCCGACTCGCCCGCGCTGATCGGAACCGCCGAGGGCAGCTACGCGCCCGGCTGGACCGTCCAGCAGACCACCGAGGTCCCGGTGGGCACCGGCCGTGGGCTGCTCGGCACCAACTGCACGTCACCGGACACGGACTTCTGGTTCCCGGGCGCCAGCACCGCCGAGGAGCGCAGCGACTACGTGCACCTCACCAACCCCGACGACTCCGCCGCCGTCGTGGACATCGAGCTGTACGGCAAGGACGGTGCCCTCAAGTCGACGGTGGGGGAGGGCATTCAGGTCCAGCCGCACTCCACGGAGCCGGTGCTGCTGTCCACGCTCGCGGACGAGCCGCAGACCAACCTGACCGTGCATGTGACCGTGCGCAGCGGCCGGGTCGCCGCCGCCGTCCAGGCTCTCGACGACAAGCTCGGCGGCGACTGGCTCGCCGCCTCCACCGATCCGGCCGGCAGCCTCGTTCTGCCGGGTATCCCGAAGGACGCCACGTCCGTGCGCCTGGTCGCCTTCGCGCCCGGCGACAGGGACGCCGACCTGAAGGTGCGGCTCGCTTCGCCGTCCGGGCCGATCACGCCCGCCGGGGCGGAGACGCTGCATGTGAAGGCGGGCATGACGGCATCCGTCGACCTCGGCGACGTCACGCGCGGCGAGGCGGGCTCCTTGATGCTGACGCCGACGGAGGAGTCCGTGCCGGTCGTGGCCGCGCTGCGGATCGTGCGCGGCAAGGGCGACAAGCAGGAGACGGCGTTCATTCCGGCCACGAGGCCCGTGGGCACGCGCGCGACGTCCGCCGACAACCGCTCCAAGGGCTCCACGCTCTCCCTGGTCGCGCCCGGCCGCAGCGCCAAGGTCAAGGTCACCGCCTCCGCGGGCAGCAAGGCAGGGACGCCCGCGACCAAGACGTACACGGTCAAGGGCGGCACCACCCAGGACATCGAGCCGCCCGTCCCCAGCGGTCTCAAGGGCACGTACGCGCTGACCGTCGAGCCGGTCTCCGGGGGCCCCGTCTACGCCGCGCGGACCCTCGCGATCTCCGCAGAGGGGGTACCGATGGTCACGGTGCAGACGCTGCCGGACGACCGGGGGACGGTGGCCGTGCCGGACGCCCAGCAGGATCTGTCGGTGCTGCAGAAGTGAAGTAGGGGACGGTACGGAGCGGGGCGCCGCCGCGGAAGCAGGGCGGCTTCGGCGGATGTGCCTCCCCGCGCGTCAGTCCTCGCCGTATCGGGGGTCCACGGTCTCCGGTGTCAGGCCCAGAAGCTCGGCCACCTGCTCCACCACGACCTCGTGGACCAGGGCGGCTCGCTCGTCGCGTGCCTTGGTGCGGATCTCGACCGGGCGGCGGTAGACGACCACGCGGGCGGGACGGCCCTCCTGTGCCGCGATCGTGCCGCCCAGGGGGACCGCCTCGTCGGCCCAGCCCCCGCCGCGACCTGGGTCCAGGCGCGGCACCTCCAGTACCACGAACTCGATGTCGGCGAGCTGCGGCCAGCGCCGCTCGAGCCGCTCCACGGAGTCCTGCACCAGATCCGCGAACACCTCGGCCCGGCTCGCGGAGAGCGGCACCTGGGGCGGCGCGACGGGTCCACGCATCCCGCGGCCGTGGCGGTCGCGGCGGCGGGGCCGGGGGTCGGCGGCGCGGGGCGGTACGGGGGGTACGGGATTGTCCATCACTGACGAAGCGTAATCCTCGCGCGGTGCCCTTGCCCGGCCTCCACGCGGCCGGCCGATCAGTGTCCGCCTCGCCTCCCGTCAGCGCCGCGGCCCGAGGGCCGACGCCCCGGCGACCGCTTGCGGCGGTGACATCTCTTGCCGCTTGGTGACCATTCCAGCCAAGCTTGGGCTCGATTTCGTTTCTCCCCAAGAGCTTCGAACTCATGGCAATTGAACGGGTTTATGTCGGATGGTGACCAGGATGTGACCGTCCGGTATCTCGACCAAGGTCGTACTCGCAGGTCAGTAAGGCCGGTTCGAAATGCCGTGTGTTCCGCCTCACAGCACGACACGGTGGAGTGACCTCGTGGAGAGTCGTCGCAGCCCGCTCAAGAGTGCGGTACCGTCCAACGTCGTGAGCCCTGTACGTCGCTGTTCGCGCACCGCTTGCGGCCGTCCCGCCGTCGCGACGCTGACGTACGTCTACGCCGACTCGACCGCGGTCCTCGGCCCGCTCGCCACCTACGCCGAACCCCACTGCTACGACCTGTGCGCCGAGCACTCCGAGCGCCTCACCGCCCCGCGCGGGTGGGAGGTCGTCCGGCTCGCCGACGCTTCCGGTCCGGCCCGCCCCAGCGGAGACGACCTGGAGGCGCTCGCCAACGCCGTGCGTGAGGCGGCCCGCCCGCAGGAGCGCGCGGCGCGCGCCGCCGGCGAGGCGCGAGGGGCGGACCCGATGGAGGTCGCGCGCCGCGGTCACCTGCGGGTGCTGCGCTCGCCCGACTCCTGAACCTCCCCTCTGGGCTCCCCTCCGAACACCCCTTCCCCGGCGGGAACTTCACTCGGTGTACGTCTCCGTGCATGTACTGTGCACATTTCACTCGGTGCTGTGCGAGCATTGACGTGCGCTTGGCGCGGACACGACCATTTTCCCCACCCGTGAGAAATCACTTTCCGCATAGCGGAATCCCGGGGAGGTTCTGTGTACGTCCAGGAACTGGAGCCCGTGGCCGATTCGCTCGGCCTGTCCGCCCTCGTCGCGACCCTGCCCCTCGTCATCGTCCTGGTCCTGCTCGGCGGCGTCCGCATGAAGGCGCACCTGGCCGGACTCATCGGCCTCGCGGCGGCGGCCCTGGTCGCCCTGTTCGCGTACGGCATGCCCCTGGATCAGACTCTGTCCGGTGCCGCCCAGGGCGCCGTCTTCGGCCTCTTCCCCATCCTGTGGATCGTCGTCAACGCCCTGTGGGTGTACCGGATGACCGTCCGCACCCGGCACTTCGACATCCTGCGCCGTTCCTTCGGCAGGCTCTCCGACGACCCGCGCATCCAGGCGCTCGTCGTCGCGTTCTGCTTCGGCGCGCTCCTGGAAGCCCTCGCGGGCTTCGGTGCGCCCGTCGCGATCTGCTCGGTGATGCTGGTCGCGCTCGGCTTCGAACCCGTCCGCGCGGCGGTGGTCGCGCTGGTCGCCAACACCGCGCCGGTCGCCTTCGGGGCGATGGGTACGCCGGTCGTGACGCTGGCCCAAGTCACCGGCCTGCCCCTGGACTCGGTCGCCTCCGTGGTGGGCCGTCAGACACCGCTGCTGGCCCTCGTGGTGCCGCTCGTGCTCGTCGGGCTGGTGGACGGCCGGCGGGGCCTGCGCGAGACCTGGGTGCCCGCGCTGGCGTGCGGAGTCGCCTTCGCCGTCGCCCAGTTCGCCGCCTCCAACTACGTCTCCGCCCAACTCGCCGACATCGGCGCCGCTTTGGCGGGCGCGGGCGCCCTGGTGGCGGTGCCCCACGCGCGCCGGCCCGCCGCCGAGCCCGTACGGGCCGCGGTCCTGACCGGCGTACGCAGTGAGGACCTGGACGAGCACGATCCGCGCCCCGAGGTGGTGCGCGCCTACGCTCCGTACGCGCTGATCGTCGCCATCTTCTCCCTCGCCCAGATCCCCGCGGTGAAGGACCTGTTGGCGAAGGCGACCCGCACCTTCGACTGGCCCTTCCTCGACGTCGCGAACCCGGACGGCGACCCCGTCAGCGGCAACGTCTTCTCGTGGCCGATCGTCTCGACCGGCGGCACGCTGGTGCTGCTCGCCGGTCTGTGCACGGCGGCCGTTCTCGGGGTGCACGCGCGCGTGGCCGTCAAGGAATGGGTGGCCACCGTGCACGAGTTGAGGTTCGCGATCCTCACCGTGACGTCCGTCCTCGCGCTCGCGTACGTCATGAACCTCTCCGGGCAGGCCGCCACGATCGGCCACTTCGTGGCGGCGGCCGGCGCGGGGCTCGCCTTCCTGTCCCCGGTCCTGGGGTGGTTCGGCGTGGCGGTCTCCGGATCGGACACCTCGGCCAACGCGCTCTTCGGCGCCCTGCAGGTCACGGCGGCGCGGGAGTCCGGGCTCTCGCCCGAGCTCCTCGCGGCAGCCAACAGTTCGGGCGGTGTCCTGGGGAAGATGATCTCGCCGCAGAACCTGACCATCGCGTGCGCGGCCGTCGGGCTCGCGGGCCGCGAAGGGGACCTGCTGCGCAAGGTGCTGCCCTGGAGCATCGGTCTTTTGCTGGTGATGTGCCTGATCGTCGTCGGACAGAGTTCCGCCGTGCTGGAGTGGATGCTTCCCTAAGTCCGTACACACGCTCCCAGGCACCTCCCGGCTGCGTGTCAGCGGAGGCGGGTAGTTTGGGGGCACCCAAGAGGAATCCAGGAGGATTGGCCGTGGCTGCTGATCTGTCGCAGATCGTGAAGGCGTACGACGTACGCGGGGTGGTCCCGGACCAGTGGGACGAGCCGCTGGCCGAGTTGTTCGGCGCGGCCTTCGCGCAGGTGACGGGCGCGGGCGCGATCGTGATCGGGCACGACATGCGGCCCTCGTCGCCAGGCCTGTCGCGTGCCTTCGCACGCGGCGCGGCGGCGCGTGGCGTCGACGTGACGGAGATCGGGCTGTGCTCGACGGACCAGCTGTACTACGCGTCGGGGTCGCTGAACCTGCCCGGCGCGATGTTCACGGCGTCGCACAACCCCGCGCAGTACAACGGCATCAAGATGTGCCGGGCCGGCGCGGCCCCGGTCGGCCAGGACACCGGCCTCGCCGACATCCGTGAACTCGTCGAGTCCTGGGCGGACTCGGGAGCCCCGGAGCCGGCGGCCACCCCGGGAACCATCACGCAGCGGGACACCCTGGAGGACTACGCGGCGCACCTGCGCGCCCTCGTCGACCTGACCTCCATCCGCCCCCTGAAGGTCGTCGTCGACGCGGGCAACGGCATGGGCGGACACACCGTGCCGACGGTGTTCGCGGGGCTGCCCCTCGACCTCGTCCCGATGTATTTCGAGCTGGACGGCACGTTCCCCAACCACGAGGCCAACCCGCTCGACCCGGCGAACATCGTGGACCTCCAGAAGCGCGTCCGTGAGGAGGGCGCCGACCTGGGCATCGCCTTCGACGGCGACGCCGACCGCTGCTTCGTGGTCGACGAGCGGGGCGGCCCGGTCTCGCCGTCCGCGATCACCGCGCTGGTCGCCTCGCGCGAGCTGGCCAAGCACGGCGGCAAGGGCACGGTCATCCACAACCTGATCACCTCGTGGTCGGTGCCCGAGGTCGTCCGGGAGAACGGCGGCACGCCGGTACGCACGCGCGTGGGCCACTCCTTCATCAAGGCCGAGATGGCCAGTTCCGGCGCGATCTTCGGCGGCGAGCACTCCGCGCACTACTACTTCGCCGACTTCTGGAACGCCGACACGGGCATGCTCGCCGCCCTCCACGTCCTGGCGGCCCTCGGCGGCCAGGACGGCCCGCTGTCGGGCCTGGTCGCCGAGTACGACCGCTACGCCGGCTCCGGCGAGATCAACTCCACGGTCGACGACCAGGCCGCCCGCCTCGCCGCGATCAAGACCACGTACGAGGGCCGCGAAGGCGTCACCCTCGACGAACTCGACGGCCTGACGGTCACGTCCGCCGACTGGTGGTTCAACGTCCGCGCCTCCAACACGGAACCCCTCCTGCGCCTGAACGCGGAGGCACGGGACGAGGCGACGATGGCGAAGGTACGAGACGAGGCATTGGCCATCATCCGAGGCTGAGCCGAGCACCACGAGGCCACGGTGGGGGGGGGGCGGCGTGCGGGAGTCCGGGGTAAGGACACAGCCCGGCGCCCAACCCCCCACAGCGGTACTCTGACCAGGCCACATCAGCACAACTCCGCCCCCGAAGGGACCCCTCATGCCGCTCGAAGCCGGCCTCCTGGAGATCCTCGCCTGCCCGGCCTGCCACGCCCCCCTCAAGGAGGAGGAGACCGAGCTGCTGTGCACCGCCCAGGACTGCGCCCTGGCGTACCCCGTCCGGGACGGCATCCCGGTCCTCCTGGTCGACGAGGCCCGCCGCCCGGCGTAACGGACGAACCGGGGTAACGGACGAACCCGCGTAACGGACGAACCGGCACAACGGACGAACCGGCGATCGGAGACTTCCACCCATGCTCGACGAATCGCTGCTCGACGCCCCCGAGGCACTCTCGGAGGCAGACCGCCGCGGACTGCTCCGCGGCGCCGCGGAGGCGGGCGCACGCATCCGCACCGCGACCCGGCACGCAGCCGAGGCGGGCATCCCCGAGCTCAAGCCGGACGGCCGCCCGCGCGCGGTCCTCATCGCGGGCCCCGGCGCCGCCGCGAGCTGTGCCGCCGACCTGCTGGGCACGCTGGCCGGCGTCGGCTGCCCCGTCACGCGCCTGGCTCCCACGGGCGTCGCCCCGGCCGCGGGCGCGCTGCGCTGGGAGCTGCCCGGCTGGGCAGGCCCCGTCGACCTGCTCCTGATCGCCACCCCTGACGGCAGCGAGCCCAGCCTCTCGCTGCTGGTCGACCAGGCCTACCGCCGCGGCTGCACGGTCGCCGCGGTGGCACCGGCCGGCTCCCCGCTCACCGAAGCGGTGGAGGGCGCCCACGGACTCTTCGTACCGATGGCGACCGCGCCGTACGAGCCGGAAGAACCCACTGCCGCCTCCGCCCCCGGTGTCCTGTGGGCCCTGCTCACCCCGCTGCTCGCGCTCCTCGACCGCACCGGCCTGGTGACCGCGCCGCCCGACGTCCTGCACAAGGTCGCCGACCGCCTCGACCTCATCGCCGAACGATGCGGCCCGGCCATCGCGACGTACAGCAATCCCGCCAAGACCCTCGCCACCGAGCTGGCCGAGGCACTCCCGCTGATCTGGACCGAGGGTCCCTCCGCGGGACCCGCGGGCCGCCGTTTCGCCGCCGCGCTCGCCGAGCTCGCGGGTCGCCCCGCGCTCGTCGCCGAGCTGCCCGAGGCGCTCGCCGCTCACCACGTCCTGCTTTCAGGCGCGCTGGCCGCCGGCGCCGACCCCGAGGACTTCTTCCGCGACCGCGTCGAGGAGACGCCGGTCATGCACGCGCGCGTGGTCCTCCTCAGAGACCGGCCCTCCGGCGGCCTCAGTGCCGCCCCCGCCGCTCGCGACCTCGCCCTCAGCCACGACACCGCGATCAGCGAACTCGAACCGGAGGACGGCGGCGACCTGGAGACCCTCGCGGAGCTGATCGCCATCACAGATTTCGCGGCCGTTTACCTGGCGCTCGCCTCGGGAGCCTGATGCTTGCCCCGACCCCCTGACCACCGTCCTCACCTCACGTGAACCGAACCGCGAACATGTGCATCGTGAACCCGCGAATCGCGAACACGTGAACCGAGAGCGCAGAAAGAACCCCATGGACCGCCTCGACAACACCATCCGCCCCTACGCCTGGGGCTCGGCCACGGCCATCCCGCACCTCCTCGGCGTCGAGCCGACCGGCGAACCGCAGGCCGAGATGTGGATGGGTGCCCACCCGGGCGCGCCCTCGCGCACGGCCCGCGGCCCCCTCACCGAACTGATCGACGCGGCCCCGGAGCGCGAACTGGGCGCCGAGACGGTGGCCAAGTTCGGCCCACGCCTGCCGTTCCTCCTCAAGATCCTCGCCGCGGGTGCCCCGCTCTCCCTCCAGGTGCACCCCGACCTCGCCCAGGCCAAGGAGGGCTACGAGGACGAGGAGCGCCGCGCAGTCCCCATCGACGCCCCGCATCGCAACTACAAGGACGCCAACCACAAGCCCGAACTGATCTGCGCGCTCACGGAGTTCGACGGCCTGTGCGGATTCCGGGCGCCACTGGAAGCCGCCGACCTGCTGGCGGCCCTGGAGGTCGACTCCCTCAAGCCGTACGTCGACCTGCTGCACGCCCACCCGGAAGACGCGGCCCTGCGCGAGGTGCTGACGGCGGTCCTGTCCGCGGACACCGAGCAGATGGCCGGGACGGTCACCGAAGCCGCCGCGGCCTGCGCACGGCTCGGCGGCGCCCACGCTCCGTACGCCGACCTCGCCGACCACTACCCGGGGGACCCCGGCGTCATCGCCGCGATGCTGCTCAATCACGTCCGACTCCAGCCCGGCGAGGCCCTGTTCCTCGGCGCGGGCGTCCCGCACGCGTACCTGAACGGCCTCGGCGTCGAGATCATGGCCAACTCCGACAACGTGCTGCGCTGCGGTCTGACTCCCAAGCACGTCGACGTCCCTGAACTCCTGCGCATCGTCCGCTTCGAGGCCGGCGACCCCGGCGTACTGCGCCCCGAGGCGTCCCCCGACGGCGAAGAGGTCTACGAGACGCCGATCGACGAGTTCCGCCTCTCGAGGTACGTCCTTGCGGAAGGCGCGCCCTCCCGCGACCTCACCCTCCGTACCCCGCAGATCCTGCTGTGCACGGCGGGCTGCGTACAGGCGGACGAGCACGCACTCGCCCCCGGCCAGTCCGTCTTCGTACCGGCGGGCGAGAAGACCGAGGTATCCGGGACCGGCACGGTCTTCCGAGCCACCGTGGTGGCCTGACCAGGGCGCATTGGTGCCTTGATGCGGACGCGGTGGTGGCTTGACGCGGACGCAGCGGTGGCCTGACGCCTCTCAGCGGCGGCCGGACACGCCGGTGTCGGCCGGGGCTGCAACAATGGCCCACCGTCAAGGGTGGGCAAAGCCCGGGGCGGCAGACGAGATGGCAGACGAAGGGACATCGGGAACACATGAGCGCGTCAGGCGGCACCAAAGCGATTGTGGCGGCACTGGCTGCCAACCTCGCGATCGCGGCAGCGAAGTTCGTGGCGTTCCTCTTCAGCGGCTCCTCGTCGATGCTCGCCGAGTCCGTGCACTCGCTCGCCGACTCGGGCAACCAGGGCCTGCTGCTCCTCGGCGGCAAGAAGGCCCAGCGTGAGGCGACCCCGCAGCACCCCTTCGGCTACGGCCGCGAGCGGTACATCTACGCCTTCCTCGTCTCGATCGTCCTCTTCTCGGTCGGCGGCATGTTCGCGATCTACGAGGGCTACGAGAAGATCAAGCACCCGCACGAGATCGACCACTGGTACTGGCCGGTGGGCGTCCTCGTCTTCGCGATCATCGCTGAGACGTTCTCCTTCCGGACGGCCATCAAGGAGTCCAACGCGCTGCGGGGCAAGCAGTCCTGGAAGGAGTTCGTGCGGCACGCCAAGGCACCCGAGCTGCCGGTCGTCCTGCTGGAGGACCTCGGCGCGCTGGTCGGTCTGATCCTCGCGCTCGGCGGCGTGGGTCTGGCCCTGGGTACGGGCGACGGCGTCTGGGACGGCATCGGCACGCTCTGCATCGGTGTGCTCCTCATCGTCATCGCCATCGTCCTGGCCGCCGAGACCAAGTCGCTGCTCCTCGGCGAGGCCGCGGGCCTGGAAGACGTCAAGAAGATCGAGGCAGCCATCGTCGACGGCGACACGGTCACCGGCATCATCCACATGCGCACGCTCCACCTCGGCCCGGAGGAACTGCTCGTCGCGGCCAAGATCGCGGTCCAGCACGACAACACGGCCACCCAGATCGCCTCCGCGATCGACGCCGCCGAGTCCCGCATCCGCGAGGCCGTCCCGATCGCCCGCGTCATCTACCTCGAGCCCGACATCTACCGGGAAGCCGAGGCCGCGAAGGGCGCGGATCGCGAGGCCACGCCCGGGGGGCCGGCGCAGACCCCCGAGCACTGATCTCGTACACAGCCGTACGTGGCTGTAGATGGCATGGCTGTACATGGCTGGGGCCCGCCGAGGATGTCGGCGGGCCCCAGCTTTTTCATCGGCTGGCCCCAGCGTTTTTCTCAGGCGTGTACGGGCCACGGCGGCAACGGAGGCACCGACCGCTTCCGCACCACCAGGGCGGCGATCCCGAAGCCGAGCCCGACGAGCGCGAGGACGAGCCCGAGCAGGCCGGCCCCGAACCACACACCGAGCGCGCCGAATCCATCCATCACCCGGCCCAGGACCGCCCCGTTCGCCACCGTGCCCTGATGGCCGTCGCTCGGGTAGAAGCGCGAGTCGTTCGAGTTCACGCGGTGATCGCCCAGCAGGAACAGCCGCCCGGACGGGACCTTCACGTCGTACGGCCGATGTGTCCCGTCGGCGACACCGTCCTTCACGTACGGCTCATCGAGCGGCTGCCCGTTGACGGTGATCCGCTCGCCCGTCCCCTCGCCCGTCCCACTGCCCTCGCAGCACACGACCCGGTCTCCGCCGACCGCGACCACGCGTTGCATCACGGCTCCTTGGATGTTCCTTTCCGGTGCCGAGAACAGCACGACGTCGCCCCGACGCACCTCGGCGCCGCTCATCCGCTCCACGACCAGTCGCTCGCCGATGGAGTAGGTCGGTGCCATGCCATCGCTCACCACGGTGATCCCCGTGTAGGCCGACCGCACATACAGCAGTGAGCCGGCAAGGATCATCAGCCCCAGCGGTCCCAGAACCCACGCCGTGACCGCGAGTCTTCGTCTGCTGCCCATCGCTGCTCCCTCCCCATGCGGCACATCCGCGGGCGCAGAGAATAGCGGCCATCGCTGAACGAAAGGGCCCCGCACCCCTCGGTGCGGGGCCGCCCGTGTCCGAGGGGTGCGGGGCCTGTGCCTGTTCGGCGACTACTGGATCTCGCGCAGCACGCCGAGGATCGCCGCCTCGTCCGGAGCCGACATCAGCCGCTCACGGAAGCCCGTGTCCATCAACTTGCGGGACAGCAGCGCCAGGATCCGCAGATGCTCGTCGCCGGCGGCGGACTCCGGCACGGCGATCATGAAGATCAGCTTGGCTTTCGTACCGTCGAGGGCGCCCCACTCGACGCCCTCCGCCGACCGTGCGAAGCCGACCACCGGCGCGGTCACCGCGTCGGTCTTGGCATGCGGGATCGCGATCTCCTCGCCGAGCCCGGTCGTGCCCAGCGCCTCGCGCCGCAGCGCGGTCCGCACCAGCTCCTCGACATCCCTGACCTCGGCGGTGGTGGCAAGCAGCCCGGCCATCTCCCGGATCGCGGCTTCCTTGTCCTCGGCAACGAGTCGCACCTTGACGGTCCGCCGGGTGAGGTAGCCGGAGAGGACTTCGCCGGAGGTGGGGGCATCGGCGGAGGTGGGGGCATCGGCGGAGGCGGGGGCATCGGCGGGCGGCGCGGGGGAGGCCGCCGGATCCGGAGCCGACGCAGAAGACGTAGGCGTAGACGTAGACGTGGACGTCTGCGTCGCCGTCGGCGCAGACGGGCGGCCGAGGGCGCCCGCACCTGTCGCCGTCGTACCGTCCCCTGCGCCTCCACCGACACCCACAAGCGCCGGCTCGGACTTCGACGAGGGCCCGTCAACCAGCGACTGAGCCCTCAGCCGGCGCTCACTGACGTTGACGAGCGCCACCGTCGTCAGCGCCGTCACCGCGGTGCCGATCGCCACGGCCACGAAGAACATCGGTACGCCGCCCACGGCACCCAGCACCGCCACGATCGGTCCGCCGTGCGGCACCGCGTCCTCGACCCCGGCGACACCCGCGATCGCCCCCGCCACCGCGCCGCCCAGCATGTTGGCGGGGATGACCTGCGCGGGCCGCGCCGCCGCGAACGGGATCGCGCCCTCGGAGATACCGAACAGGCCCATGAACAGCGAGGCCAGCCCCGTCTCACGCTCCTGTTCCGTGTACAGCCGCCTCCGGATCAGCGTGGCGAGGCCCTGACCGAGCGGCATCACCGGGATCGCGGCCGCGCACATTCCCATGACGGCCTGGTTGCCCGTCGCGATGAGCCCCGCGCCGAACAGGAACGCCGTCTTGTTCACCGGCCCGCCCATGTCGAACGCGATCATCAGACCCAGGATCGCGCCGAGAAGGATGGCGCTGGAGCCGGTCATCCCGCTGAGCCAGTCCGTCAGCTGCTCGAAGACCCAGGAGATCGGCTGACCGATCACGTAGATGAAGAACAGACCGAGCGCCGTCGTCGCCACGATCGGGATCACGATGATCGGCATGATCGGCTGCACGAACTTCGGGACCTTGACCCTCTTGATCCACAGCACCAGATAGCCGGCGAGGAACCCGGTCACGATCGCCCCGATGAAGCCCGCGCCCGCCTCGGAGTCGTACAGCGAACCGGTGTTGGCGATCCACCCGCCGATCATGCCGGGCACCAACGCGGGCCGGTCTCCGATCGCGTACGCGATGTAGCCGGACAGGATCGGCACCATCAGCGTGAAGCCGATGACGCCGACATTGTTGACGTCCATCCAGAAGGAGTCCTTCGGGATGACCAGACCGCCGGACGGATCGGTGTGCCCGCCGAGCGACAGCGAGATCGCGATCAGCAGCCCGCCGACCACGACGAACGGAATCATGTAACTGACGCCGTTCATGAGCGCTTTGTACGTGACACTCCGCTCCCTGCCGCCGGCGCTACCGCTGCCCGTGCCGTTCGGCGCAGCGGCCGCGGCGCCCCCGCTGTGCACGGGTGCCGTCCGCACCTCCTCGATCAGCCGCTCGGGATGGTGAATGCCCTCGGCGACCCCGACCGTCACCACCCTTTTCCCCGCGAACCGGCTCAGGTCCACGTCCTTGTCGGCCGCGATGATGACGCCGTCAGCGGTTCTGACATCGTTGTCGGTGAGTATGTTTTCTGCCCCGATCGAACCTTGCGTCTCCACCTTCATGTCGACACCGAGGCGCTCCGCCGCCTGCGAGAGCTTCTCCGCCGCCATATAGGTGTGGGCGATGCCGGTCGGGCACGCGGTCACTGCGAGCAGCTTCAACCGCTGCTGCTCTCCATCGCCGCCGCCCGTGGGGGGAGGGCCGGCCGGACTGGTCACGTGGATCTCCTAACGCCTTTGTCATACAAGATCGACACAAGGCCGACACGCAAGATCGATATGTCCTGCGTCCTGCATCCTGCAACACGTAAGCACAGGTTCAAAAGTTCGAAAGCCCTTGTTCTTCGGGCTGGTTGACTCCTGCTCAGGACTGTGCAGACCCTGGTGTCCGCCTCGTCCGTCCCTCAACCTGTCCGGAGGCCGACTGGGGTCCGCTGGGCCGATCGGTGTAGATTCGTAACCGAGCCAGACGTCGCTGCTGATGGCGGTCGGGCGGCCCCACGTGGGCCGACCGAGGGAGAGAGGGCCTCCGACGGACTGCGCTGCGCAAAGGCACCGGGCATTCGTGTGCCCGCCGCCGCGCAGACCAGCCGTACCCACCTCGACCCAACCCCGAGGAGCAGCTCGCATGACGACTGTCGAAAACCGACAGGACTTCAAGGTCGCCGACCTCTCCCTGGCCGACTTCGGCCGCAAGGAGATCACCCTCGCCGAGCACGAGATGCCCGGCCTGATGGCGATCCGCAAGGAGTACGCCGAGGCGCAGCCCCTGGCCGGAGCGCGCGTCACCGGCTCCCTGCACATGACCGTCCAGACCGCCGTGCTCATCGAGACCCTGGTCGCCCTGGGCGCCGAGGTCCGCTGGGCGTCCTGCAACATCTTCTCCACCCAGGACCACGCCGCCGCCGCCATCGCGGTCGGCCCGAACGGCACGGTGGACAACCCCCAGGGCGTCCCGGTCTTCGCCTGGAAGGGCGAGACCCTGGAGGAGTACTGGTGGTGCACGGAGCAGGCGCTGACCTGGCCGAACACTCCCACCGGCGGCCCGAACATGATCCTGGACGACGGCGGTGACGCCACCATGCTCGTCCACAAGGGCGTCGAGTACGAGAAGGCGGGCAAGGTCCCGTCCGTCGACACCGCGGAGTCCGACGAGCACCGCGTCGTCCTGGAGCTCCTGAGCCGGACGATCTCCAACGGCTCGCAGAAGTGGACCCAGCTCGCCTCGGAGATCCGCGGCGTCACCGAGGAGACCACGACCGGAGTCCACCGCCTGTACGAGATGCAGCGCGAGGGCACCCTCCTGTTCCCGGCGATCAACGTCAACGACGCCGTCACCAAGTCGAAGTTCGACAACAAGTACGGCTGCCGCCACTCCCTGATCGACGGCATCAACCGCGCCACCGACGTCCTGATCGGCGGCAAGACCGCGGTCGTCTTCGGCTACGGTGACGTGGGCAAGGGCTGCGCGGAGTCCCTGCGCGGCCAGGGCGCGCGCGTGATCATCACCGAGATCGACCCGATCTGCGCCCTGCAGGCGGCGATGGACGGCTACCAGGTCGCGACCCTCGACGACGTCGTCGACAAGGCCGACATCTTCGTCACCACGACCGGCAACAAGGACATCATCATGGCCTCGGACATGGCCAAGATGAAGCACCAGGCGATCGTGGGCAACATCGGTCACTTCGACAACGAGATCGACATGGCCGGCCTCGCGAACATCCCGGGCATCGTCAAGGACGAGGTCAAGCCGCAGGTCCACACCTGGACGTTCCCCGACGGCAAGGTGCTCATCGTCCTCTCCGAGGGCCGCCTGCTGAACCTGGGCAACGCCACCGGTCACCCGTCCTTCGTGATGTCCAACTCGTTCGCGGACCAGACCCTGGCCCAGATCGAGCTGTTCACCAAGCAGGCCGAGTACCCGACCGACGTCTACGTGCTGCCCAAGCACCTCGACGAGAAGGTCGCCCGCCTCCACCTCGACGCGCTCGGCGTGAAGCTCACGACGCTCCGCCCCGAGCAGGCCGCGTACATCGGTGTCGAGGTCGATGGCCCGTACAAGCCGGACCACTACCGCTACTGAGCACGCGCCGCGCCACCGCGTTGCACGTGGGGAGTGCGCCCGTGCACTGACGCACTCCTCAGCAGCAGGTCCCAGGCAGGCCCCCGCACCCCCGTGCCGGGGGCCTGCCCATTGCGGGACCGACCCCAGAAAGACCCAGGACCCCATGCCCCGCGGCCGATATTCGCTCCATGATCCGCACGACCACACCCCTCTCGGCGAAGAGCACTTCCACTGCGCGCCCGGCCCCTCCGGCTGGCGCTACGTCTCCCAAGTGATCAACCCCTCGGGTGACCATGCCGGCTCCGTCGACCTCACCCTCGACGACCTCGGCCGCCCCATCCGTCTCGAACTCCACGCGGCGAGCTGGCAGGTCCGAGGTGCCGCCATCGAAGGCGTCACCTGGGTCCGCACCGACCCCACCGGGACCCACGCCACCGAAGGCAATGTCCGCGCCCACGCCTTCACCGGCACATCCCCCGCGTTCCTCATCGCCACCGCACGTCTGCTGCGTCTCACCCCCGATTCCTCCGCCACGCGCCTACGCCTCGTCGCCTTCACCGACCCGGTCCTCGCCCCGCGCACCCTCGACCAGTCCTGGGCCCTGATGAAGAGAGAAGCACACGCCACTGACAACGGCCCCCTGATGGTGGAGGAATACCAGGTCACAGCCCTGGACACCGGCGAGCAGCACGCTGTGCACATCTCTGGCGACGTCGTACTCGCCGCCCCCGGCATCGAACTCGAGGATCTTGACTCGCCGCCGTCGGTCTTCACCTGACACCGGGCCGGAGGCACGCTCCGGCACACGGCTGCGCACTGTGCCCACCGCCGGCGCGCAGCGTCCTCCGGGTTACGCGGGCGGTACGAACCCCGTGGCGGGGCGCTCGTTCCCGGAGTCCTGCGGGGCTTCCTGAGCCGGGGAGTGGGACAGCGGAGCCGCGGCGGCGGAGGCAGGGGCGGCGGGGCCAGTAGCCGCAGTCGCCCCGGAACCCGAGGAGTAAGAGGAGTAAGGGGAGTACGCGGAACTCGGCGGCTGCTCAGCGGCGTGCGGCGTCGTCGGCCCACCAAACGCCCGCCGAGCCTCCCGAGCCTGCCGCTCCTGCATCACCGCCGCCAGATACGCCGCCGGCGGCACGCCATGCGGCGCGGGAGCACCGGTGCGCTCCGCGACGTCGGCGGCGAGTCGCTCGGCCATCGCCCAGCCGACCTGCGGATCCAACTGCTGCATCCGCGTCAGATACTGCCGGACAGCAAGCCACAGCCCATCCGGGACCGCGGACAGATCAAGTCCGGAAAACCGTCCCGCCAGCCAAGGCGGGGGAGGCGGCATGAACGGCGTACGCCCGGCGGGAACCCGTTCCCGTACGACCAGCGTCCCCGCGAACACATCACCGAGCCGTCGCCCCCTCGCCGACACGAGCGACGCGATGCACGCCACGATCCCCAGCGTCATCAGGATCTCGACCACGCCGACCGCCCCACGCACCAGCGCATGACGGAACCGGATAGGCCCGCCGTCGTCGCGCACCACACGCAGCCCGCACGCCAGCTTCCCGAGCGACCGCCCATGACTGAGCGTCTCCACCGCGATCGGCCCGCCGACCAGGACAAGAAGGAATGTCGCGATCGACACCGCCATCTGCGCCGCCTCGTCCAGAGCGGCCGTGGACGCAACGAGAGCCACGGTCACGGCGACATACGCGGCCACCGCCACCGCAAGGTCGATCAGCACGGCCAGCGCCCGGCTGGGCAGCTTCGCGGGCCGCAGCTCCAGCGCCACCGCCTCGCCCGTCACAAGCTCACTCACGCTGCCGTCCTTCCCGAACTGACCTGAGAACCGCCAGTCTGCCAAGCTGAGGGCGCATCGCGCCGCAGTGCGACAAGCTGACCACACGACGAGCAGCCGAGGAGCAGCCAACCCGATGGACCTCGACGTCTTCGTGTCCGCCCACCGCGCCGAGTGGGATCGGCTCGACGCACTCCTGCGCCGCCAGCGCCGCCTCAACGGTGTGGAGGCCGACGAACTCGTCGTCCTCTACCAGCGCACGGCCACCCACCTCTCCCTGATCCAGTCCAGCGCCCCTGACCCCCAGCTCACCGGCCGCCTCAGCCAGCTCGTGGCACGCGCGCGTAGTGCCGTGACAGGCACGCGCCGGGCCTCTTGGCGCGACGTGACCCGCTTCCTTGCCTACGGTTTCCCCGCCGCGGTCTACCGCTCGCGCCACTGGTGGGTGCCCACCGCGCTCCTCTCCACCGTCGTGGCGGCCATCCTGGGGTGGTGGATCGCCACCCACCCAGAGGTGCAGTCCTCCATCGCGGCCCCCAGCCAGCTACGGGACCTCACCCGCCCCGGCGGCCAATACGAGACGTACTACTCGAGCCACCCCGCAGCGTCCTTCGCGGCCCAGGTGTGGACGAACAATGCTCAGGCCGCCGCGATGTGTCTCGTACTCGGCGCCTTCTTGTGCGTCCCTGTCATCTGGATCCTCTTCCAGAACATGCTCAACCTCGGTGTCGGCATCGGACTGATGTCCTCGGCCGGCCGCCTCGACACCTTCCTCGGCCTCGTCCTCCCCCATGGCCTGCTTGAGCTGACCGCCGTCTTCGTAGCCGCCGGTACGGGACTGCGCCTCGGCTGGACGCTCATCGATCCGGGGCCCCGCCCCCGCCGCGTGGCCCTTGCCGAGGAGGCACGCGCCGCCCTGGGCATGGCGATCGGCCTAGCCCTGGTCCTCTTCGTCTCCGGCGCCATCGAAGGCTTCGTCACCCCGTCCGGCCTCCCGACCTGGGCCCGCATCGCCATCGGCATCGCCGCTGAGCTGGTCTTCCTCGCGTACGTTTATGTCCTGGGCGGTCGGGCAACCCGTGCCGGTGCCACGGGCGACGTCGAGGAGTCCGAGCGCAGTGCTTCCGTGCCGACCGCGGCCTGATGTGCGAGCACACCGGCCGAGCTGCTAGTCTCCTCTTCGCCCCACAGGAACCGTTGACACGGGACGTGTGGGGAGGTAGATTTACACAGTTGCGCGGAGCCGGGTAGGCTCAGCAGCAGCGGTTGACATCTTCCGCTTCCCGGAATTCGCTTCCGGAGAAGCCCCCGATTATTCAGGACGAGTGGCCTGTCAGGCCGGTCGAAAACTTCTGATAAAGTCGGGCTCGCCGAAAGGGAGCCGCAAGGCAACCAAATAGGCAAGGCCCTCCAACTGGCCACCGGAAACGAATTCCGACCTGAAACGGGACGGGAAAAGGGTCTGGTAAGGTTGGAAACACCGAAGGGAAGCGCCCGGAGGAAAGCCTGCGAGGGTGAGTACGAAGGAAGCGTCCGTTCCTTGAGAACTCAACAGCGTGCCA
>NZ_VCHX02000140.1 GCF_005768555.2 Streptomyces sporangiiformans
CGCGGCGCCGGCGAGACCCGCTCGTGCGGCACGGGCGCGTGCGCCGTCGCCGTGGCCGCGGCGCGACGGGACGGGGCCGACCCCGCCGTGACCGGCGCCCCGGCGACGTACACCGTCGACGTGCCCGGCGGACGCCTGGTGATCACCGAGAGGCCCGACGGCGAGATCGAGATGACCGGCCCCGCCGTGATCGTCGCCGAGGGCGAGATCGACGCCGAGTGGCTCGAAACCATCACCCCCTGAACCTTCGCTCGAATGGGTGATCCGTTTCACGCTCGGCGAGAGGTGGTCAGCCGGGCGTGTTGAGGTCGGTAGCATCAAGCACCGGCCGGACGGGGGAATGACACATCCTCAGAGCCGTGTACGCCATGGGGCGCCCGTCCGCCGGTCGACGCAGCCGGAGGTGCCCATGAGTGCGGAGGCCACGAACCCCGCGACGCCCGGCCCTGTGACGCCCACAGCGCATCGCAGGAAGAGCCGCCCCCGGATCGACCTGCGCCGCCTCGGCCGGGCGGCGCTGCTCGGTCCGGCGGCCCGCGACCGGCTGCCGGACGCGATCAGTCACGTGGTCGAGGCCCATCGTGCCCACCACCCCGACGCCGACCTGGATCCGCTGCGCCGGGCGTACGTCCTCGCCGAGTCCTCGCACCGCGGCCAGATGCGCAAGAGCGGCGAGCCCTACATCACGCATCCGCTCGCCGTGACGTTGATCCTCGCCGAACTCGGCGCGGAGACCACGACCTTGACGGCGTCTTTGCTGCACGACACCGTCGAGGACACGGATGTGACGCTCGAACAGGTCGGGGAGGAGTTCGGCGAAGAGGTCCGCTATCTCGTCGACGGCGTCACCAAGTTGGAGAAGGTCGACTACGGCGCGGCAGCCGAGCCCGAGACCTTCCGCAAGATGCTCGTGGCCACCGGCAACGACGTACGCGTGATGTCGATCAAACTCGCCGACCGGCTGCACAACATGCGCACGCTCGGCGTCATGCGCCCCGAGAAGCAGGCCCGAATCGCCAAGGTGACAAGGGATGTTCTGATCCCGCTCGCCGAACGTCTCGGCGTCCAGGCGCTCAAGACCGAGCTCGAGGACCTCGTCTTCGCGATCCTGCACCCCGAGGCGTACGAGCACACCAGGGAGCTCATCGTCGACAACGCGGCGCGTGCCGACGACCCCCTCGCGGAGATCGCGGACGAGGTGCGCGCGGTCCTGCGCGAGGCCGGGCTGCAGGCCGAAGTCCTCATCCGGCCCCGGCACTTCGTCTCCGTGCACCGCACCTCCCGTAAGCGTGGACAACTGCGCGGCGCCGACTTCGGACGTGTCCTGGTGCTCGTGAACGAGGACGCCGACTGCTACGGAGTCCTCGGCGAACTGCACACCTGTCTCACGCCGGTGGTCTCGGAGTTCAAGGACTTCATCGCCGTCCCCAAGTTCAACCTGTACCAGTCGCTGCACACCGCCGTCGCCCGCCCGGACGGCCAGGTTGTCGAAGTCCTCATCCGTACGCACCAGATGCACAAGGCCGCCGAGGCCGGCGTCATCGCGCTCGGCAATCCGTACGCTCCTCCTTCGGAGGAGCAGGCCGACAGTGACGGCGAGCGCGCCGACCCCACCCGCCCCGGCTGGCTCTCCCGCCTCCTCGACTGGCAGGAGGCCGCCCCGGACCCCGACACGTTCTGGTCGACCCTGCGCGAGGACCTCGCCCAAGACCGGGAGATCACCGTCTTCCGCCCCGACGGGGGCACGCTCGGCCTGCCCGCGGGCGCCAGTTGTGTGGACGCCGCATACGCCCAGTACGGCGACGACGCCCACGCCTGCATGGGCGCACGCGTCAACGGCCGTCTGGCGACGCTGAGCACGGTTCTGCAGGACGGCGACACCGTGCAACTGCTCATGGGCCAGGACGCGTCCTCGGAGCCCTCCAGGGAGTGGCTGGAGCACGCGCACACGCCCGCCGCGCGCATCGCCATCCAGCGCTGGCTCGCCGCACACCCCTCGCCCGGCGAGGCGCCGGACGAGGAGATCCCCGCCGCGTCTCCCAGGCCTCCGGTCGACGGGCTCACCGTGCGCCCGACCGAAGCGAACGCCGTCGTCGACCAGCCCGGCGCGACCGTACGCCTCGCCGGCTGCTGTACGCCCGTACCGCCCGACACGGTCACCGGCTTCGCCGTACGCGGGGGAGTGGTGACCGTGCACCGCGTGGAGTGCTCCGCCGTGGCGCGCATGAAAGGCGTGGGGCGCACGGAGGTCGAGGTGCGCTGGGGCGACACCACGGAGTGCCGCGTCACGCTGGTCGCCGAGTCCTTCGGGCGGCCCCATCTGCTCGCCGACCTCACCGAAGCGATCGCCCTGGAGGACGTCGCCATCGTCTCGGCGACCGTCGAACCCCCCAGCCAGCAGCGCGTACGCCACACGTACACGCTCCAACTCCCGGACGCCGCACACCTTCCCGCGCTGATGCGGGCGATGCGCAACGTGCCGGGTGTGTACGACGTGAACCGGGCCCAGCATCAGGCGACGGCTCCGTAGGGACCCGTTCGGGTGGGCACGACGCGAGTCGTCGCAGCGCTCGGGGCGAGCGCTGATAGCCGTGGTCCATGCTGCTCACCCCCAGGACCCGCCCCCCGCTCCCGAAGGCCCCCAGACGCATCCGCAGGGCGCTGATCGCCTCAGCGGCCTCCGCCGCCTCCGTCTGTCTCATCGCCGCGAGCGCCCCGGCGCCGGCACCGCTCGGCATCGGCGACCGCCTCTTCCCTCACCTGGGCAATCCCGGGTACGACGTGATGGCGTACGACCTCGCCTTCACCTATCCCGGCAGCAACACCAAGCCGCTGCCGACGGTCACCACGATCGCCGCCCGGACGACGGAGTGGCTGGAGCAGGTCAACCTTGACTACTCGAGCGGGAGAGTGAGATCCGTCGAGGTCAACGGGGCTGCAGCGAAGTACCGTGGCGCGGGCGAGGACCTGGTGGTCACCCCGGCGACGCCACTGCCGCCCGGGAGCCGGATGAGGATCACCGTGCGACACGACAGCGACCCGGTGCCCGAAGAGGACGTGAAGAGCGGCTGGGTGCGGACCCGTGACGGTCTCGCGATGGCCAACCAGGCCGACGCCGCGCACCGGGTCTTCCCGGGCAACGACCACCCCTCCGACAAAGCGATGTTCACCGTCCGGATCACCGCGCCCAACGGCTACACGGCCGTGGCCAACGGACTGCCGGTGGCCGTGGCCCGCCGCGCGGCGACCACCACCTGGGCGTACCGAACCGCCCACCCCATGGCCACCGAGCTGGCCCAGGTGTCCATCGGCCGCTCCTCCGTGCTGCGCCGGAGTGGACCGGGCGGCCTTCCCGTACGGGACGTGGTGCCGGCCAAGGACCGCGAGCAGCTGGAGCCCTGGCTCGAGAAGACGCCCGACCAGATCGCCTGGATGGAGAGGAAGGTCGGCCGCTATCCCTTCGAGACGTACGGGCTGCTGGTCGCCGAGGCGCGAACAGGCTTCGAACTCGAGACGCAGACACTCTCTCTCTTCGAGAGAGAGCTCTTCACGCGCCCCGAGTACCCGAAGTGGTACGTCGAATCGATCATGGTGCATGAGCTGGCGCACCAGTGGTTCGGCGACAGCGTCACCCCACGCACCTGGTCCGACCTGTGGCTCAACGAAGGACACGCCACCTGGTACGAGGCCCTCTACGCGGAGGAAACGGCGGACAGGCCCCTGGAGAAACGCATGCGCGCGGCCTACCGGGCGTCCGACACATGGCGGGCCGCCGGAGGCCCGCCCGCGGCCCCCAAGGCGCCCGACTCGGCCGAAGGGATGAGCATCTTCAGGCCGAACGTCTACGACGGCAGCGCTCTGGTCCTGTACGCGCTGCGCCAGGAGATCGGGCGCCCGGCATTCGAGCGGCTGGAACGGACCTGGGTGAACGCCCACCGTGACGACACCGCGACGACCGCGGACTTCCAGCGCCTCGCGTCAGCCGTCGCGGGCCGCGATCTGAGCGGGTTCTTCAAGGCCTGGCTCTACGGCGAGAAGACCCCGCCCATGCCGGGGCACCCGGACTGGCGCAGCGCCGCGCCCGCCGAGCAGGGCGCGAGGAGCGCGCGATAACTCGGGTGACGAGACGAGCCGTGTCGTGCGAACATCTTCACGTCGACGACGCGGCCTTTCGGACCCGGGTCGACGACGCGGCCCTCCGGACAGACCTGGGGCCCGGGAATCTCCCGGCACCCCCGGACGTTGTCGCAAGTGACGGATCGCAGTCCGTCGCGCCACAGGTACCCCATCGACGTAAGGACCCAATGACCTCCTCTTCTTCCCCTTCCCAGGACTCGCAGAGCCTCGCGCAGAACCACCCCGAAGGTCTTCGGGCCGATGCCCTGATGGAAGAGGACGTCGCCTGGAGCCACGAGATCGACGGAGAGCGGGACGGCGACCAGTTCGACCGCTCCGACCGCGCGGCACTGCGCCGTGTCGCGGGCCTCTCCACCGAGCTCGAGGACGTCACCGAGGTCGAGTACCGGCAGCTTCGGCTGGAGCGTGTGGTGCTCGTCGGTGTGTGGACCTCGGGGACCGCGGCCGACGCGGACAACTCCCTCGCGGAGCTGGCCGCCCTCGCCGAGACCGCGGGCGCTCTGGTGCTCGACGGCGTGATCCAGCGCCGTGACAAGGCGGACCCGGCCACGTACATCGGCTCCGGCAAGGCCTACGAGCTGCGCGACATCGTGCTCGAGACCGGCGCGGACACCGTCATCTGCGACGGTGAGCTCTCGCCGGGCCAGCTGATCCACCTCGAGGACGTCGTCAAGGTCAAGGTGATCGACCGGACCGCCCTGATCCTCGACATCTTCGCCCAGCACGCCAAGTCCCGCGAGGGCAAGGCGCAGGTCGCGCTCGCACAGATGCAGTACATGCTGCCGCGGCTGCGAGGCTGGGGTCAGTCGCTGTCCCGGCAGATGGGCGGCGGCAAGGGCGGCGGCCTCGCCACCCGTGGTCCCGGTGAGACCAAGATCGAGACGGACCGGCGCCGTATCCGCGAGAAGATGGCGAAGATGCGCCGGGAGATCGCGGCCATGAAGACCGGCCGCGAGATCAAGCGCCAGGAGCGCCGGCGCAACAAGGTGCCCTCGGTCGCCATCGCCGGTTACACCAACGCGGGCAAGTCCTCGCTGCTCAACCGGCTGACGGGCGCGGGCGTGCTGGTCGAGAACGCGCTGTTCGCGACCCTCGACCCGACCGTGCGCCGGGCCGAGACGCCCAGCGGGCGGCTCTACACGCTCGCGGACACCGTCGGGTTCGTACGACACCTGCCGCACCACCTGGTCGAGGCGTTCCGCTCCACCATGGAAGAGGTCGGCGATTCCGACCTGATCCTGCATGTGGTCGACGGTTCGCACCCGGCTCCGGAGGAGCAGCTGGCCGCCGTACGTGAGGTGATCCGCGACGTGGGCGCGACCGGCGTGCCCGAGATCGTGGTGATCAACAAGGCGGACGCGGCCGACCCGCTGGTGCTCCAGCGGCTGATGCGGATCGAGAAGCGTTCCATCGCCGTCTCGGCCCGCACGGGTCAGGGCATCGACGAGCTGCTCGCGCTCATCGACGTCGAACTGCCGCGGCCCTCGGTCGAGCTCGAGGTGCTCGTGCCGTACACGCACGGCCGGCTCGTCGCCCGGGCCCACACCGAGGGCGAGGTGATCTCCGAGGAGCACACCCCGGAGGGCACGCTGCTGAAGGTGCGGGTGCACGAGGAGTTCGCGGCGGAGCTGGCGCCGTACGTTCCGACGCCCGCTCTCTGATCCACACGGCGCCATACCGCCGTACGGCGAAGGCCCGCCCCCTGCGAGGGGGGCGGGCCTTCGCCATGTGAGCGTGTACGGCGGTCACTTGTCCACGGCGGTCACTTGTCGCCGTACTGCTTGCTCATGTTGTCGAAGATCGCCTCGGCGCCCTGGCCCAGCTGCGGTCCGGCGAGCCACGTGTTGTCGGCGGGGCCGATCGACGTATTCGACACCAGCTTGGTCGTGCCGCCCACGACACGGAACCAGCCACCGCCGGACGAACCGCCGGTCATAGTGCAGCCGATGCGGTACATCGTCGGCAGCTGTGCGCCGAGCGAGAGACGGCCGGGCCGGTCGAGGCACTTGTGCATGATCAGACCGTTGTACGGCGGTGCGGCCGGGTAGCCCCAGGCGCCCATCGATCCGGCGGACGCTGCGGACGGTGTGGAGAAGTCGACGTCCAGGGCCGCGCCGACCGTCTCCTCGAGGGACTTGCCGCCCGATTCCGGCTTCACATGCAGCACCGCGTAGTCGTACGCGGCACCGGCGCCGCCCGTCTCCGAGCCGTTCTTGATCCACTCGTCGGACGTCGATGCCCAGTCCGCCCAGTACTGGCCGTACGGGGCGATCTCCTGCTGCGTCGCATTGGCCAGCTGCGCCTCGGACTTGCCGAGGTCGTTGTAGGCGGGCACGAAGGCGATGTTGCGGTACCAGCCGCCGCCACCGCCCGCGTGCACACAGTGGCCGGCGGTCCACACGAGGTTGGACTTGCCCGGGTTGCGCGGGTCCTTGACGATCGTGCCGGAGCAGACCATCGAGCCCTTGGGGGAGTCGAAGAAGACCTTGCCGACCGGAGCGGCGTTCTTGTGATACGGGGTCTTCTCGCGTGTGGCCGTGACCGGGGAGGGCGCCGGGTCACTGGTGCCCTGGCCGGCCGACGCGTCCTTCGCGGCGATCGTCTTGTCCGGGTCCTTGGCGGACTTCATCCGCTCGGGCTTCCAGAGACCCTTGATGACCGGGTTGACGAAGTCCTGTGCCTCACTGAGCCACTTGTCCTTGTCCCAGTCCTTCCAGGCGCCGTTCTTCCACTGGTCCACGTCGATGCCGTGGTCCTTGAGCTTGTCGGCGATGTCGGCGGGAACCTCGACCTGGTCGTTGCCCGCGGCCTCGGACGCGGTCGCGGCGGGCTTGTCGGCCGCCTTGTCGTCGCCCGTTTCGCAGGCGGTCGCGGTGAGCGCCAGCGCCGCCACGACTCCTGTGACGGTGAGGACGCGGCGTCGCCCGCGACGGCTCGCGAAGGACGGACGTGGACGTGTGGAACGCATGTGCTGTTACCCCCGATAGAACGTACATCTGTCATGCGCGCGTCAGAAAGCGGCTCGGAATCAGCTCGGGATGGAGCCCGCTCGAGCGCGACACCCCACTATGCCCGCCGAGTTGGGGACGAACAGGGGCGGGGCGGTGAAGATCTCCGTGAGCCGCCCCGCCCCTGTCCGTCCGCGCGCCGCTACCGCTTCCCGGCGAACTTCTCGCTCACCGCGTCGTAAATGCCCTTGGCTTCCTTGCCCAGGTGCGGACCCGCCAGCCAGCCGACGGTCACCGGGCCGATCGAGGTGTTGGACACCAGCGCCGGCTTGCCGTTCGAGCCCGTCGCCACCCAGCCGCCGCCGGACGAACCGCCGGTCATCGTGCAGCCGATGCGGTACATCGTCGGCTCGGCCTTGGCGATCGAGAGCCGGCCCGCCTTGTCCTGGCACTGGTACATGGTCTCGCCGTCGAACGGCTTGGCGGCCGGGTAACCCGTCGCCGTGATGTCGCCGACCTTGGACACGGCCGGGGCGTTGAAGTCCACCGGAAGGGCTGAACCGACGGTTTCCTCCAGGGACTTGCCGCCACTGCCCTCCTCCGGCGTCACATGAATGACGGCGAAGTCGTACGAGGCACCCTGGCCGCCCGTCGCGCCGCCCCGCTCGATCCACTGGTCCGAGGTCTGAGCCCAGTCACCCCACCAGACACCGTACGGAGCGACCTGCTCCTTGGTGACGCCCTGGAGCTCCGCCGCCGACTTGGCGTCGTTGTTGTACGAGGGCACGAAGGCGATGTTGCGGTACCAGCCGCCCTTCTTGCCGGCGTGCACGCAGTGGCCCGCGGTCCACACGAGGTTGGACTTGCCCGGGTGGGCCGGGTCCTCGACCACGGTCGCGGAGCAGACCATGGTGCCCTCGGGGGAGTCGAAGAACACCTTGCCCGCCTCGGGGGCGTTGTCGTGGTACGCCGCCTGCACGGGCTGCGCCTCAACGGGTGCCGGCTCCGGGTCGGTGACTCCCTGGTCGCCGGCGAGATCGCTGTCGTCGACGCCCTTGCCCTGGTCCGGGTCCTCGGCCTCACGCATGCGGTCCGGGTCCCACAGGTCCTTGATGATCGGGTTGATGAAGTCACCGGCCTCGCGCAGCCAGTCGTCCTTGTCCCAGTTCTTCCAGGCGCCGCCCTTCCACTGGTCCAGGTCGATCCCGTGTTCCTTGAGCCGGTCCTTGATGTCGTCCGGGATCTTGATCTTGTCGTCGCCGCCGGTGGTCGCGGAGGCGGACGCCTCGCCACCCGCGTTCGTGTCGTCGCCCGACTCGCAAGCGGTGGCGGTCAGCGCCAGAGCCGTGGCCAGACCGACCGCGGCCAGTACGGGGGAGGGTCCGCGGCGCGTGCTCCTCCCTCGGCGAGCGGCGAAGAGCGGGCGTATGGATCGCATGGTGTAACTCCCCCTGGGCGTAAGAGAACTCAAGGCTGCCTCTGCAGCTTCGTACGGATCTGTCGATCCGGATTCCTTGACCGACCGTGGACGCTGATCAGCAAGGAGGGCCGAACGGCACCACACACTATGCCGTTGCTGTGGGGGACTTCCGATGGAACGGCAACGGTTCCGTCACGGCAAGGATCTTCGTCCCACCGTTGCCCCTCGCGATCCACGTCGTTGGTACGTACGGGGGACGTTCTGCCTGCGTTCATCCCTCGGCCACCCCGTCGGGTGGCCGAGCAACTCGCCTCTGGACAGCGGGAGGACCGACAGACGTGGCCGTGACCGAGTCTGCGCCCGGGGCGCGTGCTTTTGGCAGGGCGATCAGGACACGAGATGCAGCGACGCGAGCGGCGCGCGCCACCGGGGAAGCGCCCTCGGCGCACGAGGGGATCCTGCGGCGGCAGTCGGCGCGTGAGTCCGCCGCGCGCACCTATGCGCGCGCTCTGCCGATCGTGCCCGTGCGGGCGCGTGGGCTGACGATCGAAGGGGCTGACGGGTGCCGCTACCTCGACTGTCTGTCGGGGGCAGGGACGTTGGCCCTCGGGCACAACCATCCGGTGGTGCTGGAGGCGATCAGAAAGGTGCTCGACTCGGGGGCGCCGCTGCACATTCTCGACCTGGCCACCCCCGTCAAGGACGCCTTCACCACCGAGCTGTTCCGTACGCTGCCGCCCGGGTTCGCCGAGCACGCGCGCGTGCAGTTCTGCGGGCCCGCGGGCACGGACGCGGTCGAGGCGGCGCTGAAGCTGGTACGCGCCGCGACCGGGCGCACCGGGATGTTCGCCTTCGCCGGCGCCTACCACGGGATGACCGCGGGGGCGCTCGAAGCATCCGGGGGCGCGCCGGATGTACGCGTCGCGCGCCTGCCCTATCCGCAGGACTACCGCTGCCCGTTCGGTATCGGCGGCGAGCGCGGGGCCGAACTGGCCGCGCGCTGGACGGAGTCCCTCCTCGACGACACCAAGTCCGGAGTACCGAAGCCCGCCGGAATGATCCTGGAACCGGTGCAGGGCGAGGGCGGCGTGATTCCGGCGCGCGACGACTGGATGCGGCGGATCCGGGAGATCACGTCCGCCCGCTCCATCCCCCTGATCGCCGATGAGATCCAGACCGGCGTCGGGCGTACCGGCACCTTCTGGGCCGTGGAACACAGCGGCATCACGCCCGACGTGATGGTTCTGTCCAAGGCCATCGGCGGCAGCCTGCCCCTGGCAGTCGTGGTCTACCGCGACGACCTCGACGTGTGGGAACCCGGCGCCCACGCCGGCACGTTTCGCGGCAACCAGCTCGCCATGGCCGCCGGCGCGGCGACCCTTGCGTACGTCCGTGAGAACCGGCTCGCCGACCGAGCCGCCCTCCTGGGCGCACGCATGCTGAACCAACTGCGGGCCTTGGCCGCCGAGTTCCCCTGCATCGGCGACGTGCGAGGGCGGGGGCTGATGATCGGCGTCGAGTTCGTGGACCCCGAGGAGCCGACCACGCCCGGCACGGCGGGCTCCTTTGCCGACCCGTGCCTGGCCGACCCGCGCCCCGCCGACCCGTGCCCGGCCGATCCGTGCCCCGCCGCCCCCGAGCTGGCCGCCGCCGTTCAGCGGGAGTGCCTGCGCCGTGGCCTGATCGTGGAACTCGGCGGACGCCACTCCAGCGTGGTGCGACTGCTGCCGCCCCTGACGATCACCGATGAACAGGTGGACGCGGTGCTGGAGCGGCTGGCGGATGCCGTGACGACGGTCGCGGCGGCGCAACCGCCTCCTGCCACCGGACGGTGACAGCCGCGGGGGCATGGCCTGCCGGCCTCGTCCCCCCGCACCCATCGAGAGCAGAAAGAACTCACTTGAACGTCACCCCCGCACCCGACGCTCACCCCCACATCGCCGAGCGAGGAAACCGCGGTACGCAGGTCCGGGCCCCGCACGGACCGGGAACGGAAGCAGTCCCCGGGCAGAAGGGCGGGCCCGGGAACTCCGAGCAGCCGCGCGGCGCCGGCGCCGACCTGCTGGAGCATCCCGACCCGCACACCGCTGCCCAGGCCGCGGCCGTGGAGAACCTGCTGCGCTGCTGGGTACGGGAGAACGACCTCGCCGCCCCCGACGACGGCACCCTCCGCATCCCCCTTCCCGCAAGTGGCACCGTCCTCGTCGTCCCGGTCCACTACTGGTCCCCGACGGGCTGGCACCGCTTCGGCCTCCCTTACCTCTCCGACGCCTCCGACCAGTCGCCGCCCACCGACGCGGTCACGCTGGCTGCTCTCCTCGGACGAGAGGCGCTGACGAGCCACAAGGAGGGCAGCGGGGACCTGGTGGGCCGAGTCGCCGACTCCGTCCGGCGAACCGTCGTGTTCATCAGCGACCGCAGGCAGCACCCCGCCGACGGCACCGACCTCTTCCTGGCCGCCGAGCAGTTGCTGTTGCTCGGACACCCGCTGCACCCCACCCCGAAGAGCCGTGAGGGGCTCTCCGACGCCGAAACCCGGCTCTACTCACCCGAGTCGCGCGGCTCCTTCCCGCTGCACTGGCTGGCCGTCGCCCCCTCCGCACTCGCCACGGACTCGGCCTGGACCGAGCGCGGCCGCCCCGTGCCCGCCGGGCAGCTCACCGCCAGGCTCGCCGGTGCCGGGCTGCCGCTCCGCGACGGGTACACCGCACTCCCCATGCACCCCTGGCAGATGCGCGAGGTCCGCCACCGCCCCGAGACGGCGAGACTGCTGGACGCGGGTCTGCTCCAGGACCTCGGCCTCCACGGTTCCCCGTGGCACCCCACCTCCTCCGTACGCACCCTCTACCGATCCGGCGCCCCGGCGATGCTGAAGCTGTCGCTCGGCCTGCCCATCACCAACTCCCGCCGGGAGAACCTCCGTAAGGAACTCCATCGCGGCGTCGAAGTCCACCGTCTGCTGCGGAGCGGTCTCGCCGAACAATGGCAGGCGGCCCACCCGGGCTTCGACATCGTCCGGGACCCGGCCTGGGCCGGCGTCAACGACCCGGAGGGGAACCCCGTGCCCGGGCTCGACATGGTGATCCGCCACAACCCGTTCACACCGACGGACGCCGTCTCCTGCATCGCGGGACTCGTCTCACCCAGGCCCCAGGTCCAGCCCGGCGGACCGTCCGGCCCCGAGCAGGGCGGACCCCCGATGCGGTCCCGGCTCGCCGAGATCGTCACACGCCTCGCCGGACACACCGGCCGACCGCGCGGCGCCGTCGCCACCGAGTGGTTCCTCCGCTACCTGGAACAGGTGATCCGGCCCGTCCTCTGGCTGGACAGCGAGGCCGGTATCGCCCTGGAGGCCCACCAGCAGAACACCCTGGTCCTGCTGGACTCGCAGGGCTGGCCCGCGGGCGGCCGCTACCGCGACAACCAGGGCTACTACTTCCGCGAGTCCCGGCGCGCGGAACTGGACAACCGACTCCCGGGCATCGGCGGGCGCAGCGACACCTTCGTCTCCGACGAGGTCACCGACGAGCGCTTCGCCTACTACCTCGCCGTCAACAACGTGCTCGGCCTCGTCGGCGCCTTCGGCTCCCAGCGCCTCGCCGACGAACGGCTGTTGCTCGCCGCCTTCCGCCGCTTCCTCGCCGACGTCGCCTCGGGTCCCGCCCGGCTGCGCACACCCCTGCCCTCTCACCTGCTCGACTCACCCGTACTGCGCTGCAAGGCCAACCTGCTGACCCGGCTGCACGGACTCGACGAACTCATCGGCCCGGTCGACACCCAGTCCGTCTACGTCACCATCGCCAACCCCCTTCATTCCTGAGGAACATGACCCACCCCAACTCCTGAGAGGAGCGTCGCCGTGCCTCCCACCGATGCGAGCGCCGACGCCGGTACCGCCCCCATCACGCCCCTCGGCAGCGGCTCGGGCCCCGGCACGGACAGCGAGGAGACGCTCGACCTGCGCCTGCCCGACGAACTCGTCGCGCTCTTCGCCGAGGAGGCCGAAGCGGCCCGAGCAGCCGGGGCAGCCCGACCTGCCGGGGGAGTGGCGGCACGGGGCGACGAGGCGGGCACGGCGCAGCCCTCAGGGGACGGCACCGCGAAGCCCTCAGGGGACGGCACCGCGAAGCCCTCAGAGGCGGGCACGGCCAAGCCCCCAACCGTCACCCCGGCCGGTGACGACCTGCTCGGCCACGTCGGCGCCTGGGGCCCGATCGCCACCCCCGTGGGCGAATTCCGCCTCGCTCCCGTGTGCGTCGAGCGCGACCTCCCGCTCATCAGCCGTTGGATGAACGACCCCGCCGTCGCGGCGTTCTGGGAGCTTGCGGGGCCGGAATCGGTGGCCGAGGGCCATCTGCGCGCCCAGCTCGACGGAGACGGCCGCAGCGTGCCCTGTCTCGGAGTGCTGGACGACATGCCCATGAGCTACTGGGAGATCTACCGCGCGGACCTCGACCCCCTGGCCCGCCACTACCCCGCTCGCCCTCACGACACCGGAATCCACTTCCTCATCGGCGGTGTCGCCAACCGCGGGCGAGGAATCGGCTCAACCCTGCTCAGAGCCGTCTCCGACCTCGTACTCGACCGTCGAACCTCCTGCGCGCGTGTCATCGCGGAACCCGATCTTCGCAACACCCCTTCCGTGTCGGCCTTCCTGAGCGCCGGCTTCCGGTACGCGGCCGAGGTCGACCTGCCCGGCAAACGGGCGGCCCTCATGGTCCGGGACCGGACCCTGCGTGATCTGCTGTAGAGCCATCACTTCCAGTAACGACACTTCGGCCTTGATCAACGCCTTCGTACACGTCTTGATCGCGCCCCTGGACTCGGAGTTGATCGCCCGGTTGTCAGTGCCGCGCCGTAGGGTGGACGCGCTATGACAGAGCCCTCACTCCCCGAACTCCTGCATGCCGCCGTCACAGCCGTCGGCGGTACGGAGCGCCCTGGCCAGGTGACCATGGCCGAAGCCGTCTCGGAGGCCATCGACGACGGCTCCCACCTGCTGGTCCAGGCCGGCACCGGCACGGGAAAGTCGCTCGGCTATCTGGTGCCCGCGCTCGCGCGCGGTGACCGGGTCGTCGTGGCGACGGCCACGCTGGCGCTCCAGCGGCAGCTCGTGGAGCGGGACCTTCCGCGTACGGTCGACGCGCTGCATCCGCTGCTGCGCCGTCGCCCCGAGTTCGCGATGCTCAAGGGCCGGTCGAACTACCTGTGCCTGCACCGCCTCCATGAAGGCATGCCGCAGGACGAGGAAGAGGGGCTGTTCGACCAGTTCGAGGCGGCCGCGCCCACCAGCAAGCTGGGCCAGGACCTGCTGCGGCTGCGGGACTGGGCGGACGACACCGACACCGGTGACCGCGACGACCTCACCCCCGGCGTCTCCGACCGGGCCTGGTCACAGATCTCCGTGTCCTCCAGGGAGTGCCTGGGCGCCTCGAAGTGCGCGTACGGCGCCGAGTGCTTCGCCGAGATGGCGCGCGAGCGTGCGAAGCTCGCGGAGGTCGTCGTCACGAATCACGCTCTCCTGGCGATCGATGCCATCGAGGGTGCCCCGGTCCTGCCCCAGCATGAGGTGCTGATCGTCGACGAGGCCCATGAGCTGGTCTCCCGTGTCACCGGCGTCGCCACCGGCGAGCTCACCCCCGGCCAGGTCAACCGCGCCGTCCGCCGCGCCGCGAAGCTCGCCAACGAGAAGGCGGCCGACCAGCTCCAGTCGGCTGCCGAGGGCTTCGAGCGTCTGATGGAGCTGGCCCTGCCGGGCCGCCTGGAGGAGATTCCCGAGGACCTCGGGTACGCGCTGATGGCGCTGCGCGACGCCGCCCGTACGGTGATCTCGGCGATCGGGGCGACACGCGACAAGTCGGTGGGGGACGAGGACGCGGTGCGCAAGCAGGCGCTCGCTTCGGTCGAGACGATCCACGACGTTGCCGAGCGGATCACGAACGGCTCGGAGTGGGACGTCGTGTGGTACGAGCGCCACGACCGTTTCGGTGCCTCCCTGCGCGTCGCGCCCATGTCCGTCTCGGGTCTCCTCAGGGAGAAGCTCTTCACGGACCGTTCGGTGGTCCTGACCTCGGCGACGCTCAAGCTCGGCGGCGACTTCAACGGAGTGGGGGCGTCGCTGGGCCTGGCGCCCGAGGGCACGGAGGGCGAGGAACTCCCGCAGTGGAAGGGTGTCGACGTCGGCTCGCCCTTCGACTACCCGAAGCAGGGCATCCTGTATGTCGCCAAGCACCTGGCGCGCCCCGCGCGGGACGGCGACCGCGCGGACATGCTGGACGAGCTGACGGAGCTGGTCCAGGCGGCCGGCGGCCGGACCCTCGGCCTCTTCTCCTCGATGCGGGCCGCTCAGCTGGCGGCCGAAGAACTGCGCTCCCGCATTCCCGAGTTCCCGATCCTCCTCCAGGGCGAGGAGACGCTGGGCGAGCTGATCAAGAACTTCGCGGCGGACCCGAAGACCTGTCTCTTCGGAACGCTCTCGCTCTGGCAGGGCGTTGATGTCCCGGGCCCCAGCTGCCAGCTGGTCGTCATGGACAAGATCCCTTTCCCCCGCCCGGACGACCCGCTGATGAGCGCCCGCCAGAAGGCGGTCGAGGACGCGGGGGGCAACGGCTTCATGGCCGTCGCCGCCACGCACGCGGCCCTGCTCATGGCCCAGGGCGCCGGCCGTCTCGTACGCGCGACAGGGGACCGGGGCGTGGTCGCCGTGCTGGACCAGCGTCTGGCCACGGCCCGGTACGGCAGCTATCTGAAGGCGTCACTGCCCGACTTCTGGTACACGACGGACCGTAACCAGGCGCGCAGGTCGCTGGCCGCGATCGACGAAGTGGCGCGGAAGGCTGAGATCGACGAGGCTGCCCGCACGGCGGAGAGCGAATAGACGACTGCGCTGTCCCGGGCCCTGGCCGGGGACAGCGCAGACGTGAGCCGTCCCGCCACGGCGGGGGCTCGGACAGAGCTGGGCCCCGGAACCGGCGCAGGTGGTCCCGGGGCCCGGATCAGGGGCGGAGGTATGTCGCCCGCCGCCGCGGTCAGACCCGCCGCAGCACTGCCACGACCTTGCCGAGGATGGTCGCCTCGTCGCCGGGAATCGGCTGGTACGCGGAGTTGTGGGGCAGCAGCCAGACGTGTCCGTCCTCGCGCTTGAAGCGCTTGACCGTGGCCTCACCGTCCAGCATGGCCGCCACGATGTCGCCGTTCTCGGCGACCGGCTGGCGGCGTACGGTCACCCAGTCACCGTCGCAGATCGCGGCCTCGATCATCGAGTCACCGACGACCTTCAGGACGAACAGCTCGCCGTCCCCGACCAGCTGCCGGGGCAGGGGGAACACGTCCTCGACCGACTCCTCGGCGAGGATCGGGCCACCGGCGGCGATCCGGCCGACCAGCGGGACGTACGACGCGGCCGGCTTGCCTGCCGTGTCGGTGGGCTGCGCGGTGGACTGGTCGGAGCCCCGGACCTCGTACGCACGCGGCCGGTGGGGGTCGCGGCGCAGGAAGCCCTTGCGCTCGAGTGCCATCAGCTGGTGTGCGACCGAGGAGGTGCTGGAGAGCCCCACGGCCTGCCCGATCTCGCGCATCGACGGCGGGTAGCCGCGCCGCTGCACCGAGTCCCTGATCACCTCGATCACCCGGCGCTGCCGGTCGGTGAGGCCGGAGCTGTCCGCCCGGATGCCTGGAGGTCGGCCCGGCAGGGAGCGTGTGGGCTTGGGGCCCTCCTGGTTCACTGCTTCATTCATGGCATGCACCGGCTCGAGTCGGCCCTGGGAGCGGTCCTGGGCAGTGATGGCGGCAGTGTCTGCGGTGGTGGTCACGTCGGCCCCTCTCGTTCGTCTCCCTGCTGGACAACGGTAGTTGCTTTCGAAAGGTTGCGCCAAACACACGTTCGAGTGAAAAATCCCGAACCGTCTGCCGCGATCATGTGTCTGGGTGTATGGCCAACGCTGCACCCGGCGGGCAAAACGGTTCATTGTTGTACTCTTCACCGCCGGGGCGACGACCTCGTGGGTCGCGGCCCAGTTTGCCACCCGGTGTCCCGTCAACCGTGAACCGGCCCTCCGCGCGGCGCCCACGCTATCCCCGCAGGTCCCGGGACCGATACGGGTGTGCGGCAGATGGCGACATCGGCAAGACACGCATTCATGGGTCGAATCTGCAGCCAAAACCCCAGATCTAGTGGTTGGATGGCATCAGCGGCCCAGAAGTTGTGGTTGCCCCGGTCTTCAGGGGACTCGATCATCGCCTATGCTGGGGCCTGCTTCGAGGGGCCCAAGGGCCTGTCGAGGCTACTGAGTCGTGTGTGAAGGAGGGTTGGAGTTCGATGCACTGCCCCTTCTGCAGGCACCCCGACAGCCGTGTTGTCGACAGCCGGACGACCGACGACGGTACGTCGATCCGCAGGCGCCGCCAGTGTCCCGACTGCTCCCGTCGGTTCACCACGGTGGAGACGTGCTCGCTCATGGTGGTCAAGCGGTCCGGAGTCACCGAACCCTTCAGCCGTACCAAGGTCATCAACGGCGTCCGCAAGGCATGCCAGGGACGGCCTGTCACCGAGGACGCACTCGCCCAGCTCGGCCAGCGGGTCGAGGAGGCGGTGCGCGCCACCGGAAGCGCCGAACTGACCACCCATGACGTGGGGTTGGCCATACTCGGACCACTGCAGGAGCTGGACCTCGTCGCCTATCTGCGGTTCGCGTCCGTGTACCGGGCGTTCGACTCGCTGGAGGACTTCGAGGCCGCCATCACGGAACTCAGGCAAGACACGCGGAGCCCCGCCGCGGACGACGATGACGCGGGCACGGGGCGAGAGGGAAACGATCGCGGGTCCGGAGCGACTGCTGAAGTCTCCGTGCCCGCCCACGCCGCCGACTGACGGGAGGGCCGGCTGGGACCGGCTGATCGGCGGCGACCAGAGACCTGTTGCGAGCGGACGCGTATGCGGTGCGCGCAACACCAGACACACACCGTGCCCCGGGAAGAACGAGGCACTTCAGGGCGTTTTAGCCCGATACAGGGAGGCGGCATGACAGAGACGGCGAGCGGTCCGGCACGAGGTTCCCGAGCCAAGGGTTCCAAGGGCAGCAAGGGGCTGCGTATCGAGCGCATCCACACCACCCCGGGCGTGCACCCGTATGACGAGGTGGCCTGGGAGCGCCGTGATGTCGTCATGACCAACTGGCGCGACGGCTCGGTCAACTTCGAGCAGCGTGGCGTCGAGTTCCCCGAGTTCTGGTCGGTGAACGCGGTCAATATCGTCACCAGCAAGTACTTCCGTGGTGCCGTCGGCACCCCGCAGCGCGAGGTGAGCCTCAAGCAGCTCATCGACCGCATCGTGAAGACGTACCGGAAGGCCGGAGAGGACCACAAGTACTTCGCCTCGCCCGCCGACGCCGAGATCTTCGAGCACGAGCTGGCGTACGCCCTCCTGCACCAGGTCTTCAGCTTCAACTCGCCGGTGTGGTTCAACGTCGGCACGCCCCAGCCCCAGCAAGTCTCCGCCTGCTTCATCCTGGCCGTCGACGACTCCATGGAGTCGATCCTCGACTGGTACAAGGAAGAGGGCATGATCTTCAAGGGCGGCTCCGGTGCCGGTCTGAACCTCTCCCGTATCCGCTCCTCCAAGGAACTGCTCTCCTCCGGCGGCAACGCCTCGGGTCCCGTCTCCTTCATGCGCGGCGCCGACGCCTCCGCAGGAACGATCAAGTCGGGCGGCGCCACCCGCCGCGCCGCCAAGATGGTCATCCTCGACGTCGACCACCCGGACATCGAGGGCTTCATCGAGACCAAGGTCAAGGAAGAGGAGAAGATCCGCGCCCTCCGTGACGCGGGCTTCGACATGGACCTGGGCGGCGACGACATCACGTCCGTCCAGTACCAGAACGCCAACAACTCGGTCCGCGTGAACGACGAGTTCATGAAGGCCGTGGAGAACGGCGACAAGTTCGGCCTGCGCGCCCGTATGACCGGCGAGGTCCTCGAGGAGGTCGACGCCAAGTCGCTCTTCCGCAAGATGGCCGAGGCCGCCTGGGCCTGCGCCGACCCCGGCATCCAGTACGACGACACCATCAACCACTGGCACACGTGCCCGGAGTCGGGCCGGATCAACGGCTCGAACCCCTGCAGCGAGTACATGCACCTGGACAACACGTCCTGCAACCTCGCCTCGCTGAACCTGATGAAGTTCCTCAAGGACGACGGCCTGGGCAACCAGGCCTTCGAGATCGAGCGCTTCTCGAAGGTCGTCGAGCTGGTCATCACGGCGATGGACATCTCCATCTGCTTCGCGGACTTCCCGACCACGAAGATCGGCGAGAACACCCGCGCTTTCCGTCAGCTGGGCATCGGTTACGCCAACCTCGGCGCCCTCCTGATGGCGACCGGCCACGCGTACGACTCCGACGGCGGCCGCTCCCTCGCCGGTGCCATCACCTCGCTGATGACGGGTACGTCGTACAAGCGCTCCGCGGAGCTCGCCGCGGTCGTGGGCCCGTACGACGGCTACGCCCGCAACGCGCAGCCGCACCTGCGCGTCATGAAGCAGCACTCCGACGCCAACGCCGTGGCCGTCCGCATCGACGACCTGGACTCCCCGGTCTGGGCCGCCGCCACGGAGGCCTGGCAGGACGTGCTCCGGCTCGGCGAGAAGAACGGCTTCCGCAACTCCCAGGCGTCCGTCATCGCCCCGACCGGCACCATCGGTCTCGCGATGTCCTGTGACACGACCGGGCTCGAGCCCGACCTCGCGCTGGTCAAGTTCAAGAAGCTGGTCGGCGGCGGCTCGATGCAGATCGTCAACGGCACCGTGCCGCAGGCCCTGCGCCGCCTGGGCTACCAGGAGGAGCAGGTCGAGGCGATCGTCGCCCACATCGCCGACCACGGCAATGTGATCGACGCCCCGGGCCTCAGGCACGAGCACTACGAGGTGTTCGACTGCGCCATGGGCGAGCGTTCCATCTCCGCGATGGGCCACGTCCGCATGATGGCCGCGATCCAGCCATGGATCTCCGGGGCGCTCTCCAAGACGGTCAACCTCCCTGAGAGCGCCACCGTCGAGGACGTCGAAGAGGTCTACTTCGAGGCCTGGAAGCTGGGCGTCAAGGCGCTCGCGATCTACCGCGACAACTGCAAGGTCGGCCAGCCGCTCTCCGCGAAGAAGAAGGAAGAGAAGATCGCGGAGAAGGCGGAGGAGACCATCCGCGAGGCGGTGGAGAAGGTCGTCGAGTACCGACCGGTCCGCAAGCGCCTTCCCAAGGGCCGGCCCGGCATCACCACCTCCTTCACGGTGGGCGGCGCCGAGGGCTACATGACCGCCAACTCCTACCCGGACGACGGTCTCGGCGAGGTCTTCCTGAAGATGTCGAAGCAGGGTTCCACCCTCGCCGGCATGATGGACGCCTTCTCGATCGCCGTCTCCGTGGGCCTGCAGTACGGCGTCCCGCTGGAGACGTACGTTTCGAAGTTCACCAACATGCGCTTCGAGCCGGCCGGTATGACGGACGACCCGGATGTGCGGATGGCGCAGTCGATCGTCGACTACATCTTCCGCCGCCTGGCGCTCGACTTCCTGCCCTTCGAGACCCGCTCCGCGCTCGGCATCCACTCCGCCGAGGAGCGTCAGCGCCATCTGGAGACGGGGTCGTACGAGCCGAGCGACGACGAGGTCGACGTCGAGGGCCTCGCCCAGTCCGCGCCCCGCGCGCAGGAACTGAAGGCCGTCGTCACCCCGAAGACCGAGGTCGAGGCGGCCAAGCCCGCCCCGCAGCAGGCGCACACCAGTGCCGAACTGGTGGAGATGCAGCTGGGTATCCAGGCGGACGCCCCCCTGTGCTTCTCCTGCGGCACGAAGATGCAGCGGGCCGGGTCCTGCTACATCTGCGAGGGCTGCGGTTCCACCAGCGGTTGCAGCTGACGCTGAAGCACTGAAGGGCTGAAGCACTGAAGGGCGGCACGGCCACAGGCCGTGCCGCCCTTCGGC
>NZ_VCHX02000142.1 GCF_005768555.2 Streptomyces sporangiiformans
CGCCGTCGCGGGCACCGGCCGGCACAGCGGTGCGCCCGACACCGGGCCGGTGCGGCTGGCCGGTGTCCAGGTGCCCATCGGGCCCGGCCCGCGCGTCGCCGACGCCCGGGCCGCCGCCGTGAAGGCACCTCCTCCCGAGGCGGGGCTCGCCGCCTCCTGGTCCCGGCCACGTCCCGGTGTCAACGGCGCCGACCCCGCCGTGTCCGCGCCCGCGCCCGTGGCCGCTCCCGAACCCGATGCCGGCGCGTCCTGGCGGCCGTGGCGCTTCCGCATGTCGAACGATGTGTGGGGCACGCCCGCCGTCGCCGGCGACCTCGTCTACGTCACCTCCTTCGAGGTCCACGCCCTGGACGTGGCCACCGGCCGGCGCCGCTTCAAGACGCGGGACGTCGCCTGGTCGATGGCCGTCGCGGACGGCCGTATCCACGCCTCCGACGGACCCACCCTCTTCGCCCTGGACGCCCGCGAGGGCACTGACCTGTGGCGGCTGGCGACCGACGCCTGGGTGTACTCGCTCAAGGCCGACCACGGCACCGTCGTCACCGGCACCCGCGGCGGCGGCGTACAGGCCTGGGAGGCCTCGGGCGGTCAGAAGCTGTGGGAGATCACCGGAGCCCAGACCGACTTCGAGTCGCCCGAGGCCGGACCGGTCGTCCAGGACGGCACGGTGTACGTGTGGCAGGACGCCCGCCTGCGCGCCCTCGAAGCGCGCACGGGCGAGGAGCGTTGGTCGTACCCCATCGGCGACGCGGCCTCCTGCGGCGGCGTCCCGGTCCGCCTCACCCAGGCCGACGACGGATATGTGTACGTGTCCGCCGGCACCCGTGTCCTCGCCATCGACATCGCCGGCGGGCACGTCCGCTGGCACTTCGAGGCGCCCGCGGTGTTCCTCAGCCCGCCCACGTTCGCGCCCGGCCCGGCGGTCACGGGCGGCGGGGTCTACCTCGCCGACTACCTCGGCACGGTGTACGCCCTCGACGCCACCGACGGCCGCGACCGCTGGCGCATCGCCACGGAGTCCCGCGCCTCGATCGACCCGGTCCTCGTCTCGGCCGGGCACGTCCACGTGGGCAGCGGCAAGGGCCTCTACACACTGGACGCGGTCACCGGCACCCCGAAGTGGCGCTTCCAGGCGGGCGGCGAGATCGTGGGCGCGCCCGCGGTCGCCGACGGCCGCATCCACTTCGGCTCCTCGGACCACCTCCTCTACACCCTGAAGGCCGACGACGGCCGCCTGCGCTGGAAGCTCGCCACCGGGGGCGAGATCACCGGGGCGCCGGTCGTCAAGGACGGGGTCGTGTACGCCTGTAGCAAGGACCGGTGCGTGTACGCGCTGGACGCGGAGAAGGGGACGGGGACGGCGCGCACGTAACCGCACCCGGCACGGCGCCAGGGCCACGGGCCACGGGCCACGGGCTACGGCGCACTGGGCACGGCGCACGGGCTACTGGGGCACCACGGGGTGGGCGGCCGGGCCTCAGCCGCGGTCCGGCGGCGGTCGCGGCCACGTCTGCGTCGGAGCGTCCTCGTCCGGGCCGCCGGTCGGGCCGTCGGGCTCCCGGCGCGGCAGGCCGGGAGGGCCAGGCGGGCCAGGCGGGCCGGTCGGACCTTCGTCGTCGGTCGTCGGAGCCGTCGGCTCCCCGGCCTCTCGGGGCTCTCGGGGCTCCTCCGGCTCATGGAGCTCAGAGGACTCATAGGGCTCATAGGACTCAGGGTGCTCCACAGGAGTGAGATACCCCCTGCGTCCCTTGACGTGTTTGCCGCGCCCGCCGCGCCCGCGCATGAACACGGCCCCGAGCAGCAGCAGCACCCCGCCTCCGAAGGCGAGCGCCGTTCCCACGCCCAGTCCGTTCGCCTGCTCTCCCGAGATGGTGAAGCTGCCCTCGACCAGCCCGATCCGGACCATCCACAAAATGGTGAAGCCGAGGACGATCAGGCCCGCCAGGACCACCAGCACCCGCAACCGCAGCACCAGCCCGATCAGCGTGATCAGCGCCGCCACCACGAACGGCAGGAAGAGGGAAGCGAACAGCTCGGCGCTGACGGTCGTGATTCCGGTCCCGGTGAACAGATCCTCGAGGCGGTAGTACTGACCGTCCCGGCCGTTGTACCAGGCCTGGAAGGGGCTCCATACGGCGGCCGCCGCTCCGATGAGAGCGAGTACCTGCCCGAGTACGTTGCGGACCATACGCGGACCTCCGTTTTTCCCGGCTCCCGCTCCAGACGCTACGCCGGGCGGACGGCCCCCGCCATGCGACGGTTACTGTCCGTGACTCACGGGCTCACCGGACCCGGAAGTCGGAACGGCGCGTACGGAAGAGTTCCGCTTGCCGCTCGCCCGGCAGATTGCCGAGCGAGACGAGCTGCGGCGCGTACGTGAGCGCATGGGCGCGCGCCGCCTCCTTCGCCGCCCAGAGGGCTCGTACCGTGCCCTGGACGGCCTCGGGCGGATGGGACGCGATGACGGCGGCCGCTTCCCGGGCAGCGTCCAGCGCCCCGCCGGGCGCGGTGAGCTCGGACACGAGCCCGATCTCGTACGCCCGTCGCGCCGAGATCCGTTCGGCCGATCCCATCAAGGCCATCCGCGCGACCTCCCCGAACGGCATCCGCTGCGCCATGTAGACCGATTCGTACGCGCTGACCATGCCGTACGTCGTATGCGGATCGAAGAAGGCGGCCGTTTCGTCGGCGACGACGAACTCGCTCTCGCCCAGCAGATAGAAGGCCCCGCCACAGGCCATCCCGTGCACGGCGGCGATGACGGGCTTCCACAGGTCGTTCGCCTTGGGCCCGATCGTGTCGAGCGGATCGTCCACCATGTACGGCGAGTTGGGCTGCCGCACCTCGACGCTCCGGTCGAGCCCCGTGCAGAAAGCCCGCTCGCCGGCGCCCGTGAGGACGACCGCGCGGATGGCGTCGTCGTACCTGAACTCCCGCCAGGCGGCGGTCAGTTCACAGGCCATGTCGAGGTCGATCGCGTTGAGCTTCGCGGGCCGGTCGAGGGTGAGCACGGCGACGCCGGTGTCCTTGTCGGTGGTGATACGCAGGGAGGAGGTCATGGCCGCTCCAGTACCCACTGCGGCAGCGGCCCTGCGCCGCCTCCGTCGTCTGCGCCGTCTCCTCCGTCTTTGCCGTCCCTGCCGTGTCCGCCCTTTCCGCCCTGTCCGCCGTGTCCGAAGACCACCTGCACTTTGGCGCCGATCCGAATGCGCTCCGCCGGAACGGAGTTCAGCGGAGCGCCGGGACCGCTGACGAGATTCCCGACCAGCCGAATCCGGGGGGCCTCCGCCAGCTCGACCACGATGACGCCGTACGGGGCCTGTTCGGCGTAGTCGGGCAGGAGCGGCGGATGCGGGACGACGTACGACCAGATACGTCCCTTTCCGCTCATCCTCCGCCACTCGCTCTCGAAGGACTGGCAGTGGGGGCAGCAGGGGCGGGGCGGGAAGCGGAGCTCGCCGCAGTCCTGCCGGGCGCAGGCCTGGATGCGCAGTTCGCCCCGGGCGGCGTACTCCCAGAAGGGGGCGCCGTCGTCGTCCACGACCGGTGTCAGCATGTCGGCTCCTCAGCTCCTCAGGAGTAGGGCGGATGTCGGCACGCCCTCGCCCGCCGTGACCAGGCAGGTCGCGGCGTCAGGGACCTGCGCGGTGCTGGTTCCGCGCAACTGCTTCACGCCCTCGTTGATGAGGTTGAAGCCATGGACGTACGCCTCGGAGAGCCCGCCTCCGCTGGTGTTGACCGGGAGCCGTCCGCCGATTTCGAGGGCGCCGCCTTCGGTGAAGGCCCCGCCCTCGCCCCTCCCGCAGAAGCCGTACCCCTCCAGGGAGAGCGGGATGAGTGCGGTGAAGGCGTCGTATATCTGGGCGACGTCCACGTCGCCCGGCGCGAAGTCGGCGTGTTTCCACAGGTGGCGGGCGGCGGTCCAGGCCGGGCCGGTGAGCGGGTCGTCGTTCCAGTAGTTGACCATGCCGTGGTGCTGGGCGGGCAGGCCCTGGCCGGCGGAGTGGACGTACACGGGTCGGCGTCGGCAGTCGCGGGCCCGTTCCTTCGACACGATCACGCAGGCCAACGCCCCGTCCGTCTCCAGGCAGTTGTCGAAGAGGCAGAGGGGTTCGCTGATCCAGCGGGAGGTCATGTACATCTCGCGGGTGAGCGGGCGCTCGTACATGATCGCGGCGGGGTTCTGGTTGGCCCGGTTCCGGCAGGCGAGGGCGACGTTGAACAAGTGATCCCGGGTGGCGCCGTACTCGTGCATGTAGCGGCGGGTGAGCATGGCGATCTCGTCGGCGGGGCGGAGGAGCCCGAAGGGGCGGGTCCACTGGGCCGGGGTGGGCAGTTGGACGGTGGTGTTCTTCCACGGCCGTGGGCCGGAGCCCCGTTTCCGCGACCGCCAGGCGACACCGACCGTGGCCTGCCCGGTGGCGATGGCGGTGGCGAGATGGGCGACGGTGGCGCAGGAACCGCCGCCGCCGTACCCCACTTTGCTGAAGAAGGTGAGATCGCCGGCGCCGATGGACTTGGCCAGCTCGACCTCGTCCGTCTCCTCCATGGTGTAGGAGGCGAGAGCGTCGACTTCGCTCGGGGCGATCCCGGCGTCGTCGAGCGCGGCGAGAACGGCACGGCAGGCCAACGTCTTCTCGGACTCCGGGAGTTGTTTGGCGAAGGCGGTCTGACCGATCCCGACGACGGCCGTCGCGTCCTTGAGTCCCGCGAGTCCTGCCATGGGCACGCACCTCCGCTGCTGGAGTCCGCACTGCTGACAGTGCGTCAGGCTACAGCTAATCTGACGGTCAGTCAGCTAGTGGCGGGTAGTGACGGTGGTGGCGGCAGCGGTATGTGAGCCCATCGGAAGGGAGGCGCGCGATGCGCGAGGACTTGGTGCGCGGGGACTTGGAGTGGGGGAGCATCCCGGGGCTGGTCCGGTCGGCGGCCGAGCGGTACGGCGATACCGAGGCGGTCGTGGACGGGCGTACACGCGTCTCGTACGCGGATCTGGGCGCGCGCGTGGAGCGAGCCGCGGCGGCCTGCATCGCGAACGGTGTCCAGGCCGGCGACCGGGTCGCGATCTGGGCGCCGAACTCGCTGGACTGGATCGTCTCGGCGCTGGGCGCCGTGTCCGCCGGGGCGGTGCTCGTGCCGCTGAACACGCGTTTCAAGGGGACGGAGGCGGCGTACGTCCTGTCGCGCAGCCGAGCGCGGCTGCTCTTCGTGACCGGTACGTTCCTGGGGACGTCGTACGTGGCGTCCTTGCGGCGGGCCGCCGCGGAGGGGCCGGGCGCCGGGCCTCTGCCGGGCCTTCCCCATCTGGATCAGGTGGTGGTGCTGTCCGACGACGCGCCGCCGGACTTCCGCACCTGGAAGGACTTCCTGGCCGACGGAGACGCCGTCGCGGACGCGGTGGTGCGCAACCGCTGGGCGGCCCTGTCGCCGGGCTCCCCCTCGGACATCATCTTCACCTCGGGCACGACCGGCCGCCCCAAGGGCGCGGTGATCACGCACGCGCAGAGCCTGCGCGCGTACGCCGTCTGGTCCGACCTGGCGGGACTGCGCGAGGGCGACCGCTACCTGATCGTGAACCCCTTCTTCCACACCTTCGGCTACAAGGCGGGCGTGGTGGCCTGCCTGATGCGGGGCGCGACGATGATCCCGCAGCCGGTGTTCAACGTGGACACGGCGCTGGCGAACATAGCCTCGGAGCGCATCTCGGTCCTGCCCGGCCCACCGACGCTCCACCAGGCCCTCCTGGACCACCCGTCCCGTGACGCGTACGACCTCTCGGCGCTGCGGCTGGTGGTGACGGGCGCGGCCGTCGTCCCGCTCCAACTGGTGGAGCGGCTACGGACGGAACTCGGCGTGGGGACGGTACTGACCGCGTACGGCCTCTCGGAGGCCAGCGGCATCGTGACGATGTGCCGACGCGGGGACGACGCGTCGGTGATCGCGTCGACGTCCGGCCGGGCGATTTCGGGCACGGAGGTGAAGGTGGTTTCCGCGTCCGGGGGCACGGCCCCCTTCGGATCGCCGGGAGAGGTCCTGGTCCGCGGCTTCAACGTCATGCGGGAGTACTTCGAAGACCCCACCGAGACCGCGCGGGTCCTGACCCCGGACGGCTGGCTGCGCACGGGCGACGTCGGCGTCCTGGACGCCGCGGGCAACCTCCGTATCACCGACCGGATCAAGGACATGTTCATCGTCGGCGGCTTCAACGCGTACCCGGCGGAGATAGAGCAACTACTGCTCCTGCACCCGGGGGTGGCCGACGCGGCGGTGATCGGGGTGCCCGATCCCCGGCTGGGCGAGGTCGGGAAGGCGTTCGTGGTGCGGCGTCCCGGGGCGGTGACGACCGCCGACGACCTGATCGCCTGGTCCCGCCGCGAGATGGCGAACTACAAGGTGCCGAGGGCGGTGGAGTTCGTGGGCGAACTGCCGCGCAACGCGAGCGGGAAGGTGGTCAAGGGAGTGCTGCGGGGGCGGGTTTGAGCGCACGCCGGCGCGCCGATGACGTGCGTTTCGTTCGTCCGATCTCGATCGGGGCGTGACAAGCCTCGGCCGCGGCGGCTCCCCCTCCGCGCCGCCGCGGCCGATCCCCGTCGGGATGAAGGTCTTTACTTGGCGTCCTAGCCCTTCGCGGGCGGCGTGGGCATCGGGTTGTCCATCGTCCTGATGGTGTCGTCAGCGGGCGGCGTGGGCATCGGGTTGTCCAGCGTGCTGACGTCCGAGCCCTCCGCGGGCGGGGTGGGCATCGGGTTGTCCATCGCCTTGATGGTGTCCTTGGCCCCCTCGGGCATGGGATTGTCCTGCGGTGTGGCGTCGACGTCCGTGTTCTTCTCGCTCATACCTTCAGTTCCTCCGCTGTGGTGACGAGTCAGGAACGTCCGCCCGGAGACTCCCCCGAGGGCCGCCGGACGGACGTCTGGAGCCGCACACTAACCGGCTGGCTCCTGGTCAGACCGTCTGCCCCCCGACGCGACGGTGTGACAGGTAAGAGAGTGTCGGACGGCGATAAACGAATGCTGAACGTCCGCAAACGCCTGCTGAGAAGCCCGAGGCCCGAGGCCCCCGAGGCCCCACGCCCGTCGTTCATGCCGCGGCGGCAGGCGTGAGCAGAGCGCGTACCTCGTCGGCCTCCGGGGCGCCGTTCTCCTCGTACAGGTTGAGCGCCTCGCGCCAGCAGGCCCTGGCCCGGTCCACCTGTCCCAGTTCCGAGAGCGCGCGTCCCAGGAGCGTCAGGACACTGCCCCGCATCCGGTCACCGCCGATGCACCCCAGTGCGAGGGCCTGTTCGGTGTGCTGGGCCGCTTGTGCGGGGCGGCGGGCGGCCAGATGGACTTCGGCGATCCGGAAGTGGGTGGTTCCCTCCCAGAGCCGCTGCCGGTGGTCACTGAGAATGCACAGGGCGTCGGAGAAATGACTGAGAGCCTCGGCGTGACGGCCGGCCCTGGTCAGCGCGACCCCCACGGCGTAGTGGCTGTTGGCGAGGCGCACCGTCCGGCCGAACTCGGCGTGTGCCGCGACGCCGCGCCGCGCGATCTCGACCGCCTTCGTGACGTTGCCCATGCCCAGGTGGGCACGGGAGAGGTTGCACAGGCTGGTCGCTTCGAAGGGCCGGTTGCCGGCCGCCCGCAAGCCCTCTATGGCTTGGTCGAAGAAGACCTTGCCGTCCGCGTACCGGCCCTGGTGCAGGCAGATGAGCCCCCGGTTGTTGGCCACCCAGCTGATGGCGGTGGCATCCTGCGCGGAGCCCGCGAGTTCCATGGCCGACCGCGCCTGCTCCTCGGCCTGTTCGATCCGGCCGGAGACCAGGAGGACATCGGTGAGGACCGTCCGCGCCCTGCCTTCCGCCCGGACGTCGCCCGCGGCCCGCGTGGCGTCGCACATCGCCCTGGCCGTCGTCTCGTACTGGTACGAGTTGGCCCCCGACTCGGTCAGGTCCTTCGACGCCCAGAGCAGGTCCACCGCCCGGCGCAGCCTGTCCGTGCCGGTGGACTGCCGTACGCAGGCCAGCAGGGGAGCCGCCTCGGTGTACAGCCAGTCCAGGGCGGCGGCTCCCTCGGTGAATCGCAGACCCGCGTGCTCCGTCGGCTCCAGATGATCCACCAGCCGGTCTCCCGGCCGCTCCATCGCGTAGACCCTCGCGGCCGTGGCCAGGTAGAAGTCCAGCAACCGGGACATCGCCGCGTCCCGCTCGCCGGGCGGCTGCTCATCCCTCTCCGCACACGCACGCGCGTAGAGTCGGACCAGGTCGTGGTAGCGATAGCGACCCGGAGCCGCGGACTCCAGCAGCGAGGTGTCGACCAGCGACTCCAGCAAGTCCTCCGTGTCGTCCGGCGGAAGGTCCAGTACGGCCGCGGCCGCGGCGAGCGAGATGTCCGGTCCGTCGGCCAGCCCCAGCAACCGGAAGGCCCGGGCCTGCGCGGGCTCCAACTGCCCGTAGCCGAGCTCGAACGTCGCCTTGACCGCCAGATCGCCCGCCTGCAGCTCGTCGAGCCTGCGCCGCTCGTCCGCCAGCTTGGCCGCGAGCACCGAGACCGTCCACGTCCGCCGGGACGCGAGGCGGGATGCCGCGATGCGGATGGCGAGCGGCAGGAAACCGCACGCCGCGACCACGTCCAGCGCGGCCTTCCGCTCGGAGGCCACCCGTTCCTTGCCCACGATCTTCGTGAAGAGCTGGAGCGCCTCCTCGGGGGACATCACGTCCAGGTCGACCAGTTGTGCCCCCTCCAGGTCCACCATCCGTACGCGCGACGTCACCAGTGCCGCGCATCCCTCGGTGCCGGGCAGCAGCGGCCGTACCTGGGCCGCGTCGCGCGCGTTGTCCAGCAGCACCAGCACCTGCAGCCCGTCCAGGGTCGAGCGGTACAGCGCCGCCCGCTCCTCGAGCGAGTCGGGGATCGCCGAGTCCGCCGTGCCCAGGGCTCGGAGGAAGGAGCCCAGGACCGTCTCCGGCTCGGCCGCCCGCGCGCCCGCCCCCTGGAGGTCCACGTACAGCTGACCGTCGGGGAACGAGCCCCGCGCCTGGTGCGCCACGTGCACCGCCAGCGTCGTCTTTCCCACGCCTCCTATGCCGGCCAGCGCCGACACCGCCATCACCCGGCCCCCGGCCATGGACGTCGCCGACAGCACCTCACTCAGCTCGGCCACGAAAGACGCCCGCCCGGTGAAGTCCGGGACGGTCGCGGGAAGTTGCGCCGGCTTCACGGGGGCGGCCGCGGGCTCCGCGACCGGCGCCGACGGTTCCGCGAGCCCCGGGTCCGCCTGCAGGATCCGCTGCTGGAGCTCCGTCAGGCCGGGCCGCGGGTCGACCCCCAGCTCGTCCGCCAGCAGGCGCCGCGTGTCCGCGTACACGGCCAGCGCCTCCGCCTGCCGCCCGCTGCGGTACAGCGCGAGCATCAGCAGCTCCCGCAACCGCTCGCGCAGCGGATGAGCCGCCGTCAGGGCGGTGAGTTCCGAGATCGCCTCCGCGTGGCAGCCCTGTTCCAGGTCCATGTCGAGCCGGGACTCGACGAGTTGAAGCCGCCACTCGTCCAGCCGGGTCCGCTGGGTGTCCGCGTACGGCCCGGGGACGCTCGCCAGCACCTCCCCGTCCCACAGGCTCAGCACCTTGTTGATGAGCGCCCGCGCATGACAGAGATCCCCGGCGTTGCGCGCCTTCTCGGCGTCCGCAGCCAGTTCCTGGGCCAGGGCGAGATCGAGGGCACCGTCTTCGAGCGACCGGATCGCGTAGCCGCCCGATTCGCTGACCAGAACACCGGAGCCGAGGACCTTCCGCAGGCGCGAGGCGTACGTACGGACGGCGGCCAGTGCCTGCGACGGTGGCTCGTCGCCCCAGAGCGCGTCGATCAGTTCCGAGGCGGTGGCCGTACGGCCCTCGCGCAGGAGCAGGGCCGCGAGCAGAGCACGCTGCTGGGGAGAGCCGGTGGGCAGGCTCTCCGCCCCGCGCCAGGCGCGCACCGGTCCGAGCACGCTGAAGCGGAGCGGTGCCGATCTCTCGGAACCCCACTGCTCCGGTTCCCCCGGGTCCGGTACGCGCGGGTCTGGTACGCGCGGTACGCCGTCCATCGCTGCCCCCCTGCCCGACTGTCATGACAACCAGGCCAGTTTGCCTTGTTCACGGCGGATGCGTCAGCCGTGGGTAATGGTGATCACAGGCCGCCACGCCATGTTCCGGAACGCCTCACAAGGTCCACACACGGTCGGCGCAACCCGGAGACCGTCACTCAGGTAGCTGACGGACCGTCAGATCAGCGCTACCGTAAGCCGCATGGAGACCATGGAGACCTTCCCGAAGATCATCTCGGTGGACGACCACACGGTGGAGCCGCCCAACGTCTGGCGGGACCGGCTCCCGTCGAAATACCAGGACCGAGGGCCGAGGATCGTCCGCGCGCCGCTCAGGGAAATGTCTTTCCTGGGAGGCAAGTTCGCTCCTGTGATGGGCAACCCCGGAGACGACGGCCCCATCGGCGACTGGTGGGTCTACGAGGATCTGCACCGTCCCCTCACCCGCCTCGACACCGCCGTCGGCTACGACAGGGACGAGATCAAGCTCGAAGTGATCACGTACGAGCAGATGCGGCCGGGCTCGTACGACGTCCCGCAGCGCCTCGCCGACATGGACGTCAACCACGTCCAGTCCGCCGTCTGCTTCCCCACCTTCCCCCGCTTCTGCGGCCAGACCTTCACCGAGGCGAAGGACCGCGAACTGGCGCTGCTGGCCGTACGCGCCTACAACGACTGGATGGTGGAGGACTGGTGCGGCCCGCAGGCCCAAGGCCGCCTCATACCCCTGACCCTCATCCCGCTGTGGGACGCCGAACTGGCGGCGGCCGAGGTGCGGCGCAACGCCGCCCGCGGAGTACGGGCGGTCGCCTTCTCCGAGATACCTCCGCATCTCGGACTGCCCTCCGTCCACACGGACGACTGGGATCCGTTCCTCGCCGCCTGCGACGAGACCGGAACGGTCATCGCCATGCACATCGGGTCGAGCAGCCGGATGCCCTCCACCTCCGCGGACGCGCCGCCCGCCGTCGGCTCCACCATCACCTTCGCCAACTGCTGTTTCTCGATGGTGGACTGGCTGATGAGCGGCAAGTTCGAGCGCTTCCCGAACCTGAAGGTCATGTACGCGGAAGGGCAGATCGGCTGGATCCCCTACATCCTCGAGCGGGCGGACGTGGTGTGGGAGGAGAACCGCGGATGGGGCGGCGTCGCCGACAAGGTGCACCGCCCGCCGTCCGAACTCTTCGCCGACCATGTGTACGGCTGCTTCTTCGACGATGCCTTCGGCCTGCGCAACCTCGACTCCATCGGGGTCGGGAACGTGCTGTACGAGACCGACTACCCCCACTCCGACTCCACCTGGCCGAAGTCCCGCGAGGTCGGCGAGGCCCAGATGGGGCACCTGGACGCCGACGTGGTCGACCGGATCGTACGGCGCAACGCCATCGAGCTGCTGGGGCTGACGAAGGACGGTCGGTGGGCCGGACCGGGCGGTGCCCGGTGAGCCCGGGCGACAGGTCACTGCTGTACGGGATGCAGCTCCCGGTCCAGTCGCAGAGCACCCTCTACGCCGAGGGGTGGGAGGCGGCCGCCGGTCCGGACGACCTGATCGAGATCGCGCGCACCGCCGACCGCTCCGGCTTCGCGTACCTCGCGAGCTGCGACCACGTCGCCATCCCGCGCCGCCTCGCGGCCGCCATGAGCACCGTCTGGTACGACCCCGTGGCCACGCTCGCCTTCCTCGCCGCGGCCACCGAGCGCGTCCGGCTGCTCAGTCACGTCGCCGTCGTCGGGCTCCGCCACCCGCTCGTCACCGCCAAGCAGTACGCGACCCTCGACCACCTGTCGAGCGGCCGCCTGATCCTCGGGGTCGGCGCCGGACACGTACCGGAGGAGTTCGAGGTGCTCGGAGCCGACTTCGAGCGGCGCGGGTTCGTGCTCGACGAGACCATCGACGCGCTGCGTTCCGCCCTGGGGCGTGATGAATTCCCGGAGCACCACGGGAAGTTGTACGACTTCGAAGGGCTCGGGCAGCGGCCCCGGCCCGCGCAGGTGCGGGTTCCCGTCTGGGTCGGCGGCTCCTCGCCCGCCGCGGTGCGCCGGGCCGCGGTGAAAGGGGACGGCTGGCTGCCGCAGGGGGACCCGCGCGATCGGCTGCCGGAGCAGATCGCCCGGCTCAAGCGGCTGCGGGAGGAGGCGGGCATCGCCGAGCCCGCCGTCGTCGGCGCCATCACCGAGCCGCTGTACGTGGGGGATCCGGGGTGGGACGTGGGCCGCCGTACCCTCGCCGGCCGACCCGAAGCGCTCGCCGAGTCACTGCGCGCGTACCGGGCGATGGGGGTCCATCAGATCCAGGTCCGGTTCCGGTCCCGGAGCCGGAGCGAACTCACGGACCAGATGGCCGCGTTCGGCGCCGAAGTGGCCCCGCATCTTTAGGGTCGGACCGGCTCCAACTGGGCCTTTGGGAAACCTGTCAGACAGGGCTGACGAGATCTCGTTGAAACTTTGAACAGGGTGCGAGGTGGGTCACGTATGTACTGACGTCATGGTCTCTGAGGAAGGACACGCGGCATGCGATCCTCCAGGCGCGCCGGCACAGCGAACCGCTCTCCCGTTCTCACCGCTCCGGATGACGCGTCCCGCAGACTGACCGTCGCCCTCGCGTGTGCCGAGGGCGACTGGCCGCACCGCGACTGGCCGAGCGCGGACGATCCGTACGTGGGCCGTGCGCTGTTCACGCCCCCTCCTCACCAGGCGCTGCGTGACCTTGCCCGTGCTGCGGACGAGGGCGCCGAAGCCGCCGCCGTGGACGTCGTGGTGCTGCACTGCGAGGACCCCGCGGATGCATTCCCGGAGTTACTCAGCCGCATGGGTGACATGAACTCGTCAGTAATCGTGATCAGCCCCCGACGGGACACCGACACCATCCTCGAGGTCTTCCGCGGCGGAGCCGGCTATCTGGTCGAGGGCGACTACTGCACCTGCATGCTCTCCGCGGCGGTCACGGGCGCCGTGATCGGCCACACCTATCTCTCACCGGCGGCGTGCGCGGCCCTCAGAGAGGGGGCCCAGCGCATGGCCGAACCGCCCGCCGACGCCCTGGAACGGCTGCGGTCCATGCTCTCGCCGCGCGAGCGGCAGATCATGGAGTTGCTCTCGACCGGCCTGGGCGCCCAGGAGATCGGGATGCGGTTACGGCTGTCCGAGAAGACGGTCCGCAACAACCTCAGCAACATCTACGCCAAGCTGGACGCCAGGGGCAGCACGGACGCGGTGCTGCGGTGGCTGGGAGCCGCGCACGACGACTCCCTGGGATCGACCGCACGCTGACGTTGTTGACGTGGCGTGCACGGAAGAAGCCCCCGCGTGCGGCGCGGGGGCCGGTCCGGCTACGGTGCCGGGATCTCGGACAGCGGGATCTCGACGTCGGAGACGTTCTCGCCGCCCTCTTCGAATCCGGGTTCGGCCCTGAGGCTGCGCGAGGAGTTCTGGATACCGCCGGCCTCGGGAGTTCCGCACTTCACGTTGCGCAGCCAGAGCCGGCCGTCAGGGGTGCCGTTCTTCAGGAGCTGCGGATAGAAGACATGCACGCTCGTGCCGCCTTCCTCGGGGGAGAAGAACACCTTCTGGCCGTTCTGCTCCTCTTTGTACGTGGCCCTGAGGAATCCGCTCACGTCCGTGCGCTTCTCCGACCACATGAAGAACCCGAGGTGGTCGGCCTTCACGGTGTCGGTCCTGGAGAAATCGAATCCGGTCCCCGTGTCATCACGCTCGAGGTTGAATTCCGACGTGTTGAACTTGGCGCCGACTTCGAAGAACGAGTTCCCCAGCTTTGAATCGGCGGCGGCGACGAATCCGTCTTCGAGCGTGACGGACCTCACCACCGACGCGGACACGCTGAAGTTCTTCGTGGCGGCGGTCGTGGAACCGCAGTTGTCGGTCACGGTGGAAACGCGCTTGTTGGGCCCCAGGCTGTTCCTCTTGTTCTGGACGTCGACGAATTCACAGTTGTCCAGCTTGGCGGAGTTCTCGGCGCAGTCCTTGGTCACCTCGGAGGGGGTGGCGGCACCCGCTTGGTTCATCAGCGGAACGGCCACCGCGGCGGCCACCACCGGGGCCAGCACGAGGGTGATGCGCTTCTTCCTGCTCCGGTGATTTCCCTTGCGGCCGGTGCGTGTCATGGTGCGTCTCCTTGAGGGGGGAGTGTGGGGAGTTGGGTGGTGGAGAGATGCGGGGGAGTGGGGTGACCGGGGGCCGTCAGCAGTCGGTCAGTACGGGCTTGGCCGTCCCGTCCGCGATTCCGGGTGCGCCGGCGGCTCCTGGCAGAACGGCGGGTCCCTCGACGACTTCCGACGCCACGAAGTTCTTCTCGGGGCTGGGGTTGGTGGCGAAGCCTCCCGGGTCGGCATCGATCCTCACCCGCCATTCGCCCGTCATGCGCTGCATCTTCGGCGTGAACTCCATGTGGAGGATCTTGCCGGGCGGAACTTCCCTCGTTTCCGTGTCGCCGGCGGTCACCGTCCTGAGGGTCAGGTCGGTCGTTCCCTTGTGCTTGAGCCAGGACCCGCTCAGAGCGCCGAAGAGGCCTCCACCGGCCCCCTGTTGTGTCGCGGTGTACTTGCCCTGGCCCTGACCCACGGTCGCCTTCCAGGTGATCTCGACCTTGGACGGCTCGGTGGCGTTCGGCTCGCAGTTCGGGAAGTCGATCGAGGCCTTCTCCTTGGGGCCGTCGAAGGTCTCGAAATTCGTCTCTACGTAATCGCAGTTGTCGGCCGCGAAACCGTCCGCGAAGGCGCCCCCGAAATCACTCACCGACTGCTTCTTACCGTTGAGCACTGCGGACCTTTCGCACATCGAGATGATCTGCTCGGGCGTCTTCTTCTCCTCGGCGGCGTTCGCCGACGGCAGCAGGGTGATGACCGCTGCACCGGTGGCGAGGGCGGACCCGATGGCGACGAGTCGGACCTTCTTGTTCTTCAGGGCCCTCTTGGCCATGTCTTGCTCCGTCCTTGGCGGCTTCTTTGCCTTGCGGGGAATGGATTATTGGTCGGGGCGGGAAGCGGCAACAGAGTCAAATGTCCCTACTGGCCGGTTGGTTGACGTGTGCAGTGCGACACACACGGGGTGTGGCACCCCTTGTCTGACGATCCGTCAGCTACGACCATGGGTGTCCTCATCAGGTGCGTGACGACGCGTCAGCAAGGGCGTCCACCACGCGTCCACACCTCTGAAGGAGAGATCCATGGGCAAGCTCGACGGGCGTGTCGTCCTCGTCACCGGCGCCGCGCGTGGCCAGGGCGAGCAGGAGGCGCGGCTCTTCGTCGCGGAGGGCGCTCAGGTTGTCGTCGCGGACGTGCTCGACGATCAAGGGGAGAAGCTGGCCAAGGAGTTGGGTGCGCTCTACGTCCACCTGGACGTGAGCCGTGAGGAGGACTGGGCGGCCGCGGTGGCCGCCGCCAAGGATGCGTACGGCCGGGTCGACGGGCTCGTCAACAACGCCGGCGTCCTGCGCTTCAACTCCCTCGTCGACACCCCCCTCGACGAGTTCATGCAGGTCGTACGCGTCAATCAGGTCGGCGTCTTCCTCGGCATCAAGACCCTGGCCCCCGAGATCGAGGCGGCCGGCGGCGGGACCGTCGTCAACACCGCCTCGTACACGGGGATGACGGGCATGGCGTACGTCGGCGCGTACGCCGCCAGCAAGCACGCGATCGTCGGCCTCACCCGCGTGGCCGCGCTGGAGCTGGCCCGCAAGGGCATCCGCGTCAACGCGGTCTGCCCCGGCGCCATCGACACCGCGATGACCGATCCGGGCGACGACGCGTCCGCCGAGGCCGTCGACAAGCTCTACCGCAAGCGCGTCCCGCTCGGCCGCATCGGTGCGCCCGAGGAGGTGGCCCGGCTCGCGCTCTTCCTGTCCTGCGAGGACTCCTCGTACATCACCGGGCAGCCGTTCGTGATCGACGGAGGCTGGCTGGCCGGAGTGAGCCTCATCTGACGGCACGTCAGCTATTGACGCTCCACGGGGTCGGTGGAACAGTCGGCCGTACCGAGATCTGACGCACTGTCAGAAACAGTTGTACGGACCTGACCGTGGGACGGTGAACCTCCTTGGAATTCGGGCTCTTTGTACAGGGATACGTGGGCAAGCGAGCCGAGAGCGACCCGCTCGCCGAGCACAAGGCGCTGATGGAGGAGACCGAGTACGTCATCCAGGCGGACAAGTCCGGCTTCAAGTACGCCTGGGCGTCCGAGCACCACTTCCTGGAGGAGTACTCGCACCTCTCCGCCAACGACGTCTTCCTGGGCTATCTGGCCCACGCGACCGACCGCATCCACCTCGGCTCGGGCATCTTCAACCCGCTGGCCCAGGTCAACCACCCCGTGAAGGTCGCCGAGAAGGTCGCCATGCTCGACCATCTCAGTGAGGGGCGCTTCGAGTTCGGGTCCGGGCGCGGCGCGGGCTCGCACGAGATCCTCGGCTTCCTGCCCGGCATCACCGACATGAACCACACCAAGGAGATCTGGGAAGAGACCATCGCCGAGTTCCCGAAGATGTGGCTCCAGGACGAGTACACCGGGTTCCAGGGCAAGCACTGGTCGCTGCCGCCGCGCAAGGTCCTGCCCAAGCCGTACGGGAAGTCCCACCCGGCCATGTGGTACGCCGCCGGCTCACCGCCCTCGTACGCGATGGCCGCCCGCAAGGGCCTCGGGGTGCTCGGCTTCAGCGTGCAGAAGGTCTCCGACATGGAGTGGGTGCTGGAGCAGTACAAGACGGCGATCGTCGAGGCCCAGCCGGTCGGGGACTTCGTCAACGACAACGTGATGGTGACGTCGACGGCGATCTGCGCGCCGACGCACCAGGAGGCGGTCCGGATCGCGGCCGGCGGCGGTCTGCACTACCTCCAGTCGCTCCTCTTCCGCTACCACGACACCTTCCCGCGTCCCGAGGGCGTCCCGGTGTGGCCGGAGACGCTGCCGGAGTTCACCGAGGAGATCATCGAAGTCCTCATCGCCGAGGAGCTGTTGATCTGCGGGGACCCGGACGAGGTGCTGACGCAGTGCAAGCGGTGGGAGCAGGCGGGCGCCGACCAGTTGTCCTTCGGGATGCCGATCGGGATCTCGCGCGAGGACACGCTCCAGACGATCAGGCTGGTCGGTGAGCATGTGATTCCGAAGATCGACACGGATCCCGTCCATCGGACTTCGCGGTTCCGAGGGGCTGCCTGAGGTTCGGTCGGCGGCTGCGGGTCTGTTGTGGTTGCTCGCGCTCGCGCGGCGGAGCCGCAAATTGACACAGCCCCGCGCCCCTATGGGGCGCGTTCAACGCACCGGAAGCCAAGGAGGCACGCTCCATGCTCGATCACGTCATCAAAGGCGCGACCGTCGTCGACGGGACGGGCGCGCCCGCCTGCACCGCCGATGTGGGGATACGCGACGGGCGGATCGCGGCCATCGGTACCGTCACCGAGGAGTCCCGCACCACCGAGGACGCCGGCGGGCTCGTCCTCGCTCCCGGCTTCGTCGACCCTCACACGCACTACGACGCCCAGCTTTTCTGGGACCCGTACGCGACGCCGTCCCTGAACCATGGGGTGACGACGGTCGCGGGCGGCAACTGCGGTTTCACGCTGGCGCCCCTGAACCCGGAGCGCCCCGCGGACGCCGACTACACCCGGCGGATGATGTCCAAGGTCGAGGGCATGTCGCTGGTCGCGCTGGAGGAGGGCGCGCCCTGGAGCTGGCACACCTTCGGGGAGTACCTCGACGCTCTGGAGGGGCGGATCGCCGTCAACGCCGGCTTCATGGTGGGGCATTGCGCGCTGCGGCGTCACGTCATGGGGCCGGACGCGGTGGGCGGGCAGCCGTCGACGGAGCAACTCGACGCGATGGTGCGGCTGTTGAGGGAGGCGATGGACGCGGGTGCCTGGGGACTGTCCACCACCCAGTCGACCTCGCACTCCGACGGCGACGGAAAGCCGGTCGCGTCCCGACATGCGAAACCCGCCGAACTGCTGGCACTCTCGCGGGCCGTCGGCGAGCACGAGGGCACGCAGATCGAGGCCATCGTGGCGGGCTGCCTCGACCAGTTCAGCGACGACGAGATCGACCTCTTCGTGGAGATGACCGCGTCCGCGGGCCGCCCTCTGAACTGGAACGTGCTCACGATCGACGCGTCGGTCCCCGAACGCGTACCGAGGCAACTGGAGGCGAGCGAGCGCGCCCGCAAGTCCGGCGGCCGGATCGTCGCGCTGACCATGCCGATCCTCACACCGATGAACATGTCGCTGGGGACGTTCTGCGCGCTGAACCTGATCCCCGGGTGGGGGCCGATCCTGGGCCTGCCCGTCCCGGAGAGGATCGCGAAGCTGCGCGACCCGGAGGTCCGGGCCGAGATGCTCCGGCGCGGGAGCTCCAAGGAGGCGGGCGTCTTCCGGCGCCTGACCAACTTCGGCCGGTACGTCATCGGCGACACCTACAGCGCCGCGAACGAGGGCCTGACCGGCCGCGTCGTACGGGACATCGCGGCCGAACGCGGCCAGGAGCCCTTCGAGTGCCTGGTCGAGATCTGCGCGGCGGACGATCTCCGTACGGTCCTGTGGCCGATGCCCACCGACAACGACCCCGACTCCTGGGCCCTGCGCGCCGAGACCTGGCGGCACGAGGACGTCCTGCTCGGCGGGTCCGACGCGGGCGCGCACCTGGACCGGATGTGCGGTGCCCCGTACACCACCCGCTTCCTCGGGGACTGTCTGCGCGGCCGGAAGCTGGTGTCGCTGGAGCAGGCGGTGAAGATGCTGACGGACGACCCGGCACAGCTCTTCGGCCTCCGCGACCGGGGACGCGTCCAGGAGGGCTTCCATGCGGACCTGGTCCTCTTCGACCCGGAACGGATCGACGCCGGCAAGGCCACCCTGGTGCACGACCTGCCGGGAGACAGCCCGCGGCTGGACTCCAAGGCGCTCGGGGTGCGGGCGGTCTGGGTCAACGGGGTGGAGGCGATCCGGGACGACGTGGTGACGGGCGCCGTACCGGGCAGGGTGCTCCGCTCCGGGCGGGACACGAGGACGGTGAGCACGAGGTGACGCCGAAGGTGCCCGCTCGTCAGGGGCTCTTCATCGGCGGCTCGTGGGTCGAGCCGGACGGCGGGCGCTACGAGGTGATCGACCCGGCGAGCGAGGGTGTCGTCGGGTGGGCGCCGGAGGCCTCGCGGGACCAGGTGCACGCGGCCGCCGCCGCGGCCCGCGAGGCCTTCGGCCCGTGGTCGCGCACACCCGCTGAGGAACGGGCGGCGATCCTGGCCCGCACGGCGGAGCACATCCAGCGCCACCTGGTCCCGTACGCCGACCTCGCCCAGGCCGAGAGCGGGGCCACGACCGGTACGGCGCGCGGGATGCAGGTGGCGGTCGCTGCGTCCCGCCTCAAGCGGTACGCGAAGGGCGCGCTGGAACCCGTCGAACAGCCCCTGCCCCCGCAGATCAACGAGGCGGGCCCGTTCGGCGCGGCGACGGTGATGGGCGCCCTCGCCGTACGTCAGCCGGTGGGCGTCGTCACCTGCGTCACCTCGTACAACAACCCCTGGGCGAACCCGGCCGGCAAGATCGCCCCGGCCCTCGCGATGGGCAACACGGTGGTGGTCAAACCCGCCCCCCAGGACCCCCTGTCGGTCTACCGGATGGCGGAGGCCCTGGAGGCGGCGGGCGCCCCGCCGGGCGTGGTGAACGTCGTGTCGGGCTCGCGTCCGGAGGTCGGCGAGGCCGCGGTCGACTCGCCCGATGTGGACATGGTGAGCTTCACCGGTTCGACGGCCGTCGGGCAGCGCATCGCCGAGGTGTGCGGGCGCGGCATGAAACGCCAGCTGATGGAACTGGGCGGCAAGGGCGCGGCGGTCGTCTTCGACGACGCGGACCTGGCGTCGGCGGTGCGGGGGATCGGGACGACGTTCTCGTTCTACAGCGGCCAGATCTGCACGGCGCCGACGAGGGTCCTGGCGCAGCGGGGCGTGTACGACCGGCTGGTCGACCAACTCGCCGCCTACACCGGCTACTTGAAGGTGGGGGACCCGCGAGCCGAGGGCACGGTCGTCGGCCCGGTGATCTCGGCGGCGCACCGGGAGCGGATCGAGTCCTATGTGGAACTGGGGCGCAAGGAGGGGGCACGCGTGGTCGCGGGCGGCGAACGACCGCCGCACGACACGGGCTTCTACGTCGCCCCCACCCTCCTCGCGGAGTGCACGAACGACATGCGGGTCGCCCGTGAGGAGATCTTCGGCCCGGTCGTGGTCGTCATCCCCTTCGACGAGGAGGACGAGGGCGTCACCCTCGCCAACGACTCCGACTACGGCCTGATCGACTACGTCTGGTCCGGGGACGTGGCGAGGGCGTTCCGCGTCGCGCGGCAACTCAGGGCCGGCGGTGTGGGCGTCAACACCGTCGGACGCAACATGGAGGCGCCGTTCGGCGGCTTCAAGAGGAGCGGGGTGGGACGGGACGTCGGCTCCTACGCGCTGCATGCGTACAGCGAGGTGCAGGCGATCGTGTGGCCGGGGTGAGGGCGGCCGTGCGGTCGGGGGGTCATGGGGCGCCGCGGTAGGTGCGGCGGTACGCGGCCGGAGTGGTGCCCAGGGTGCGGCGGAAGTGCAGGCGCAGACCGTCCCCCGTGCCCAGGCCACTGCGTTCGGCGATGGTGTCGACCAACAGGTCCGTGGTTTCGAGGAGTCCGCGAGCCCGGGCGACGCGCTGCTGGTTGAGCCACTTCAGTGGGGTGGTGCCCACCTCACGGGCGAAGTGCCGTTCGAAGGTGCGCACGCTCATTTCGGCCCGGTCCGCCAACTCGGCGATGGTGAGCGGCAGATCCAGCCGGGCTATCGCCCAGTCCAGTACGGGAGCGAGTCCCTTGGCGGGTGGCGTGGCAGCGGTCTTCGGCCGGGAGTACTGGGCCTGGTCGCCCTCGCGGTGCGGGGCCACGACCATGCGGCGGCCGACCTCGGCAGCCGCCGCCGTGCCGTAGTCACGGCGGACGATGTGCAGGCACAGGTCGATGGCGGCCGCGGTGCCGGCGCTGGTGAGGATGTCGCCGTCGTCGACGTACAGGGCACGTTCGTTGACGCGGACGCGCGGGTGACGACGGCGCAGCTCGTCGGCGTACATCCAGTGTGTGGCGGCCTCGCGGCCGTCCAGCAGACCGGCGGCCGCCAGGACGAACGCGCCGGAGCACAGGGAGGCGACGCGGGCGCCGCGGGCATGGGCCGCGCGCAGCGCGTCGAGGAGGGCGGCCGGGGGCTCGTAGCCGTTCATGAGGCAGGCCGGGACGATCACGAGGTCCGCGGCGGCGAGCGTGTCGAGGCCGTGCTCGCTCTCCAGCCGCAGGCCGCCCGGAGCGTGCTGGACCCCGGGTGCGGTCCCGCAGAGCGCGAGGTCGTACCACGGGGGCGCGTCACTGTCGTTCGGCTGCCCGAACACCGCGCAGGGCACGGCCAGTTCGAAGAGCGAGGACTCTTCGAGGAGCGCGACGGCCACCCGGATCGGAGCCGGCGGGACGGGATCCTTCGGCCACTGTGTTTCCCGGTTGCGAGGCATGGCGTAAATATAGGGGACCCTGACGTTTCCGTCACTGGTTGGCCGACTTCCCGGGCCGGATGCTGAGGCAGACCGAGATCGGATCGCTCACGCATACCGACACCCAGGGACGAGCCCCGGAAGGCGGAAGGCGCAGCCATGCCACACGAACAGACACACGTGCAGACACATGAACAGGCACGCGAGCAGACACACGAACACGGGAGGCGGGAGCGGTCGCTGCCACCGCAGTGGCGGATGGGCCTCGCGGGGGTGGCGGCTATCGGCGTCACCTTCGGCTTCGCGCGCTACGGATACGGACTCTTCCTGCCGGAGTTCCGGCGCGAGTTCGGGCTGTCGGTATCGCTGATGGGGTTGATCGGCAGCGCCACGTACCTGGGATATGTGGCGGCACTCGTGATGGTCGGCGCGCTGGTCTCACGGGTCGGCCCGCGCCCGCTGGTGGTCCTCGGCGGGCTGTCCGCCACCACCGGGATGGGCCTCGTGGCCTTCGCCCGCACACCGGTGACACTGACCGCCGGCCTGATCCTGGCCGGTACGAGCTCCGGATGGGCCTGGGCGCCGTACTCGGACGCGGTGGACCGGATGGTGCCGCCGGGCCGGCGCGAACGCGTCATGGGCGTGATCGCGAGTGGCACGGCCTTCGCGGTCGTCGTCGCCGGGCCCCTGGCGTTGGTCGCTCACGGCGCGCGCTGGCGGTATGCGTGGCTGGCCTTCGCGGCGGCCGCCCTGGTCACGACCCTCTACAACGCGCGCGTCCTGCCCGGCGGAGCGCACCGGTCGGTCGCCGCAGGCGCGCGAGGCGTACGGCTCGAAGCCCGGTGGTTCGCCCGCCGCCCTGCCGTCCCGCTCTTCCTGACCGCGCTCTCGTACGGGCTGGTCGGTGCCGTCTACTGGGCCTTCGCGGTCGAGGTGATCTCCAGTGAGGCCGGTAGGAACGCTCCCACGGCCCCGCTGTTCTGGACCTTGATGGGCCTGACGGGCACGGCTGGTGCGCTGACGGGGAGCGCGATCGCGCGGTACGGCCTGCGACGCGTCCACGCTCTGATCTTCGCGGGCATCGCCGCCGCGGTCGCCCTGCTCGGCGCCGCGCCGGGCACCCTCGCGGCCGTCACGCTCTCGGCGGTGCTCTACGGACCGTGCTTCATGGCGGGGTCGGGCCTGCTCGCGGTGTGGAGCTACCGGGTCTTCCCCGACCAGCCCTCGACCGGCTTCAGCGTCACGGTCCTCTGCCTCGGCGTGGGCACGGTCACCGGCCCTGCCGTACTGGGCCTCTTCAGCGACGCGTACGGCCTGCGCGCGGCGTTCCTAGCCACCGCGGCCGCCGCGGCCCTGACCCTCCTGATCCGGCCGTCGGCTCCCGGCAGGACGGTGAGCCGGAGCCGGGCGCGGACGCGAGGACCTGTGGGTGGGGGTGACGCTAGTCCTTCCGTCCGGTCGCGGCGACGGTGACGCCGAGGCCCACCATGGTGAGTCCGCCGACTCCGCCGATCAGGGAGAGCCGGCGCGGTGACCGGGCGAACCAGCCCCGTGCCGTGGCCGCGACCAGTCCCCACACACTGTCGGACGCCAGCGCGATGACGTTGAAGAGCAGACCGAGCAGCAGCATCTGCGCCACGACGTGCCCTTGGGCGCGGTCGACGAACTGCGGGAGTACGGCGGCGAAGAAGACGATGGTCTTGGGATTGGCGATGCCGACCGCGAAACCCTCCCACAGCGTGCGCAGACCGCCGGACGTGGAGGTGTCACCGCTGAACGCGGCCTGCAGCGCGCCCCGTTGCCGCCACGCCTTGACCCCCAGGTACACCAGGTAGGCGGCACCGGCCAGTTTCAGTGCCGTGAAGACGACGACCGAGCGCTCCACGACGGACCCGATGCCCAGGGCCACGGCCACGACGAGTACGTACGCGCCGATCGTGTTCCCCACGACGGTGGTCAGCGCGGCACGGCGTCCCTGCGCCAGGGCCCGCCCGATCACGAACAGCACGCTGGGTCCGGGGACCACGATCAGCAGGAAGGACATGGCCGCGAAGGCGAGCAGTCGGTCGGTGGACACCATGAAGCCCATGCAACACGGGGAGGTCCCGCCACCGCAGCCCCTTTTTTGGAGCGCGTCAGTCCTCGAGATCCACTCGCACCGTCAGCAGATTCGTTCCCGCCAGCCGGACCGCCGCGCTGTTCAGGCGGGGCAGCTTGCGCAGGCGGGCGATCGGGTCGTCGTCGGGGAGGACGTGGGCCGTCCCGATGTGCCAGCGCCTGCCGATGCGCACCCGCACTCTCGGATTCGCCTGGATGTTGCGGATGTACTGGGACTTCTCGCCGTACTCGGAGACCAGCCAGAAGGAGTCGCCGACGCGGCGGCCGCCCACGGGGGTGCGGCGGGGGAGGCCGGAGGTGCGGCCGGTGGTCTCCAGGAGCGTGTGGAGCGGTACGTGGCGCGTGATCGGGTTGACGACGTGGCGTTGAAGCGTGGTGACGGCTCGGTACTTGAGGTCGTGGTAACGCGGCATCGGCTGTGCGCTCCCTCTGGGTGCGTCGGCTGCGGTCGTGTTGTCGTGCCCGGCTCATCAGGGTGTAGCACACGATCGAAAACGTGCAGCAGGGGCGGCAGCGGCTCGTGTACCACGCGCGCACCGTCTACTGCCTCAGGGCAACCTCCAACTCGAAGCGCGGCCAGGAGCTGACGTCACGCCGCAACTGCCGGTCGTGCGTGGCCGGCACCACCGCCGCCTCGGTGGCCCGCAGCGCTCGTGCCGCAACTGCCCGCGCTGATGGAGTACTTGAAGCCGGCCGTCGACCAATGGCAGACGATGCCGTTCGCCGGCGGCATGGCCGACTGACGTCGACCAACAGGTGGATCGACCACCCGGCCGACAAGCTGCCCGACGTTCCTGCATGCGGGATGTGAAGCGGCGGGGACTCGCCGTCGCCGACGAGGCCCCGCTTCGCGCGCCGTGACCCCCTGGGGCTTGTCCGGCGGATCAGGGCCGGGTCCGCCGGACAGGCCCTAACGCCCCAGGAAGATCGGGTTCGTGAACGCCGCCAACGGGCCCGGCAGGGACGTGATCGCCGCCTCGTGGCGGAGTTCCGCGCGTACGTACGCCGCGTACTGGGCCGTCGTCCGCCACTCGACCGTCCCCGCGCCGGAGACCGGGAGGACGGGGCTCGTGTGCAGGACGCCCTGGTCCGTGACGAAACGGGCGGTGCATCGGGGTGCGCCCGTCACTTCCAGGCGGACCGTGACGGGGTCGTCGCGGTCCACCCTCAACCGGCCGCCGATACCCGCGTGTTCGCCCTTCGGGCCGGACGCGGTGAAGCTGAGCGAGACCGCCTTGGACTCGGCGATGTACGAGCGGCCGGCGCGCAGGCCCTCCTGGATGGCCTCGCGGGTCAGGTCGTCGGCGAGGACGACCGTCTGCGGGGAGCCGACGGGGTCGGGGGCGCGGTGGGCGTCGCTGTTGCCCATCGCCGGGATCCAGTCGCGGCCGCCTTGGACCGACGCCACGAGCATGCTGTCCCAGTCCGCCAGCGACACCTCGTCGTCCGGCGTGTACGGGCCGTTCCACACCTCCACCACGTCCGCCTCGCCGAACCCGAACTTCCAGTTGCAGCCGACGCAGGTGGCGTGCGGGTGGGCCGGGACGACCAGACCTCCCGCCTGGCGGATCTGCCGCGCGTACTTGCCGAAACGGTTGTCGCGGGCCCGGTAGCGCCAGTCCACGAACGTGCCGGGCTCCGTGCCCAGCGCGACGACGTGACCGTTCCTCGTCGTCACCTCCTCGCCCAGCATGATCAGCAGTTCGCCGTCGGGATGAGGACCCGCCTGGTCGGCCCAATGGGCGTGTGCCGAATGGGTGTTGTGCTCGGAGGAGTTGATGAAGTCCAGGCCCGCGGCACGTGCGAGAGCCGCGATCTCGGCCGGGGTGCGACGGCCGTCCGAGTACCAGGAGTGCAGGTGGCAGTCGCCGCGGTACCAGGCGCGGCCGCGGCCCTTGGCCCGCGAGGGCGGGTACGTCGGCTTCACGACCGTGCCCGGCTCGCCGTACGTGAGCGTGATGGTGATCTCGTACGAGAGTCCCTGCGGGGCCACCGTGTAGGGGCCCAGCGCGATGTACCAGGTGCCCTCGCGTACGGGCCCGGGGATATAGCCCGGCGTCGCGTCGTCGGCGCGGATGAAGAACTCCGTGCGCGCCCCGCCGGACCAGCCCCTGAAGCCCTTGCCGCCCAGTTCCGTGCCGCGCTGGTCGAACATGCCGATGTCCAGCGCGTTGCCCGCGGTGCCGGCCGGGACGGAGGGCTTGTCGTAGGTGTACGCGACCTTGATCTCCCGTACGCCGTCCGGGACCGCGACCGGCAGATACACGAAGTCCGGCGAGCCGGTCGGCAGGGTGCCGCGCACCGTTCTCGTCTCCTGGTCGCCCGCCGCACCGGCGGCGGCATGGGCGTCGGCGTCTCTCGAGAAGCTCACGCTTCCCAACGTAAGCGCGGCGGCGGCTCCCGTCACGAACAGGGCACGTCTGCCCACTGCGTATCCGTGGTCGTCCTCGCACATGCTGCTGCTCCCAGGGTGTCGGGTGACATGGGTGGTGCAGGGTGGTGCAGGGTGGTGCAGGGTGGTGCAGGGGTGGCACGGTCAACCCTGGTATTCAGCCGTGAACTGCGGTGCAAGAAAAGGGAATCGACAGCTTTCGTTCAATCGGAGCCGCGGCCGGACGACGGCCCGCCTGCGCAGCAGCCGTCCAAGCCTTCCAAGCCGTCCAAGCCGTTCACAGAGAGGTCGCCGATGCGGATCTCGACCACGATCTTCCTCACCGACGAGACGATCAGCCCCACCCGGCTGGCCCGCGCATTGGAGCAGCGCGGCTTCGCAGGGCTGTATCTGCCCGAGCACACGCACATCCCGGTCGAGCGGACGACGCCGTATCCCGCGGGCGGCGAGCTGCCGCCCGAGTACGGCCGCACGCTCGACCCCTTCGTCGCGCTCGGTCAGGCGGCGGCGGTCACCACGGCGCTCGGTCTTGGCACCGGCATCACCCTCGTCGCCCAGCACGACCCCATCGATCTCGCCAAGCAGATCGCGACGCTCGACCACCTCTCCGGCGGCCGCTTCACGCTCGGTGTCGGATTCGGCTGGAACGTGGAGGAGGCCGCCGACCACGGCGTCGACTGGCGTACGCGGCGGGAGCTGACCCGGGACCGGATGGCGCTGATGCGGGCGCTGTGGTCGGCGCGGCCGACGGCGTACGAAGGGGAGTTCGGGTCCGTACGAGCCAGTCACGCGCACCCCAAACCCGCACAGGAGCCGCGCGGGCCGGTCGTCGGGCCGCGGACCCTCGTCGGGGGCGCGGCCGGGCCGAAACTCTTCTCCCACATCAGTGAGTACGCGGACGGCTGGCTGCCGATCGGCGGCCGCGGACTGACCGAGTCGGTGCCGGCCCTGCGGTCCGCCTGGGCCGAGGCGGGCCGCGACCCCGAGGCGCTCGAGGTCGTGCCCTACGCCGTGCTGCCCAGCCCCGGCAAGCTCGCGCACTACGCGGACCTCGGCATCGAGGAGGTCGTGCTGCAGCTGCCGCCCGCGGGGGAGGCGGACGTACTGCGTGTGCTGGACGACTACGCGAAGTACGTGTGACGCGGCCCCCGCAGGACCTGATCAATGCGATCGTATGCTCGAAGGATGACGACTTCCGCGAGCTCCGGAACCGGGCCCACCGCGAACGCCATGCGGCGGGCCCTCAAACGCGCCCGCGACGGCGTCGCGCTCGATGCCGCCGAGGCGGCCGTGCTGCTCCAGGCGCGCGGGGAGGATCTGGACGACCTCGCCGCGTCCGCCGGCCGGGTGCGGGACGTGGGCCTGGCGGCGGCGGGCCGGCCGGGGATCATCACGTACTCGAAGAGCGTCTTCATCCCGCTCACCAGGCTGTGCCGCGACAAATGCCACTACTGCACCTTCGTCACCGTGCCCGGCAAGCTGCGCCGGGCCGGCCACGGGATGTTCATGTCCCCGGACGAGGTGCTCGACATCGCCCGGCGCGGTGCCGAACTCGGCTGCAAGGAAGCCCTGATCACCCTCGGCGACAAGCCCGAGGACCGCTGGCCTGAGGCGCGCGAGTGGCTGGACGCGGAGGGGTACGACGACACCATCGCGTACGTACGGGCCATCTCGATCCGCATCCTGGAGGAGACGGGGCTGCTGCCCCACCTCAACCCGGGTGTCATGTCGTGGACCGACTTCCAGCGGCTCAAGCCCGTCGCGCCCAGCATGGGGATGATGCTGGAGACGACCGCGACGCGGCTGTGGTCCGAGCCGGGAGGCCCGCACTACGGGTCTCCCGACAAGGAGCCGGCGGTGCGGCTGCGCGTGCTGGAGGACGCGGGGCGGTCCTCCGTCCCCTTCACCAGCGGGCTGCTGATCGGGATCGGGGAGACGTACGAGGAGCGGGCGGAGTCGCTGTTCGCGCTGCGCCGCGTCGCCCGTGCCTACCACGGCATCCAGGAGCTGATCATCCAGAACTTCCGCGCCAAGCCGGACACGGCGATGCGCGGGATGCCGGACGCGGAGCTGGACGACCTGGTCGCGACGGTCGCCGTCGCCCGGCACATCATGGGGCCGAGCGCCTGCCTCCAGGCTCCGCCGAATCTCGTCGACAGCGAGTACGGGCGGCTCATCGGCGCCGGGATCGACGACTGGGGCGGGGTCTCGCCGCTGACCATCGACCATGTGAACCCCGAGCGGCCCTGGCCGCAGATCGAGCAGCTCGCCGAACAGTCGGCCACCGCGGGCTTCGAACTGCGTGAACGGCTGTGCGTGTACCCGGAGTTCGTACAGCGGGGCGAGCCGTGGCTGGACCCGAGGCTGCTGCCGCACGTACGGGCGCTGGCGGATTCCGGGACAGGTCTGGCGAACCCCGATTCCGTCGTCCAGGGCCGTCCCTGGCAGGAGCCGGAGGAGGCGTTCACGGCGTCCGGCCGTACCGATCTGCACCACACCATCGACACCGACGGCCGTACGTCCGACCGCCGCGACGACTTCGACGCCGTCTACGGCGACTGGGAGGCGCTGCGGGAGGCCGCTGCGCCCGGGATGGTGCCCGAGCGGATCGACACGGACGTACGCACGGCGCTCGCGACGGCGGCCGACGACCCGACCCGGCTGACCGACGACGAAGCGCTGGCCCTGCTGCACGCGGACGGGTCGGCACTGGACGCGCTCTGCCGTATCGCGGACGACGTCCGCAAGTCGGTGGTCGGCGACGACGTCACGTACATCGTCACCCGGAACATCAACTTCACCAACGTCTGCTACACCGGCTGCCGTTTCTGCGCCTTCGCGCAGCGCCGTAGCGACGCCGACGCGTACACGCTCTCCCTGGACCAGGTCGCCGACCGTGCCCAACAGGCGTGGGACGTGGGCGCGGTGGAGGTCTGCATGCAGGGCGGGATCCACCCCGACCTGCCCGGCACCGCCTACTTCGACATCGCGCGCGCGGTGAAGGAGCGGGTGCCGGGAATGCATGTGCACGCCTTCTCGCCGATGGAGGTCGTGAACGGCGCGACGCGCACCGGGATGTCGATCCGCGAGTGGCTGACCGCCGCGAAGGAGGCGGGCCTCGGCTCCATACCCGGCACGGCGGCCGAGATCCTCGACGACGAGGTCCGCTGGGTGCTGACGAAGGGCAAGCTGCCCACGGCGACCTGGATCGAGGTGGTGACCACCGCGCACGAGCTGGGCATCCGGTCGTCCTCGACGATGATGTACGGGCATGTGGACCAGCCCCGCCACTGGCTGGGCCACTTCCGCACGCTCGCCGGGATCCAGCAACAGACGGGCGGCTTCACGGAGTTCGTGACCCTCCCGTTCATCCACACCAACGCGCCCGTGTACCTGGCGGGCATCGCACGCCCCGGCCCGACGATGCGTGACAACCGCGCGGTGACGGCCATGGCCCGGCTCCTCCTGCACCCCCACATCCCCAACATCCAGACCAGCTGGGTGAAGCTGGGCACGGAGGGCGCCGCCGACATGCTCCGCTCGGGAGCCAACGACCTCGGCGGCACCCTGATGGAGGAGACCATCTCCCGTATGGCGGGCTCCAGTTACGGCTCCTACAAGTCCGTCAAGGACCTGATCGCGGTGGCGGAGGCGGCGGGACGTCCGGCGAAGCCCCGGACGACGTTGTACGGGGAGGTGGCGCAGGAGCGGCAGCGGGCGGCCGCCGTTTCCGACGGGCACCTGCCGGAGCTGTTGCCCGTGCTGGAGTGACGGGAGTCCGCGATCACTGCCGTTGGGTGGCGAAGTGGTCCAGATCACATTCGCTGGGCTGTCACATCTCTCAGGGCCGTTCCGTCGGTGCTGTGTAACCGTCGGAACGGCAAGGAGATCACCATGGACGCTCGTCTCAACTACTTCGGCAACCCCGTCGCGGCCAAGTTCGCGAGGTACATCAACTCGGCGGGCAAGGTCGTGACCGACTCGACCCTGCCGGCCACGACACAGGAACTGGTGAAGATCCGCGCCAGCCAGATCAACGGCTGCGGCTTCTGCACCGACATGCACACCAAAGACGCCGCGCACGCCGGGGAAACGTCGGTGCGCCTGAATCTGATCGCGGCCTGGCGGGAGGCGAAGGTCTTCACCGAAGCCGAGCGGGCCGCCCTGGAACTGACGGAACAGGGCACCCGTATCGCCGACGCCGCAGGCGGTGTCACCGACGAGGCCTGGGCGAACGCCGCCAAGCACTATGACGAGGACCAGCTCACCGCCCTGGTGTCCCTCATCGCCCTCATCAACGCCTACAACCGCATGAACGTCATCATCCAGCAGCCCGCCGGCGACTACCAGCCCGGCCAGTTCGGGTAACCGGCATCGGCACGCTGAACCAGCTGGCCGGCTGCGCACGAAACGGATCGGGGGCCTGGCACAACCGCGCCAGGGCCCCCGATACTCCTTCAACGATTGATGGAGGTGGAATGTCCAACGGGACAGGTGCGAAGGCTTACTTCTCGGGATACGGCGAACGCGTCATCCCCTTGCCGAAGGAACTCCGCCGACGTCCGGTGGTGATCGAGACATGGGGCTGGATCGCGAGCCTGGGATTCGAGGTCATCGGAGTCACGGAACCGCGCGGGCGGTATACGGAACGAGGCCTCGGTTCCTCGGGGATCGGGCGGGAGAGAGGGCACATCCTGCTCGCGCCCGGCGAGTGCGAGTCCGTGCGGATCCAGCGCGGCTGGAAGATGCGCGGACGGTGGAAGATCAGGTTTCTGGATGCGATGTCCGTCGGGGAGCTGCCCAGGGAGGCCAAAGGCGGCGTCTCACGGGTGTTCCAGCGCCCCGAGCCGGGGACCCGGCTAGCCGTGGAGTTCGGCGACAAAGGTGGGCGGCTCGCGATCTACAACGAGGAGGGCCGTTGCGTGCGGGTGCTCTGCGGGCGCAGCAATCGATTCCGGGATGTCGTTGTGGTGCCGGACGCGGCCGGGGTACTGGCGGTTGAGGGGGAGACGCTGAAGTGGGGGTCGATGTTTCCCTGGTCGCTGAAGGTACAGCCGTAGGGAGCCTGGGAGGGCTTGCGTGCCGAGGGACTCGGACGGCGGCAGGAACCCCGAGAGCCATGACGGCTCGACCGGGTGACCGAAGGTCTTCGCCGCTCCTGTGGAGTTCCAGTACCCCGACTGGTTGTCAAGCGTGGCCATGACCCGCGCCGCCCAGCTCAGCGGCCAGTCGCGTACGACACGAACTGCGCCCACGAGACCTTCGCGAAGGTGAGCTGCGCGGCCTGCGCGTTCTTGGAGCCGCATCCGGACCGCATCCGGACAGTCACGCTGCGTACCGGCTTCACGGCTGTTCAGGATAGACACACATGGCCACGCTGAGTGACGTGAACAACGCAATCCACGCCACAGCCGAACCCATCGTCGCCGCCCGCGACTTCACGGTCCTGCTCTCCTCGACCCGTCGCGGCGCCCGCCTGGCCCGCCTCCTTGCGGAGCGCCAACTCGTCGAACGGGGCGCCGAATCCGAGCCCGCGCTGCACATCGTCGCCGAACTCGCCGCCAACGCCGTGCTCCACGGCTGCGTCCCGGGCCGGGACTTCCGGCTGACGCTCGTCCTCGGGCACGGGCGTCCGGACACGCTGCGTGTCGAGGTGACCGACGCCGGGGGCGACCGGCACCCCCATATCGGCGAACCGGTGGGTGACCGTGCGGAGTCGGGGCGCGGTCTGCTGCTCGTGACGGCGTTCGCGGACCGGTGGGGCGTTGTCGACGGCCCTGGGCCCGGTTGCAAGACGGTCTGGGCCGAGGTGGATCCGGAGCGTGGATCGACGTGACCCGGTCGGGCCCGATGCCAAAGAAGAAAGAACCGGGGAAAGAACCAACCCACCCCACCCAGCCCGTCATCCACCGCACCCCTGGTCACTCGGTCGGGTGATCGCGGCCAATTCAGCTGGCGAGTCGGCCAATTGGTGGGGCAGCGTCTGCCCCGACAGACAACCGCACACGTGAAACGGCCCTCGCCGGGACTGCAATCCCGAGCGAGGGCCTCACCACCTAGGAAGCCAACACCTTCCCGATGACTGAGCAGCACTTTAGCGCGCACGGGCGCGCCCGGACCGGCCATTCCCACCAAGGAGTCGGTCACGTCGACGAACGCCACGACGAGCAGTTCACCGTGGTCGGAAACCACCTCGCCCAGCACCCCGAGCTGTCCCTGACGGCCATCGGTCTGGCGGTTCACATCCAGTCGCTCCGCAGCGGAACGCTTGTCAGCATCAAGGCACTGGCCGCGAAATTCCCCGAGGGGGAGACGCGGATCGCCTCGGCCCTGAGGGAGCTGGAGGCGCACGGCTACCTGGCCCGCATCAAGGAGCGCCTTCCATCAGGGCGAATCGTGACGCGCACGATCTCGTACAACAAGCCCCGGACGCGTACGGCCCCTCCGCCGCCGAAGCCTCACTCAGAGTCGCCCCAGGCCCCCGCCATGCCGACACCCAGGCCCACCCCGACGCAGACCCATGACCTCCCCACCCACCGCATCGCCCGCGACGTCCTGGCAGGCCTCCGCACCGTCGATCCCCGTCTCCACCTCGCCGAGTGCGACGTACGCCGCCTCGCCCCTGCAGTGGCGGCCTGGCTGGAACGAGGCGTCGCCCCGGACGACGTACAGCGGACGCTCTCAGCAGGGATGCCACGAGAGGGCGTACGCCACCCGGCGGGATTTCTGGCCCATCGCCTCACCGCCCTCCTGCCCCCACCGCTCCCGCCGAAGCCGGAGGCCGAGCGCCCGGCCCCGCTCCAAAACTGCGAGGGCTGCGACCGGGCGTTCCGGGCCCCATATCAGGGCCGCTGCCGGGACTGCCGCACGGCCTGCCCGGACCGAGCGGCAGCATAGGACATGCCGGAAGTGAAGTCGCTCACCCAGCACCGCTTCGAGGCCACGACGAACGCGCAGCAGACCCAGAGCCTCGCGCCGCTGCGGGCCTTCGTGCATTGGAGCGCATCGTGGACGCGGGCGAACAGGAGTCGACCGAGGCCGTCGCCGAGATCCGCGCGATCCGGACGGCGGCCGAGGCCGAGGTGGGGCTGTGACGAACTGGTCCCTGGGACTACAACCCGAGTGCCGACTACATCGCCGAAGACCCGCGTGGCGCGTTGAGAGCCAGGGGGAGAGATCCGTCAGGAGTGCTAGTCCGTGGTCCCTGAGGCGGAGCCGGGCGTCGGGCGGCCGAAGGGGAGATGGATGATCAGCAGGACGATCCCGCTCAGCGTGAACACCCGCATCGCCGCGTCGAGTCCGTTCCAGTCGTCCGACTGCCACATGGCGAACCACTCGCCGCCTATGCCGATGAAGCCGGCGCCGAAGAGGAGCATGAGCATCAACAGGCCGAGCGTGGAGAGCTGCCGGGCGCGGGCGTGCCTGCGGCGGACCCATGACCAAGTGCCCGCGATCAGGATGAGTGCGGCGATCGTCTCCCACACGATGATCGCGATGTACGCCGCGTCCTGGAGGCCCTTGGACTCGATGGCCCGCCACATCAGGTCGTCGTCCTTGAAGGTCGTGTCCATGGCCAATACGTGCCGTACGAACTGCTGGTTGGTGCCGAAATCCGTGATGTTCCCGAAGGCGACAAGGGTGATGTAGAGGGCGACCGTAGCGGTGAGGAGGGTCGCGGTGAGCGTGAGGCCTGTGGAGTGTGTGGTGCGTGTGGCTGCCATGGTTCGACTATTGCCCCGACAGGCCGGTGAACCCCAGGCGTTTTCACGCGAGTTCGGCGAGACTTGGCCTCGGTGTGGCCGAGAAGTGATGGAGGGGACGGACGGATGGGGCGCGCGCGGCCGTCGATGCAGCAGCTGATCAGGGAGCGCAGGCGGCAAGGTTTCGTCGGCCGGGTTGCCGAGCGCGCGGCGTTCCGGGCGAACTTCGATCTGGCGCCGGAGGACGAACGGCACCGGTTCCTGTTCCACGTGCACGGCAACGCCGGAGTCGGAAAGACCTTCCTCGTACGGCAGTTGGAACAGATCGCCCAGGAACGCGGAGCGCTCACCGTGTACGTCGACGAGGCCGTCGGGAGCGTGCCGGAGGCGATGGCGGCGCTGAGCACCCAGTTCGCCCGTCAGGGCCACCGGTTCAAGGAACTCGACCGGATGCTGGCCGCGCATCGCGAGCGGCGGCACGCGGCGGAGTCCGCGGCCGTGGCGATGCTGGACCCCGAGCCGGGGCCCGAGGCGCAGTCCGCGTCACCCACGCCGTCCGCCGGAAGCATGACCGTGGCGCGGGCGGGCCTGGTGGGTCTCGGTCTGGTGCCCGGCGTCGGCGCGTTCGCCGGAGCGATCGACCCGGCTCAACTCGCCCAGGGCGCCGACCGGTTGCGGGCGTTGATCAGCGCGCGCCTGGGCAACGCGGAGGACGTGCAGCTCGTCCTGGCGCCCGAGCGGGTGCTGACGCCGGTGCTGCTCAAAGAGCTGACCGAGGTCTGTGCCGAGGTCCCCTGGATCGTTCTGTTCTTCGACACGTACGAGCGGACCGGCCCCTTCCTCGACGGCTGGCTGCACGACGTGATGACCACGGACCGGCACGGTGACCTCCCGGCGAACGTGGTGGTCGTCACGGCCGGCCGGCCCCCCTTCGACACGGCCCGCTGGGGCGGCCTCGCCGACTTCGTGACGGACGTACCGCTGTCGCCCTTCACGGAGTCCGAGGCGCGGGGCCTGCTCGCGGACAAGGGGGTGGTGGCGGAGCCGGTCGTCGAGGAGGTGCTGCGGCTGACCGGCGGGCTGCCGGTGCTGGTGTCGACCCTGGCGCAGGCACGGCCGACCGATCCCGATGGCGTGGGCGACCCGAGCGCGACCGCCGTCGAGCGCTTTCTGAAGTGGGAGCAGGATCCGGTACGCCGTGCCGCGGCCCTGGCCTGTGCGTTGCCCCGGCGGCTGGACGCCGATGTGTTCCGGGCGGCCGTGGAGTGCGCGGAGGAGGAGGCCGAAGGGCTGTTCACCTGGCTCCGGGCGTTGCCGTTCGTCAGCGATCGTGGGGATCGGCTGCAGTACCACGATGTCGTACGGGCGCCGATGCTGCGCCTGCAGCGGCTGCGGTCGCCCCGGGGGTGGGAGGAGCGGCACCGGCGGTTGGCCGAGGTCTTCGCACAGTGGCGGACGGAGGCCGAGGGCGCCCGGGACACCGAGGATGCCCGGGACACCGAGGGCGGCCGGGACGCCGAGGAGCTGTGGGCGGACGAAAGGTGGCGGGAGCTGCGGCTGGCGGAGTCGTACCACCTGCTGTGTGCGGGGGCGCGGACCGCGTTGCCCGCGATGCTGCGCGACTTCGTCGACGCCGTCGGCAACGTGGGTGATGCCGCCGCCGCGCGGTGGGCACAGGCCCTGGTGGACGCGGGGCGGGACGCCGACGCACAGGACGCGGCCCGCTGGGGGAGCGAGCTGTCTCAGGCGCTCGCCGACGGCGGGTCGGCCGACGCGCTCGGGCTGCTGCTGCGCCGGGCGGGGTTCGACGAGCCGGCCCAGGCGCTCGCCCACGCGGTACGAGGCAGCGCGCTGCGGCACGGCGGTGCGTACGAGGAGGCGCTGGCCGAGTACGACCGCGCCGTCGCGCTGGACCCCGGGCTGGCGCGGGCGTACCGCAGCCGTGCCTTGGCCCGAGGCGGGATGGGCGACAACGACGCGGCCGTCGAGGACCTGGACCGGGCCCTCGCCCTGGCTCCGGACGACGCCCGTGGCTACGCCATGCGGGGCGAGTACCGACGCATCCAGCAGCGCTACGAGGAGGCGATCGAGGACCTGGACCGTGCCATCCGCCTGGACCCGACGCGTGACTTCGCCTGGGCCTCCCGGGGCGCGACCCGCCTCAGCCGGGGTGAACTCGACGCGGCGGTCGCCGACCTGGACCGTGCGCTGGAGCTCAATCCGGACTACGTGTGGGCGCTCGCCCGGCGGGCCCGGGTGTGGCGTGCGCTCAGACAGCCGGCACGGCAGATGGCCGACCTCGACCGGGCCCTCACCCTTCAGCCCGACTGGGCATGGGGTGCCTGCGAGCGTGGGGACGTCCTCCGCGTCGCGGGCCGCTACGAGCTGGCCCTGGCCGACTACGACCGGGCCATCGAGCTCAACAGTGAGTACGCTTCGGCCTACGCGAGCCGAGGTGTCTGCCGGCGCGCAATGGGCCGTCACGGAGCGGCACTGGAAGACCTGGACCGTGCCGTGGCGCTCAACCGGGCGTATCCCTGGGCGCTGTGCCAACGGGCCGTCGTCCACCTCGAACTGGGCGCCCCGGAAAAGGCGTTGGCCGACACTGACTGGGCCAGGAGCCTGCGGTCCGACGACGCGTTGATCCTCACCTGGCGCGGCAGAGCGCTGGACGCCCTGGACCGGTTCGACGAGGCTCGGGCCGAGCTGGACCGGGCGCTCGAACTGAACCCCGACTTCGCGTTGGCGCGCGGCTTCCGGGGCACGCTGCTGCTGCGCATGGGGCTCTACGAAGAGGCGTCGGAGGATCTCAACCGCTGCCTCGCACTCGTGGAGTCCGAGCCCGAGCCCGAGCCCGACTCCGGGCCCGGGTACGGGTCCGAGCCCGAGTCCCAATCCACGTCCACGCCCACGCCCGCGTCCGCGTCCACGTCCTGGGACGGAGCCGGCCTCGACCGGGCCGCCGCCGTGCTCGACACACTCCTCCGCGCCCCCGGCACCGCCCAGGGGAGCCTTGCCCCGCTCCTGGCCCGGATCACCGCGGCACGTGACACCGCACGGCCCCCGGCCACGGCGTGAGGTTCGGCGCCGGAACACCCCGCCCACACAAAAAATGATCAGTGGCCCCACTTTTCGCACACCGTTCCGGCAGTCAACCGGCTGTTCCCGGTCGATTACAGTGCTGGACTGACGGCGGTGTGGGAGACGGGATCGGGATCCGGATCGGGATCGGAGGAGGCCTCAGTGGGTGCGACGTCCGGTGCCGTCTGGGGCCGTGCCGAACAACAGGACTTCCGTAGCCGGGTGCGGGGCACGCTGCTCGGTGCGGCCGTCGGGGACGCGCTGGGCTCGCCGGTCGGCGGCCTCTCCATGGACGAGATCCGCGAGACGCACGGCGCCGAGGGGCTCATCGACATGACCTTCGGGCACGGCAGACGCGGCGCCATCTCGCATCTGACCCAGCTCACGCTCTTCACGTTCGACGGGCTCATACGCGCCCAGGTGCGCCGGGACACGGGCGCCTGGCATCCGCCGACCGATCTGCACCGCGCGTATCGGCGGTGGTCCGCCACACAGCACGACTGGGGGCCGGACGAGCGCCGCAAGGAAGACGGGTGGCTGGCCCTCGAGGAGTGGATGTACGCGCGCCGCGACCCCGCCCGCGCCTGCCTGATCGGCCTCGCCGACGAGACGATGGGCACGCTGGACGCGCCCAAGAACCCGGACGAGCGGGGCGTCGAGGCCGCGGCCCGCTCCGCGCCCTTCGGGCTGCTCGTGGGCTGGGAGCCACAGCTGGTGATGCAGCTCGCCGTCGAGTGCGCGGCGCAGACCCACGGCCACCCCACGGCCTACCTGGCGGCGGGTGCGTACGCCGTGATCGTGCACGGGCTCGCCCGCGGGGAGAGCCTCGACGCCGCCGTGCAGCGCTCGCTCCAACTGCTTGCCGCGCGGCCGGGGCAGCAGCCCGTGGCGGACGCGCTGCAGTACGCACTGGGGGCCGTACGACGCGGGATGCCGACGCCGTCCCGGGTCGAGGAGCTGGCCGGGGCCGGGACGGCGGACGGGCTGCTGTCGGTCGCCGTGTACTGCGCGCTGGTCGGTGAGGACGTCCGTCAGGGACTGTGCCTGGCGGTGAACCACGGCGGCCCGTCGGGCGCCGCCGGCGCGCTCACCGGTGCCCTGCTCGGTGCCCTGCACGGCGAGACGGCCCTCCCGCCGGCCTGGCTGGCCGAACTGGAGGGCCGTCCCACGATGCTCGTCCTAGCCGACGACTTCGCGATGGAGATGACCCAGGGCCCCGCCCTGCACGGCCCGGGCGGCTCCTCACCGGGGTGGCTGACACGGTACCCGCGGGCTTGAGGAGCACTACCCGCGGGCTTGAGGAGCGGTCAGTCCTTGACCCGGGAGCCCACCGCGTCCTCCACCGGACCCGCAGGAGTCGGAATCGCCGCCGCGGCCGCTCCGTCCCCGTCCGTGTTGATCTGTTCGATGATCGCGAGCCGCTCCGGGGTGTCCTCCGGCTTCAGGAAGCCGATGAGGATGTACAGGACCAGAGAGACGGCCAGCGGGATCGACACCTGGTACTCGAGCGGGACGCCGCCGTCGATGCTCCAGTGGATCGGATAGTTGACCAGCCAGAAGGCGAACAGGCCCGAGGCCCAGCTGGTGAGCGCGGCGGTCGGTCCGGACCGGCGGAACGGGCGCAGCAGGCCGAGCATCATCGGGATGGCCATCGGACCCATGAGACCGGCGACCCACTTGATCACGACGGTGATGATGTCCTTGAAGGCGGGGGAGTTGACCTGCGTGGCCGCCGCCATGGACAGGCCGAGGAAGACGACGGTCGTGATGCGGGCGACGCGCAGACCCTGCCCCTCGCTCCACGCCCGCGCCCTGCGCCAGATCACGGGCGCGCAGTCCCGGGTGAACACGGCTGCGATCGCGTTGGCGTCGGAGGAGCACATGGCCATGGTGTGGGAGAAGAAGCCGACGATGACCAGGCCCAGCAGACCGTGCGGCAGCAGCTGTTCGGTCATCAGGCCGTAGGAGTCCGAGCCGTCGGGCTTCTGCGATTCCACCAGCAGCGGTGACATCCACATGGGGAAGAACAGGACCACCGGCCACACCAGCCAGAGGATCGCCGAGAGCCGGGCCGAGCGCTCCGCCTCGTAGGGGGTGGCGGTGGCCATGTAGCGCTGGGCCTGGTTGAGCATGCCGCCGTTGTACTCGAAGAGCTTGATGAACAGGAAGGCGAGCAGGAAGATCGTTCCGTACGGACCGACCAACGGCTCGCCGTGCCCCTGGAGTTCGGGCCGGTCCCATACGCCGAAGAAGCCGCCGTAGTCGCCGAGCTTCATCACGACGGCGACGAACATCGCGACACCGGCCAGCAACTGGATGACGAACTGGCCCAGTTCGGTCAGCGCGTCCGCCCACAGACCGCCGATGGTGCAGTAGACGGCCGTGATGCCACCGGTGATGAGGATGCCCTGGTTGAGCGAGACACCGGTGAAGACGGAGAGCAGCGTGGCGATCGCGGCCCACTTCGCTCCCACGTCCACGATCTTCAGCAGCATGCCGGACCAGGCGAGGGCCTGTTGGGTCTGCAGGTTGTAACGGCTCTTCAGATACTCGAGCGGGGACGCCACATGCAGCCGTGAGCGCAGCCGGTTGATGCGCGGCGCGAACAGTTTCGACCCGATGGCGATGCCCAGCGCGATCGGGAAGGACCAGGTCACGAAGGACGTCACGCCGTAGGTGTAGGCGATGCCCGCGTATCCGGTGAACATCACCGCGCTGTAGCCGGACATGTGGTGCGAGATGCCGGAGAGCCACCACGGCATCTTTCCGCCCGCGGTGAAGAAGTCGGAAACGTTGTCCACACGTTTGTGGGACCAGATACCGATCGCGACCATCACGCCGAAGTAGCCGATGAGCACGGCCCAGTCCAGACCGTTCATATGCGCCCTCCCGGAGTCCGCCTTGTGAACTGCGCTGACGTGCACGACACTTCGCCAGCGCAGGCAAGAGCGGCCCAGAGCAGGCCGATGCAGCCGCGAAGTGCCCGCTCATCGTGGGTTCGACGGGATGGCGGCGACAACAGCTGGTACGGTCAAGGGGAAGTAAAAATGTTCGCCTCGATGACCTCTGTTCACATCCATGACCGATCGGCGTGGTTGCTCGAGACGGCTCGAGCGGTCTCGAGATGTGCCCTAGCGCATCAACTCACCCGCGTTCACCAGCAATGACTGCCCGGTGATCGCCCGCGCCCGATCGGACGCCAGGAACACGGCGGCGTCCGCCACGTCCCCGTCGGTGGCCAGCTCGGGCAGGGCCATCCGGCTGGTGAGCCTCTCCAGAATCTCTGCCTCCGGTACGCCCTCCGTATGCGCCGAGAATTGGACAAAGGCCTCCACGGGCGGGCCCCACATCCAGCCCGGCAGAACGGAGTTGACCCGTATCCGGTGCGGCCCCAACTCCCTTGCCAGTGAGTACATCGCGCTCGTCAGCGCGCCCTTCGAGGCCGCGTACGCCGCCTGCCGCACCTGCGTGGGAGCGGCCACCGACGACTGTGTACCGATGATGACGACCGACCCGCCGCGCTCCTTCAGTGCGGGCAGGCAGGCACGCGTCATCCGCAGCGTGCCGAGCAGATTGACCTCGATGACGGACTGCCAGGTGGCGAAATCCGCATCCTCCAGGCCGCCGAAGTAGCTGTCCCATGCGGCGACATGGACGACGGCGTCGATCCGCCCGAACCGCTCCCGGGCCAGCGCGGCGAGTGCCTCGCACTGTCCCTCGTCGGTGATGTCCGTGGCCCGGTACGCCGTGTGCGCGCCGTCGGGGTCGAGTTCGGCCGCGGCCTTGGCGAGATTCGCCTCCGTGCGCGCACCGAGCACGGCCTCGCCCCCGTCGCGCACGACCGCCGCCGCGACCTGGTGACCGAGCCCGGCACCGACACCGGAGACGACGACGGTCTTGCCCACGAGCAGTGACATCGGAGACCTCCTGGGCTCAGGCGTTATATCTGACGAGGCGTCAGAGTATGGGTGCCCGGCGGAGAAGGCCAGTGACGCACCTGTGTGACTCAGTTCGCGTAGACGGGGCAGATGTGAGCCGGGTTGAACGGAGCCCGCCCCTTGCCGGACGGCATGACGTGGATGGCCGTGAAGATCTCGCCGATCAGCGCGCGGCGCTGCTCGAAGCCGCCATTGCTCCACTCGGCTGCGTAGTCGCGATACCGAGTGGCGTTTGCGGCTACCGCGTGCTCAGCGGCTTTCCGCTCCAGAAGGTCGAGTTCGGCGTTCATGGTGGAGATCATCTGGTAGTAGTCGCCCGGACGCAGATCGGAGACGGATTCGCCCCCTGTGGCCCATGCGGTGACAAGGTTGCCCTTGCGGGTGCGGATCGCCGAGATCCGGGCTTGCGTGTCCTGCAGCTCCTCGGGGGCTGTGGTGCCGTCGCTGAGGTTCGGTGCCGCCCGCCCGCGCACCCACTCGGCGACCAGTTTCTCCAGATGCTCATCCACCGGCTCCGCGCGCCGGCTGACTTTGCCGCAGGCGTTGCGGGCTCGGCCCGGGCAGTAGTAGATGACGTGCCCCCGTTGCGCGACCCGCTTGGCGCTCATCGGGGCTCTGCAGATCCCGCACCGCAAGTATCCCGTGAACAGGTACTTGCGGTGGTTGACGCCGTCAGGATTGCGGAGGATTCCCTTCTCTGTGCTGAGCACCCTGCGGTGGTCCAGTTCGAGCTGTGTGTCCGCCCACAGCTTCCGGGGGATGACCGGATCCCACTTGCCGACCACGGGCAGGCCGTCCTGGCCGATGAGCACGCGCCCCCAGCCGTCACGCTGACGCTGGTTCTCGGTGCGGTGCTTCCCTTGGTAAGAGACGAATCCGCAATAGCGAGGGTTGGTCAGGATCGCCTTAACGGTCGGTTGAGCCCACTTCCCGCCTCGCGGTGAGGGAATCTTGTCGCGGTTGAGTTCACGGGCGATACCCGTGATGGAGACGCCTTCCGTGAACTGCTCGAAGATGTGCCGGGCCACACGTGCACGGTCGGGCCGGAGGGTACCGTCCGGGTTCCATGCGTAGGGTGTCCTGCCGGTGAGTTCACCTGCCGCCGCGTCCGCCAGATGGTTTCGCGCGACGCGTCGCGATGTGTCCTGCGACGACTTGAGCGCCATGATGCACAGGATTCGTGCCATGTGCCTGTCCGCGTCGGAGATGAGATTGAGGTCGCCGGTGACGCCCACCGCGGGGCGCTTGGTGTACTCGATGACATCGATCAGGTCTTCGAGATCCCTTGGCTGGCGGGCCAGCCGATCGGTGTCGTAGAAGACGACCCCGTCGATTCGCCCCGAGAGGAGGTCGCCGAGCATGCGCCTGAACTCGGGGCGGACGACGACCCAGTCGGCTGAGCCGTCTGCCCGTACCGTCCGCTTCTTCCTGAAGGCACTGGTGTCGTTCTCCCGGTAGACCTCGGCGAATGGTGCCCAGCCCAGAGCGGTGAGCTTCGCCCCGGCGTCGTCGAGTTGAAGGCCGATGCTTTTCTCGTCGCCTTGGCGGTCACGAGAGGTGCGCAGGTAACAGCCGGGCCGCTGGGGAACGTAGGCGCGCAGGGAGCCGCCAACCGCAAGCGCGACCGAAGTCGAGTTGCGTACGCGCTCCGGGATCGTCACTCCGTCCCAGGACACCGCATCGACCCCTTCCGCTGCTGTGGCGCCGAACGTGGTCATGTGCCCTCCCGAAGTGGTGCGATGCACCCCTGAACGTAGTTACTTCCAGTGGGTATTTCGGTGCATTGAGTGCAGATCGCCCACTCGGGCGACTCGTCGCACGCCCATTCCCGTCACGGCGTATCTGACGTAGCGTCAGAAACAACTTTGAGGGAAACCCGGGAGAGGTGGAGAGCGCGCATGCGAGACGCCGGACGCGAAGAGACCTATACGGATCTGTACGGCAAACTGGCGTCGGTCGGACCCTACGGAGTAGAGGTCGGTCATGCGCTGATCACGATGGTCGAACCTCACCGGGGGTATGAACGCGCCTACCACAGATGGTATGAGGACGATCACTTCATCGCGGGCGCGATGGCCATGCCCTGGATGTACGCGGGGCGCCGCTGGGTGGCCACGCGAGACCTCCAACTTCTGCGCTACCCGGGCGAGTCGGCGATTGCCCAGCCGGTCACGGACGGCTGTTACATCACGGTCTACTGGCTGACCTCCGGTCGCTACGACGAGCACATGAGGTGGACCGTCGGGATCAACAAGCGGCTCAACCGTGACGGACGCGTCTTCCAGGAACGCACCCATGTCTTCACAGCTTTCCAGGACCACGAGGCCACCGTGTACCGGGACGGCGCGTCAGGGCCGCGGGACTTCCATGCCCTGGATCACCCGTATTCGGGTCTCGTCCTGCAGGTGATCGACGCGGAAACCCCTGAAAAGCGAGCCGAGTTGCTGGAGTGGCTCCGCTTCCGCCATCTCCCGAAGCGGCTCGCGGGCTCCCCTTCCGCGATGGTCACGATCTTCCGCCCGACACCGCTTCCCAGCGACCGCATGTCGTACGTGAAGCAGGTCGAAGGAGTCGATACGCGGCTGACGTTGCTGTGGTTCCTGGAGACGGATCCGCGGGAGTGCTGGGAGGAGTACTTCTCGGGGCTGGACGAGCAGGTGGCGGAAGGAGGCTGGGGGAGGGTCGAGTTGGTGGCCCCGTTCATCCCGACGGTGCCGGGAACGGACCGCTACGTCGACCGTCTCCGCTGACCGACGCGATACCGGGCCCGGGGCGGGGGTTCTGAGAGGGGTTCTGGGAGAGGGTCTGGAGAGGCGCTCTGGAGAGGGACTTCAAGGCCGAGCCCCCTCGGCCGGGACGGCGGGCCAGTCGAGAGGGCTCATTCCAAGGTGCTGCCAAAGTACTGCCAAGGTGCTTGTGAAGTTGTTGATCGAGGCATGGGCCAAGATCAGACGGCCTCTTGGCGCACCTCTGCCACGAAGGCGTTCCAGGCGTCCGCGGGGAATGCCAGGGTGGGACCCTCAGGATCCTTGGAGTCCCGGACGGCCAGTGCGGACAGAAGGGGGGACTTGACCTCGACACATGCGCCGTTTCCTTGGGAGTACGAGGACTTCGTCCACGCAGTCGTAGCGCCCTGCTTGATTGCCATGTTCGCTCCGGTAGCCAGTTGCTGTGCTGAGTTGCTCGTGCGGTTTCCGCCAAGGTTGTTGCTGCTTGGCGTGATCGACGCTACTCGCCAACATCGCTGAACGAAGCAACTATTCACTCGACCGGGTGGCATATACCGGAAGGGTCTTCCGCTGTGACGCGCTGAAGGTGTACTGTGCGCCACCTTCCCGCGCCGGCTACTTCACCGCGCATAGTCCTTCGCGATATTTGCGATGAATTCACGGGATTGATCAGCATTCAGTGCCTGTGCCCGGAGATGTTCGTACATGACGCTGTATTTCTGAACGTCGTTTGCTTTCTCCAGATACAGATCGCTGGTGACGCCTTCGATGTAGACCACGCTCGAATCGGCGGCATCCGGGAACTCGAGGATCGCGTACTGCCCGCTCACTCCCGGATGGGCCCCCATCGTGAAGGGGATCACCTGCACCGTCACATGCGGCAACTGGGACATCTCGGTGAGATGCTCCAACTGCTGGATCATCACCTGCTCGTTGCCGACTGCCCGACGCAGCGCGGCCTCGTCCAGGACGGCCCACAGGCGCAGAGGAGCCTCCTGGTCGGAGATACGTTCCTGTCGGCGCAGCCGTACCTGGACGCGCTTGTCGATGTCGCCGGGGGCCGCCTCGGGCAGTGCGCCCGTGATCAGAGCCTCCGCGTACGAACGGGTCTGCAGCAGTCCCGGGACGACGAGCGGGTCGTACACGCGCAAGCTCGCCGCGTCCGTCTCCAGGCCGATGTAGACGCTGTACGGGATGTCGCCGAAGGAGTGCCACCAGCCCTGCTGGCGGGAGTCCTTCGCCATCTGCATCAGTGACTCGACGATGCGGTGGTCCTCGACCTCGTAGACGCCGCACAGATCGCGTACGTCGCGCTGGCTGATGCTGCGACGGCCGTTCTCGAGGCGGCTGATCTTCGACTGCGAGACCAGCAGGCGCTCGGCGACCTCTTCGGCCGTCATGCCCTTGAGCTCTCGGAGCCGACGCAGCTCCTGGCCCAGCCGGCGTCGCCTGACGGTGGGATTGACATTGGACGCCACGAGACGTGCACCTCCGGCTGCGCGCTGCCTGTACTTTGCGTATCTGCTGTTGAGCAGATTGCCACCAAGATGCTTGCTACCGCTGGGAAACGGCGGATATGCGCGGGTACTCGCGCCGAGTTCGGGATGTGGGGGTCTACATACGGCCGCGCGGGGCGGCGGGCCGTGTCGTCGTCCGGACGTACGGCCCGCTGCCCCGCGCGGTCCAGCGGCTCCCGAACCGGGTCTTGGGGACTTGCGGTGCGGCGCTGACGGATGTGCGTGGTGCGTGATGCGTTGTGGTGCTGGTACCCAGTGCCTGGTCGTGTGCCTGGTGCCGAGCGGTGGTGTTGCGGGTGTCGTGCTGGGTGCGGTCGTGCCGTGCCTGTGTGTGCCGAGGGCCAGTGGTCCGAGGACCAGCGGCTCAGCGGCTCAGTGGGCCACGGCGCGCGCCATGGAACCGTGGTGCTGGTGCAGCGGAACACCCCGAGCGGGTTCCGGTGCGGGCCTGGCTCCGGGAGCGGCCTGGCGGCCGGCCGGTGCCGGGCTGCGGCGCGGCTGGGCAGCCACACCGTTCTGGACGTCCATCACGGCGTGCGCCACGAGGCCGCCCATGGGGTCGTGCCGGATCAGGTCCCGGAGGCGGGAGCGCGAGGAGCGCCCCTCGTTCCCCGGGTAGAGGTGCTTGCCCAGGCCCACGGCGTGCGCCAGTGCGGCGAGAGCGGCCGTCCGCGGGTCCGGTGGCACACCGGTCCTGATAGCGGAGTCCAGCCGGGACCTGATTTCCCGGCTGATGGCCGTTTCCGTCGCCTGATAGCGAGTCGTCGGCAGCACCCCGCACATCTGGCCCGCGACGGCGTGAACCATGCCGCAGCGCTCCAAATGCGAGAGATACGTCTGGCGCAGCCCCAATCGGGGCCCGCCGATCCAGTGAACCGCACGCACGGGAGCGCCACGCCTTCGCAGCAACTCCAACGCGCAGTCCAAAGTCGGATCTCCAGTCGGCCGTGGTACGACCACGGCGATACGATCCCCGTCTGGGGCTATCCGTCCGGCCAGCGCCAGCTCCACTAGCTGTGCTCCGGCCAGACCGAGGTCGAGCGACTGCGGCTGTGCGGTGGTACCCGTGGCCGGGTCCAGCGCCAGCAGCAGAAGCTCCTCCGGAATTGTTCTGCGGCTCCTGCCCATCCATGCCTCCCCGCGTGGATGAATGACAGGGTGACCCCTCTCACAATGGTCTGTCGAGAGTGCGTGACCGGTTCGTAGTGGAACCAGTAGGTATGTCGTTCTCGTCTACGCCGGAGGGTAAGCCCGCACACAGGACACTGGTACATGGTTCGGACAGTGCGTCCCGGCGCTGCTGGCGGCTCTTCAAGGGTTCATGGTTCGGTTGGGCGCACGGTGAGTGGCGCATTGAGGAGGCATCGGTGGCGGGCGAGTCCCCCGACAGGTCGAAGCAGCACGAGTCGTCGGTAGAACCGACGTCGGGGAGCCCGGCTCCGGTTCCGGGTGCCGGTTCCCGTTCCGTGACGGGTGCCGATCCGCGCCTCGCGGTCGCCCAGGAGGCCGTGGCGGTCGTGCGGGTGGACACGGCTACGGCGGTGTTCTCCACGCGAGGAGTCGCGGAGCGGGTCGGGGCTTCGGATTCGGATGCCTCGGACACGCCTCCTTCGGGGGCCGAGGGCGAGGGCGCTTCGGAGTCCGGGGTGACCGAGGCTCAGGCGGGTGATGCACGGCTCAGGGAGGCTGTGGCGGCTTGGGTCGCGGTGGCGGACACCGAGGAGTCCGAGAAGTCCGATAAGTCCGAGGAGTCCGAGGAGTCCGAGGGCGCGGACTCGGGTGCGGTGGCTGACGGCTCGTCGGGTGACGCCGGCTCGGACGGTGACGACGACCTCGACGGTGACGGTGAGTCGCGGGGCGAGGTCGACGCCGATGCCGAGGGCGACGCTGCCACTGATGGTGAGGAGGACGCGGAGACGTCCGACGTATCGTCTTCGGCCGACGCCGAGGATGACGCCGACTCCGACGCCGACGCGGAGGATGACGGTCCCGCCGACGGCACGGCGGAGGACATCACGGCGGACGACATCGCAGACGACGCCTCCGGCGACGCCGGTGTCGCCGACGACGAAGACCAGGCGCCGGCCACTGCCGATGCCGAGCCGGCCGACGTTGCCGATGCGGAGCCCAGCGACGAGTCCTCGGGTGAAAGTCCCGCGTCCGATGGCCGTGGCGCCGACACGGATGCGGTCGAGTCGGATGCGGTCGAGTCGAAGACGGACGAGCCGAAGGCGGACGCCGACTCTGACGGCGAAGCCGCGCTCGCCTCCGACGGCGGAGATGCCTCGGACACCGAGACCGAGTCCGAGACCGAACCCGAGTCCGAGACCGAACCCGAGACCGAACCCGAGACCGAACCCGAGTCCGAGTCCGAGACCGGACCCAAGTCCGAGAGCGAGCCCGAGGAGGAGGACTCCAAGGAGGACTCCAAGGACTCGGTGGATCAGCCCACCACCACCTTCCGGGCTCGCCCGCCCGCCGTGGACCAGCCGACGACCATGCTCAAGGTGGGCGGCGACGCCAAGCAGGACGAGAAGGCGGACAAAAAGGCCGAGGAGAAGTCCGACGAGAAGGCCGACAAAAAGGCCGACGGGGAGCCCGAGGACAAGCCCGAGGACAAGCCCAAGAAGCCGGCGTCCGAGCGGGAAGCCGAGCGCACCAGCAAATTCGTAGCCCTCAAGCCGCTCGACGAACCGGCGCCGCCGAAGTCGAAGCCGGCCGCTCTGCCCCCCGAGCGGCCCACCGACCCGCCGTCCGCCGAGAAGACCACCGCCATCCCCCAGATCGGCCCCGAGCGGACGGCCCAGCAGCCGTTGCCGCCCAAGCCGCCGCTGGACCTGCTGGCGGAGCTGACGAACACGCCGCCGCCTCCGGAGACCCCGGTGCGGACGATCGTGCGCCGGGTCAAGATCTGGACGCCGTTGGTGCTGCTGCTGGCCGTGGTGTTTGCAGTCGCACAGGCCGTCCGCCCGTTGCCGGCGCCCGCCCTCACCTTGACCGCCGACAAGACGTACGCCTTCGAGGGCGACAAGGTCTCCCTGCCGTGGCCCGACGAGGGCCAGGGCTGGATGGACGTCAACGGCATCGGCACGGTCGACAACTTCGGCGAGCAGAAGCCCGTCGCCATCGGCTCGGTCGCCAAGGCCATGACCGCGTACGTGATCCTCAAGGAGCACCCGCTGAAGTCCGGCGATGAGGGCAAGAACATCCCCGTCGACGCGAAGGCCGAGACGGAGGGCGGGTACGACAAGGACGGCGAGTCCACGCTCAACACCCTCAAGGAGGGCGACACCCTCACCGAGAAGCAGGCCCTGGCGGCCATCATGATTCCGTCCGCGAACAACGTCGCGCGACTGCTGGCCCGTTGGGACGCCGGTTCCGAGAAGGCGTTCGTCAAGAAGATGAACGACGCCGCCAAGGATCTCGGGATGAAGAACACGACGTACACCGATCCGTCCGGTCTGAAGGAGACGACCGTCTCCAGCGCCGAGGACCAGGTGAAGCTCGGCAACGAGCTCGTCCGGATGAAGGCGCTGGTGGACATCACCAAGCTGCCCACCTGGAAGGACCCCTCGGGCAAGACCTGGCAGAACTACAACCGCCTCGTCCCGTACAACAACGCCATCGGCATCAAGACCGGCTCCACCACGAAGGCGGGCGGAAACCTGCTGTTCGCCGCCACCCAGGATGTCGACGGCGAGGTCGTCACCGTCGTCGGCGCGATCCTCGGCCAGCACCAGCCGCCGATCATCGACACCGTCAACGCGGTCAGCAAGACCGCGATGGTCGCCGCCCAGGAGGCGCTGACCTCGCGGAAGATCCTGAAGAAGGGCGATGTCGTCGGGTACGTGGACGACGGGCTCGGCGGTCACACCCCGGTCGTCGCCACGAAGGACGTTTCCGCGGTGGGCTGGGCCGGACAGTCGGTCGAGCTGAAGCTGAGCGAGGGCGGTACGACCATCCCGCACGAGGCGAAGGCGGGTACGAAGGTCGGATCGCTCAGTGTCGGTGACGGCACGGGCGGCGCCGTCGAGGTTCCCGTCGCGCTCCAGTCGGACCTCACGGAACCGGGCTACGGCTCCAAGCTGACCCGGGTGACCTGACGCGGGTGGCCTGACCCGGGTCAACTGACCTGACCCCGGGTGAACCGACCGGGATGAGCTGAGACCGCACCCGGCGAGGGGCAGCCTTATACGGGCGACCCCCGGCCGGGTGCGTGCTAGCGTCGCGAGGATCGAGGCAGGTCGTCGGCAGCGACCCGGCCGAGCGTGGAACAACGGGACATCGGGAGTGCCTTCACGTGGCGACAGCGGAGCCGACGCATGCCGACGACGCCGAGCCGAGCCGACAAGCCGGCTCGCGAATAGGGACGCATGCGCGTCAACAGGTCGACGACCGCGAGACGTACGAGACTCGTGGTGGGAGCCGCGAAACGACCACGCCTGAGACCCCCGAGACCCTCGAGAGCCCCGAGACCCCCGAGAGCCCCGAGACCCCCGACAGCACCGGGACCCTCGAGAGCCCCGAGACCTCCGGCACCCCCGACGCCCCAGGCGCCCGTTTCGCCCGTTTCCTTCGTCACCCCATCACCCTGGCCACCGCGCTCTCCGGTGCCCTGCACGTCATCTGGTTCTTCACGTTCGCCAGCAGCGGCGGAGACCTCGCGGCGCAGGACGCGTGGGCGGAGTTCGTCGGACGGCACCCGGACTCGGCGTACAACCTCGCCTGGTACGGCGGTATGCACCCGGTGTCGTACAGCGTCGTGTCCCCGTACCTGATGTCGGTGCTCGGCGTGCGGACGACGATGATGATCTCGGGGACGGTCTCCGCGGGCCTGCTCACGATGATCCTCCTCCGCAGCCGGGCCGTGCGGAACGTCCGATGGACCGTGCTCGCCGGGGTGTTCGCACTGTTGTGCAACGCCGTCTCCGGCCGCGTGACCTTCGGACTGGGCACGGTCTTCGCGCTGGGCGCGACCGCGGTCGTGTTCTGCTGGCCATACCGGTGGCGTTACAAGCGCTGGGCCAAAGCCCTGTGCGCCGCCCCGCTGGCCGGGCTCGCGACCGCCGCGTCCCCGGTCGCCGGGCTCTTCGTGGGCCTGATCGCCGTGGCGCTGTTCCTGCAGAAGCGCCGGCCGGGCGCGTATGCGCTGGGCCTCGCGCCCGCTGCCGTGGTGGGTCTCTGCGCGTGGCTGTTCCCGTTCTCCGGTACGCAGCCGATGATCTTCGGTTCGACCGTGCTGCCCCTGCTGTTCTCGGGCTTCACCTACTTCCTCGTGCCCAAGGAGTGGAAGACGGTCCGCATCACGGCCGTCGTGTACGGCATCTCCGTCCTCCTCGTCTGGCTGGTCAGCTCGCAGATCGGTTCCAACATCACCCGTCTGGCGATGCTCTTCGCGGGCGTCACGCTGATCGCCGCGCTGCCGTTCACGGAGCCGCGCTCGCGCAAGTGGTACGCGGCCGTCGTCGCGTTCACCGGATTCGTCGCGTGGATCGGCTACAAGGCGGTGGACGACGTCGTGCACGGCACCCCCGCGGCGTCCTGGGCGCGCGAGCTTGCCCCGCTGGTCAACCAGCTCCAGGTGCAGGGCGCCGAGAAGGGCCGTGTGGAGGTCGTACCGGCTCGCTCCCACCGCGAGGCGTCCGCGCTCGCGCCGTACGTGAACCTCGCCCGCGGCTGGAACCGGCAGGCGGACATGGAGCGCAACCCGATCTTCTACGACGACACCCTGAACTCCGCGAACTACCACGAGTGGCTCCAGCGCTGGGCCGTCCACTACGTCGTCCTGCCCAAGGACGATCCCGACGGGGACGGTGGGGAGCGCGAACGCGAGCTCGTGCAGCGTGGCCAGCCCTACCTCAAGCAGGTGTGGGGCGACGCCAACTGGCAGCTCTTCCAGGTCACCGACCCCACTCCGCTCGCCGACCCGCCCGCCACCGTAAAGAGCGCCGAACAGGACGAACTGACGATCAAGGTGAAGCGGGCGGGCACGGTCCTGATCCGCATCCCGTACTCGCCGTGGCTCGGCCTCGTCGACGCCGAGGGCAAGAGCGTCACCCCGCCCCAGGAGACCGAGGAGTCCAAGCGGCGGGAGAACGACGACCTGCCGAAGACGTACGAGAACCTCAACGGCTGTCTGATGCAGGCGGAGAAGGACGCCAAGGGTGACCAGTGGACGGAGCTGCTGGCCCCGAAGGCCGGCACCTACCGCCTGGCGGCGCGCTACCAGCTGCCCCGGGGCACGGGGTGCCCCGAGGAACTCCGCGAGGCACGCGAGGCACCCGGCTCACCGCCGGGTGACGCACGCACCACCGAGTGACGCACGCACGCACCACCGAGTGACTTCAACGGCCGGTACGGAGTCAGCCGATGGCCTTCTCCACCGCGGCGACGACCTCGGCGGACTCCGGCTCGGTCTGCGGGGAGAAGCGGGCGGCGACCTTGCCGTCCCGGCCGATCAGGAACTTCTCGAAGTTCCAGCGGATGTCGCCGCTGTGCCCCTCGGCGTCCTCGGCCGGCACGAGCCGCTCGTACAGCGCGTGCCGCCCCTCCCCGTTGACCTCGATCTTCTCGGTCATCGGGAAGGTCACGCCGTACGTCGCCGAGCAGAACTCCGCGATCTCCTCGGATGTGCCGGGCTCCTGGCCCAGGAACTGGTTGCACGGCACTCCGAGCACGCTGAAGCCCTGCGCGGCGTACCGCTCGTGCAGCCGCTCCAGGCCCGCGTACTGCGGCGTGAGCCCGCACTTGGAGGCCACGTTCACAATGAGCACGGGCTTGCCCTGGTACTGCCCGAGGTCGGCGGAGCCGCCCTGGAGGGCATCGATGTCGACGTCGAACACGGATACAGAAGATTCGTCAGTGGTCATGCCCGGATGCTAACCGCGCTGGGTAAAGTCACCGGCGTGACCACGGTGAATGGGATCTACGAGACACTCGACGACCGGTTCCGCACCGGGCGCTGCACCCTCGGGGACCGGCACCTGGAGCGCCTGTACGAGGGCTGCCGCTGGGCCGAGGGCCCGCTGTACGTCCCCGCCTGGCGCCAGGTGATCTGGAGCGACATCCCCAACGACCGGCTCATGCGCTGGGACGAGGCGACGGGCACGGTGGGCGTCTTCCGCGCACCGGCCGGCAACAGCAACGGCAACACCGTGGACCGTCAGGGGCGCCTGATCTCCTGCGAGCAGGGCAACCGGCGGGTGACGCGCACGGAGCACGACGGGCGGGTGACGGTGCTGGCCGACCGTTACGACGGCAAGCGGCTCAACAGCCCGAACGACGCCGTCGTACGCTCCGACGGCACCATCTGGTTCTCCGACCCCGACTTCGGGATCGTCAGCGACTACGAGGGACACCGGGCGGAGAGCGAGATCGGGGCCTGCAACGTGTACCGGCTGGACCCGGTGACGGGGGAGATCCGCATCGCCGCGGGGGGCTTCGAGGGACCGAACGGTGTCGTCTTCTCGCCCGACGAACGGCGGTTGTACGTCTCCGACTCCCGCGCCGCCCGTGTCTCCGTCCACGAGGTACGCGACGACGGCTCGCTGTCGTCCGGCAAGGTGTTCGCCGAGGGCAAGGAAGGCGTCCACTACGACAACATCCGCTTCGACGACGAGGGCCGTCTGTGGGTGGCCGCCCTCGACGACGGCGTGCACTGCTACGCGCCCGACGGCACCCTCATCGGGCGCCTGCTGATCCCGGAGACGGTGTCCAACATCGCGTTCGGCGGCCCGAAGAACAACCGGATGTTCATCACGGCCACGACGTCGTTGTACTCGTTGGTGATGTCGGTGACGGGGGCGCCGCGGATTTGACGAGCACTTCGCCGGCGGGCGTCCGGGAGTAGAGCACTGACCGTCCCGCCCGCCGCCGCTGGACGAGCCCGGCGTCGAGCAGGACCTTCAAGTGACGGCCGACGGAACCGAGCCCCTGCCCGGTCACGGCCACCAACTGGCTCGTGCTCAAGGGGGAGCCGAGCAGCGCGAGTACGCCCGCCCGAGCGGGCCCGAGCAGCCGGTTGAGGCTCTCGGGCGCGGCGGTCGGTTCCGCCCCGGCCAGCACGCCCGAGCACGGGTAGACGACCGCGTACCGGTGCGGCTCCTCCCAGCTGACCCAGCCGTGCCGCTGGGGCGTGACCGGCACGAAGAAGAGTTCGGCGCCGGAGATCTCGCGCGGCGGGTACTCGTGCAGGTTGACCTGGAGCCGGTTCTCGCCGAGCCAGCGCATGCCCGGCCGCAGGGCGTCGAGGGCGGCGGCCCAGCCGCCCTGGCTCAACTGGACGGTGCGGGCGACGACATCGGCTTCGAGTACGCGTCGCCGCCGGGCCCAGTAGGGGCGTACGGCTTCGGTCCACACGTACTCCAGCAGGTCGGCGGCGCGGGCGGGCAGGTCCTCGCGGCCCTGGAGGATCGTCGGGAGGGAGCCGCGCACGGCGACGGTGAGGTGAGCGCGGGCGGCTTGGGGAGACGCCTCCCGTACGCGGGCGACCTCCGTCGTGAACTGGGCGCCGCCGTCCTCGGGTTCGACCGGCAGGCCGGTCGGGGTCGGCGTGAGGAAGTCGGCGATCCACTCCTTCCCGAGTCCGGCCGCCACGAGGGCGGCGGTGACCGGATCGGCGGCCAACCGCCGTCTGTAGTCACCCAGATGGACGTCGAGCCAGGCACGCTCGCCCGGGTGGGCGGCCGTCCCCGCGTGCAGCATCTTGAGACCGGCGAAGGTCTCGGCGAGCGGGGACAGCACGAAGCGGCTCCCGGCGAGGGTGTCGGCGTTGACCTGCCACCAGCCCATGTCCGCCCGCCTGCCCGCCTGGCTTGTCCGTCGCTCGCCGTCCCATGGTTTCGCCCCCGTGCGAAACATTAACGGCCGGGGCGAGGACACTTCGAGACTCCGCCCATGCGCTCCTACCGATCACTGTTCCGCACACCGGAGTTCACGCCGTTGTTCCTGGCCTCCCTGGTCCAGGTGGCGGCTCAGACGATGAGCGGTCTGGCCTTGGGCACCTTGGTGTACGCGGCCACCGACTCGCCCCTGCTCTCGGCGCTGAGTATGTTCGGACCGTCCCTGGCCCAGGTCCTGGGCGCGACCACGCTCCTGTCGGCGGCCGACCGGCTGCCGCCCCGGGCGACGATCACGGGCATCGCCCTGGCCTTCGCGGCGGGTACGGCGATTCTGGCGACGCCCGTGCCCCTGTGGGCGACCTTCGCCCTGATCCTGCTGCTGGGCCTGGTGGCCTCCCTGGGCGGGGGAGTCCGCTGGGGCCTGCTGAACGAGATCCTGCCCAAGGACGGCTATCTGCTGGGCCGTTCGGTCTTCAACATGGCGAACGGGCTCACGCAGATCACCGGATACGCGACGGGCGGCGTCCTCGTGACGGTCCTGTCCCCGCGCGGCACGCTGCTCACGGCCGCCGCGCTGTACCTCGCGGCGGCGTTCGCGGCCCGCCTCGGCCTGACCCGCCGGGCACCCCGCGCGTCCGGTCGCCCCTCCGTGGCCGAGACCTGGCGTACGAACGCGCGCCTGTGGTCGTACGCGCCCCGCCGGAACGTCTACCTGCTCCTCTGGATCCCGAACGGACTGATCGTCGGCTGCGAGTCGCTGTACGTCCCGTACGCCCCCGACCACGCGGGCCTGCTCTTCGCCTGCGCGGCGCTGGGGATGTTCGTCGGGGACGTGACGGTCGGCCGCGTCCTCCCGCCCCGGGCGCGGCCTCGGTTCGGCATCCCGTTGCTGCTGCTCCTGGCCGCTCCGTACCTGGTGTTCGCTCTGCGGCCGGGGACGCCTGTGGCGGCGGTCGCCGTCGCTGTAGCCTCCGTCGGCTTCGGCGCGAGCCTGGTCCAGCAGGAACGGTTGATCTCACTGACTCCCGCTGAACTCAGCGGTCACGCCCTGGGGTTGCACTCCGCCGGGATGCTCACGACGCAGGGGGTGAGTGCGGGGCTCGCCGGGGCGGTGGCCCAACTGACGTCGCCGGGCGCGGCGATGGTGGTGATGGCCGCCGCGTCGATCGCGGTGACGCTGTCGCTGTCAGTCGCGGGTCAGCGTGAGGAACGACGTCCAGGTGGCGGGGGCGACGGTGAAGGTCGGGCCGTCGGGGTTCTTGGAGTCGCGGATGTGGATGGCTGAGGGGTGGGTGGCTACTTCGATGCACGCGCCGCCCTGCTCGCTGCTGTAGCTGGACTTGCGCCAGGTGCAGGCTACTTCGATGCAGTTGCCGCCCTCGCTGCCGCTGTAGCTGGACTTGAACCACTGCAGTCCGGTGCTCATCGCTCTCCTAGCAAACGGTCCAACAGGCACTTGGTCTCCTGCGGATTGAGCGCCTGTGTCCGCAGCATCGCATACTTGCGCTCCAGGATGGACACCTCGTCGGGCTCGACGATCAGCCAGCCTTGGCGCTGGCCTTCGACGTAGGCGACGCGCTGGTGGTCGTGGGTCTCGATGAGGACGAACGGCCCATCGAGCCCGGCATGGAATTCGCGCCCCGTCGGCATGACTTGGAGGGTGACACCCGGCAGACCGGCCCATACGAGGATGCGGCGCAATTGATCGACGTACACCTCGTCTCCGCCGAGTCGGTCCATCAGGACCGACTCGGAAATGATGAAGCTGGCAGTCGGCGGATCCTTGCGGTGCAGGATCTCCTTGCGCTCGATGCGTGCCGCGACACGCTGCTCGATGTCATCCTCACAGAGGGTTGGGACTTTGTTGCGGAGGACCGCGCGGGCGTATGCCTCAGTCTGAAGCAGCCCAGGTAGGACCTGGTTCTCGTACGAGGACAGCGCAAGTGACTCCCGCTCCAGATCGATGAACTCCTCAGCCCACCGAGGAAACAGATCCACCTCAGGCATGTGATCCAGTGCGGCCGACAACACCCCCTTGCTGTCGAGGACTCGATCCAGCAGCTCCGCGAAGTCCTCCTTCAGCGGCCGTCGACCCTGCTCGATCGACGCGATGGTCTCCTCATCCACCAGCGCACGCTCGGCCAGCGTGCGCTGGGTGAAACCAGCTGCCCGTCTCAGCACACCCAGCTGCGCACCGACCATCTTCATCGCTGACGCGTTCTTGCGAGAACGCTTCCTGGAGTTCATGCGCTCCAACTCCCCGCCACGGCACGTAGGTTCACGCCAGCGAACCCGTACAAGAAATCCGTACGGATCCACTCACTGCTCCATGATGACCACAGAGCGTGATGCTGGTCCCGTGAACAACGAAACCTCACCCGCTCCCCGCGAACGCTTCTACCGGCGGGAACGCCAGTCGATCCCGGCGGCAAGGGAGTTCACGAGGGCGGCGCTGGAGGACTGGGGCGTACGGAAGGAAACGTGCGACGACGTCCTGCTGTGCGTCAGCGAACTCGCCACGAACGCCCTTCTGCACGGCGTACCCCCGGGCCGGGGCTTTCACCTGCGCCTGTTCCCGTACGGCGACGGAGCGCTCCGCGTGGAGGTCCACGACAGCGGCGACGGGGAGCCGCGCGTCGAATGGTCCGAGGGGGAGTCGGGGCGCGGACTGCTGCTCGTGTCGTCGGTGGCGGACAAGTGGGGCGTGGCCGAACGGGACCCGGGGAAGATCGTCTGGTGCGAGTTCGCCCCGGCCGGGAGGTGGCCTCCTACCGCGCCACGAACTGCGTGAGGATGGCCTGGACTTCGTAGATGTCGACGCCCTTGGTGAAGGTCTTCTCGATCGGTGTGGGTGTCCCCGAGATCCAGATCTTGAGCTCGGCGTCGAGATCGAAGTGGCCGGCCGTCTCGACCGAGAAGTGCGTGATGCTCCGGTACGGGACGGAGTGGTACTCCACCTTCTTGCCGGTGATCCCCTGCTTGTCGACCATGATGAGGCGACGGTCGGTGAACAGGATGGTGTCGCGTATCAGCAGGTACGCGGCATACACCTGCTCTCCCTGCCCCATCAACCGCGCGTAGTCCCGCTGTGCGTTCGCCGGGTCGACAGTGTGCGCGTTTCCGAACAGCGCCATGAGAGTCCCCTGATCCTTTGCTCCGGTCTTGCGGAACCCGCCTCGGACACTCAGACGCCATGTGACCGCCCGACGTTGAACGCCAAGCTTAGCGAGTCATCGCAAGACGATGCCGAGGTCACGGATGACGTGGGCTTCGCCGCACGCGTTATGAGGGAGATCACAGGGGCGGCTCCCTGGGCAGCGCAACCTGCTGATGGGCCGGTGGGTCATTTAAGCGCCCAGTTCACTCCCACGAAAGGGATCCATGAAGTTACGTCGTGCTCTGTCGGCCGCCGCTACCGTCGCCGCTTTCGGCTCCGCCGTACTGCTCGCTTCTCCTGTCGCGCACGCGTGGGGAGGAACGACCGCGGACAGCGGTACTCTCTCCGTGTCGGCCACCAGCGAGCCGTCCGCCACGCCGTCTCCGACATACACCCGCCCGGACTTCTGTTCCGGCATTCCCGACGAGGAACGAGGGAAGACGGAGCTGCGCGGCCTCCCGAGCGAGATCGTCGCCGGTTCCGGGTGGCACGAGTTCACCTATCGCGTGAACAACGTCTCCACGGTCACGGTGATGGAGACCGACCTCGATCTCTCCCTCGGTACCGCCGACCCGGAGATCGACGACGTCTCCGAACTCGCCGTCACGGTCGAGTGGTTCAACCCGCAGACCGGCGCGTGGAAGCCCATCGAGGGCGACGGCGCGGAGTGGGACGACAACTACGACTTCGCCACCCTGGGCACCCTCAAGCCGGGCGAGTACGCGGACGCCGCGATGCGCATCAAGATCGCCAAGAGTGCCAAGGCGGGCACGGGCTACTTCTTCACCTCGGGGTATTCGTACGGTGAGGACGGCCAGTGCGGCTTCGACGAGATCAGCCGGTTCGACTTCACCGTCCTGCCGGGGTAGTGCGGAGCCGCCGACCGCGGCCGCCATCGGTGGCGGCC
>NZ_VCHX02000146.1 GCF_005768555.2 Streptomyces sporangiiformans
GGCTCCGCCCCCAGACCCCCGATCGGCCTGAACGGCCTCGTCCTCAAACGCCGGACGGGCTGATTGATGCCGGCCCGGGCTGGAATGCTTCAGCGGCTCCGCCGCGGGCCCGGTCAGGACCAGCGGCCCGTGCGGCCCAGCAGCAGCGCCACCGCCGCCGTCCCCGCGGTCGAGGTGCGGAGCACGCTGCGCCCCAGCCGGCAGGCCCTCGCCCCGGCCTGAGTGAACAGCTCCAGCTCCTCGGGGGAGACACCCCCTTCGGGCCCCACGACGAGCACGATGTCACCGGACGCGGGGAGCGCGGCGGTCGCCAGGGGCTCGCTCGGGTGGGCCCGGTCCTCGTGCAGCACGACCGCGAGGTCCGCTTTGGCGAGAAGTGCGGCAACCTGCTTGCTCGTCATCGCGTCCGCCACCTGCGGGAAACGCACCCGGCGCGACTGCTTGCCCGCCTCGCGCGCGGTGGCGCGCCATTTGCCGAGTGCCTTGAGGCCCCGCTCGCCCTTCCACTGCGTGATGCAGCGTGCGGCGGACCAGGGGACGATCTCGTCGACACCGGTCTCCGTCATGGTTTCGACGGCGAGTTCACCGCGGTCGCCCTTGGGGAGGGCCTGAACGACGGTGATCCGGGGCGTGGGCTCCGGTTCCTCACGTACCTCGTGGAGGTCCGTGACCACGAGGCGGTCCTTGCCCTCGGCCGCCTTGACGACGCCTTCCGTCCAGTGCCCGTGTCCGTCCGTCAGCACGACGTCCTCGCCCGGCCGCAACCGCTTCACGGACACGGCGTGCCGCCCCTCGGGGCCGTCCAGGACGAAGTCGGGCCCGCCCGGCAGCACGTCCGCCACCTCCGCCACGAACACCGGAGCGGTCATCAGACGCCGCCCCCCGCGGGGTACGCCGACAGCGTCGTCTTCGCGGCGACCAGTTCGTCCGCGAGCGCCTCGACGAGCTGCTGCGCGGGCAGGTCGCGGGCGAGCCGGTGCCCCTGCCCCGCCCACAGCGCCATCCCCTGCGGGTCGCCCGCCTTGGCGGCCGCCTTGCGCAGACCGGAGGTGAGGTGGTGGACCTGGGGGTACGCGGCGGGCGCGTAGGGGCCGTGCTCGCGCATGAAGCGGTTCACCAGACCCCGGGCCGGCCGGCCGGAGAAGGCGCGCGTCAGCTCCGTACGCACGAAGAGGGGGTTGGTCAGCGCCTGCTTGTGCACGGCGTTGGCGCCGGACTCGTGGGTGGCGAGGAAGGCCGTGCCGAGCTGGGCCGCGCAGGCGCCCGCGGCGAGGACGGCGGCGATCTGGCTGCCGCGCATGATGCCGCCCGCCGCGACGATCGGGATCTGTACGGCCTCGCGGATCTGCGCGATCAGGGAGAGCAGTCCGATGCCGGCGCCGGCCGTCTCCGGGTTGTCCCGGTGGGTTCCCTGGTGGCCACCCGCCTCGATGCCCTGGACGATCACCGCGTCGGCGCCCGCCCACTGCACCGCCTGGGCCTCCTCCACGGTGGTGGCGGTGACCAGGGTGATCGTGCCGGCACGGGCGAGGGAGTCCAGGACCTCGCGGGTGGGGCAGCCGAAGTGGAAGGAGACGACCGGCACCGGGTTGTCCAGGAGCACCGCGAGCTTGGCGTCGTAGCCGTCGTCGCGTCCGCTGTCGGGGTCGCCGAGCTCGGTCTCGTACCAGGCGGACTCGCCGGCGAGCTGGCTGGCGTAGACGGAGACGGCGGCCGGGTCGGCGTACTCGGGCTGCGGCATGAAGAGGTTCACGCCGAAGGGCCGGCCGGTGGCCCCGCGCAACTGCTTGATCTCCTGGTACATGCCGTCGGCCGTCTTGTAGCCGGCGGCGAGAAAACCGAGCCCCCCGGCCTCGGACACGGCCGCGGCGAGCTGCGGCACGGAGACGCCGCCGGCCATGGGGGCCTGCACGATCGGGAGGGGGAAGAGATCCGTCAGCGCGGTGGACATGACGGCATGTTGTCACGTCCACAGAGCGGGACCGAATCCGGCCTTCCGTCCGGCATACGCCATCGGAATGGGCGCCCATCAGGGGTGATGGGAAGGCACCCGGGCCGGCGGACACGGCCGTCGGCGCCCGGGTGCCGCACCTGCGTCAGCGACCGTTGAACGCGTCCTTGAGCCGTGAGAACAACCCCTGCTGTCCGGGCTGGAATTGTCCCGTAGGCCGTTCCTCGCCCCGCAGCTTGGCCAGCTCGCGCAGCAGGCGCTCCTGCTCCGGGTCGAGCTTGGACGGGGTCGTGACCTCGACGTGGACGATGAGGTCGCCCCGGCCGCCGCCGCGCAGATGCGTGACGCCGCGGCCGTGCAGCGGGATCGACTGGCCGGACTGGGTGCCCGGGCGGATGTCGACCTCTTCGAGGCCGTCGAGCGTCTCCAGCGGGACCTTGGTGCCCAGTGCTCCCGCGGTCATCGGGATGGTGACCGTGCAGTGCAGGTCGTCGCCGCGCCGCTGGAAGGTCGGGTGCGGCAGCTCGTGGATCTCGACGTAGAGGTCACCGGCGGGCCCGCCACCGGGGCCGACCTCGCCCTCTCCGGCGAGCTGGATCCGTGTGCCGTTGTCGACACCGGCCGGGATCTTGACGGTCAGGGTCCGACGGGACCGTACGCGCCCGTCGCCCGCGCACTCCGGGCACGGGTTCGGCACGACCGTGCCGAAGCCCTGGCACTGCGGGCAGGGGCGGGACGTCATGACCTGGCCGAGGAACGAACGCGTGACCTGCGAGACCTCACCGCGGCCGCGGCACATGTCACACGTCTGAGCCGAGGTGCCCGGAGCGGCGCCCTCGCCGCTGCAGGTGGTGCAGACGACAGCGGTGTCGACCTGGATGTCCTTGGTCGTCCCGAAGGCCGCCTCGTCGAGCTCGACCTCCAGGCGGATCATCGCGTCCTGGCCGCGGCGGGTGCGCGAGCGCGGCCCGCGCTGCGACGCGGTGCCGAAGAACGCGTCCATGATGTCCGAGAAGTTCCCGAACCCGCCGGCGCCGAAGCCGCCAGCGCCTCCGCCGCCCGCCTGGGTCAGCGGGTCGCCGCCGAGGTCGTAGACCTGCTTCTTCTGCGGGTCCGACAACACCTCGTACGCGGCGTTGATCTCCTTGAACCGCTCCTGCGTCTTCGGATCGGGGTTGACGTCCGGATGCAGCTCGCGTGCGAGCCGCCGGAAGGCCTTCTTGATCTCGTCCTGGGACGCGTCGCGGCGCACGCCGAGTACGGCGTAGTAGTCCGTGGCCACTTACGACTCCGCCAGGATCTGTCCGACGTACCGTGCCACCGCTCGTACCGCTCCCATCGTTCCGGGGTAATCCATGCGTGTCGGTCCGACCACGCCGAGTTTTGCTACTGCCTCGCCGCCCGAACCGTAGCCGACGGAGACCACGGACGTGGAGTTGAGTCCCTCATAAGCGTTTTCGTGACCGATGCGTACGGTCATGCCCGAATCCCCTGCCTCACCAAGGAGTTTGAGGAGGACGACATGCTCCTCCAAGGCCTCCAGGACGGGCCGGATCGTGAGGGGAAAGTCATGTCCGAAGCGGGTGAGATTGGCGGTGCCGCCGATCACCAGCCGCTCCTCGGTCTCCTCGACGAGTGTCTCCAGCAGGGTGGAGAGCACCGTCGAGACCGTGCCGCGGTCCTCCGTCTCGAAGGCTTCCGGCAGGTCCTGCACCAGCTGCGGGACATCCGTGAAGCGACGGCCCGTGACCCGGCTGTTGAGCCGCGCCCGCAGGTCCGCGAGAGACGCTTCGCCGAACGGCGCCGGGCAGTCCACCATGCGCTGCTCGACCCGGCCGGTGTCGGTGATCAGCACGAGCATCACACGGGCCGGAGCCAGCGACAGCAGTTCCACGTGCCGCACCGTCGAACGGGTCAGCGACGGGTACTGCACGACGGCGACCTGGCGCGTGAGCTGCGCGAGCAGCCGTACGGTCCGGCCCACGACGTCGTCGAGGTCCACGGCGCCGTCGAGGAAGTTCTGGATGGCCCGTCGCTCGGGCGCGGTCATCGGCTTGACGCCCGCGAGCTTGTCGACGAAGAGGCGGTAGCCCTTGTCCGTGGGGATGCGTCCGGCGCTGGTGTGCGGCTGCGCGATGAAGCCCTCGTCCTCGAGTGCTGCCATGTCGTTGCGCACCGTGGCGGGCGACACCCCGAGGTTGTGCCGCTCGGTGAGCGCCTTGGAGCCCACCGGCTCCTCCGTGCCCACGTAGTCCTGGACGATGGCGCGCAGCACTTCGAGCCTGCGTTCACTGAGCACCGCGCACACCTCCAGCTGGTCTTTCCCGCGTCCTTCGCTTGGCACTCAGTGCGTTCGAGTGCCAGCATCCCCGGCTCAAGTGTACGGCCGGTGGGTACGACCCCGGCAAGGCCGGGCCTGCGATGTCGGCCCGATGCATGATGGTTTGTCCGGACCTGTCGGGAACTAGTCGGTAACCAAGTTCCGCTCTGCGGTGAACCATGCCCTGCTCTGCCGGGAACATAGAGCTAGCGTCGGCGTATGAAGGTGACTTGGGAAGGGCCGCCGCCGTGCTGAGTGTCGCCTGGGAGGCGTCGGGGTGGACGGAGCTGGCGCCGGGGATCGGGCGGCGCCGCCTGCCCGTGTGGGACTGCACGGTCGGGCTCGTCGTGGGCGAGGGCGCCGCGCTCCTGATCGACGCGGGGTCGAGCGTGCGGGAGGGCGCGCTGCTGCGCGGCGAGGCGCGCCGGCTGCTCGGCGGCGGCCGGGTCACCCATCTCGCGCTCACGCACCCCCACTTCGACCATCTCTTCGGGGCGGCGGCGTTCGCGGGCGTCGAGGTGTTCGGGGCGGTGGGACTGGACCGGGTCCTCGTCCGCGACAGCGACGAGCTGCGCGCGGACGCCGTACGCAACGGCGCCGACCCCCGCGAGGCGGCCGAGGCGGCGGACCTCCTCGTCCGTCCGCGGCACCTCGTGACCGGGGAGCGGACCCTCGACCTGGGCGGGGGCCGCCAGGTCCTGCTGGCGAACATCGGCCCCGGCCACACGCCCCACGACCTGGTGGTTCTCGTCCCCGGCACACCCGGCCCCGGCGCATCCGGCGCGGACTCCCCCGAGGTCGTCTTCTGCGGCGACCTGGTCGAGGAGTCCGGCGAACCCCAGGCGGGCCCCGACGCCGTACCGTCCCACTGGCCCACGGCCCTGGACCGGCTGCTCGACCTGGGCGGCGAGGACGCGGTGTACGTTCCGGGGCACGGCGCCGCGGTGAATGCGGCGTTTGTCCGGTCCCAACGGGACGCGCTGGCACGGCGTTTCGGCGTGTCGTAGGGCTCTCGGCACACCCAGCGCGTCCTTTCTCCTATCGTCATGCGAATGCGCCAGTACTCACCGGACCTGACCCCTCCGTGGAAGAAGCCCAAGCCCGCGCCGGAGGTCCCGGCGGAGCCGGGTCTGGTCGTGGAGGAGCCCGGCACCGGCTTCTGCGGCGCCGTGATCCGCTGCGAGGCGGGCACGGTCACTCTGGAGGACCGCTTCGGCAAGCACCGCGTGTTCCCGCTGGAACCCCGGGGCTTCCTCCTGGAGGGCCGGGTGGTGACCCTGGTCAGACCCTCGGCCGCTCCGGTACGTCCCACCCGCACGGCATCCGGCTCGGTGGCCGTCCCCGGCGCCCGCGCCCGGGTCGCCCGCGCCGGCCGCATCTATGTCGAGGGCCGCCACGACGCGGAGCTGGTGGAGAAGGTCTGGGGCGACGACCTGCGCATCGAAGGCGTCGTCGTGGAGTACCTGGAGGGCATCGACGACCTGCCCGCCATCGTCGACGACTTCTCCCCGGGCCCCGACGCCCGCCTCGGCGTCCTCGTCGACCACCTGGTCCCGGGCACGAAGGAGTCCCGCATCGCGGAGTCGGTGACCAGTGAGCACGCGCTGGTGGTGGGCCACCCGTACATCGACATCTGGGAGGCGGTGAAGCCGTCCTCGGTCGGCATCCGGGAGTGGCCGCGTGTCCCTCACGGGCAGGACTGGAAGACGGGTGTGTGCCGGGCACTGGGCTGGCGCGTGGCGAATACCGGGGAGGCCTGGCAGCGGATCCTCGACTCGGTGCGCTCTTACAAGGACCTGGAGCCGGAGTTGCTGGGGCGTGTGGAGGAACTGATCGATTTCGTGACGGCGCCGGCCTGAGCCCGAGGGTTTCCTCACCCCATCCCTGGGGCTCCGCCCCAGACCCCGCTCCTCAAACGCCGGAGGGGCTGATTTTCAGCCCGTCCGGCGTTTGAGGACGAGGCCGTTCAGGCCGATCGGGGGTCTGGGGGCGGACCCCCAGGTACAGGATGGGACGGGTAGGGGCGGCGGGGGCGAAAACCCCAACCACGGCCCCCGCTCAGTCCACCAGGTCCCGCACCACCGCATCCGCCAGCAACCGCCCCCGCAGCGTCAGCACCGCCCGCCCCTCCCCGTACGGACCGGACTCCAGCAGCCCCTCCGACAGCGCCCGGCGCGAAGCCGCGAGGCCTTCCTCGTGCAGCAAGGACAGCGGCACCCCCTCCCGCAACCGCAGTTCCAGCAGGATCCGCTCGACCCTCCGGTCCTCCTCCGCGAGGATCTCGCGCCCGGCCCCCGGAGACCGCCCGGCCGCCAGTGCCGCCGCGTACGCCCCTGGATGCTTGACGTTCCACCAGCGCACCCCGCCCACATGACTGTGCGCGCCCGGCCCCGCGCCCCACCAGTCGGCTCCGCGCCAGTACAGCTCGTTGTGGAGGCAGCGGCCCGCCGCGGACGTGGCCCAGTTCGAGACCTCGTACCAGTCGAAGCCCGCCGCGGACAGGCTCTCCTCCGCGATGAGGTAGCGGTCGGCGTGGACGTCGTCGTCCGTCATCGGGACCTCGCCCCGGCGGATGCGGCGCGCGAGCTGCGTGCCCTCCTCGACGATCAGCGCGTACGCCGACACGTGGTCCGGCGCCGCTCCGATCGCCGCGTCCAGGGAGGCCCGCCAGTCGTCGTCCGACTCGCCGGGCGTGCCGTAGATCAGGTCGAGGTTGACGTGCTCGAAGCCCGCCGAGCGGGCCTCCGCCACGCACGCCTCGGGGCGCCCGGGCGTGTGGGTACGGTCCAGAACCTTCAGTACGTGCCGGCGGGCGCTCTGCATCCCGAAGGAGACCCGGTTGAAGCCGCCGGCCCGCAGGGCGGCCAGATAGGCGGGGTCGACCGACTCCGGGTTCGCCTCGGTCGTGATCTCCGCGTCGTCCGCGAGCCCGAACTCGTCGCGGACCGCCCCCAGCATGCGTACGAGATCGTCGGCGGCCAGCAGCGTGGGCGTACCGCCTCCGACGAAGACCGTCCGCACGGGCCGGGGGTCGTCGCCCAGGACCTTCCGGGCGAGCCGGACCTCGTCGACGAGTGTCGACGCGTAGTTGTCACGGGAGGCGAGCACGCCTCCGCTGCCCCGCAGCTCGGTGGCGGTGTACGTGTTGAAGTCGCAGTAGCCGCAGCGCGTGGCGCAGTACGGCACGTGCAGATAGAACCCGAGGGGGCGCTCGGCCGCGTCGGCCAGGGCCTGCGAGGGCAGTGCCCCGTCGTCGGGGACGGGCTCACCGTCGGGGAGTGCGGAAGGCATGCCTTCCATTGTCCAGCACCTGCGGCACTGCCCGACTACTCCGCCTGCAGCACCAGCAGCGCGAGGTCGTCCTCCGGCGGCCTCGGGCCGAACTCGTGGACCAGGCGCCGTATCCGCTCGGCGATCAGCTCGGCGCTCAGGCCCGCGCAGCCGGCAAGGGCCACCGCGAGGCCGTCGGAGTCGTCGAACTGCAGGGGTCCGCTGCGGCGCTCCGTCACGCCGTCCGTGACGCACAGGAGGCTGTCGCCGGGGCGCAGCTCGAAGGTGTCGCAGGTGTAGGTCGCGTCCTCGAAGACACCGAGGAGGGTCTGCGGCTGGGCCGTCTCGGTCACCTTTCCGCACGGGGCCAGGAGCAGGGGCAGCGGATGTCCGGCGGAGGCGACGGTGCAGTGCACACCGCCGTCGAAGGGGACCAGCTCGCCGTACAGGAGGGAGAGGAAGCGGGTCTGCGGGCCCTCGGTGAGGCCCTGGCCGCCCGCCGCGACCAGCGCGCGGGCAGCCGCGTCCGCGGCTTCGGTGGCGTCGTCGAGGAGCAGCTGGTTGAGGCGGTCGAGGACGTCGGGCACCTCGTAGCCCTCGCGGGCGAGCAGCCGCAGCCAGGGCCGGGCGAGGCCGATGACGACGGCGGCCTCGGGTCCCTTGCCCTGCACGTCGCCGAGCGCGAAGCACCAGCGTCCGTCGCCGGCCGGGAACAGGTCGTAGAAGTCCCCGCTCGGTCCGCCCTTGTCGCACGGCTCGTAGACGAGCGCGCTGCGGACGCCGGGGATCTCGGCGACGGCCCCGGGCAGCAGGCCGCGTTGCAGTACGCGGCTGATGGTGGCCTGGCGCGCGTACTGCCGGGCCGCTCCGATGGCGAGAGCGACGCGGCGGCCGAGGTCCTCGACGAGCCCGGTGATCTCGTCGGGGAAGCGGTCCAGCCCGGCCCGCCCGATGACGAGCGTGCCGAGGGGTCTGCCTCCCGCGATCAGCCGGTACGCGAGTGCCGTCCCGTCGGCTGCGTGCGTACCGAGCGCGTCGGCGGGCCAGGGCACGGGGACGGGCCCGGAGCGTGCCGAGTCGGGCAGTCGGGGCGGGTCCTTCTCCAGGACGAGGCGCAGTTCCTCGATGCGGTTCTCGCTGCCGTGCCAGACGCGCGCGAGCCGCGGACCGCCGACGAGGCCCACGTCGGTGCGGCCAGGGGCCTCGTCCTCCAGCCACACCGCGCACCAGTCGGCGAGCCGCGGCACGAGCAGCTGTCCGGCGAGCGCGGCGACGAGGTCCTCGTCGAGCTGTCCGGCCAGCAGGTCGGAGGCCTCGGCGAGGAAGGAGAGGGCGCCGCGGTTGAGCCACTCCTGGTCGTGCAGGGTGCGCTTGGGGGCGGGGGCGAGGAGCTCGGCGGCCCGCAGCCCGCGCCACAGGGCGTGCTCACCGGCGTACGCCTCGGGTTCCTCCGCACCGTGACCGGCCGCGACCTCGTCGAACGGCAGCCGCGCCCATACGGTCTTGGTGCCGGTGCGGTAGGTGATCCCCCAGGCCTCGGAGAGCGAGGAGACGAGCCGCAGGCCGCGCCCGTATTCGACGGTGTCGTGCGGCCGGTCGGCGCCTTCGTCGCGGACCGAGCGCGCGGGGTGGTGGTCGGCGACCTCGATGACGAGGACGCCGCCCGGGATCTCGGCACCGTCCTCGCAGCCGTGCCCCGTCCCGCTTTCGAGCCGTGTCTCGAGTTCGACGTCGGTGCCGGCGTGCACGACCGCGTTGGTGACGAGTTCACTGGCGACGACCACGGTGTCGTCGGCGAGCCGGTCGGTGATGAACTCGGCGCCGGGCAGGGCGAGTTCGGTCCATTCGGCGAGTGCGGCGCGGACGAACCGGCGGGCCGCGCCCGGGGCGAGAGGGTTGCCCGGGAGTGACGTTCGCGCCAGCGGGCGCGGGTGCCCAGGCGCATCAGGAGCACGGGAGTTTATCTCCCGTTGCGTCGGTATGACCCCCACTGTGCGGCTCCCTGAGCAGTTCGGACGAATACGCCTCGGGCGGCACGGACAGAGTGACAGACTGGCCTCGCCCATAAGCGCCGAGTTACCGAAGTGGGCCCTCATGAGTGATAACAGTGCTACACATATGCTCGAAGACGGACAGATACGGGCATCAGACCTACGTCCTCTGCTCGCGGCCATGACCGCGGTCCGGGACGGTGACTTCAGCAGCAAGGTGCCCGAGTCCGGGCACGGGCTGGTGGCCGAGCTCGGCGCGGTGTTCAACCAGATCCTGGACCGGAGCACGCACTTCAACTCGGAAGTGCAGCGCGTCCGTCGGGAGCTGGTGCGGCACGGCCGGCTGGACGAGCGGCTCTCCGCCAGTCCTGGCCAGGGTCACTGGGTGAACCGGGTCAATGACGTGAACCAGCTGCTCGACGCGCTGGTGGCGCCCGCCGCGAACGCGACGCGCGTCCTGGACGCGGTGGCGGGCGGCGATCTGACCCAGCGGGTCGACCTGCACGACGGCAACCGCCAGCTCCGGGGCGATCTGCGCCGGCTCGGCCGGGCCGTGAACAGGATGGTCGATCAGCTGTCCCTCTTCACGGGCGAGGTGACCCGGGTGGCCCGCGAGGTCGGCACGGAGGGGCGGCTGGGCGGTCGCGCCAAGGTGACGGGGCTCTCCGGGAGTTGGCGGGACGTGACCGAGGCGGTCAACACGATGGCGTCCCGGCTGACCGCCCAGGTACGGGACATCGCGCTGGTGACTACGGCTGTGGCCCGCGGCGACCTGACCCGCACGGTGACCGTCGAGGCGACGGGCGAGCTGCTCGAACTGAAGCTGACCGTGAACACGATGGTGGAGCAGCTCTCCGCCTTCGCGGACGAGGTGACCCGGGTGGCCCGCGAGGTGGGCACGGAGGGCCAGTTGGGCGGGCGGGCGCAGGTGCGGGGCGTGTCCGGGGTCTGGAAGGACCTCACCGACAACGTCAACTTCATGGCGTCGAACCTGACGTCGCAGGTCCGCAACATCGCCCAGGTCACCACCGCCGTGGCCAACGGCGACCTGAGCCAGAAGATCACGGTCGACGCGCAGGGCGAGATCCTCGAACTCAAGTCGACGATCAACACCATGGTGGACCAGCTCTCCGCCTTCGCCGACGAGGTCACCCGGGTCGCCCGCGAAGTCGGCACGGAAGGAAACCTCGGCGGGCGCGCACAGGTGCGGGGCGTGTCCGGGGTCTGGAAGGACCTCACCGACAACGTCAACTTCATGGCGGACAACCTGACATCGCAGGTCCGCAACATCGCTCTGGTGTCGACCGCGGTGGCCCAGGGCGACCTCGGCAAGAAGATCACAGTCGAGGCGAAGGGCGAGATCCTGGAGCTGAAGTCGACGATCAACACGATGGTCGACCAGCTCTCCGCCTTCGCCGACGAAGTGACAAGGGTGGCCCGCGAGGTCGGCACGGAAGGAAACCTCGGCGGGCAGGCACAGGTACGCGGCGTGTCCGGCGTCTGGAAGGACCTGACGGACAACGTCAACTTCATGGCCCTGAACCTGACGTCGCAGGTACGGAACATCGCCCAGGTCACCACCGCCGTCGCGAACGGCGACCTGTCCAAGAAGATCACGGTCGACGCCCGCGGCGAGATCCTGGAACTGAAGGACACCGTCAACACGATGGTGGAGCAGCTGCGCGCCTTCGCCGACGAGGTGACCCGGGTGGCCCGCGAGGTCGGCACCGACGGGCGGCTCGGCGGCCGGGCCCAGGTGCTCGGCGTCTCCGGTGTCTGGCGGGACCTGACCGACAACGTCAACTACATGGCCGACAACCTGACGTCGCAGGTGCGGAACATCGCCCAGGTCGCCACCGCCGTGGCCCAGGGCGACCTCTCCAAGAAGATCGACGTGGACGCGCGCGGCGAGATCCTGGAGCTGAAGACCACCATCAACACGATGGTCGACACGCTGTCCTCGTTCTCCTCCGAGGTGACCCGGGTGGCCCGCGAGGTGGGCTCCGAGGGCCAGCTCGGCGGCCAGGCCAGGGTCGAGGGCGTGTACGGCACATGGAAGCGCCTGACGACGAACGTGAACGAGCTCGCGTCCAACCTCACCACCCAGGTCCGCGCGATCGCCGAGGTGGCGTCCGCGGTGGCCCAGGGCGACATGTCCCGCTCCATCTCGGTGGAGACCCGCGGCGAGGTCGCCGAGCTGAAGGACAACATCAACCTGATGGTGGCCAACCTCCGCGAGACGACCCGCGCGAAGGACTGGCTGGAGTCGAACCTCGCCCGCCTTGCCGCTCTGATGCAGGGCCACCGTGACCTGATGGAGGTCGCCGACCTGATCCTGCGCGAGCTGACCCCGCTGGTGAACGCCCAGTACGGGGCCTTCTTCCTGGCCGACCCGGAGGCGGACGAGACATCGCTGCGCACGGCCGTGCCGACCAAGGGACTGGCCTTCATCGCCGGGTACGGTTCGGCGCAGGGCGCGACCGTCGACACGGGCGGCATGCCGGTGCACGGTCTCGTACGGCAGGCCGCGCGGGAGAAGAAGCGGATCCTCGTCGAGGAGGCCCCGCCGGACTACATCAAGATCAACAGCGGTCTGGGCGAGGCGGCTCCGGCCAGCGTCGTCATCATCCCGATCCTCTTCGAGGACACGCTGCTCGGCGTCATCGAGCTCGCCTCCTTCTCCCGCTTCTCCGATGTCCACCTGGCGTTCTTCGACCAGTTCGTGAACACGATCGGCGTCGCGATCAACACCATCATCGCCAACTCCCGTACGGAGTCGCTGCTCGGCGAGTCCCAGCGGCTGGCCACCCAGCTCCAGGAGCGTTCGGACGAACTCCAGCGTCAGCAGGCCGAGTTGCAGCGCTCGAACGCCGAACTGGAGGAGAAGGCCGCGCTCCTGGCGACGTCGTCGCAGTACAAGTCGGAGTTCCTGGCGAACATGTCGCACGAGCTGCGCACACCGCTGAACTCGCTGCTGATCCTGGCACGGCTGCTCTCCGACAACCCGGACGGGCATCTCTCCGACCAGGAGGTGCAGTTCGCGGCGACGATCCATCGCTCGGGCTCCGATCTGCTCCAGCTGATCAACGACATCCTCGACCTGTCGAAGATCGAGGCCGGAAGGATGGACGTACGGCCGAAGAGGCTGCCGCTGATCAAGCTGCTCGACTACGTCCACGCCACGTTCCGGCCGCTCACACTGGACCGGGGGCTGTCCTTCGAGGTGTCGGTCGGCGAGGACGTACCGCGCGAGATGTACTCGGACGAGCAGCGTCTCCAGCAGATCCTGCGCAACCTGCTGTCCAACGCGATCAAGTTCACCGCGTCCGGCAGCGTGGAGCTGCGCGTCACGCGCGTCAAGGACCCGGACCCCGGCTACCCGCACGACGGCAACGACGACGTGATCGCCTTCTCGGTCGCCGACACCGGTATCGGCATCTCGCCGGAGAAACTCCCGGTGATCTTCGAGGCGTTCCAGCAGGCCGACGGCACCACCAACCGCAAGTACGGCGGCACGGGGCTCGGTCTGTCCATCAGCCGCGAGATCGCCGGACTGCTCGGCGGTCGCATCGTGGCCGAGAGCCAGCCGGGCAAGGGCTCCACGTTCACGCTGTACGTCCCCATCGTCAGCCCCGGGCACGCGGCGACGGGTCCCTCTCCCGAGGAGCGGACGGCGCCCGCGCCCGAGCAGCTGTCCACCGAGCCGTTCACCGGCCACGAAACGGACGACACCTGGCCCACGCCGACCAAGCTGGAGGAGTGGAAGACGGGCCGGGCGGGGCAAGTGCTGCCGGGGCGCCGGGTGCTGATCGTGGACGACGACATCCGCAACGTCTTCGCGCTCACGCACGTACTGGGCCGGGTCGGGATGCCCGTCCTGTACGCGGAGAACGGGCGTGAGGGCATCGAGACCCTGGACCGCAATCCCGACGTCGAACTCGTCCTGATGGACATCATGATGCCGGAGATGGACGGTTACGAGACCATCGCCGTCATCCGCCGCACCCCACGCTGGGCCGGCCTTCCCATCGTCGCCCTCACCGCCAAGGCGATGCCGGGCGACCGCGAGAAGTCCATCGCGCGCGGTGCCAACGACTACGTACCCAAGCCGGTGGACGTCGATCAGCTGCTGACCGTCGTCTGCGCGCTCCTGGACCCGCAGAGCGGCGACGCCGAGGGGGACGCCGCTGAACCGGACCACTCCGCCGAGGCCGTGGTTCCGGGAACGAGCACGTCAGTGGAGCCCGCTCCACCGCCGACGACCGAATGAGGCAGGCACCGATCACCATGAGCATCGAGGAAACGACCGACGACCGCGCCAGCATCCTCCTTGTGGACGACATGGAGGACAACCTGATCGCGCTCGAGGCCGTCCTGGGGTCCCTCAACGAGCCGCTTGTACGCGCCCGTTCGGGCGAAGAGGCGATGAAGGCGCTGCTGCGGCAGCGGTTCGCGGTCGTCCTGCTCGACATCCGCATGCCGGGTATGGACGGATTCGAAACCGCCGCCAACATCAAACGGCTCGACCAGACCAAGGACGTCCCGATCATATTCCTGACGGGCACGGACGCCGACGCGGGCTATGCCTTCCGTGGGTACGCCACCGGCGCCGCCGACTACCTCACCAAGCCGTTCGACCCGTGGGTTCTGCGCGCCAAGGTGACGGTCTTCCTGGACCTCCACCGCAAGAACCAGCAACTGGAGCGGATGCTGGCCCGCGAACAGGAACAGTTCGACGCGCTCGCGTGCCGCCTCAAGGAGATCGAGACCCATATGGCCGCCAGCAGCCTTCAGGACGTACTCGAACTCCGCCACCACGTCCAGCAGATGCAGCAGCTGCTGCTGAAGATGCGCCGGGCGCGGAACGTATAGCCTCCGGCGGTTGAGCAGGGTCGAGGCACGGGCGCCCCGCAGCCGCCCCCGTACGGAAGGGGACGGGGCGGGGGTGTCGGCCCGCAGCGGATGGCGCGTCGACGCGGGTATCTCTACCAGCCGACCGATTCCGCGCCAGACCGAGGACGGCCTCGACCGCCGGAGGCTCGCGCTCACGCCTCGCGGGTGCCCGCGTACATCTCCTCGATCAGGTGCTTGTACTCGCGTTCGACGACCGGGCGCTTCAGCTTCAGGCTGGGCGTCAGTTCGCCGTGTTCGATGTCGAGGTCACGCGGGAGGAGCTTGAACTTCTTGATGGTCTGCCAGCGCTGGAGGCCCTCGTTGAGCTCCTTGACGTAGCCGTCGATGAGCTCGACCGTGGCGGCGTTCGCGACGACCTCGGCGTACGACGTGGCCGGCAGGCCCTTCTCCTTGGCCCAGTCGAGGATCGACGGCTCGTCGAGGGCGATGAGAGCCGTGCAGAAGTTCCGGTCGGCGCCGTGGACGAGGATGTTGGAGACGTACGGGCAGACCGCCTTGAACTGGCCCTCGACCTCGGCCGGCGCGATGTACTTGCCGCCGGACGTTTTGATGAGGTCCTTCTTGCGGTCGGTGATGCGGAGGTAGCCGTCCGGGGACAGCTCGCCGATGTCGCCCGTGTGGAACCAGCCGTCCGATTCCAGGACTTCGGCGGTCTTCTCGGGCAGCCCGTGGTAGCCCTCCATGATGCCGGGACCGCGCAGCAGGATCTCTCCGTCGTCCGCGATGCGCACCTCGGTGCCGGGCAGCGGCTTGCCCACCGTGCCCGTGCGGTACGCCTCACCGGGGTTCACGAAGGAGGCTGCGGACGACTCCGTCAGCCCGTACCCCTCCAGGATGTGCACACCGGCGCCCGCGAAGAAGTAGCCGATCTCCGGCGCGAGAGCCGCGCTTCCCGACACACAGGCACGCAACCGGCCGCCGAAGGCCTCGCGCAGCTTGGTGTACACGAGCGCGTCCGCGACCTTGTGCTTGGCCGCGAGCCCGAAGGGCACGGAGGCCGTACCGGTCCTGCGGAAGCTGTCCTGGCTGGCCTTCGCGTACTCGCGCGAGACTGCCGCGGCCCACTGGAAGATCTTGTACTTGCCCGAGCCACCGGCCCGCGCCTTGGCCGCGACCCCGTTGTAGACCTTCTCGAAGATGCGGGGCACCGCCGCCATGTACGTCGGCTGCACCACCGGCAGATTCTCGATGATCTTGTCCACCCGGCCGTCGACGGCCGTGACATGTCCGACCTCGATCTGCCCGGACGTGAGCACCTTGCCGAAGACGTGCGCGAGCGGCAGCCACAGGTACTGCACGTCCTCGCCGCTGATCAGGCCGGTCGCGGCGATGGCCTTCGCCATGTACGACCAGTTGTCGTGCGGGAGGCGGACGCCCTTGGGGCGGCCCGTGGTGCCCGAGGTGTAGATCAGCGTGGCGAGCTGCTCGGGGGTGATCGCGCCGACCTTCTCCTTGATCAGGTCGGGGTTCTTCTCCAGGTGGGCGGCGCCGCGCTTCTCCAGCTCGGCCAGGGAGAGGATCCAGTCCTCCGAGACGTCCGCGCCGGCGGGGTCGATGACGACCACATGGGTCAGGCCGGGCAGTTCGGCCCGCTTCTCCCGGGCCTTGTCGAGCTGCGCCGCGTCCTCCGCGATCAGCACCCTGCTCTCGGAGTCGGAGAGGATGAAGGCCGACTCCTCGGCGTTCGTCTGCGGGTACACGGTCGTCGTCGCCGCGCCCGCGCACATGATGCCGAGGTCGGCGAGGACCCATTCGACCCGGGTCGAGGAGGCGAGCGCGACGCGCTGCTCCGGCTGGACACCCAGTTCGATCAGGCCGGCCGCTATGGCGAAGACCCGCTCGGAGGCCTGCGCCCAGCTCAGCGACTTCCAGTCGTCGGGGCCCTCGCCCGACGCGGGAGGCACCGGGTATCGGTAGGCCTCGGCGTCCGGTGTGGCCGCCACGCGCTCCAGGAAAAGCGCCGCCACGGACGGCGGACGGTTCTCGATCAGGGTTTGTGTGTCGCTCACGACATCCTCCGGCCCGCGACAGTGTGCGGCTGACTCATTGCTGCGGTTGTTTAACTCGCGAGTAACTAACGAGTGGTGATCAGAGTAGAGCGAGGTTGGCCGGTTCGTAAGGGGCGGCGGGGTGTCACTTCCTACCAATAGTCATACGCAGAGCAACACTACGCACGCGTACGGGCTCGTCGCGCCGCAACGCGACGAGCCCGCAGTCTGCCCGAGTTTCCAGGGGTAACAGTGGCTTTCTTCCGGGAACGGCCCGGCTTATTTCTTGCCCTTGCCGGAGCCCGCGGAGTCGTCGCTGGAGAGCACGGCGATGAACGCCTCTTGCGGAACCTCCACAGAGCCCACCATCTTCATCCGCTTCTTGCCCTCCTTCTGCTTCTCCAGCAGCTTCCGCTTACGGGAGATGTCACCGCCGTAGCACTTGGCGAGGACGTCCTTGCGGATGGCGCGGATGGTCTCGCGGGCGATGACCCGGGAGCCGATGGCCGCCTGGACGGGCACCTCGAAGGCCTGCCGCGGAATGAGCTCGCGCAGCCTGGCGACGAGCCGCACTCCGTACGCGTACGCCTGGTCCTTGTGGGTGATCGCGGAGAACGCGTCGACCTTGTCGCCGTGCAGCAGGATGTCCACCTTGACGAGGCTGGAGGTCTGCTCCCCGGTGGGCTCGTAGTCGAGCGACGCATAGCCGCGGGTCTTGGACTTCAGCTGGTCGAAGAAGTCGAAGACGATCTCGGCGAGCGGCAGCGTGTAGCGGATCTCGACGCGGTCCTCGGAGAGGTAGTCCATGCCGAGGAGGGTGCCGCGACGGCCCTGGCAGAGCTCCATGATCGAGCCGATGAACTCGGAGGGCGCGAGCAGCGTGGCGCGCACGACCGGCTCGTAGACCTCGTCGATCTTGCCCTCGGGGAACTCGCTCGGGTTGGTGACCGTGTGCTCGGTGCCGTCCTCCATCAGGACGCGGTAGACCACGTTCGGCGCGGTGGCGATGAGGTCGAGGCCGAACTCGCGCTCCAGCCGCTCACGGATCACGTCGAGGTGCAGCAGCCCGAGGAAGCCGACGCGGAAGCCGAAGCCGAGGGCGGCGGAGGTCTCCGGCTCGTAGACCAGCGCGGCGTCGTTGAGCTGCAGCTTGTCCAGGGCGTCGCGCAGCTCGGGGTAGTCCGAGCCGTCCAGCGGATAGAGCCCGGAGAAAACCATCGGCTTGGGGTCCTTGTACCCGCCGAGGGCTTCGGTCGCGCCCTTGTGCAGGCTGGTGATCGTGTCACCGACCTTGGACTGGCGGACGTCCTTCACACCGGTGATGAGGTAGCCGACCTCGCCGACAGCGAGCCCGTCGGCGCCGAGCATCTCGGGTGAGTTGGTCCCGATCTCGAGCAGCTCGTGGGTCGCCCCGGTGGACATCATCCGGATCCGCTCGCGCTTGTTGAGCTGACCGTCGATGACACGTACGTAGGTGACGACGCCCCGGTAGGAGTCGTAGACCGAGTCGAAGATCATCGCGCGGGCCGGGGCGTCCTTGACACCGACCGGGGGCGGGACCTCGGCGACGACCTTGTCGAGCAGCGCCTCGACGCCCAGGCCGGTCTTGGCGGAGACGCGCAGGACGTCGTCCGGGTCGCAGCCGACGAGGTTCGCGAGCTCAAGCGCGAACTTCTCGGGCTGGGCCGCCGGGAGGTCGATCTTGTTGAGCACCGGGATGATGGTGAGGTCGTTCTCCATCGCCAGATACAGATTGGCGAGAGTCTGGGCCTCGATGCCCTGGGCGGCGTCGACGAGCAGGATCGTCCCCTCGCACGCGGCGAGCGACCGGGACACCTCATAGGTGAAGTCCACGTGTCCGGGGGTGTCGATCATGTTGAGGATGTGGGTACTGCCCTTGTCCTCGGTGGGGGCCCAGGGCAGCCGGACGGCCTGGGACTTGATCGTGATACCGCGCTCGCGCTCGATGTCCATGCGGTCGAGGTACTGAGCACGCATCTGCCGCTGCTCGACCACCCCGGTCAGCTGGAGCATCCGGTCGGCGAGCGTGGACTTGCCGTGGTCGATGTGCGCGATGATGCAGAAATTGCGGATCAGAGCCGGGTCGGTACGGCTCGGCTCGGGCACATTGTTAGGGGTCGCGGGCACGCAGGGTCCTGTCTCTTGAGGCGCCTGTCGCCTCGGGTCGGATCGATACGTAGGTTCCATGGTCCCACGGGTGGGACCGAGGCCGTTCTCGCCCCGGTCCGGCGGGTGGCCGTCGCCGGGTTTGGGGCGGTCGTGGGGGCACTGGTAGCCTGAACAGCTGTGCCTCATGCCCTCTCTGCAGGAGGCACACCCTCAAGAAATCACCGGTACGGGACCTGTGGGCCCCGTGCCTGAACCTGAAAAGGCTCATTCGTGGCGAACATCAAGTCCCAGATCAAGCGGATCAAGACCAACGAGAAGGCCCGGCTGCGCAACAAGGCCGTCAAGTCTTCGCTGAAGACCGCGATCCGCAAGGCCCGTGAGGCCGCTGCCGCGGGTGACGTCGAGAAGGCCACCGCTGCCGCGCGCGAAGCCGCGCGCAAGCTCGACAAGGCCGCCTCGAAGGGCGTCATCCACAAGAACCAGGCCGCCAACAAGAAGTCGGCGCTTGCTTCCCAGGTCGCTTCCGTCAAGGGCTGAACCTCTGCTGAGCGCGGAGGGCTGCCGCCCGGTCAACGCCGGGTTGTCGCCTGACGCTCACTTGATTTGATCGCCGGAAGGACCCGAGCGGGCCCTCTCTCTTCCGCTCCCGACCGGCACCCCGGGACCCACGCGCGACCTGCGTTCGCCACGCGGGCGTGGGACCCACCAGCTTCACCCCGAAGGCCCCGCCTTCCCGCCCTTCCCCAGGGCGGGGGCCGGGGCCTTCGGCTTTGCCGTTGCCGGAGGCGGGGGCGGGGCAGGGGTGCGGAGGCAGGGAGCAGGGGGGGGCGGGGGTTTCGGCTTTGGTTCGGGATTCTTACCGCGCGTCCCCGCGGAGCGCCCCGCGGGAGCGTGCCGCGCGGGCGATGGTGACGACCGCTTTCTCGAGGGCGTACTCGGGGTCGTCGCCCCCGCCCTTGACCCCCGCGTCGGCGTCGGCCACCGCGCGGAGGGCGACCGCGACGCCGTCCGGGGTCCAGCCCCGCATCTGCTGCCGCACCCGGTCGATCTTCCACGGAGGCATACCGAGCTCACGGGCCAGGTCGGCGGGACGGCCCCCGCGCGCGGAGGAGAGCTTGCCGATGGCCCGCACGCCCTGCGCCAGCGCACTGGTGATCAACACGGGGGCGACACCCGTCGACAACGACCACCGCAGCGCCTCCAGCGCCTCGGCCGCCCGCCCCTCCACGGCCCGGTCGGCCACGGTGAAGCTGGAGGCCTCGGCCCGGCCGGTGTAGTAGCGACCGACCACGGCCTCGTCGATCGTCCCCTCGACATCCGCGACCAGCTGTGTCACGGCGGAAGCCAGCTCCCGCAGATCACTCCCGATCGAGTCGACAAGCGCCTGGCACGCCTCGGACGTGGCCGACCGCCCGAGTCTGCGGAACTCACCCCGCACGAACGCCAGCCGATCCGCCGGCTTCGTCATCTTGGGGCAGGCGACCTCCCGGGCCCCCGCCTTCCGCGCGGCGTCGAGCAGTGCCTTGCCCTTGGCCGCGCCGGCGTGCAGCAACACCAGCGTGATCTCTTCGGCGGGCGCCCCGAGATACGCCTTCACGTCCTTGATCGTGTCGGCCGACAGATCCTGCGCGTTCCGCACGACCACGACCTTCCGCTCGGCGAAGAGCGAGGGACTCGTCAGCTCGGCGAGCGTGCCGGGCTGCAACTGGTCCGGCGTGAGGTCCCGTACATCCGTGTCCGAGTCGGCGGCCCGCGCGGCGGCCACCACCTCCTGCACGGCACGGTCGAGCAGCAGATCCTCCTGGCCCACGGCGATCGTGACGGGAGCGAGTACGTCTGCGGTGTCTGCGGATTCAGTCTTCCTGGCCATCGCGCTCAAGCATCCCACGCACCACTGACAACGGCTCCGGTCTCGGCTCCGGCCCCGCGGCTACGGTTCCCCGTCCACACGACTACGGCTCCTCGCGCCACCCGTCCCACTCGCCCGCGAACTCGTCCAGTTCCCCGGCGTCCAGCCGCCCCGCCTCGTCCCGCAGGACCACCAGCCACTGCGCGTCCTCGGCGTCGTCCTCACCGGCCAGGGCGTCCCGTATGAGCTGGGGCTCCTCGTCGAGTCCGAACCGCTCCCCGAGCACCTCCGCCGCCTCCTCGGCGGCATCGCGGTCGGGCAGCACCAGTACATGTCTCACATCGCTCACGGGGACATTTTCCGGTACGCGAACAGCACGTCAGCTCTTGGGGACGACCTGCACGTCCAGGGCGACCCGGATACTGGGCCCGACCACCGCGATGCCCCGCGCGAGCATCGTCTGCCAGCTCACCGTGAAGTCGTCACGGCGCAGCTCGGTGGTGGCCCGGCACGCCGCGCGCACCTCGCCCTCCATGCCGTTGCCGATCCCGAGGTACTCGGTGTCGAGCGTGACGGTACGCGTCACACCGTGCAGCGACAGCGCCCCGGTGACCGCCCACCGATTGCCGCCCTTGTGCACGAAGCGGTCGCTGTAGAACTCCAGCGTCGGAAACCGGTCGACGTCCAGGAAGTCCGCGGACCGCAAATGGTCGTCCCGCATCTTCACGTTGGTGTCGATGGACGAGGCGTCGATCACCACGTGCATCGCCGTCCGGTCGACCTGCTCGGCAACCCGTATCACCCCCGCGAAGGTGTTGAACCTGCCGTGCACCCGGGCCAGTCCGATGTGCCGCGCGGTGAAAGCGATCGAGGAATGCGTCGGCTCGATCTCCCAGTCCCCCGGCTCCGGCAGCGCGGGCGGCTCGGCGACCTGAAGTGTCAGATCACCGAGCGAGGTCACCGCGCCCTCCCCCACCGCGGCGCTCGCGCGGTACGGCGTATATCCGTCGGCCGACACCGCGAGTCGGTACTCCCCCGCGGGGACCGTCGCCACGAACGACCCGAACGGATCCGCGCCGCCACTGACCACCTTGCGGCCCACCGCGTCACTGATCGCGAACTCTGCATGCGAAACCGGCTGGTTCACCGGATCCAGCACCCTGCAGCTGAGCACCCCGGCGCCGGTCGGCATCGGCACTCCGGCGAGATGACCCGTCCCCTGCATCCGGTTCCTACGGTTTCCCAGCCAGCGGCCCACCATGGACGACACACCTCGCGCGACGTGAAAGAAAATAAGACATGTTGGCGAAGATGCATTCGACCACTGACGCGGCTTTCGGGGCAACACACGACCACATCACGGAAATCCAGCACATGCGCTGGATTACGCGGATGTGACCCGAATCAGCTGCTCTCCTCGCGTTCTTCACCTGGGGAAAACGCTTCCACCATCGGTACGCGATCCAACACGATCCCGAACCTCTCCCGGTACGTCTCCAGCACCTCCTCGTCCGTGGCCAGATCTGACCCCTCTTTCACACCGTCGGCGCCGGTGACTGTGAACTTCCGCCCACTGAGCGTGATGCGCCCGCCGTCCTCGGTGACCCGCGAGCACACCAGCGACCGTGTGAAATGCGACACAGGCGAGGTGGTATGCCACCACACGCCACTCACGAAGTCCCCGAGCACCCGCGGCCGCATCTCCAGCCGGTACTGCGCTCTGCCGTCCCGCACGACGTCCAGGTCCCCCACCCCCGAGGCGTCTCCACGTACACCCGCGGCATCCGCAGCGGCCTCGACCACCCGGAACGTACCGGCCGGATCCACCTGCTCACTCCTTTCCCCGAAGGCCAGCGGAAGGTGGCTGTTCGCCCCGAACCCGACATCGACCAGCCACTCGCCCCCGTCCACCGTCCGCACCCGCAGCGCGAGATGGTCGTACGGGATCCCCAGCCGCTCCCCCTCTCCGTACACCCGCGCCGCGAGCAGCGTGACCTCGAAGCCCAGCTCCGCGAGAAGCGCCCCGAACGCCCCGTTCAGTTCGTAGCAGAAGCCGCCTCTCCGGGCGGCCACCACCTTGTCCAGCAGCCGTTTCTCCTCCAGCACGATCTCTTCGCCCAAGTGGATCGACAGGTTCTCGAACGGCACGGTCCGCAGATGCCGCAGTTGCAGGTCACGGAGGCCTTCGACGGTGGGCCACGCGGGCCGCTCGGCCCCGATCCGGCGGAGATAGGCGTCTGCCTGTACACGGTCCATGGCCTCAGTCTTGCGCCACCCACAGACGATCGCCTCCTCCGGCGACGGCCATCGCTCCGTCCTCGTCCGTACGCAGCACGGTGGCACCCCCGGCACGCAGCGCCGCCACCGTGCTCGGCGCCGGATGCCCGTACGGGTTGTCCGCGCCGCACGAGATCAGCGCGAGGCGTGGTGCCGCCCGGCGTATCAGTTCGAGGTCCTGGTACGCCGACCCGTGGTGAGCGACCTTGAGGACGTCCACGCCGCGCAGGCCGGCGCCGTCCGGGGATCTCAGCAGCGCCTGCTGGGCGGGAGGTTCGAGGTCGCCGAGCAGGAGCAGGCTCAGTCCGGCCGACCGTACGAGCAGGGTCACGCTCGCGTCGTTCGGTCCCTCGGGGGCCGGGACCGGGCGGGGCGGAGGCCACAGCACCCGCCAGTCGAGCGCACCGGTACGCCGCCGCTGCCCCGCGACCGCCCGCGTCACCGGAATCCGCCGGGCCGCCGCCTGCCGGCGCACGAACTCCGCCTGGCCCAAGGGCTCTTCGAAGCCGGTCGTCTCGATCGCGCCCACCGCCCGCCCGCGCAGCACTCCCGGCAGCCCCGTCACATGGTCCGCGTGGAAGTGGGTCAGTACGACGAGGGGGATCCGGGTGACGCCGAGCGCGCGCAGGCACCGGTCGATCAGGACCGGTTCGGGTCCCGCGTCGACCACCACCCCGGCGCCGTCGCCCGCCGCGAGCACCAGCGCGTCCCCCTGCCCCACGTCGCACATCGCGAACCGCCAGCCCGGCGGCGGCCACCCCGTGATCACCCGCGTGAGAGGCGCCGGTTGGACCAGCACCAGCAGAAGCAGCACTGCGCAGGCACCGCTCAGCCAAGGGTTCCGCAGGAGCCTCCGGCCCACGAGTACGACCACGACGGTCACACACGCGAGCAGCAGTGCGCCCGGCCAGCTGTCCGGCCAGTCCACTCCCGCGCCCGGCAGAGCGGCTCCGGTGCGGGCGATGTCAGCGATCCATCCCGCGGGCCAACTCGCACACCACGCCAGTGCCTTGGCGACCGGCATCGCCCACAACGCCGTGGCCAGCGTCGCGAAGCCCAGCACCGTGGCCGGCGCGACCGCGAACTCCGCGAGGAGATTGCACGGCACTGCCACGAGGCTCACCCGCGCCGAGAGGACGGCGACGACGGGCGCGCACACGGCCTGCGCGGCCCCCGCGGCGGCCAGCGCCTCGGCCGGGCGCGGAGGTACTCCGCGCCTCTGGAGCGCGGCGCTCCACCGCGGAGCCAGCGTGAGCAGGGCGCCGGTCGCGAGAACGGAGAGCAGGAAGCCGTAGGTCCGGGACAGCCAGGGGTCGTACAGCACCAGCAGCAGTACCGCCGTGGCCAGTGCGGGAATCAGCGATCTGCGGCGCCCGGTGGCGATGGCCAGCAGCGCGACCGCCCCACAGGCCGCGGCCCGCAGCACGCTCGGGTCCGGTCGGCACACGATGACGAAGCCGAGCGTGAGCGCGCCACCGAGCAGGGCGGTCGCCCGCAGCGGGATGCCGAGCCGAGGAGCGAGGCCACGTCGCTCGGCGTGCTGCGCACTGCCGGATGGCCCGATGAGCAGGGCGAGCACGATCGTGAAGTTCGCACCGCTGACCGCGAGAAGATGCGTGAGATCCGTCGCCTTGAACGCCTCGTCCAGCTCCGGCGTGATCCGTGAGGTGTCCCCGACCACCAGCCCCGGCAGCAACGCCCGCGCATCCGGTTCCAGTCCCTCGGTCGCCGCCCGCAGCCCCTCGCGCAACTCCCCCGCGAACCGCTGCACCTCCGACGGCTCCCCCACCACCCACGGCGGCCCACTGCCCCGCACGCGCAATACGGCCGCGAACCGGCCACCGTCATCCATCGCGGGCACGACCCGCGCCGTCACCCGCACCCTCGTGGAGGGCAGCAGAGCCGGCCAGGGCGGGCTTCCCGGCTTCCGGGCCGACGGGGCGGGCTCTGGGGGCGCGCCCTTCGGATCGTGTGCCGCCCCTGAACCCGCGTCCACGATCACCAGGACCGGTGTACGCGTCGCCGTCACCCTTCCGTCCGGCTGCTCGATGCGCCGGACCTCCGCGTTGATCAACAGGGCGGTCGGGGCGGCGTGGTCTCCGTCGATCCGGGGGCGGGTGAACCGTGGGTCCGAGGTGATCTCCACATCGGCTGTCACCTCGGCGTACTGTCGCGCCAGCTCCGGGACGGGGCCACGGCGCAGATCCGCACCGTGCAGCCCGCCGGAGGCAGCCGCCGCCGCGACGCACAGCAGCATGGCGGCGACGGGGGCCTTCGGCCAGGTCCGCCACAGCACGCCCCGCCCGCCGACGCGCCCCTGCCCGCCGCGCCGATTCCGGCCTGCGACCAGCAACGCGCCGGCCACGACCAGGCAGACGATCACCACACCCGCGGTCGTCCGCGGCGACGCGTCCAGTGTCAGCGCCGCCGTCGCCCAGGCCCCCAGCGCCGGCGGTACGAGCCGCAGATCCGCCGGCCCCTCTTGGCGAGGGCGCGCGGCGCCGAGCGGGTTCGGGGAGGCGGCGTGCACGGCCGAACGGTCGTGCACGACAGACCGGTCGTGCACGACGGACCGGTCGTGCACGGCCCCGTCGGGTGCGGCAGGGGCGGCCTGGATCCGCGGCCCGCTCATGGTCGTACGAGGTTCTGCAGATCGGCGAAGCGGCGGTCACCGATGCCGTTCACCTCGCGGAGTTCGTCGACCGAGCGGAACCCTCCGTGCTGGGTGCGGTAGTCGATGATGTGCTGGGCGAGCACGGGGCCGACGCCCGGCAGCGTGTCGAGCTGCTCAAGAGTGGCCGTGTTGAGGGCGACCGGAGCGGTCGCACCGGCGGCGGCCGCGCCGGAAGGCGCCGTACCCGCGGTGCCCGCGCCTCCGGCCACACCTCCGACCCCGCCCGGACCCGCGGCACCCGGCGGAGTGCCGACCACCACCTGCTCACCGTCCACGAGGAGCCGCGCGCGGTTCAGCCCCGCCGTGTCCGTGCCGCGGCGCACCCCACCGGCGGCCCGCAGCGCGTCGGCGACCCGGGAACCGGCCGGCAGCCGGTGGATGCCGGGTTCGCGCACCTTGCCGCTGACGTCCACCACGATCGCGGTGCCGGCCGTCGCCACGGGGTCCCGTGCGGCGGTCGAGGATTCCGGTGCCGCCGTCGCCTCCTCGTAGGGAGCCGCCTGGACCACCTCCGGTGTCCGCACCGGCTGGGTCCGGGCCGACCAGAAGTGCTGCACGGCGAAGATCGCGGCCACGACAAGCAACACCGCGAGCGCGACCACGCTCTTTCGCTCCAGCCCGCACCTCGACTGCAGCCACAACGGCATGCGCTCCCGCACGGCCAGCCCGGCCCGCACCCGCCATGCGGGCCCGACGCCGACGCCGGCACCGGCACCAGCGCTGGTCCCGGTCTCAGCCCTGGCCCCGCTTGCGGCCCCCGGATCGTGGCCTGCCCTGCTTGCCCAGGTGTCGGTCACGTCCTCATACCGCGCCGGTGGCGGCCCATGCTCCAACTCCTGCCGCGCTCTCGCCCGTTCGACGAAGAGGGCTTCCGCGCGCAGACGGAGGGACTCCGCCGAGGCCTGTCGGCGTCGGGTCCTGCCCCGGTGGTGGTGGCGGCGGTGACGGGTTCGGCCGTCGGAGACGGGGCCGCGGCCCGGGCCGCTGGTTGCGGTCGCTGTCCGTGGAAGTGATCGAAGTGCCATGCGACGAGAATCGGACACCACGGCACCATCGCGATGATCTTGCTCAATTCCCGGGGATTACCCACCAGTTGTGGATAACTCCGTCACCCTCGGGAGCCTCCAGCCGCCGCCCCGCCCCGGGCCACAGCCACCGGCACAGCCACAGCCACAGCCACAGCCACAGCCACAGCCACCGGCAATCCTCACCGCGGCGAAACCACGACCCCCAACAACCCGGGCCCGGTATGCGCCCCAATAGCCGCCCCAACCTCGCTCACATGCAGCTCTGCCAGCCCCGGCACCCGAGTCCGCAGTCGCTCCGCGAGCGCCGACGCCCGTTCGGGCGCGGCGAGATGGTGCACGGCGATGTCGACCTGCGCGCTCCCCGCCCGCTCGGTCGCGATCTCCTCGAGCCGGGCGATCGCCTTGGACGCGGTCCGCACCTTCTCCAGCGGTTCGATCCGCCCGCCGTCGAGCTGCAGCAGCGGTTTCACGGCCAGCGCGGACCCGAGCAGGGCCCGCGCCGCCCCGATCCGCCCACCGCGGCGCAGATAGTCCAGCGTGTCGACGTAGAAGTACGCGGAGGTGCCCGCGGCCCGCTTCTCCGCCGCGGTCACCGCGTCGTCGATCGTGCCGCCCGTCTCCGCGGACTCGGCAGCGGCCAGTGCGCAGAAGCCGAGGGCCATGGCGACCATCCCGGTGTCCACCACCCGCACGGGCACCGGCGCCTCGCGCGCCGCGAGGACCGCCGCGTCGTACGTGCCCGAGAGCTCTGCGGAAAGGTGCAGCGAGACGATGCCGGTGGCGCCCGACTCGGCGACTTCGCGGTAGGTCGCGGCGAACATCTCGGGGCTGGGCCGGGAGGTGGTGACGGGCCGTCGCTTCTGCAACGCCTCTGCCAGGGAGCGGGCCGAGATCTCGGTGCCCTCTTCGAGCGCCCGGTCGCCGAGGACCACGGTCAGCGGCACCGCGGTGATGCCGTGGCGCTCCATCGTCCGCGGCGGCAGGTAGGCCGTTGAATCGGTGACGATCGCGACATGGCGGGACATGAGCTGGAGGTTACCCGCAGGGGCGCGTGGACGGCAGCCCGGCCCCTGCCACCTGCGGGCGGGCCGGCCCGATCAAGTCGTGCTCTCGGGGCGGGGTTTCTTCTCCCAGGGGTACGTGGGCCGCTGCCCCGGCGGGTTGATCGCGGGCCGCGTGGACTGCTCCGCGGCCTGCGGCTCCGGCACATCCGGCCAGGTCTGATGGTCTGCCGTGGCCGTCGGGGCCTCCGGCCACGGAGGCGGCGTGTGGGCGGGCGGCGGCTCCGTGGCCCAGTGCCGCAGCGCGCCCGCCTCCATGTCGATCTGCTGGCTCAGCGAGTCCAGGTCGTCGTCCGCGAACCGCCGGGCCCGGTCACGCGCCGCCCACCGCAGCGCTTCGGCCGACTTCGTGATCTGCTCCGTACGTTCCCGCAGTGCCGGCAGCCGCTCGACGAGGCGGGCCCTGTCCGGCTCACGCTCCAGCCGCTTGAGCTCGTCGTCCAGCTCGTGACCGTGCACGCTGAGGCGCTCGAAGAGCCCCAGGGACTCCTTCAGCGACTCGTCCTCGGCCACGCCCGCGTGCAGCGCGTCCTGGGTGGCTCGCATCGACGTACGCAGGGAGAGGCGCAGTTGGGCGAGCTCGCCGAGCGCTCCCGGCTGGGCGAGGGTCTTCGCCCTGAGGGTGGATTCCTCCACCGTGCGGCGGGCCTGCGTGATGGTGCGGTCCACCCCGCGCTTGGCGGCGCCGACCACCTTCACCGTCAGATACGCCCCCAGGACCATGAAGAGCACGAAGATCAGCGCCACGACTGCGACCACGGCTTCCATGACGTTCCTCTCGGGTCCTGCTGCCAGTACCTGCGGGCTCTTCCACGGTAAACGGAAAAGGCGGGCCGAGGGTTCCGGTGGAACCCCCAACCCGCCCTTAGGGGACTACCCCCACCCGCCCGAGCGGGCCCCACGTCTACGCGGGAACGATGTTCACCAGCTTCGGCGCCCGCACGATCACCTTGCGGACTCCCGCGCCGCCCAGTGCCGCGACGACCTTCTCGTCGCCCAGGGCCACCTTCTCCAGCTCCTCGTCGGAGATCGACGGGGACACCTCCAGGCGCGCCTTGACCTTGCCCTTGACCTGCACGACGCAGGTCACGGTCTCGTCCACGACGTACGCCGGGTCGGCGACCGGGAAGTCCTGGTGGACGACCGAGTCGGTGTGCCCCAGCTTGCGCCACAGCTCCTCGGCGATGTGCGGGGCCAGCGGCGCGACCAGCAGCACCAGGGGCTCGGCGACGGACCGCGCGACCGGGCCTTGCACCTTGGTCAGGTGGTTGTTCAGCTCGGTGACCTTGGCGATGGCGGTGTTGAAGCGCAGGCCCTCCAGGTCCTGGCGTACGCCGTCGATCGCCTTGTGCAGGGCGCGCAGCGTGTCCTCGTCCGGCTCGGCGTCCACGACCGTCACCGCACCGGTGGCCTCGTCCACGACGTTGCGCCACAGCCGCTGCAGCAGCCGGAACTGGCCCACCACCGCGCGTGTGTCCCACGGCCGCGACACGTCCAGGGGGCCCATCGCCATCTCGTACAGGCGCAGTGTGTCCGCCCCGTACTCGGCGCAGATCTCGTCCGGAGTGACCGCGTTCTTCAGGGACTTGCCCATCTTGCCCAGCAGCCGGGTGACCTTCTCGCCCTGGTAGTAGTACGCGCCGTCGCGCTCCTCCACCTCTGCGGCGGGTACCGCGATGCCCCGGCTGTCGCGGTAGACGTAGGCCTGGATCATGCCCTGGTTGAACAGCTTGTGGAACGGCTCGGCCGAGGAGACGTGCCCCAGGTCGAACAGGACCTTGGACCAGAAGCGCGCGTACAGCAGGTGCAGCACGGCGTGCTCCGCGCCGCCCACGTACAGGTCGACGCCGCCGTGCGGCATGCCGTCGCGCGGGCCCATCCAGTACCGCTCGTTCTCCGGGCCGACCAGCTGCTCGGAGTTGTGCGGGTCCAGGTAGCGCAGCTCGTACCAGCAGGAACCGGCCCAGTTGGGCATGGTGTTGGTCTCGCGGCGGTACTTCCGCGGGCCTCGGCCGTCGCCCAGGTCCAGTGTGACGTTCACCCAGTCCTCGTTGCGGGACAGCGGGGTCTCCGGGGACGTGTTCGCGTCGTCCGCGTCGAAGGTGCGCGGCGAGTAGTCCTCGACCTCCGGCAGCTCCAGGGGCAGCATCGACTCGGGCAGGGCGTGGGCGATGCCTTCCTCGTCGTAGACGATCGGGAAGGGCTCGCCCCAGTAGCGCTGGCGGCTGAACAGCCAGTCGCGCAGGCGGAAGTTGACGGTGCCGTGACCGACGCCCTTGCGCTCCAGCCACTCGGTGATGCGGGCCTTGGCGTCGACGACGCCCAGACCGTCCAGCGAGATGTCGTCGTTGGAGGAGTTGATGATCTTCGCGTCGTACGAACTGAAGGCGTTGTCCCACGTCGAGGTATCGGTGCCGCGGCCGTCGGTCGGCTCGACGATGCAGTGGATCGGCAGTTCGAAGGCGCGCGCGAACTCGAAGTCGCGCTGGTCGCCCGCCGGGACGGCCATGATCGCGCCGGTGCCGTAGCCCATCAGGACGTAGTCGGCGATGAAGACCGGGACCTGCTCGCCGTTGACCGGGTTGGTCGCGAACGCGCCGGTGAAGACACCGGTCTTGTCCTTGGCCTCGGCCTGCCGCTCGACGTCGGACTTGGACGCGGCCTGCGCGCGGTAGGCGGCGACGGCCTCGGCGGGGGTCGCGTGGCCGCCGGTCCACACCTCGTGGGTGCCCTCCGGCCAGGTGGCCGGGGTGAACTTCTCGACCAGCGGGTGTTCGGGGGCCAGCACCATGTAGGTCGCGCCGAACAGCGTGTCCGGGCGTGTGGTGAAGACCTGGATGGCCTCGCCGTCGATCGGGAAGTCGACGCGGGCGCCCTCGGAGCGGCCGATCCAGTTGCGCTGCTGCAGCTTGATGGCCTCGGGCCAGTCCAGCGCCTCCAGGTCGTCCAGCAGCCGGTCGGCGTACGCGGTGATGCGCATGTTCCACTGGCGCAGCTTGGCCTTGAAGACGGGGAAGTTGCCGCGCTCGGAGCGGCCGTCCGCGGTCACCTCCTCGTTCGCCAGCACGGTGCCCAGGCCGGGACACCAGTTGACGGGCGCGTCCGAGGCGTAGGCCAGCCGGAAGTCGCTCAGGACGTCGGCACGCTCGGCGGCGCTCAGGTCGCCCCACGCGCGCGCGTTGCCGTCGGCGCCCGGTACGGCCCGGTCACCGCTCTCGAACTGGGCGACCAGGTCGGCGATCGGGCGGGCCTTCTTCGCCTCGTCGTCGTACCAGGAGTTGAAGATCTGCAGGAAGATCCACTGGGTCCACTTGTAGTAGTCCGGGTCGATGGTCGCGAACGACCGGCGCGGATCGTGGCCCAGACCCAGCCGGCGCAGCTGGACCTGCATGTTCTTGATGTTCGCTTCGGTGGACACGCGCGGGTGCGTGCCGGTCTGCACCGCGTACTGCTCGGCGGGCAGGCCGAAGGCGTCGAAGCCCAGCGTGTGCAGCACGTTGTGGCCGGTCATGCGCTGGTACCGGGCGAATACATCGGTGGCGATGTAGCCCAGGGGGTGACCGACGTGCAGGCCCGCACCGGAGGGGTACGGGAACATGTCCATGATGAACTTCTTGGGCCTGGCGACCAGCGCCGGGTCACCGGCCAGGTCGCCGCTCGGATTGGGCGCCCCGTAGGTGCCGTCGGCCTCCCAGAAGTCCTGCCAGCGTGCCTCGATCTCCTCGGCCATGGCGGCCGTGTAGCGGTGCGGCGCTGCCACCTCGGAGGCGGCAGCGGGGTTCGTCTCGCTCATGGTCCTCAAAGCTCCATCGATCGTCTCTGCCAGCGGTCTGGAAATGAAAAAGCCCCTCGCACAGGAGGGGACGCCGCGCTGATTCCGGCCACGGATTCTCGATGGCCGGGACTGATCAGCGCGGCCCGCTAAGCAGAAGGCGTACGGCACGCATGGCGTCAGGGTACCGCAGCCGCCGAGTGGGTCGCGACGGGCTTTCGAGCGCTTGGATCATGCTTTCGGTGGCACCCGACACCGCGTGCCACACTCAGATGGAGACCGCGAAACCTGAACCAAGGTCAAGAATTACTTCGCGTAAGGGCCTCTATAGGGACATCACCACTCCCTGGTCGCCCTTAGATAACAGCGCAATAACTCAAACCTCGTACCCCTCGGTATGTCTCGACCTAGAGTGCGGCAACGGGACCGCTTCCCCGAACTGTTTGGGAGACACCCCACATGAAGCCTCGAAGCAAGAAGAGCTCGGTTCCCCAGCCGGGCCGCTCGGTCAGCGGTGGTATCACCGCTGCCGCGCTGTTGCTCATACCCGTAGTCGTGCTGGTCGGAGGGGACACAGTCCGCGAGTTCCTCAACTTCGGCGCGGGCGTTCTGTCGCTCGTGTCCCTCAGCGCGTCGGTGATCTGGGGCCTCGTGGCCAGCGACCAGATCTTCCTGAAGGCGCGCCAGCGGCTGCTCGCCCAGGCCGTCCACCGGTCGACCGCGGTCGCGTCGCTGCTGTTCCTCCTGCTGCACATCACGGTCAAGCTGGCGCTGGGCCACGTCGGGGCGCTCGCACTGATCCCCTTCGGACTCGGCGTCAGCGGCCAGGAAGCACTCATCGGCATCGGCGCGGCCGCCGCCCTGATGATGATCATCACGGGCCTCACCGGGGCCCTGAGGAGCGCCTTCGCGTCCCCCGTCCAGGTCGCCGCCCGCTGGCGCGCGGTCCACATGCTGGCCTACCCCGCGTGGTGCGCGGCGCTGATCCACGGCCTGTTCGCCGGGCGCGAGGCGAAGCCGATCTTCGTGATCCTGTACGGCCTGAGCCTGGTGGCGGTCATGGCGGCGCTGGCCCTACGCGCGTCACCGCAGCCGTTCAGGCGCAACGTCGCCCGCCGCATTCTGGGCATGCTCGAGACCGACAACAGCCGCCCCCTCCGCGAGGAGCCCCCGGCACGCCGTGCCATGGCGGACTCCCGGCTTCCGGGTTCCGGTTCACGGTCGGGCTTCCAGGAGCCGTTCGTGCCTCAGCAGCGCACGTCGTCGCCGCTGTACGACACCGGACAGCGCTCGGCCCTCACGGACACCGGACAGCGCTCGGCCCTCACGGACACCGGACAGCGCTCGGCCCTCACGGACACCGGGGCCTCCGCCCTCACGGACACGGGCGGCTTCGCGGCGGCCTACCGGGCGGTGTCCAACACCCCGCGCGGCGCGGACCCGATGCAGCCCCGGCAGGCCCAGAACGGGCAACTCCCGTTCGAAATGCAGCCCACGGAGTCGCTGCCCCGCGTCGACGACAACACCGCCGCCCGCTGGCCGACCCCGTCCCCGACGCTGTACGAGGCCCCGCCGCGCCCCGCCGAGACGCCCACCACGTACAACCCGGCCTACGACACCAACGCGGGCGGCATGTCGTACGGGACCCCCACCAACCCGCCGTACGGATCGAGTGATTTGTACGACACCGGTGAGACGATCGACCCTCTCGGTACGTACTACACGAACGACCCGTACGACAGCGGTCCCGCCACTGAAACGCTGCCCGGTGCTTACGAGGCACCCAGCTCCGGCGAACCCTGGAACGCGCCTTCCGGAGGCTTTTAGTGAACGCCGCTCTGCCAGATGTCCCCGAGGTCCGCGTGGTCGGGCTTCCTCAGCTCACCTCGGGTTTCGACCTCGTCGAAAGACTCGATCTGGACATGCACCTGAAGGTGCATGGACCGCTCGAGCCGATGGGCGGGGAACAGCTCGCACAGCTGGCCGAGCGGATATCCCTTAAGGGCCGCGGCGGCGCGGGCTTCCCCTTCCACAAGAAGCTGCGGTCGGTCGCCGAGTCGGCGATCAGCCGCGGTATCCGGCCCGTGGTCGTCGTCAACGGCAGTGAGGACGAGCCGGCCTGCCGCAAGGACACGGTGCTGATCAACCGCGCTCCGCACCTCATCCTGGACGGCGCCCTGCTGGTCGCGGAGGCCCTCGGCGCCCGCACCCTCGTGGTCGGTGTGACGCGCGAGTCCACCCAGCAGTCCATGGAGGCCGCACTCGCCGAGCGCGGTCTGAGCAACCGGCGCGGTTCGGTCCTCCGCGCCCGCGTGCAGCGCAATCCGGTGCGGATGGTGACCGGAGCCGCCGCCTCGCTGATCCGCTCCATCGACGGTGGTCCGGCGATCCCGCCAGGCCGCAAGGTCAGCGCGTCGCAGAGCGGGGTCGGGGGTGCGCCCACGCTGCTGTCCAACGCCGAGACGTTCGCCCAGCTGGCGATCGCCGCGCGGATCGGCTCCGAGCGCTATGGCAACACCGGCCTGTACGACGAGCCCGGCACCATCATGCTCACGGTCTCCGGCGCGGTCGCCCGCCCCATGGTGATCGAGATGCCGACAGGTGTGCCGCTGCGGTACGTGCTCCAGCTGGCCGGCGCCCCGCCGGTCCCGCAGGGCGTGCTGACCGGCGGCTACCACGGCAAGTGGCTGGACGCTGCCACGGTCAACGAGGCGATCGTCTCGCGCAACTCCCTGGACGCGGTGGGCGGTTCGCTCGGCGCGGGAGCGATTCTCCCGATCAGCCAGGACACCTGCCCGCTGGGCGAGTCGCTGCGCGTGGCGCAGTGGCTGGCGGAGGAGAGCGCGGGCCAGTGCGGTCCCTGCTACCTCGGTCTGCCCGCCGCGGCACGCGGCATGGAGGACATCCTCAACGGCGGCGGCCCGGCCGCCCTGGAAGCGCTGAAGCAGGTCGCCCAGGCCGTGAAGCGACGCGGTGCGTGTTCGCACCCGGACGGCTCCGCGATGTTCCTGGAATCGACCGTCAAGGCCTTCACGGACGACCTGGCCGCGCACGTCCTGGGCAACGGCTGCGGCAGGCCCGTGGAGGGCGTGCTGCCGCTCTTCGAGGGCGGCCAGGTCCCGACCGGTATCCCGGGCGGCCAAGGGGAGCTGGAGGCCGGTCCCAGCCGGCAGAAGATCTACGTCGACTGGACGTTGTGCCGGGGGCACGGCCTGTGCGCCGACATTCTTCCGGAGGTCTTCGAACTGGGCGCCGACGGCTTCCCGACCGTCGCCCAGGCGCAGGTGCCCCGCTACGCCGAGGCCAAGGCCCTGCGCGCCGTGCGCCGCTGCCCGGCACTCGCCCTGCGCATCGAGGAGGACACGAGGTCCTCGGCCCCGACCCGCAACAACCTGCCCGTCCTGTCGCAGGGCCGCCCGCAGGGGCGCGGCCGCCGCGCTCTGGGCAGCGGCCGCTGACATCGGCGGCCGCTGATTCCGGCGGCCCGGGAGACCGGGCCGCCCCGCCCCGCCCAACAGCGCTGTACGCGACGGAACACGAAAAAAGCCGTACGCGAGAGAACACGAAAAAGCGGGCCATCCTGATCGGATGGCCCGCCTTCATCTGGTGTGGAGCTAAGGAGATTTGAACTCCTGACCCCCTGCATGCCATGCAGGTGCTCTACCAACTGAGCTATAGCCCCTTGCGGCCACGCGGCGGAGCCGCATATTGACCGCTCCGCCCGGTTCCCCGGTGCGGCAACGCCAACATTACACGGTCCTCCCGGTGCACCACCAAATCGTTTGTCGTCCCCCAGGAACAGGCGATGGCGGTGGCGAACGACCGCGTCAGGCCGTGGCGAACGAGTAGAACCGTTTGAGGGTGCAGTGCTCGTCGAGGAGCCGGCCGTAGATCGGCTCGCCCTCCAGCTCGCGGTACGTCTCGATGGGGTCGCCTTTTATGATCAGCGCCCGCGCGCATTCCTCGCACCAGTACTGGTAGTCGTGGTTGACCGGTTCCATGTCGCGGACGATCGGCGTGCCACTGCCGCACCAATCGCACTTCCGCCTGTGCGCACCCATCAATCAGCTCCAGCTGTGGCCGCAGGCCGTGCACACGTAGGAAACCCCGCCATTGTCACCGAGGACTTGGGCGACGTGGGCAGATCCGCAGGAAGGGCAGTCGAGGCGGGTGATCCGGTCCCGTATCACCTCAGTTTCGACGAGGTCGTCGACCTCCCTGAGGATGCTCACTGGCATCGCCACTCCTCCCGTCGGGCCGCGCCCCCTTCCGGCCGTTTGATTCTGCCACGGCCGGAGCAATACGGTCAGCGACGCCTGCGTACCAGTCCGGACACGGCACCCGTGGCGGCGGTCGCAGCCAGCGCGAACATGCACACGAGGAGGGCGTCCGATGAGGTATACGCCCCAGGGGCCCCAAGTGACTCAAGCCGGTTCAAAAAGAGTGTGCCGAACGCCGCGACGCCGATGAGCTGGCCGAGTTGTGTGACCGTGGCGAGCAGTCCGCCCGCGTCCGCCGCGTCCTCGGGCCGCACCGTGGCGAGCGCGCGCGTGAGCGTCGGGCTGAAGCCGAGCGCGAGCCCCACGCCCACGCCGGCGAACGCGGCATACAGCCAGAGGCCGGCCTCGCGGCCGTCCCGCAGCGCCAGACCCACGCCGCACATCGAGAGCGCGGACAGCGCGAACCCGAGCGGGATCAGGGCGCGTTGCCACGAAGCGGGCCAGCGGCGCCACGTCAGCCCGACCAGACCGAAGACCACCGCGGTCGGCGCGAAGGTGAGACCCGCGCGCAGCGCGCTGTAGTCCAGGCCGCCCTGGACGTGCAGGGTGAGCGTGAACAGGAAGCCGCCGTTGACCGCCATCACGGCCGTGACCCGGAAGACCGCGAGGCCGATGCCGGGGTGACGCAGCACCCGGGGCGCGATCAGCGGGGTTCCGCCGTGCCGGGCGAGCCGGGACTCGTACGCGCAGAACACGGCGAAGAACAGCGCGGCGGCGGCGAGCGACAGCCACGACCACAGCGGCCACCCCTCCTCCCGGCCGAGCACCAGGGGAACCGTGAGCAGCGAGACGGCGGCGCCCAGCAGTACCAGGCCCGGCAGGTCGAGGCGGTGCGAGCGCTCCTGGGCCCGAGCGTCGTCGCGGGGCAGTACGCGCGCGCCGAGGGCCAGGAGTACGACGCCCACGGGCACGTTCACCAGGAACACCGGCCGCCAGCCCGTGCCGAACAGGTCCGCGCTGACCAGGACGCCGCCCAGCACCTGCCCGGCGGCGGCACCGGTGGCGAGGACGGCGGAGTACACGCCGAGCGCCCTGGCCCGTGCCTCGCCGGAGAAGTTCCGCTGGATCAGGCTGAGCACCTGCGGGATCATCAGCGCCGAACCGGCTCCCTGGGCCAGCCGGAAGGCGATCAACTCGCCGGTGCCCTGGGCGAGTCCGCAGGCCAGCGAGGCCGCCGTGAACAGTGTGAGCCCGGCGAGGTAGACCCGGCGGTGGCCGAGCAGGTCGCCCAGACGGGCACCGGTGATGAGCAACACGGAGTACGTGATGGCGTATCCCGCGACCACCAGCTGCAACTGGGCGCCGGACGCGTGGAGTTCGGTGCCGATGGTGGGCACCGCGACATTGACGATGAAGACGTCGAGCAGCGCCATGAACTGGGCGGCGAGGACTACCGCGAGCAGGCGTCCGGGGTGGTTGTCAGTGGCGGGGGTTTTACTGGTGACCGGACTGGGACTGGTCGCGGGATCCGGGTCGGCGGGAGTTGTCGTCGTCATGGCGTCGAGCGTGCGGGGGCGCCGGTACGGGTGACGAGAGCCCGCCGATGCTGGTACTGACAGCACCTGGCAGGAGTCGGGTGCGGCGTCGACGATGGGGGATGTGACGACGATGGCCACGACACAGCGCCGGCGGTCGGAGCTGGCCGCCTTCCTGCGCGGCAGGAGGGCGCGGGTGACACCGGCCGACGTGGGGATGCCGCCGGGTCTGCGCCGCCGCACGCCGGGGCTGCGTCGTGAGGAGGTGGCGCAGCTGTCGGGGGTCGGCGTCACCTGGTACACGTGGCTGGAGCAGGGACGGCCGATCAACGCGTCGCCGCAGGTCCTGGACGCCGTGGCGCGCACGCTGCGGCTGGACGGGCCGGAGCGCGAGCATCTGTACCACCTGGCGGAGGTGCCGTACGAGCCAGGCCCGGAGACCACCGCGCTGGCGGTGGGCCCGGAGATCCAGGGGATCATCGACGCCCTCGACCCGCATCCGGCGGTGGTCTACAACGGGCGGTTCGACATCCTCGCCACCAACCCCGCCTACCGGGACGTGTTCTCCGTGTCACTGACACGGCCGCGGACACCCGGGGGCGGCGGTGGCGGGCTGAACGCGCTGTGGACGCTGTTCACGGTGCCCGAGCGGGACTGCCCTCTGGTGTTCCGGGAGAGCGAGCTGCCGGTGATGGTGGCCACGCTGCGGTCCGCGTACGGCAGACATGTCGGTGAGCCCTCCTGGGAGGACTTCATACGCCGGCTCTCGCGGGCCAGCGCGCACTTCGCCGAGCTGTGGCGGAACGGCGACGTGGCGCCGCTGGGACCTCGCGTGAAGACCTTCCGGCACAGGGCGGTGGGCGAGCTGAGGATGACGTCGGTGTCGCTGACGATCAACGGCATGCCGGAGTGCCGGATCGTGGTCTACCGGCCGGAGGACGAGGAGACGAGCGAGCGGGCGAGCCGTCTGCGAGACCTCCGCCGACAACGAAAGATCCCGCTCCCCTGAAGGGAACGGGATCTTCGTTCTGTAGTGCTTCTGTGGAGCTAAGGAGAATTGAACTCCTGACCTCCTGCATGCCATGCAGGCGCTCTACCAACTGAGCTATAGCCCCTCGCGTCCTCCCGCCCGGCGGGACGAACAAGAGGAACTTTAGCCTGCGACCAGCCGGAAAGTGAAATCCGGGCCTGCGAGGCCCTGAAGGCCGGACAGGCCCTAGTCGTCGTCGCCCAGGACCGGCTCCGGCAGGGTGCCCGCGTTGTGTTCCAGCAGGCGCCAGCCGCGGGCGCCCTCGCCGAGGACGGACCAGCAGCAGTTGGACAGTCCGCCGAGGCTTTCCCAGTGGTGGGCCTCGAGGCCGAGGAGACGGCCGATGGTGGTGCGGATGGTGCCGCCGTGGCTGACCACCACGAGCGTGCCCTCGTCGGGGAGCTTCTCGGCGTGCCGGAGCACGACCGGGGCGGCGCGTTCGGCGACCTCGGTCTCCAGCTCTCCGCCGCCGCGGCGCACCGGTTCACCGCGCTTCCACGCCGCGTACTCGTCGCCGTGCCGCACGATGATCTCGTCGTGGGTCAGTCCCTGCCAGACGCCCGCGTACGTCTCGCGCAGGCCCTCGTCGTGCGTCACGTCGAGGGCCGTGAGGGCGGCCAGCTCGCCCGCGGTGTCGGCCGCCCGCTTCAGGTCGGAGGCGACGATCGCGTCGGGGCGCAGGGAGGCGAGCAGCCGGGCGGCGCGGCGGGCCTGCCCGAGGCCGGCCTCGGTGAGCTCGACGTCCGTGGTGCCCTGGAAGCGGCGCTCCACGTTCCAGGAGGTCTGTCCGTGGCGCCACAGGATGATCCTGCGCCCCCGGCCCGGCTTCTTCACGATCTCGGACAGCGGCCTGCCGTCCGCCCCCGCCGCGCCGCTCAACGCAGCTCTCCGCCCACTTCGGCGGCGTCCTCCGCCTCCTGCAGCCGGGCGTGCTCCGCCGCCTTGCCACGGGTCGCCTTGGCGTCGTCGGGCAGGTCGAGCTCGGGGCAGTCCTTCCAGAGCCGCTCCAAGGCGTAGAAGACGCGCTCCTCGCTGTGCTGGACGTGCACCACGATGTCGACGTAGTCGAGCAGCACCCAGCGGGCCTCGCGGTCGCCCTCACGGCGCACCGGCTTGGCGTCGAGTTCCTTGGTCAGCCGCTCTTCGATCTCGTCGACGATCGACTTGACCTGGCGGTCGTTGGGCGCGGAGGCGAGCAGGAAGGCGTCCGTGATCGACAGCACGTCGCTGACGTCGTACGCGATGATGTCGTGCGCGAGCTTGTCGGCGGCCGCCTGTGCGGCGGTGTTGATGAGCTCGAGAGAGCGATCAGTGGCGGTCACTACAAGGCTTTCCGTCGGCGGTCAGGAGTCCCCAGGGGGTTACCCCCAAGGGTCTCACGGCCCGCCGACAGCACCTCACGTGATGAATGGATCACGGCGGATGGGTCACGCCCGAATGGCGGTGAACCATCAGGAACCGCCACGAACCACCATTAACCGCCGGCCTTGTAGTCCTGGCCCAGCACCACCGACACGTCCGCGTTCGCCCCGGCCTTGCCCTTCTTCACGGAACTGGTCGGCAGCCCCAGTGTCTTGGCGACCTCCAGCGCGTCCTGTTTCCTGGCGCCGTCGGCGTATGTGACCTGAGACACCGACTGGGCGGCATCGGCCCTGCCCGCGTCGGCGAAGGTGTAGCCGCCGTTGAGCAGCACGACCCGGGCTTGCTCCGTCGCGTCCTTGTTGCCGGTGGCGTTCCGGATGCCGACCCGGACGGCCGCGTCCTTCCCGGGGCTCTTCGCGGTCCCGCCGAGCACGTTCTTGACCACACTGGCACTCGCCTGGGCACTCAGCCTGCCGTCCGACTGGACCGGCAGCAGGGTGGTCTTGTAGTCGCCGCCCTTGGCGTGGTCCGCGAGCTTGGCGAGGAAGGCGCCCAGGTCCTTGTCGGTCAGCGGAGGGTCGAGGATCTGCGCGAGCGTCTGCACGGTGGTCGTCGCGGCCTGCGGGTCCGACGACAACTTGCGCAGCACCCCCTGCATGACCTGCCCGAACCGCTCCAGCTGCGCGTTCTGCGACTCCCCGGAGCCACGGTACGTGGCGTACGCGACGGCCATCTTGCCGCTCAGCGTCTGGTCCTCGCCCTTGTTGACGAGGGGGGCCTCGCCCTTCTTCTTGGCCTCCGGGTCCGGCACATTCGCGTTGGTGTCGATGTCGATGTTGCCGACGAGCTCGACCAGGTTGTTGAGGTACGGGGTGTCGAGGCGCCAGGAGCCCTCGATGTCCGTGCCGAGCACGGTGTCGAGCTCGTCGCTCGTCCCCGAGGAGCCGTCGTCGTCGACGGACTTGGCGAGGGTCGTCGTCGTGCCCTCCTCGTCCGTCAGGGCAAGGGAGTTGGGCAGCAGGACGGTGGCGCCCTGTTTGGTGGTGGCGTTGTTGACGAGCAGCGCCGTGGAGGTGCCGCCGCCCTTGGTGTTGTGCAGATGGACGACGAGCACGTCGCGGTTCTGGGCGCCGGCGGCGGCGGTCGTGCCGCCGGCCTCCGTGTCCGACGACACCCCGGGCAGCTTCCCCGCGTACCAGAGGTAGCCGGCGCCGCCGACGGCGACCAGGGCGAGCACGACGACCAGGGCGACGAAACGGCCGCGGGCCCGGCGCCGTGCCTCCTCGCGCCGCTCGGTGCGGTTCTCGGTGAAGTTCAGCCAGTCGATGACGTCTTCGGAGTCGCCGTCAGGATCCTCGATGAAGGCGAACTGCTCGGTGCGGTAGTCGCGGTCGGCCCGCGGCACGCCCGCTGATCGCTCGCCCCCCGGCCGCTGGCCCCCCTGCCGCTCGGTCTGCGTCGGCGGCCCGGCCGCCGACCGCTCCGCGGGCCCGGTCTGCTGCGGGATGCGGGCGGTCTGCCCGGCGGCCTGCTGGCGGGGGTAGGCGCTCTGCTCGGTGGTGCGCGGCTGCTGTCCGGTGCCCGTGCCCTGCCCGTAGGGGTCGTACGCGGTCGGGGTCCCGCCCGGGGCACCGGCGCCGTACGTGTCGTATGTGTCGTACGTGTCGTAGGAGGAGGCCCGCTGATGCTGACCGCTGTCGTACGTCGGTGCGGGGTGCTGCTGCCCGGTCGCGTACGGGTCGTACCCGTACCCCTGCCGCTGGGAGCCGTAGGGGTCGTACGAGCCGTACTCCTGCCGGTGTGGCGGCTGTTGAGGCTGCTGCGGTCGAGACGGCGGCCTCGGCGGCTGCGGTTGTTGAGACTGCGGCGGTCCAGGGTGCGGCACCTGCCGGTACACAGGCTGCCCGAACTCGTCGTAGCCGACGAGTTCGTACTGGTCGCCCCCGTACCCAGCGTCGTATCGATCGTTCACGGTGCCCCTCTCGGCTCAGTCGCCGCGGTACAGCTCACGCTTGTCGATGTAGCGCACCACACCGTCCGGCACCAGGTACCAGACCGGATCGCCGTTGGCGACCCTGGCACGGCAGTCTGTGGACGAGATGGCGAGCGCGGGGACCTCGACGAGCGAGACACCGCCCTCCGGCAGCCCCGGATCGGTCAGCGCGTGGCCGGGCCGGGTGACACCGATGAAGTGCGCGAGGGAGAACAGCTCTGCGGCGTCGCGCCAGGTGAGGATCTGGGCGAGCGCGTCGGCCCCCGTTATGAAGAAGAGGTCCGTGTCGGGGTTGAGCGCGCGCAGATCGCGCAGCGTGTCCGTCGTGTACGTCGGGCCGCCACGGTCGATGTCGATGCGGCTCACCGAGAACTGCGGGTTCTCGGCGGTCGCGATGACCGTCATCAGATAGCGGTCCTCGGCCGGGGAGACCTTGCGGTCGGACTTCTGCCACGGCTGTCCGGTCGGTACGAACACCACCTCGTCGAGGTGGAACTGCGCGGCGACCTCACTGGCCGCGACGAGGTGGCCGTGGTGGATCGGATCAAACGTTCCGCCCATGACGCCCAGACGGCGTTTGCCCGGATTCGACGGGCCGTGGGCCGGGTTGTTCGCCCGGCCACTCACCGGACCGCTAGGCATGTCCTGCTCTCCCATGCGTGCAGACCCTACCGGCCCGGCCCCGGGGGCCCGGTGCGCGGCCGTCAGCGGTCCCGGTTGAAGCGAGTGGTGATCCACAGCAGCAGAAGCAGGATGAAGAGCGCGCCGCCACCGATCAGGTAGGGGTTGAGGCTCTCGTGGTTGCCGCCGTGCTCCTCGCCCTCTGTGGCGAGGGAGACCAACTGGGCAGCGGTGCTGTGGAAGCTCATCTTCGGCAGGACCTATCGGGTGTGGGCGGGATACAGACGTAAGGCCATCGTAAGCGGGGGCCGCCGACCGGATCACGTCGGCTCCGGGAACTTCGGACGAGCCTCAGTCGTCCCGCTTGTAGCCACGCAGCAGGAACCAGGCGGTCAGGACGCAGCCGACGACGAGCACGATCAGCACGACACGGAGGAGATTCCCCGGCCCCTGCTGCTGTGCGGCGCTCGCGGCCTCGGTGAGCCAGGCTTCGGGGTTGTACTCCATGGCGTGCGACTCCTTCGCTGTACTGCACGTCCACGGTATATCGGCCTAGGCTGGACCCCGCCTTGGGGGCACTGGAGGCAAACAGACGCATGGGGGACCACATGCCAGACGACAGCCACGAGAACGTACCGAGCAGGCAGCGCAGGCGCTTCGAGGGCATCTCCTCACGGGCGTACGAACATCCCGCGGACCGCTCGGCGCTGGTCGCCCTGCGCAAGCTCAGCGGCTTCGACACCGTCTTCAAGGCGCTCAGCGGACTGCTCCCGGAGCGCAGCCTGAGGCTGCTGTTCCTGTCCGACTCCGTACGGGTGTCGGACGCGCAGTTCGCGCACCTGAACGTCATGCTGCGGGACGCCTGCTACATCCTGGACCTGGAGAAGGTCCCGCCGATGTACGTCAACCAGGACCCGCAGCCGAACGCGATGTGCATCGGCCTCGACGAGCCGATCATCGTCGTCACCACCGGTCTGGTGGAACTGCTCGACGAGGAGGAGATGCGGGCGGTAGTCGGCCACGAGGTGGGCCACGCCCTGTCCGGCCACTCCGTCTACCGCACGATATTGCTCTTCCTCACCAGCCTCGCGCTCCGCGTCGCCTGGATCCCGCTGGGGAACATCGCGATCATGGCCATCGTGACGGCCCTGCGCGAGTGGTTCCGCAAGTCGGAGCTGTCCGCGGACCGCGCCGGGCTCCTGGTCGGCCAGGACCTGCGGGCGTCGATGCGCGGCCTGATGAAGATCGCGGGCGGCAACCATCTGCACGAGATGAACGTCGACGCGTTCCTCGCCCAGGCCGAGGAGTACGAGGCCGGGGGCGACCTCCGCGACTCCGTACTCAAGATCCTCAACGTCCTGCCCCGCTCCCACCCCTTCACCACCGTGCGGGCCGCCGAGCTGAAGAAGTGGGCCGAGTCCCGCGACTACCAGCGGATCATGGACGGCCACTACCCGCGCCGCGACGAGGACCGGGACACCTCGGTCTCCGACTCCTTCCGCGAGTCGGCGTCCGCTTACGCCACCCACGTGCGCAGCTCCAAGGATCCGCTGATGAAGCTGGTCACCGACATCGCGGGCGGCGCGGGCGACCTCGGCGGCCGGGTCCGGCGCGGGTTCGGGGGCTTCGCGAGCGGCGGCGCCCCCAAGGACCGGCCGCGAGACGACCGCCCCGACGACGAGAGCCCCAACGGAAGCAGCTGACCAGGGCCGATCAGGGCCTGGGCCCGGGCCGGGCTGCTGACTGGCTGATCACACCCGAGGCTGGGCGCTGGCCGCCAGCGACCCGCACAGGGCGGTGGCACCGCCCGTCGCGTACGGGTCGGTGCCGGCCGGTCCGCCCGCCTTGGCCGTCTCGCCCGCGAGCAGCGGGCGCAGATGGTCCGTGGCGTCCTCGGCGCAGGCCAGCGGCCCGGCCTGGACGTACGAGACGACGAGTTCCGTCTGGTGCGTCCGCAGGTCGTCGCGGTCGAAGCGGAAGTGCAGCTCACGCCGGACGGTGAACAGGGAGGCCTTGGCATCGTCGTCCGCACCGGTCGGCCGCAGCGCGTAGACGAAGGTGTGGTCGGAGGTGACCTCGAGGGTGTCGGAGTCGGTCTCGGCGGCCTGCAGTGTGCCCTGCACCCGGACCTTGGAGTCGGCGAGCTCGGTCTGGGACGGGTCGAAGCGGACCAGCCAGCCCGTGGGCGCGTGCCGCCCGTCCGCGACCGGGTGGTCGAAGCTCTGGTCGAACTGGTCGAGCTGCTGCGGATCGAGCAGGATCCGTACGGGCCGGACGGTGCCGCCGGTGAGCACCTGCGGGTCGAGCGAGGACTCGACGAGGTAGTCCTTCGCCGTGGTCAGGGCGGTGACGATCTGGCTGTCGGAGAAGTGGGCGGTGCGCCGGGAGGCGGGCATCGTGATGCCGTCGGCGCCAATGCGGAACTGCTGGGCCGGGCTGCGGGCGTACAGCTCCTCGGTGTCGGCGGTGCCCGGCACCGCGCTCTGCGGCGCGAGCGGGATCACCGTCATCCGCAGCGGCTCGGTCGGCTTCGCGGCGGGGGTCTGGTACGGATGGCGTACGCCCATGTAGATCGCGGTGCCGAAGGCGAGGGCGATCAGCAGGACGAGGATCAGCGCCTGCCGGGACACCCCGCGGCGCAGCGGCGCCCTGCGCCGTACGGCCGGGGCGTGGTCGTCGATCCGCTCCTGCGCGGAAAACTCCTGGAGGCGGGCAGCGCGGACGAACGACTCGTCGAAGACGACGGATCGGTACTCGTCCTCACCACCACCAGGGGCACCCTCGGGTGCCCCCTCAGGTGGGTCTCCTGGCCCGCCCATACATTCAGAGTAGGTCTCTCGGACCTCTGGTAAACGCGGCGGTACACGACAACTTCTGACAGGTTCTCACCAGGAATTGCCCAGGATTCCCGGCCTGTCCCCCGGCCGCGAGGCAGGGGCCGGGACCCGGCATGGTCCCGGTCTCACGGGGTACGCGGTACCGCCGAGACGGGTGGCTGGGAGTAGTCCGCCGAGGCCGAGGGGCCTTTTGAGCCGCTCTGGTCCACACCGGTGGAGGCGGGGGGCGGAACCGGTTCCTCGCGGCTGGAGGAGGCGCCCCGGTAGACCGCCGTGAAGGCGAGCGCGACCATGCCGATGCCCATCACCAGGGCGAGGACCCAGGCGACGGGGCGGTGCCAGCGGACCTGTTTCCCGTATGCCCCCGGGCCTCCGTAGCCGCCGTGGAGGATGTCACGGTCGTCGAGGTCGTCCAGCTCCGGATCGTGGCCGAAATCACCCAGGCCGTCGGGGCCGAACCCGTCGTCATAGCGCTCGTCGTCGTGTGGGCCCCGGGTGCGTCCCCGGCGTGCCGCCTCGGCCTCGGAGGCCTCGGCGCGGGCCTGGGCGGCGGCGAGGAGACGCTCGACGGCGGTCGGCTCGTGGACCGTGGCCGCCCGTACGAAGTCCTCGTCGAAGACCACGGAGGCGAACTCTTCGTCCGCGCCTCCGCGGTCGCGCTCGTCGTCGGGCTCCCAGCCGTCAGGGAACGGCGTGCCCCCCACGTCCTCCGGCACGGATCCAGAGTAGACCGGGGGTGTCATTTTGGGCAGACGGTAAGGAAATTCATCCGCCTGCCGAGACGACTTCTTCGGGGTTCCTCGGTGCCCGCACTCAGCGGCGGATGTGCCCGTCCCCCGTGACGATGTACTTCGTGCTCGTCAGCTCCGGCAGCCCCATCGGCCCCCGCGCGTGCAGCTTCTGCGTGGAGATGCCGATCTCGGCGCCGAAGCCGAACTGGCCGCCGTCGGTGAAGCGCGTGGACGCGTTCACGGCGACCGTCGTGGAATCGACCAGTTGGGTGAAGCGGCGGGCCGCCTGCTGCGAGGTGGTGACGATCGCCTCGGTGTGGCCGGAGCTCCACAGCCGGATGTGCGCCACGGCCTTGTCGAGCGAGTCGACGACGGCGGCAGCGATGTCGTACGAGAGGTACTCGGTGTCCCAGTCGTCGGTGGTGGCCTCGACGACGGTGGCCTTGGAGTCCTTGGCGTACGCCAGCACGCGCTCGTCGGCGTGCACGGTGACCCCGGCCTCCGCGAGGGCGTCCAGGGCGCGCGGCAGGAACTCGGCGGCGATGTCCTGGTGCACCAGCAGCGTCTCGGCGGCGTTGCACACGCTGGGCCGCTGGGCCTTGGAGTTGATGAGGATCTCGATCGCCATGTCGAGGTCGGCCCGGGCGTCGACGTACACGTGGCAGTTGCCGGTGCCGGTCTCGATGACCGGGACGGTGGACTCCTGCACGACCGTGCGGATCAGCGAGGCGCCGCCGCGCGGGATCAGCACGTCGACCAGGCCGCGGGCGCGCATCAGCTCACGTACGGACTCCCGGCTCTCGCCCGGGACGAGCTGCACGGCGTCGGCGGGCAGGCCCGCGCCGCCGACGGCGTCGCGCAGCACGCGCACCAGGGCGGTGTTGGACTCGTACGCGGAGGACGAGCCGCGCAGCAGCACAGCGTTGCCGGACTTAAGGCAGAGGGCGGCGGCGTCGACCGTGACGTTCGGGCGGGCCTCGTAGATGATGCCGACGACGCCGAGCGGGACACGGACCTGCCGCAGATCGATGCCGTTCGGGAGCGTCGAGCCGCGGACGACCTCGCCGACCGGGTCGGGCAGCGCCACGACGTCGCGCACGTCGGAGGCGATGGCGCGGACCCGCTCCGGCGTGAGCGTGAGGCGGTCGATGATGGCCTCGCTGGTGCCGGCCTCGCGGGCGCGCGCGATGTCCTTCGCGTTGGCCTCGACGATCTCGCTCGTACGGACCTCCAGCGCGTCCGCGATGGCGAGCAGCGCGTCGTCCTTCTCGGCCCGCGGCAGCGGGGCGAGGTCGGCGGCGGCGGACTTGGCCCGGTAGGCGGCCTGGGTGACCGGGGACATCGAGTCGTACGGCGAAAGCGAGGTCATGTGGGAAGCGTAATGCGCCCGCGACGACGGTCCAGCGGTTGTCCCAAACCCCGAGACACGCTCAAAAGGGGTGAACTCCGACGGGGGCCGCCGGCAGCGGTCCGGAGCCCTCGGCGATCCGCTGGTGGTAGGTCTCGCGGTCGATGACCTCCAGGCCGACGATCTCCCAGGGCGGCAGCTTCGCGGTCTGCCGGTGCTCGCCCCACAGGCGCAGCGCGACCGCTGCCGCGTCGTGCAGGTCGCGGGCCTCCTCCCAGTAGCGGATCTCCGCGTGATCGCCCGCGTACCGGCTGGTCAGCAGAAAGGGATGGTCGTGGGCGAGCTGTTCGAGCGATCGCCTGACCTCCTTCAGCGGGGCCTCGTCACCCGAGACGCTCAGCGTGACGTGCCACAGCCGCGGCAGGTCCTGCGGTTCCTCACCCTCGTAGGTGTCTCCGGCCGCGACGCTGGTGAGGGCCCGCTCCTCGCCGGGCGCGCGGGAGGTGGCACCACCGCGGGACGCCGCACCGGGGCGCACTCGTCTCACGACGGCCTCCTTTACCCAATGGGTCCTGTACGCAATGATCCTGAAAACCGGGTCCTGAAACTCGGAGTCTCCCTGGAACAAAGTTGAGCAGGTGGCGTGGCTCCGTGTGGCGGTTTTACTCAACGTCTCCCGGCACGAGGCGACCCTTTCGGCCGTTTACGGGTGCAGCAGCACCAGATCGTCCCTGTGTACGACCTCGCGTTCGTACGCGGGCCCCAGCTCGGCGGCCAGCTCGCGCGTGGAGCGGCCGATCAGTTGGGGGATCTCCTTGGCGTCGAAGTTGACGAGTCCCCGCGCGACCGCCCGGCCCGTGCTGTCACGCAGCTCGACGGGGTCGCCGGCGCTGAACTCGCCCTCGACCGCCGCGATGCCCGCGGGCAGCAGCGACTTGCGGCCCTCGACGACCGCGCGCACGGCTCCGTCGTCGAGTGTGAGCGCGCCCTGGGGGGTCGAGGCGTGCTGGAGCCACAGCAGGCGGTCGGCGGAGCGGCGGCCCGTGGCGTGGAAGTACGTGCCGGTGTCCCGCCCCGCGAGGGCGTCGGCGACGTGCACGGCGGAGGTGAGCACCACGGGGATGCCGGCCGCCGCCGCGATACGGGCCGCCTCGACCTTGGTCACCATGCCGCCGGTGCCGACGCCGGCCCGGCCCACGCTGCCGATCTCGACGTGCGCGAGGTCCGCCGGAGTGCGTACTTCCGCTATCCGCGACGTACCGGGCCTGCTGGGGTCGCCGTCGTAGACCCCGTCCACGTCGGAGAGCAGGACCAGCAGATCTGCGCGTACGAGATGGGCGACGAGCGCGGCGAGCCGGTCGTTGTCGCCGAAGCGGATCTCGTCCGTGGCAACCGTGTCGTTCTCGTTGACGACCGGCAGGGCGCCCATCGCGAGGAGCTTGTCGAGCGTGCGCTGGGCGTTGCGGTGGTGGGCGCGGCGGCTCATGTCGTCGCTGGTGAGCAGGACCTGGCCGACACGGACGCCGTAGCGCGCGAGGGACGCCGCGTAGCGTGCCACCAGCAGGCCCTGGCCGACGCTGGCGGCGGCCTGCTGCCGGGCCAGGTCCTTGGGGCGGCGGCGCAGGCCGAGGGGGGCGAGGCCGGCGGCGATGGCACCGGACGAGACGAGGACGATCTCCTTCTCGCCTCCGCTGCGGCTCTTGGCGAGTACGTCCACCAGGGCGTCCACACGGTCCGCGTCCAGGCCTCCGGACGCGGTGGTGAGGGACGAGGAACCCACCTTGACGACGATCCTGCGCGCTTCCGCCACGCCCTGTCTTGCCGATGACACGCGCTTCCCCAATGTTCCGACCAGCTGTTCCGACCAGCCCAGTCTCTGCAATCTACGGGAGAGGGGGCACCGGACGCCGCCGCATTTCGAGGGGCGGACGGAACGGGTGACGCCGAACGACCGGGCGATCAAGGAGACGATCGCACGAGGCGGTCAAGGGTGATCGAGGGAAGACGGAAAAGGCACGTCACAGGTTCACTGCATTTTCGTCCGGTATTCTCCGGTTGCTCCCACCGCAGATTGCTTGGCGGGCCGCAGTAGTCATACGGTCAGGGGTCAGTCTCTCGTTTACGACCTTCAACGAGACGCCAACCTCCCCTGGTTTCCCCCCATCCACCGTATTCCCGCAGGAGCCCATTCCGTGCCCTCCGCCGGACTCGCCCCCCGCCGCATCGTGCAGCTCTCCGCGCTGCTGTCGATGTTCGCGCTCTTCACGGCCCAGATCGTTTCCGCGCTGCTGCCGAACGTCCCGGTGTTCGTCGCCGCGAGCGCGGGCGGCCTCGCCCTCGACGTATACCTGCAGTACCGGAACCCCGGGCTGCTCTCGCTCCTGGGCAAGGTCCGCTTCGACGTCACGTTCCGGCAGCTGCTGCGCGACATGCTGCTCCTCGTGGGCCTCCTGCGGATCGACGGCATCGACCCGACGAGCGAGCAGGCACCTCTCCTGGTCGCCCTGTGCGCCTTCTACGCCCTGCACTTCGCCTGCCAGGCCGCCGCGGTGCTGGTCCGCCGGTCCCGTACGCTGCCGATCGTCACGCGCAACATCGACGCGTCCGCGCTGAACCTGACCCCCGCGCCGCCGCGCATCCTGGCCCGCCGCCAGAGCCACCGGCTGCTCGCCTTCTCCATCCCGGCCACGGCCGGTCTGCTGCTCACCGCGGCCACCACGGACGCGTACTGGGGCGGCATCGGCGTCGCCGCCGCCATCGCGCTGGTCGGCAGCGGTACGGCGTACCTCGCCACCTGGCTGCTCCCCAAGAAGCGGGCCAAGAACGACCAGAAGGTCATGGAGTGGCTGGACGAGTGGCTGGACGACTACCAGCCGACGGTGGCCATGTACTTCTCGGGCGGTACCACCTCCGCGTACCAGGCGAACATGTGGCTCTCCACGCTCTCCTCGATCGACGCGAAGCCGCTGATCGTGCTGCGTGAGCGCTTCATGGTGCAGAAGATCGACGCCACGGACATACCGATCATCTGCTTCCCGAAGGTGTCGACGATGTTCTCGCTGGAGAACTCGACGCTGAAGATGATCCTGCACCCGGCCAACGCCGCGAAGACCTCGCAGGTCCTGCGCATCCCCACCATCAAGCACGCCTTCATCAACCACGGCGAGAGCGACAAGCTGTCCTCCTGCAACCCGTACGCGAAGGCGTACGACGAGGTGTGGGTGGCCGGTCCCGCGGCGCGCGAGCGGTACGCGCTGGCCGAGGTCGGCGTCGAGGACAAGGACATCGTGGAGGTCGGCCGCCCGCAGCTCGCGCCGATCCGCCCCTACTCGGGCGCGCCCACCGGCACGTACACGACGGTGCTGTACGCCCCCACGTGGGAGGGCTGGGACGGCAACCCCGGGAACACGTCGGTGGTCCTGGCCGGCGAGAACATGGTGCGGCGGCTGCTGGAGGACGACGGCGTACGGCTCCTCTACAAGCCGCACCCGATGACCGGTTCCGTCGACCCGCGTGCGGGAGCGGCCAACGCGCGCATCAAGGCGATGATCCTCGAGGCCAACAGCAAGCGGTCGGGGCCCCGGCCGGACGCGGGGGCCGCGGAGGAACTGGCGCGCCGCGCCGCCGAGTTGCACCAGCTGACCTCGATGTCCTTCCGGTCCAGCGCGGACGAGATGGAGCGGATACTGCTCCAGGGCACGCCGCGAGGTGACCGCCAGGCCGCCATCGCCGAGGCCACGCTGGCCTGGGAGAAGGCGTACTGGGCGTCCTTCCCGGAGTGGGAGCACCAGATCATCACGGACGCGCGTCCCGCGATCTTCGCCTGCTTCAACCAGGCGGACCTGCTGATCAGCGATGTCTCGTCGGTGGTCTCCGACTGGCTGACGAGCGAGAAGCCGTACGCCGTCGCCAACACCTCGGGGATGCCCGAGGCGGCCTTCCGCGCGAACTTCCCGACGGTGTCCGCGGGCGTCATCCTCACGCCTGAGGCCGACGGGGTGCCGATGCTGCTGGACGCGGTGCGCCACCCGGAGAAGGACCACTTCACCGCGGCCCGCGCCGAGCTCAAGGAGCACCTGCTCGGCCCGTCCGACCCGCCGTCCCTGGCCCGCTTCAACGCCGCGATCGACGCCCTGTGCACCAAGGCCGACGAACGCCGCCTCCGCATGGAGTCCCGCCTCGCCGCGGAAATCCCCTCCCCGCGCTCCGCCCCGCACGACGAATCCTCCCAGGACTCGAACGACGCGGAGGACTCCGTCAACGCGTAACCCCCAGCACGAGTCGGGGCCCCGGGAGATCACTCCCGGGGCCCCGATTTTTTAACCTCTCCGACGCCGGAGGAGCGCGGGGGCCCCCATCGGCCCCGTCAAGGGCGAAGCTCCTTGACGGGGGTCCGGGGCGAAGCTTCTGGCGGAGGTCCCGGGGGAAGCCCCTGGCAGGGGTCCCGGGGCAGAGCCCCGTGGGGGAGATCAGGGCAGAGCCCCCTGGCGGAGATCCGCGGCACAGCCCCCGGCGGGGATCCCGGCGGCCTCCGGCGCGGGCCCTGGGCGGCCACGGCAAGAATTCCCGGCGGCCTCCGGCGGGGTCCAGGGCGAAGCCCCCCAGCGAGGTGCCCCGTATGGGCCCCCGGCGGGGGTTCAGCGCAGCCCCTCCGGCGGTGTCCGGGTGAAGCTCCCGACGAGGACCCCATCCAGACCCACACGAGCCTCCCAAGCAACCCCCCGGCGCGGGTCCAGCGGAGCCCTCCGGCGGGATCCGGGGCGCAGCGCCCGGCGGGGTCCAGGGCGAAGCCCTCCAGCGAGGGGCCCCGTATGGGCCCCCGACGGGGGTTCAGAGCCCCCCTGGCGAAAGGGTCTGGGGGGACCCCCAGGGGTATAGGCGCGGGGGGTGGGTCAGAACGGCTCGAAGTCGTCGTACTCGCGGTCCGCCTCGTCGTGTTCCGCCTGGCGGTCGCGGCGGCGCTGGGCGGCGGGGCGAGGGGTCTCGAAGCGGTGGTCCTCGCCTCGGCGACCGAGCATCTCCGCGCCGGCCATGACCGTGGGCTCCCAGTCGAAGACGACGGCGTTCTCCTCGGGGCCGATGGCCACGCCGTCACCCGTGCGGGCGCCCGCCTTCATCAGCTCGTCCTCGACGCCGAGGCGGTTGAGCCGGTCGGCGAGGTAGCCGACGGCCTCGTCGTTGTTGAAGTCGGTCTGGCGGACCCAGCGTTCGGGCTTCTCGCCGCGTACACGGAAGAGACCGTCCTGCTCGCGTACGACCGTGAAGCCCGTGTCGTCCACCGCCTTCGGGCGGATGACGATCCGGGTCGCCTCCTCCTGCGGCTTCGCCGCCCGCGACTTGGCCACCAGGTCGGCGAGAGCGTACGACAGCTCCTTGAGGCCCGTGTGCGCCACCGCCGACACCTCGAAGACGCGGTAACCGCACTCCTCCAGGTCCGGCCGCACCATCTCGGCGAGGTCCTTCCCGTCCGGTACGTCGATCTTGTTGAGGACGACGATGCGGGGCCGGTTGTCGAGGCCGCCGTACTGCTTCAGCTCCTCCTCGATCATGTCGAGGTCGGAGACCGGGTCACGCTCGGATTCGAGGGTGGCCGTGTCCAGCACATGGACCAGCACACTGCAGCGTTCGACGTGGCGCAGGAACTCCAGCCCCAGGCCCTTGCCCTGGCTCGCCCCGGGAATCAGGCCCGGCACATCCGCGATCGTGTAGACCGTCGCGCCCGCCGTCACCACGCCCAGGTTCGGCACGAGGGTGGTGAAGGGGTAGTCCGCGATCTTCGGCTTCGCGGCGGACAGGACCGAGATCAGGGACGACTTGCCCGCGCTGGGGTAGCCGACCAGCGCCACGTCCGCGACCGTCTTCAGTTCCAGGACGATGTCCTGTACGTCACCGGGCACTCCGAGCAGCGCGAACCCGGGCGCCTTGCGGCGGGCCGAGGCCAGCGCCGCGTTCCCGAGGCCGCCACGGCCGCCCTGCGCGGCCACGTAGGCCGTGCCGTGCCCGACGAGGTCCGCGAGCACGTTGCCCGCACCGTCCAGCACGACCGTGCCGTTCGGGACCGGCAGGATCAGGTCCTGGCCGTCCTTGCCGGAACGGTTGCCGCCCTCACCGGGCTTGCCGCTGGTGGCCTTGCGGTGTGGGGAGTGGTGGTAGTCGAGAAGCGTGGTGACGGACTGGTCCACGACCAGGATCACGTCACCGCCGCGGCCGCCGTTGCCGCCGTCGGGGCCGCCCAGCGGCTTGAACTTCTCACGGTGAACGGAGGCACAGCCGTGGCCTCCGCTACCCGCGGCGACATGCAGCTCGACGCGGTCCACGAAGGTGGTCATGGTGGGGTGCCTCCAGCACTTCGGCTACGTACGGAACGTACGGAATGGTTCTTCACGTACGGGCTTGGTTCTTCAGTACCTCAGACCTCAGTACCGCGTACGTCCGTACCGCGGTACCTCGTCCGTTGACAACAATGCGAAAGGCGGACCCGCTTCCCGTACGGGAAGTGAGGTCCGCCTCGCGAAAGATCCGGTCAGGCGACCGGAACGATGTTCACGACCTTGCGGCCACGGCTGGTGCCGAACTCCACCGCACCGGCGTCCAGCGCGAACAGCGTGTCGTCCTTGCCACGGCCGACGCCCGAACCGGGGTGGAAGTGGGTGCCACGCTGGCGGACCAGGATCTCACCGGCGTTGACGAGCTGACCGCCGAAGCGCTTCACGCCGAGCCGCTGAGCATTGGAGTCGCGACCGTTCCGGGTGGACGATGCGCCCTTCTTGTGTGCCATCTCTCCTCAGTCCCTTACTTCGCAGCCGCGGGGATCTCAGTGACCTTGATCGCCGTGTACTGCTGGCGGTGGCCCTGACGACGGCGGTAGCCGGTCTTGTTCTTGTAGCGAAGGATGTCGATCTTCGCGCCCTTGTGGTGGTCCACGATTTCGGCCTGGACCTTGATCCCGGCAAGCACCCACGGGTCGCTGGTGACAGCGTCACCGTCGACAACGAGCAAGGTCGAGAGCTCGACCGTGTCGCCGACCTTGGCAGTGGAAATCTTGTCAACCTCAACGATGTCGCCCACAGCAACCTTGTGCTGGCGACCACCGCTGCGCACGATGGCGTACACGCGGATCTCTCTCTCGCTCGATTCGGATTCCCCGCAGTCCAGCCGCCCGCAGCGCAGGCGGCCTCTCCCAGGGCGCGAGGCACCGGGAGGAAGAGGTTTACGGGGATGCGGCATGTCGACGAAACACGCCGAGGGTCAAGGTTACGGGGCCCCGACCTGGGGGTCAAACCGGGCCCGTCCCCGCGACCTCAAGGCGTCGGCTTCTCACCGTCCGGGGGCAGCGGCTTCACGCCCTTGCACAGGTCCGTGGTGTCCGCCGTGCCGGGGTAGGCGACCTTGGTCACCCGGTCGAAGTGGGCCTTGTACATGTCGTGCACGGCGTCGTCGTCGACCTTCACGATCGACTCGTCGTTCTCGCGCAGGGCCGGACCCGTGTAGTTGCCGGACCCCGTGAAGCTGACCTTGTTCCGCACGCCGTCGTACATGCCGTCGATGAGGATGTACTTGGAGTGGATGATGTACGGCGTCGTCAGCTTCTGGCCGGGGTTGAGCGGGTCCCGGTCGTCGTTGTAGCAGCTCACGGTCGGACCGCCGGAGGTATGCATCTTCTCCCAGGTGCCCGCGGTGCCGGAACTCTTCAGGCTGTCGCTCTCGGCGTACACGATGCTCACCGAGCAGCCCGCCTTCTTCAGCGAGACGAGCTTCTCCGCGATCGCGAGGCGGGTGATCTTGAAGATCGACACCCGGACCACGGTCGACCGTGTGACGCCCGCGGTGTCCTTGTACGTGCACGTGACGTTGTTGAGCACCGAGTACACCGTGTCGGTGTCCCGGGTGTTGCCGGCCCGCGGGAAGAAGTACGCCTTGTAGAGGCCGTTGCTCACCGTGCGGTAGTTCCAGGACTGCCAGTCCCGCGTGATCATCGTGTCGAAGTAGTCCGAGTACGCCTCGTACATCGTCGGGTTGTTCGGCAGCAGCAGCGCGTCGTTGAAGAACTTGGTGTGCGCGGAGGGCGTCGAGTTCGAGGTGGTCTCCACGACCACGTTCGTGGCGCCCTGCACGGCCGAGAACAGCCAGAACTTGTTGTGCATGATCGACTGCCCGTACTTCGGGTCGCCGAGGCAGGACTTGTCGACGGGGCAGGTCGTGACGTACGAGCCCTTCGTAGGGTCGGTGCCGAGTGCCGAGGCGAGCGTGCTGTACGCGGTGTTGGTGGGGCGGTCGCTGATGCTGGACTCGTCGAGGAGGATCTTCACGTTCACACCGCGGTTCTTGGCCGCCACCAGCGCGTTGACGATCGGGGCCTCCCAGACGTGGTAGACCGCGACCTTGACGGTGGAGCCGGGCAGCGCGGCGTTGGTCAGCTCGATCAGCCGGGTGCGGATCGCGAGCTGTTCGTCGCTGGTGCCGAGCGGGTCGTTGAAGATCGGGCCCTCGGTCCAGGTCGGGTTGTCCGCGGCCTGCGCCGTACCCGCCGACACCGCCTGGACGCCCGCCGCGGACAGCACCGTGGCCAGCGCCACGGCCTGACGTCCGCCCTTGACCGGCTTCACAGCACGGTGCCGCCCACTGCCTTTCAGGCGCACGCGCGCCATGAGGTCCCCCTCCCCGTGACGCGAGCGCACGTTCTCCCCAACGCGCACCCGCGTGTTCATACCTATGACTCGATGAGTTTTACAGGTAGTCGACCGGGTTCCAAGTGGCGGGGATGGGTTGTGATATCGGCGATACCTTGGAAAACGCACCAGGCACCCAAACAGGGCGAAACGTAAGAGAGTTCGGGAGGGAGTCCGGGTACGCCGACGCCCCCTGACCGGCGGATTCAGCGCCGGTC
>NZ_VCHX02000012.1 GCF_005768555.2 Streptomyces sporangiiformans
TTGAGCTCCGCACGTTGCTTCTCATCCAGCCCAGTGAGCGACAGATGATCACGCTCGCCCGGTGTGAGTCGCGTGAGGTCGAGCCCGGACCCGGACAGCATGGTCACGCCTCCGAGGCGGCCCCGGTGTGCGGTCACCGGCAGACCGGCGTCACGGAGCCAGTTCAAGTCCCGGGTGATGGTGCGAAGGGACACCCCGAGCGCCGAGGCAAGTTCCTGTGTGGTCACGGCATCCCTCGNTGGTGCGAAGGGACACCCCGAGCGCCGAGGCAAGTTCCTGTGTGGTCACGGCATCCCTCGATTCGAGGAGCAGCATCAGGGCGAAGAAGCGGTCTGGGGTCACGCACCAATTTTTTCAGGAATTGCGACACGATGCGGCGCATATCCCGGTCAGGCTGGTGGATGCGTACCTACGACCTGTGAGAAGGAACGATCATGACCACATCCGTCGTGTCTATCGTCTACGTGAACGACGCTCCCGCCGCAGCTCGTTTCTACGGCGACCTCCTCGGCATGAGCCCCTCGTTCGAGACTTCGGGATACATCACCTTCGACCTCGGGCCAGGCGCTGACCTCGGTCTGTGGTCCGGCCAGTTCGAGG
>NZ_VCHX02000143.1 GCF_005768555.2 Streptomyces sporangiiformans
CGGAGGCGGCGTATCGGCTGGCCGCCGTGCTCGACGCACGGCGGCCGCCCGCGCCCGCGCACGAGCTGGGGGAGCCCGCGACCGAGAAGAGCGAGTGCGAGGAGTGGTACGAGCGAGCGGCTTCTCAGGGGCACCGGCGGGCCCAGGTGCGGGTCGGGATGCTGGCATCGGCTCGGGGGGACGTGGTCGAGGCGGCACGCTGGTATCGCGAGGCGGCGGAGGCCGGATCGCGGAACGGCGCGTTCAACCTCGGGCTGCTGCTCGCCCGGGAGGGAAGCGAGCCCGAGGCCGCGCTGTGGTGGACCCGGGCCGCCAATGCGGGCCATGGGCGGGCGGCGTTGCGGCTTGCCCTGGTCTACGCGCGTCGGGGAGAGCTCGCGGAGGGTCAGCGTTGGGCGGACCGTGCGGTCTCTCTGGGGCCCGCTGAGGTCGCCGAGCGTGCGGCCCGGCTTCGTGACGCGTTGCAGGAGGAGCTGTCGGCCTGAGGGATGCCTGAGGGACGCCTGAGGGGCGCCTGAGGGATCCCTGGGGCGGTTGGGACTGCTGCGGCGGACTGGGCCGCCAGGGCTTCCGGGGCTGCTGGGGCGACCTTCTCGGCCCAGCAGCCGGGGACGGTAAAGCGATTTGCAGTGGTCCTGGGTGTTGACGTAATGTTCAGTTCACCGACGCGGGGTGGAGCAGCTCGGTAGCTCGCTGGGCTCATAACCCAGAGGTCGCAGGTTCAAATCCTGTCCCCGCTACTGAAGGCCGAAGGCCCGGAACCGATGGGTTCCGGGCCTTCGGTGTGTATTCACTCGCCCAGAACCTCAGGGCCGATGGCCCACCGCCTCCGCGTACAGCGAGCGGTTGACCAGCCGGGACTCCGGAAGGGCCTCCCCATCCGAGACGCCCGCCGCGCGGTACGCGGACTGGAGGCGGCCCGTCGTGCCCTGGCGGATCTCCCAGTCCATACGGAGGGAGGGTGTCGACTCCAGGACCGCACGGTCCGTCTTCAGAAGCCTGGCCAGTGTGGCCGTGAAGGCCGGGTCCTTCTTGTAGTCGTCGGCGAAGTACGTGTTGATCGTGCGGATGTACGCCCGCAGCAGCGCGACCCCCGCGTCCACGTCGTCCTTCAGCAGGTTCGGGCCGAACAGCATGCCGCCCAGCGGCTCGCCCGCGGGCTGGCCCCCGAGGAAGGCGTAGCGGTCGTCCCCGTCGACCTTGCGCCAGACCGGATCGAGGAGCCAGGCGGAGTCGACGCCGCCGTTCCGCAGCGCGGTGAGCACGTCGGCCGAGCCCAGCTGCTGGAACTGGATCTTGTCGAGGCCGCCGCCGTGCTTCTTCAGGGACGTGTTCATCGGGTACGCGATGACCGACCCCTTGCCGATCATCGTGCCGAGCTTGCGGCCGGCCATGGGGACGTGGGACGCGCGCTCGCCGTCCTTCAGCCGCACCCACAGGCCGCTCTTCGACTTCGGGTCGGGCGAGAAGTTCCCGGCCACCCACTTGATGTCGAAGCCGCCGTTGACGCCGTTGATCACGGCGGCCTCGGGAGCGGCCCACTGCGCGTCGATGTCGCCCTTGGCGAGCAGGGGAAGCGCGTCGGGCGTGGGCAGCACCTTCAGCGTGACGTCCAGACCCTCCTTCTTGAACTCTCCCTTCTTCACGGCCACTTGGAGCGGAGCCACATACTCCGCGCTGAGCGTGCCCGTCGCGATCGTCAGTTTTCGCGTCTCGGTCAGGGGCCGAGCGGCCGGCGCGCCCGTGGAACAGCGCGCGGGTGCGCGGTCCGCGGAGAGGTCGGCCGGGTCCGTCCAACTTCCTCCGCCGCAGCCCGACACCGCCTTGATGGTGCGCGGCTTCGCGGGACCGGCACCCGCCCCGGAGTCCTGAGAGGTACACCCCGTCGAGGCCAGCAGCGAGCCCGCGACCAGCAGCGCACCGAATGCGGAACGCCTCACGACTGCGTAGTAGGAACCCCTCATGACTGCGTAATCGGAACCCCTCATGACTGCCCCCGCCCACGGTCGCGCGGCGCCCACGGAGTGAGCAACCGCCCCAGGATCCGTACCAGTTCGGAGAAGACGACACCGAGCACGGCGACGCAGACGATGCCGACGAACATCACGTCGTTCTGGAAGAGCGCGCGCGAGTCGAAGATCAGATGGCCCAGGCCGTTCGCCGCGGCGATCTGCTCCGAGGCGACGATGACCAGTACCGCCACGCCCGCCGCGATCCGCGCGCCCACCAGGACCGCGGGCAGGGAGGCGGGCAGCAGTACATGCCGGAACATCTGCCAGGGGGAGGCCCCGAAGACCTGTCCCGCGTCGCGATAGCCGGAAGGTATCGCCATCACCGCCGACATCGTGGAGATCCACACGAAGAAGAAGACCGTGGCCGCCACCAGCGCCACCTGCGGGCCCTCCCCGAGGCCGAACATGTTCAGGAAGATCGGCAGCAGGGCCAGCTTGGGCACGACGTACAGGGCGTCCAGAAGGGGCTCGAGTGCCGCGCGTACGAGGGAGAGCGAGCCCATCAGCAGGCCCAGTGCATAGCCCGCGAGGGTGCCGATCGCGTATCCGGCGAGTACGCGCTTGAGGGTGGCGCGTACGTCCGGCCACAGGTCGCCGGCGGCCGCGCGGTCCCAGCCGTCGGCCAGAATCGTGGACGGTGCCGGGTAGACCCGGTCGTCGATCCAGGCCTGGGCGGCGGCCAGTTGCCACAGCAGGACCAGTACGAGGGGCACGGCGACCGCGAGGGACAGCTCGAGGGCGCGGCGCCTGCGGTGGGTGCGTACGGGGTGCAGCTCCCGTGGGCCCGGGCGGCGGACCAGGACCGCCGCCGCATCGGTACGTTCCTTGCGTACGGCCGTGTTCATGCGGGCACCGCCTCCGGGCGCAGCAGCTCCCACAACTCGCTCTTCAGGGTGGTGAACTCAGGAGCCGAGCGGACGTCACCGGAGCGCGGGCGGGGGAACGGCGGGCGGCGTTCGGCGATGATCCGGCCCGGGCGCGCGGACATCACCAGGACGCGGTCGCCGAGGACGATCGCCTCCTCCAGGCTGTGCGTGATGAAGAGCGTGGTCGTGCGGGTCGTCTGGGTGAGGTCCAGGAGCTCGTCCTGGAGGATCGTGCGCAGCTGGGCGTCCAGCGCCGCGAACGGCTCGTCCATCAGCAGGATTTCGGGCTCCACGGCGAGCGCGCGGGCGATCGCCACGCGCTGGCGCATACCGCCGGACAGGGTGGCGGGGTACGCGGAGGCGAAGTCCGCCAGCCCCATGCGCGCGAGCCAGTCGCGGGCACGGGCGTTCGCCTCGCGGCGCGGGACGCGCTGGATGTCGAGGCCGAAGCGGACGTTCGCCAGGACGGTCTTCCAGTCGTAGATCCCGTAGTCCTGGAAGATCATGGCGGCCGGGCGCGGGCTGCTCGTGCGGATGGCCAACTCACCGGTGCTGGGGCGCAGCAGGCCTCCGGCGATACGGAGGAGGGTGGACTTTCCACAGCCGGACGGGCCGACGATGCAGACGAACTCGCCTGGGGCGACGGTCAGGTCCAGCGGGCCCAGGGCGTCCACGGCGGCGGAGCCCCGGCCGAAGGTCCGGCTCAGATCAGTGGTTTCGAGTTTCGGGTGCGGCTCTCCCACGGTGTCTCCTGGCGGAGTGCGGTACGGACTGGTGGGCGCCGTTGACGATATGACGGGGCGTCAGATTCGGGAAGGTGTCCGCATCAGATAGGGCGGCGGACTTGTGAGGGCTGTGCGCGGAGATTCCGTGCGGCCGCAGCACGAAGCCCCGGCGCCAAACAGGTGCCGGGGCTTCGGGAAAGGGCGGGAAAGGCGGGGCTGCCCGGTGTGGATCAGGCGGCCGTGCAGTTCGGGCACACGCCTCGGTACGTCACCTCGACGCCCGAGATCGTGAAGCCGAAGCGCTCGGAGTCGGGGAGGTCGGCCAGTGGGTTGCCGCTCGGGTGGACGTCACGGATCGCTCCGCACTGGGCGCAGACCAGGTGGTGGTGCGGACGGTGCGCGTTCGGGTCGTACCGCTTGGCGCGCTGGTCCGTGGAGACCTCGCGGACCTCGCCGAGGGAGACCAGCTCGCCCAGGGTGTTGTAGACGGTCGCCCGGGAGATCTCGGGCAGCTTGGAGACGGCGCGCGCATGCACCTCGTCGGCCGTCAGATGGACGTGATCGCCGTCGAGGACCTCGGCCACGACACGCCGCTGCGCGGTCATGCGCCAGCCACGTCCGCGCAGGCGTTCCAACAGGTCGCTCATAAAGACGAGCCTAACAGCAGGCAAACTCCACCTCGAATGGGTGCGACTTTAGAACCTCCCCTGACTTGGATGACGTCCAATGCCTGCCGTTGGCCTGTCGGTGTGACTGCCTGTCTGCTGGTCAGTCTGTGTGCCTGCCTGCCCGCCTGCTCAGGCCGGCGCGTGCTGTCGCATGGGGGACCAGCAGCGGATGATGTCGCGGACCGAGACGATGCCGACGGGCTCGCCGTGGTCGAGGACGATCAGATGCCGGAAGCCGCCGTGTGTCATGGCGTGGGCCGCCTCTTCCAGCGTCCAGGAGGGCGCGGCGAAGACGACGTCGGTGGTGGTGTGGGCGTGGGCCCGCTCGGCATCCGGGCTCTGGCCCAGGCCGACGGAGTTGAGGATGTCGCGTTCGGTGAGGATGCCGATCCCGCTGTCGTCGGGGTCGAGGACCACGGCGGCGCCGACATGGCGCGCGGACATCAGTGCGGCGGCCTGCCGGAGGGTGTGAGCGGGTCCGATGGTGAGGACCACCGTGCTCATGGCGTCACGGACGAGCATGGATGGAGCCACCTCCTAGGAATCCCTGCTTGCGCCTGGATTCACAAGTTCACAAGTGGGGGGACTCTCAGAGTCGCAGCTAAAGGGAGGGGCAACAAGAGGGCGCGCAAGAACACCCTGGGGGCGCGCCGTCTTCCGGTTGGCGCCCAGGCGCCGCCGGTGGCCTCAGTAGCGCTGGTTGAGGTACCCCAGCAGCTCATCGTGGAGGAGGCCGTTCGACGCGGCCGCGTTGCCGCTGTGCGGACCCTCGCGGCCGTCGAGGCCGGTGAAGCTGCCGCCCGCCTCGGTCACGACGATCGCGGTGGCGGCCATGTCCCACAGCGACAGCTCGGGCTCGGCGCAGATGTCGACGGAACCCTCCGCGACCATCATGTACGGCCAGAAGTCGCCGTACGCGCGCGTGCGCCACACCTCGCGGGTCAGGTCCATGAAGCCGTCCAGCCGGCCATGCGCCTCCCAGCCGCTCAGCGAGGAGTACGCGAAGGACGCGTCCGACAGCTGTGAGACGCGCGAGACGTGGAGCCGGGTCGCGGCGGACAGACTCCGCCCGGAGAACGCGCCGTGGCCCTTCGCGGCCCACCAGCGGCGGCCCAGCGCGGGCGCCGAGACGACGCCGACGACCGGCTGGTAGCCGCCCTCGCCCGCTTCCATCAGGGAGATCAGCGTGGCCCAGACGGGGACGCCGCGTACGTAGTTCTTGGTGCCGTCGATCGGGTCGATCACCCAGCGGCGCGGGCCCGTGCCCTCCATGCCGTACTCCTCGCCGAGGATCGCGTCCCGCGGCCGGGCCCGTTGGAGCTGACCGCGGATGAGTTCCTCGGCGGCCTTGTCGGCCTCGCTCACCGGCGTCATATCCGGCTTGGTCTCGACCTTGAGGTCGAGCGCCTTGAAGCGCTCCATGGTCCCGGCGTCGGCGGCGTCCGCCAGGACATGGGCAAGGCGCAGGTCATCGCGATAGTCGGGCATGACCGAACCGTATCGCTCCGCGGGAAACGGGATGAAGGCCGGGCGTCGTCCAGAACGCGGGCCGGCTGTGGCTGGTCGCGCCCACGCGGCGGAGCCGCATGATGTCAGGACCCCGCGCGCCCTACGGGGCGCCAGGGCCCTGGTGCCGTCGGGGGCCCTTGACAGTGACCCCGTGCGCGTCAACTCTGAAGCGCAGAGCCGATCGCCCCAGGGAGGCGACGATGCCTGCAGCGCGGGAATCCCTCTTGGACGCCGCCTACACGGCGCTCGCACGCCGTCCGTGGTCCGCCGTGCGGATGGTCGACGTCGCCGCCGAGGCCGGGGTGTCCCGGCAGACCCTCTACAACGAGTTCGGCAGCAAGGAGGGGCTCGCCCGGGCCCTCGTACGCCGGGAGGCCGACGCCTATCTCGCGGGTGTGGAGCGCGCGCTCGTGAGCCATGCCGAGCCCCGGGAGCGGCTGGCCGCCGCCGCGGAGTGGACCGCGGCGGCGGCGCGGGCGAACGCCCTGGTGCGGGCCATGCTCACCGGATGCTGGGGCGAGCGGCTGCCCTCGCCCACGCTGTCCGCCGTGCCGTCGTCATCGGCGGTGCCGGCGCAGCGGCGGGCCGACGNCTCGCCCACGCTGTCCGCCGTGCCGTCGTCATCGGCGGTGCCGGCGCAGCGGCGGGCCGACGGGCCGTTGCCGTCGCCCGTGGACTTCGTGCAGCTCGTACGGGATCGTGCCGTGGCCCTGCTCGTCGTGCCGGGGACCACGAAGTCCCAGTCGGCGGAGCTTGCGCGGGCGTGCGAGCTGGTGATGCGGATCGGCTTGTCGTGTGTGCTCGCCCCGGCCGGGGAGGGCGGGACCGCCGCCTTGATCCGCGACACGTTGTCGACCGTGCGCGTGATGAGCTGACGCGGCCGCGAGCGTGAAGGTGGGAGCACACGGCTGCCACACCGCTGATTCATGCGCGCTGGAGAGTCTCTAGAGCGCGGGACGGTCTCTAGAGCGCCGGACAGCACATCTAGTGCGCCCCGCCCGACAGCTGCAGGCCGATCACGCCCACGATCACCAGCGTGATCGACACGATCTTCAGTGTGGAGACCAGGTCGCCGAGGAAGACCATGCCGTAGATGGCGGTGCCGGCCGCGCCGATGCCGGTCCAGACGGCATACGCGGGGCCGACGTCGAGGCGTCTGAGGGCCAGGGTGAGCAGACCGAAGCTGCCGAGGGCGAAGATGCAGAAGGCGACCGTCGGCCACAGACGGGTGAAGCCGTGCGAGAGCTTCAGGCAGACCGCGAAGCCGGTCTCGAGGAATCCGGCCACGATCACCAGCAGCCACGCCATGTGATGCCCTCCCACGCTTCGTGACCGCTTCGTATGGCTTGGGTCCTGCTTGGTGCGATTATGCCTTTACCATCGTGGCGGGGATGCAAACAAAACTGAGGTCACGCGGCGATCAGTCGCCCTCGTGCCGCTCACGCGTAGCGAGCAGCCTGCGCAGCGAGTAGAGCCGGGCCGGGTCCGCGTGGCCTTCGGACACCCACTCGTCCAGCGCGCAGTCCGGCTCGTCGTGGCTGCACGCGCGGGGGCAGCCCTCGGTCCCCGGCTCCAGGTCCGGGAAGGCGTGGATGACCCGGGACGGGTCCACGTGGTGCAGCCCGAAGGACCGTACGCCCGGAGTGTCGATCAGCCATCCGTCGTCGTCCGGCAACGGCAGCGCGAGCGCCGACGTCGTCGTGTGCCGGCCGCGACCCGTCACCGCGTTGACATGCCCCGTCAAACGCCGTCGCTCCCGCGCCACCAGCGCGTTGACCAGCGTCGTCTTGCCGACGCCCGAGTGCCCCACGAACGCCGTGATCTTGCCGTCCAGATGTTTGCGCACGCGGTCCACCGCTTCCCCGCTCTCCAGCTCAGCACGGCTGGTCACGACATACGGAACACCCAACGCCCCGTACAGCTCGAGGAGTTCGTCGGGCGGGGACAGGTCCGACTTGGTGAGCACCAGCAGCGGGTCGAGCCCGCCGTCGTACGCGGCTACCAGACACCGGTCGATCAGCCGCGGGCGCGGCTCGGGATCGGCGAGGGCCGTCACGATCGCCAGCTGGTCGGCGTTGGCGACGACCACGCGCTCGTACGGATCGTCGTCGTCGGCGGTGCGCCGCAGCACCGATGTCCGCTCGGCGATACGGACGATGCGGGCCAGGGTGTCCTTCTTGCCGGTCAGGTCACCGACGAGGGACACCCGGTCGCCGACGATCGCGGCCTTGCGGCCCAGTTCGCGGGCCTTCATCGCGTATACGACACGGTCGTCGACGAGGCACGTCAGCCGGCCCCGGTCGACGGTGAGGACCATGCCGTCCGCCGCGTCCTCGTGCTTGGGCCGGATGTTGGTCCGCGGGCGGCTGCCCTTGCGGCCGGGGCGGCTGCGGATGTCGTCCTCGTCGGTGTGCTTGCCGTAGCGGCGCATGGTCCGTGTCCGCCCGTCAGTTCCCGAGCATCCCGGTCCACAGCTGGGGGAAGTCCGGCAGGGTCTTCGCCGTCGTCGCCACGTTCTCGATCTGTACGTCCGGCACGGCGAGACCGATGATCGCGCCCGCGGTGGCCATACGGTGGTCGTCGTACGTGTGGAAGACGCCGCCGTGCAGGGGGCGCGGGCGGATGTGCAGACCGTCGGCGATCTCGGTCACGTCGCCGCCCAGTTCGTTGATCTCCTTGGTGAGCGCGGCCAGCCGGTCCGTCTCGTGCAGACGCAGGTGAGCCACGCCCCGAAGGGTGGAGGGCGAGTCGGCGAGGGCCGCGACCGCCGCGATCCCGGGGGTCAGCTCACCCACCTCGCCGAGGTCCACATCGATGCCGTGGATCGCGCCCGAACCGGTGAACTCCAGGCCCTGGTCGGTCAGTTCGCAGGAGCCACCCATCTCGGTGAAGATCTCGCGCAGCTTGTCACCCGGCTGGGTGGTGCGCACGGGCCAGTCGGGGACGACGACCCGGCCGCCGGTGACCAGGGCGGCCGCAAGGAACGGCTGGGCGTTCGACAGGTCCGGCTCGACCGTCAGATCGCGGCCGAGCAGCGCGCCGGGCGTGACCCGCCAGACGTTCGGCTCGCCGCCCGACTCCGGGGTGTCCACCTGGGCGCCGATCGACCGCAGCATGTCGACGGTCATCCGGATGTGCGGCATGGAGGGGAGCGTCGAGCCGGTGTGCCGTACCTCGACGCCCTGGTTGAAGCGCGGTCCGGACAGCAGGAGCGCCGAGACGAACTGGGAGGACGATGAGGCGTCGATCTCCACCGGGCCGCCCTCCACGGCCCCGCCGCCGTGCACGGTCAGCGGCAGCGAGCCGCGCCCGTCGTCGTCGATACGGGCACCGAGGGCGCGCAGGGCGTCGATCACGCCGTGCAGGGGGCGCTCGTGCGAACGCGGATCGCCGTCGAAGCGGATGGGGCCGTCCGCGAGCGCGGCGACCGGGGGCAGGAAGCGCATCACGGTCCCGGCGTTCCCGACGTCCACCGTGGCCGGGCCGCGCAGGCCCGAGGGGATGACGCGCCAGGCCTCGCCCGAGCCGTCCGGGCCGACGCCCTCCTCGATGCCGACGCCCATGGCGCGCAGGGCACCGGCCATCAGCAGGGTGTCGCGGGAGCGCAGCGGGCGGCGCAGCCAGCCGGGCTCGGCCGCGAGGGCGGCCAGGACGAGCGCGCGGTTGGTGACCGACTTGGACCCGGGCACGTGGACCGTCGCGTCGACGGCTCCGCTCGCGTGCGGGGCGGGCCAAAGGGCGGTGTGTGCGGGGTTCGGGGCCATGGCCCCACTGTATAAGGAGGCCATCGTTCGGGTGCGGGAGCGTTGTGGCTGGTCGCGCCCGCGCGGGGGAGCCGTATACGTCCGAAAACAGCCCCGCGCACCCTCACGGCGGGTGTCAGAGCTGTAGCAGCCAGCGGCCGCCGCCTATCAGTGCGCACAGCGACACCGTGTGGAAGAGGAACAGCCACATTCCGGCCGGGACGTGCGTGAGGCGTGACAGCTGGTCCGCGTCCGAATCGCCCGCGCCGCCGCGGCTGCGCTTGGCCTGGAGCTCGAAGGCCGGTCGTACGCCGCCGAGCAGCAGGAACCAGACGACGGCGTACGCGAAGGCCGCCTGCACCTGGGGCCCGGCCAGCCACGAGACGAGCAGGAACGTGCCACCGGTGACGATCACCGTGAGCGCGCCGTACGCGTTGCGGATCATCACCAGCATCGCCACGAGCAGCAGCGTGGCCAGCCACAGCAGCGCCGTGATGTGCCCCTCGGCGAGGAGCGCGGCCCCGCCGAGGCCCAGCAGCGGGGGAGCGGTGTAGCCCGAGGCGGCGGTCAGGATCATGCCGAGGCCGGTCGGCTTGCCCCGGCTGACGGTGAGGCCGCTGGTGTCGGAGTGCAGCCGTATACCGCTGAGGCTGCGACCGGTGAGCAGCGCGACGAGACCGTGGCCGCCCTCGTGGGCGATCGTGATGGCGTTGCGCGAGAGCCGCCAGATGCCCTGGGGGACGATCAGCGCCAGGGCGGCGCCCATGGTGGCGAGGACGACCCAGGTGTCGGGGTCGGGCTGACTGCCGAACACCTCGTCCCAGAGGGTGGCCAGTGAGGTGGTTGCGGTGGCTTCCATTGTCTGTGGGGGCTCCTCTGGGTGGCGCGGAATCTGGCAGTGTTGCACGTATGTGCGGACGGTATGCATCGAGTCGTAGGCCAGAGGATCTCGCAGGAGTCTTTGAGATCGAGAAGTGGGAGCCCGAGGAGACCCTCGCGCCCGACTACAACGTGGCTCCGACCAAGGACGTCTACGCGGTGCTCGACCGTCCTCTCAAGGACGCGGCGGACCCGAAACCGGTTCGCCAGTTGCGCAGGCTCAAGTGGGGCCTCGTGCCGTCCTGGTCGAAAACCCCCGAGGGCGGCGCGCGGATGATCAACGCCCGTGCGGAGACCGTGCACGAGAAGCCCTCGTACCGGCGGGCCTTCTCGAGCCGGCGCTGCGTCATCCCCGCGGACGGCTACTACGAGTGGGTGACCGGGACCGCCGAGCGCGATCTGGAGGTCGAGGGCAAGAAGAAGCGGCCGCGCAAGCAGCCGTACTTCGTGCTGCCCGCCGACGGTTCCGTCTTCGCGATGGCCGGGCTCTACGAGTTCTGGCGGGACAAGACGCTGCCGGACGACCATCCGCGGGCCTGGTGGGTCACGTGCTCCGTCATCACGACCGAGGCGGAGACGACGCCCCTCGCGGTGGCCCCCGCCGACGGCCCGCACGCCCTGGCCGACATCCACCCCCGTATGCCCCTGATGCTCACCCCCGACCGCTGGGACTCCTGGCTCGACCCCTCCCGTACGGACGTCGAGGACCTGCGCTCCCTGCTGGCGCCGCCCCCGCCGGGGCTGATGCGGGCGTACCCCGTCTCCACGGCGGTGAGCAACGTGCGCAACAACGGGCCGGAGCTGCTGAAGGAGCTGGAGGGCCCCGAAGAGGGCACACTCTTCTGATGTGACGCAGAACAAACGCGTGGACGAGAGCGTGGACGGGCGCGTGGACGAGACGGTGGACGGGCGCGTGGACAAGATCGCGGGCGAGACCGTGGAGACGGACGCGGGCACGGCCCGCGTCACCTGGCACAGGGCGAAGAAGGCACGGCTCGTGCTGGCGCTGAGCCACGGGGCCGGAGGCGGGATCGAGGCGCGGGACCTGCGGGCCCTCGCCGCCGAGCTTCCCGCGCACGGCGTGACCGTGGCCCTCGTGGAACAGCCCTGGAGAGTCGCCGGGAAGAAGCTGGCGCCCGCCCCGAAGACGCTCGACGTCGGCTGGCGCGGGATCTGGCCCGCGCTCGCCCGGCCCGGCGTGCCGGTCGTCGCGGGCGGTCGTAGCGCCGGAGCCCGTGTCGCCTGCCGGACGGCCGCCGAACTCGGCGCCCGCGCCGTCGTGGCACTCGGCTTCCCCCTCCACCCGCCGGGCAAGCCGGAGAAGTCGCGCGCCGGGGAACTGCTCGGCGCCGGCGTGCCCACTCTGGTCGTCCAGGGCGGCAATGATCCGTTCGGGAAGCCGGAGGAGTTCCCGGACGGCGCGTACGACCTCGTCGAGGTGCCGTACGGAGATCACGGTTTCGCCGTGCCCAAGCGCGCGGAGATCGGGCAGGACGAGGCGCTGAAGGTCCTCACCGACGGGGTCGTGAAGTGGCTCTCGTCACTTGAGTGAGCTGCGGTCACGGTGCGGGAATGTTGCGCCGGCGATGTCTGTTGTGGCGGATTGACGTACTCATCACCGAGTGCTTGCCGTCCGTACGAGAGGAAGTCCGCCGCATGGGTTCGATCATTTGCCCGAGCCGTAACAGCAGCGCTGAGCTGGACTGGACGGTGCTGCACGCGGCGAAGAGCACTCCTATTCGAGCGGCGGAGGGACCGGATCGTCGTCTATCCTCCGATTCTGGTAGGGCCGGTCTCGGTTCTGCCCAGACTCTGGAGGAGGTGGGTCCGGTCGCTGGGACCGACGCAGGGACCGAACACGGCCAGTCGGAGCAGCCCGAGGGCCAGGGCAGCGGCGAGTCGTCCGCCGAGCGCAGCGCGCGCTTCGAGCGGGACGCGCTGGAATTCCTCGACCAGATGTACTCGGCCGCGCTGCGCATGACGCGCAACCCCGCCGATGCCGAGGACCTGGTGCAGGAGACGTATGCGAAGGCGTACGCGTCCTTCCACCAGTTCCGTGAGGGCACCAACCTGAAGGCCTGGCTGTACCGGATCCTCACCAACACGTTCATCAACTCGTATCGGAAGAAGCAGCGCGAGCCGCAGCGCTCCGCCGCCGAGGAGATCGAGGACTGGCAGCTCGCGCGCGCCGAGTCGCACATGTCGACGGGTCTGCGCTCCGCCGAGTCGCAGGCGCTCGATCACCTGCCCGACTCGGACGTCAAGGAAGCTCTCCAGGCGATCCCCGAGGAGTTCCGCATCGCCGTCTATCTCGCCGACGTAGAGGGCTTTGCGTACAAGGAGATCGCGGACATCATGGGGACACCCATCGGTACGGTGATGTCCCGGCTGCACCGGGGTCGCCGCCAACTGCGTGGCATGCTCGAGGACTACGCCAAGGACCGTGGCCTGGTCCCGGCGGGCGCCGGGGAGTCGAACGGAACGAAAGGCTCGGGGTCATGAGCTGCGGAGAGCCGCACGAGACGGACTGCAGTGAAGTACTCGATCATCTCTACGAGTTCCTCGACCACGAGATGCCCGACAGTGATTGCACCAAGTTCGAGCAGCACTTCGAGGAGTGCTCGCCGTGCCTGGAGAAGTACGGTCTCGAGCAGGCCGTGAAGAAGCTGGTCAAGCGGTGCTGCGGCCAGGACGACGTGCCGACCGACCTGCGCTCGAAGGTCATGGGCCGTATCGAGCTGATCCGTTCCGGCCAGGCCGTGCCCGAGCACGACGTCACGGCCTCGCCGCAGGAGTCCTGACTCGGAGCCGTGAACAGCGCCGGCCGTAAGGGCCGGCGGGCACCGTCAGGCCGCGGACACCCATGAACAGCGCCTGACGGGAGGGCCCGTGGGTTCGCCGGGCAGGGGTGTGCGTGAGCGTCGCCGTCCGGATGCGCGTCCGGGCCCGCCAGGCCGTGAGAGCCGGTGAGTGTCGCCCGCGGAGTTATGGGTATTCCGACCCTGATCCTTCGGACAGGTTGTCGGCCACAGTGGTGTCCAGAGGTCGTCTGACCTTGCCCTTGGGTGGGTAACCCATGGGTAATGAGCGCCCGTCCGACCGTACGTGGTTGGATGCGAGGAAGAGGACATCAGGGGGCACAGTCCAGCCCGAGGCTGCACGCTCTTAAACGAACTGGCAGGCGGGAATCGTGAGGATCTTCGGCAAGGGACGGCACCGGCCCTCCGCCTCATGGCGGCAGGCCACCGACCGCGCGTTCACGCTGATCGGTGACGGTCGGTACGAGGACGCGGGCGCGTTGCTCACACGTGCGGCGGACCTGGAGCCCTGGCTGTCCGAGTCCTGGTTCAACCTCGCCCTGCTGCACAAGTTCCGGCACGACTGGGAGCAGGCGCGAGCGGCCGGACTCAGGGCCGTGGCGCTGCTCGACCGGGAGACCGGGGCCCCTGATTGGTGGAACGTGGGCATCGCGGCCACCGCCCTGCAGGACTGGCCCCTCGCACGCCGCGCCTGGCAGGCGTACGGGCTGCGGGTGCCCGGCGGCGCCACCGCGTCCGGCGAGCCCGTCGGGATGGAGCTGGGCAGTGCGGCCGTACGGCTGTCGCCCGAGGGCGAGGCCGAGGTCGTGTGGGGGCGCAGGCTGGACCCGGCCCGGATCGAGGTGCTGTCGATTCCGCTGCCGTCCTCCGGGCGGCGCTGGGGCGAGGTCGTGCTGCACGACGGCGTCCCGCACGGCGAGCGGACCACGGCCGCCGGGCACGCGTATCCGGTCTTCGACGAGATCGAGCTGTGGGCGCCCTCGCCGGTCCCCACCTGGGTCGTACTCCTGGAGGCGGCGACCGAGGACGACAGGGACGCCCTGGAGCGGCTCGCGGCCGACGCGGGGTTCGCCGCCGAGGACTGGTCGTCCTCCGTGCGGCTGCTGTGCCGTATGTGCTCGGAGTCCCGGATGCCCTCCGACGAGGGCGACGGCGAGCACCTGGACCCGCACGACCACAGCGAACCCGGCCATCCCGGACCGCTCGGCCACCGCACCGACGGGCAGCTGTGGGTGCCCGAGCGCGAGTGCGGCCTCGCGGCGCCCGCCTCACTGGTGCGCGGCCTGCTCGACGGCTGGGTCGCGGACAGCCCGGACTCCCGTGACTGGCGGGATCTGGAGGAGGTCTGCTGAGCGCAGCCCGTAGGCTGTTGCCCGCAGATTTTCCCAGGATTCAGGAAGGCGTACGTCGGTCATGGCGCAGCAGGACACAGAGCAGAGCGGGGTGCTCCCCGTGGACGACGACGGCTTCGTCATCGACACCGAGGACTGTGAGGAGCGTGAGACGGCCTACCGTGAGCGTGGCACCTCGCGGCCCATCACGGTCGTCGGGAACCCCGTGCTGCACAAGGAGTGCAGGGACGTCACGGAGTTCGGCGACGACCTGGCCAAGCTTGTCGACGACATGTTCGCCAGCCAGCGCACCGCCGAGGGCGTCGGCCTGGCCGCCAACCAGATCGGCGTCGACCTGAAGGTCTTCGTCTACGACTGCGGGGACGACGAGGGCCGGCGCCATGTCGGAGTGGTCTGCAACCCCGTCCTCGTCGAGCTGCCCGCGGACAGGCGCCGCCTGGACGACAGCAACGAGGGCTGCCTCTCCGTGCCCACCGCATACGCGTCGCTCGCCCGCCCCGACTACGCCGAGGTCACCGGGCAGGACGAGAAGGGCAACCCGATAAAGGTGCGCGGCACGGGCTACTTCGCGCGCTGCCTGCAGCACGAGACGGACCACCTGTACGGCTACCTCTACATCGACCGGCTCTCCAAGCGTGAACGCAAGGACGCGCTGCGGCAGATGGCCGAGAACGAACCGCGCTACCCGGTCGTGGCCAACGACTGACGCCACCACCCAGCTTCGGATGACGACGCCTGGTCGGGGATCCCTCCCGACCAGGCGTCGTTCGTCTGTCCGTCGTACTGGGGATCCCACATCGATCCGATGTGCTCGCCGGAGATCTAAATTCGGTCACGCAAGAGGACGTTCTCGGCGCTATGGGGTAGTGAGTGGTGCAAATCTGTTCCCACAGCAGTCAGTTGTGGTGCTGAATGAGAAGCGCGGGGATATGCAACGGCGCACGCCCGGCGCGGGAGGGGCGTGTCGTGACAGGCGGCTGAGAGGGGTTGTTCGTGCCTGCTTTCCCACAGAGCACCACACCGACGCACACGACGGTCGCGGTTCCACCGGCGCTCTCTCTCCCGGTGATCGAGACCGAGTTTCCCCGTCAACTCCACCCGTATTGGCCGAGGCTTCAGGAGAAGACCCGGGCCTGGCTTCTGGAAAAGCGCCTCATGCCGGCGGACAAGGTCGCGGCATATGCCGATGGGCTGTGCTATACGGACTTGATGGCGGGCTACTACATTGGCGCGCCCGATGACGTCCTCCAGGCGATAGCGGACTACAGCGCGTGGTTCTTCGTCTGGGACGACCGCCACGACCGGGATGTGATCCACCGGAGGCCCGCGGCCTGGCGGCGGCTCAAGCAACGACTGCACGCGGCCCTCGACTCCCCCCGGGACCACCTGCATCACCAGGATCCCCTGGTTGCGGGGTTCGCGGACAGCGTGGTGCGGCTGTACTCGTATCTGAGCCGGAAGTGGAACGCCCGCTTCGCCCGGCACTTCCATGCGGTCATCGAGGCGTACGACCGGGAATTCCGCAATCGCGCGTCGGGAATCGTTCCCACGGTCCAGGACTATCTGGTCCTGCGGCGGCTGACCTTCGCGCACTGGATCTGGCTGGACCTCCTGGAGCCGAGTGCGGAGTACGAACTCCCCAACGCCGTACTGCGGAATCCCGTATACCGGCGGGCGGCCCTTCTGTGCCAGGATTTCGCCGCCTGGTACAACGATCTCTGTTCGCTCCCCAAGGAAATAGCGGGCGACGAGGTTCACAATCTCGGAATCAGTCTCATTCACCATGAGGGAATGTCACTGACAGAGGCCGTGAAGGAAGTAAGGCGCCGTATTGAGGAAGGCATCGATGAATTCCTCGTCGTCGAACAGGAGGTATTGCGGTACGCCGACCGGCTCGACGACGGGTCCGTCCAGGGTGCGGAATTGGCGGATGCCGTGCGGGCCTGTCTCTTCAATATGCGGAACTGGTTCAGTTCCGTGTACTGGTTCCACCACGAGTCCGGCCGGTACAGAGTCGACAGCTGGGACGACCGGTCGACACCCCCGTACGTCAACAACGAAACGGCAGGTGAGAAATGACCGTCGAGTCAGTCAGGCCGGAAGCCGTTCAGATACCGGAGCCACGTACTCCGCCCCTCGCGGGAGGCGGTGTCCCGGGCCTCGGGCACGGCTGGAAACTGATGCGCGACCCGCTGGGCTTCCTGGCCCGGCTGCGCGACCACGGTGACGTCGTCCGGCTCAGGCTGGGCCCGAAGACGGTGTACGCCGTCACCACGCCGGCCCTCACCGGGGCGCTGGCGCTGAGCCCCGCCTACGAGATCGGCGGACCCCTGTGGGACTCCCTGGAAGGCCTGCTGGGCAAGAACGGCGTGGCGACCGCCAACGGGCCGATGCACCGGCGCCAGCGGCGGACGATCCAGCCCGCGTTCCGGCTCGAGGCCATCCCCGAGTACGCCCCGGTGATGGAGGAGGAGGCGCACGCGTTCGCGGGGCGGTGGCAGCCCGGTGAGACGATCGACTGCACGTCGGAGGCGTTCCGTGTCGCCGTCCGCGTCGCGGCCCGCTGCCTGCTGCGCATCGAGTTCATGGACGAACGGGCCGAGCGGCTGTGTGCCGCGCTCGCCACGGTGTTCCGCGGCATGTACCGGCGCATGGTGATCCCGGCCGGACCGCTCTATCGGCTGCCATTTCCCGCCAATCGCAGATTCAACCGCGCATTGGCCGATCTGCATCTGGTCGTCGACGAGATCATCGCCGAGCGTCGCTCATCCGGCCAAAAGCCGGACGATTTGCTGACGGCATTGCTGGAGGCGAAGGACGGGAATGGCGACCCCATCAGCGAACAGGAGATCCACGACCAGGTCGTCGCGATACTCACTCCCGGCGGCGAAACCATCGCCTCAATGGTCATGTCCCTCCTGCACGTGCTCACCGAACACCCGGGACACGCGGCCAGGATCCGCGAAGAGGTCGAATCCGTCACGGGGGGCGGTCGGCCCGTCGCATTCGGCGACATCAGGAAGCTGTCCCACACGAACAATGTCATCGTCGAGACGATGCGGCTGCGTCCCGCCGTATGGATTCTGACGCGGCGGGCGGTGACCGAAACCGAACTCGGCAACTATCGCATTCCAGCCGGGGCCGACATCGTGTACAGCCCGTACGCGATCCAGCGCGATCGGCGTTCGTACGAGCGGCACCTGGAGTTCGACCCGGACCGCTGGCTTCCGGAACGCTCCGAGGACGTGCCGAAGTACGCGATGCGGCCGTTCGGTGTGGGCAACCGGAAGTGCCCCGGTGACCACTTCTCGATGGCCCAATTGACGCTCATCACGGCGACGGTGGCGTCCAAGTGGCGCTTCGAGCACGCGCCCGAGTCCAACGGCGCGCCCCGCGTCGGCATCACGCTGCGGCCGAACGGGCTGCTGCTGAAGCCCATACCGCGCTGAGTGCGAGCGGCCGGCGCACGTTCAGGCGGCTGCCTCAGGGCCCCTGAACGTGCGCCGGTACGCCTGCGGGGTCGTCCCCAGCGACCGTACGAACTGGTGGCGCAGCGCGGCGGCCGTCCCGAACCCGGTGCGGTCCGCGATGGTGTCCATCGTCTCGTCGGTGGCCTCCAGCAACCGCTGGGCCAGCAGCACCCGTTGCCGCAGGATCCAGCGGTACGGGGTGGTGCCCGTCTCCTGCTGGAAGCGGCGCGCGAACGTACGCGGGGACATGTGCGCGCGGGCGGCGAGCTGTTCGACGGTGACCTCCTCGTCGAGGTGACGCTCCATCCAGACGAGCACCTCGCCGACCGTGTCGCACCGCGAGCGCGGCAGCGGCCGCTCCACGTACTGGGCCTGGCCGCCGGCGCGGTGCGGTGGCACGACCATGCGGCGCGCGATGGCGTTGGCGACCTCGGGGCCCTGCTCCTTGCGGACGATGTGCAGACAGGCGTCGATCCCGGCGGCCGTGCCGGCCGAGGTGACGACCGGGTGCTCGTCCACATACAGCACGTCGGGTTCGACGATCGCCCGCGGATGGCGTCGGGTGAGCGCGTCCGCATGCCGCCAGTGCACGGTGCAGCGCCGCCCGTCGAGGAGTCCGGCGGCGCCCAGGACAAAGACGCCGGAGCAGACGCTGAGCACCCGCGCGCCGCGGTCGGCGGCCCGGCGCAGGGCGTCGAGCAGCTCGGGCGGGTAGGTGCGCTCGGTGTAGTTGCTCCCGGCAGGGACGGCGATCAGGTCGGCCTCTTCGAGCCGCTCGAGTCCGTACGGAACGGAGACCGAGAACCCGGCGTGGGTGCTGAGCGTCGGGCCTTCCGCCGAGGCGACCGCGAAGTCGTACACCGGAAGGCCCTCGTCGCTGCGGTCGAGGCCGAACACCTCGCAGACGACACCCAGTTCGAATGGATGGACGCCGTCGAGCAGGATGACGGCCACGTTGTTCAGCATGCTGCCAGTGTGCCCGAGATCTGGCAGGAATTCGAGGGTGTGCGGCAGTCCTGCCACTGACGGTAAGGAGCAACCGGAGCGACAGTGGTGTCCATGGATACACGCATGGAAGCCCTCACCGGAATGCTGACCGTCCTCGGGATCCTCGCGGTCCTCGTCCTCCCCGCACTGATCGGCATCGCCCGCGACAGGCGCATCGACCGTCAGCTCAGGGAGGCCGAGGCCGCTTCGGCCCAGGATCGGAGTCAGACGAGTCAGACGAGTCGGAAGAGTCAGAAGTCCTCGTCCAGGTCGACGGTGCCCTCCACCGCCACCTGGTACGCGGACGGACGCCGCTCGAAGAAGTTGGTCAGCTCCTGAACCCCCTGCAACTCCATGAAGGAGAAGGGGTTCTCGGAGCCGTACACCGGAGCGAAGCCGAGCCGTGTCAGGCGCTGGTCGGCGACGCACTCCAGATACTGCCGCATCGAATCGGTGTTCATGCCCGGGAGACCGTCACCGCACAGGTCGCGCGCGAACTGCAGCTCGGCCTCGACGGCCTCCCGGAGCATGTCGATGACCTGCTGCCGGAGCTGGTCGTCGAAGAGCTCCGGCTCCTCCTTGCGGACCGTGTCGACCACGTCGAAGGCGAAGGACATGTGCATCGTCTCGTCGCGGAACACCCAGTTGGTGCCGGTTGCCAGGCCGTGCAGCAGACCACGGCTGCGGAACCAGTAGACGTACGCGAAGGCACCGTAGAAGAAAAGACCCTCTATGCACGCCGCGAAGCAGATGAGGTTGAGCAGGAACCGGCGGCGGTCGGCCTGGCTCTCCAGCCGGTCCAGCTTCTCCACCGAGTCCATCCACTTGAAGCAGAACGCGGCCTTCTCGCGGATGGACGGGATGTTTTCGACCGCGTCGAACGCGGCGGCGCGGTCCTCCGGGTCGGGCAGATACGTGTCGAGCAGCGTCAGGTAGAACTGGACGTGCACGGCCTCCTCGAAGAGCTGCCTGGACAGATACAGGCGCGCCTCGGGAGAGTTGATGTGCTTGTAGAGGGTGAGCACCAGGTTGTTCGCGACGATCGAGTCGCCCGTCGCGAAGAACGCGACCAGACGCCCGATGAGGTGCTGCTCGCCCGGCGACAGCTTCGCGAGATCGGCCACGTCCGAGTGGAGGTCCACCTCCTCCACGGTCCAGGTGTTCTTGATCGCGTCCCGGTAGCGCTCGTAGAAGTCCGGGTAGCGCATGGGACGGAGAGTCAGCTCGAAGCCGGGGTCGAGGAGATTCTGGTGACGCTTCGTCATTACTGGCAGGCCTCGCAGGACTCGGGGTTTTCCAGGGAGCAGGCGACCGCGTCGTCGGGGTCGGCGGCCTGCTGGACGGGGATGTTCTTCTGGGGTTGCGCCTGGGCGGCGGAGTTCGAACCGGCCGCGCGGGCGATGCGGGTCGCCGGGCGCGAGCGCAGGTAGTACGTCGTCTTCAGGCCCTGCTTCCAGGCGTACGCGTACATCGAGGAGAGCTTGCCGATGGTCGGCGTCTCCATGAAGAGGTTCAGGGACTGGGACTGGTCCAGGAACGGGGTGCGGGCGGCGGCCATGTCGATGAGACCGCGCTGCGGGATCTCCCACGCCGTGCGGTACAGCTCGCGCACGTCCTGGGGCACCCAGTTGAAGCCCTGCACCGAGCCGCCCGACTCGCGCAGCGCCTCGCGGGTCTGCGCGTCCCACAGGCCGAGCTTCTTCAGCTCGTCCACCAGGTACGCGTTGACCTGGAGGAACTCGCCGGACAGCGTCTCGCGCTTGAACAGGTTGGAGACCTGCGGCTCGATGCACTCGTAGACGCCCGCGATGGACGCGATGGTCGCGGTCGGGGCGATCGCGAGCAGCAGCGAGTTGCGCATGCCGACCGAGGCGACGCGCTCGCGCAGCGCGGCCCAGCGCTCCGGCCAGAAGAGCTCGACGTCGAAGTGGTCGGGGTGCAGGACACCCCGCGCCGTACGCGTCTTCTCCCAGGCCGGGAGCGGCCCGTTGCACTCGGCGAGGTCGGTGGACGCCTCGTACGCGGCGAGCATGATGCGCTCGGCGATGCGGGTCGACAGGGCGCGCGCCTGCGGCGAGTCGAACGGCAGCCGCAGCTTGAAGAACACGTCCTGCAGGCCCATCGCGCCCAGGCCCACCGGACGCCACTTGGCGTTGGAGCGGCCCGCCTGCTCGGTCGGGTAGAAGTTGATGTCGACGACGCGGTCGAGGAAGGTGACGGCGGTGCGGACGGTCTGGTCGAGCCGCTCCCAGTCGATGTCCTGGGAGGCCGTGTCCACGAACGCGCCCAGGTTGACGGACCCCAGGTTGCAGACGGCCGTCTCGCCGTCGTCCGTCACCTCCAGGATCTCGGTGCAGAGGTTCGAGGAGTGGACCGTGTGGCCGGGCAGCGCCGTCTGGTTGGCGGTGCGGTTGGCCGCGTCCTTGAAGGTCATCCAGCCGTTGCCGGTCTGCGCGAGGGTGCGCATCATGCGGCCGTACAGTTCGCGGGCCGGAATGGTCTTCTTCGCGAGTCCCGCGTCCTCGGCCTTGCGGTACGCGGCGTCGAACTCCTCGCCCCACAGGTCGACCAGCTCGGGCACGTCGGACGGCGAGAACAGCGACCACACGCGGTCCTCGGCGACCCGGCGCATGAACTCGTCCGGGACCCAGTGCGCCAGGTTCAGGTTGTGCGTACGCCGGGCGTCCTCACCGGTGTTGTCGCGCAGCTCCAGGAACTCCTCGATGTCGGAGTGCCACGTCTCCAGGTAGACCGCGGCCGCGCCCTTGCGCCGGCCGCCCTGGTTCACCGCGGCGACCGAGGAGTCGAGGGTCTTCAGGAACGGGACGATGCCGTTGGAGTGCCCGTTCGTACCGCGGATCAGCGAACCACGGGAACGGACACGGGAGTACGCGATCCCGATGCCGCCCGCGTGCTTCGAGAGCCGGGCCACCTGGTGGTAGCGGTCGTAGAGGGAGTCGAGCTCGTCCTTCGGGGAGTCGAGGAGGTAGCAGGACGACATCTGCGGGTGCCGCGTACCGGAGTTGAAGAGCGTGGGGGAGGAGGGCAGGTAGTCGAGCCGGCTCATCAGGCCGTAGAGCGCGGCCACTTCGTCGACGGACCGGGTGTCTGTGCTGGAACCGGACGCTGTGTCATCGGCGAGACCGGCGGCGACGCGCAGCAGGAAGTGCTGCGGGGTCTCGATGACGGACCGGGTGATCGGGTGCCGCAGAAGGTAGCGGCTCTGGAGGGTGCGCAGGCCGAAGTAGCCGAAGCGGTCGTCGCCGGCGGGGTCGATGAGCGCGTCGAGCCGGTCCGCGTGGACCCGTACGAACTCGGAGGTGCGATCGGCGATGAGTCCTTCCCGATGCCCGACCTCGACGGACTCGGAGAAGGACCGTACGCCCTGTGAGGCTGCCTCGGCGGCGATACTGACCGTCAGCAGGCGCGCGGCCAGCTTCGAGTACACCGGGTCGTCGGAGATGAGGCCCGCGGCCGCCTCGGTGGCCAGCACGCGCAGCTCCGCCTCGTCCGCGGTGGCGGACCGGCCGCGCAGCGCGGCGGCGGCGACCCTGCCGGGGTCGGCGTCGGGGAGGTCGGCGGTGAGGTCGGTCAAGGTCCGTAGCAACACGGTCCCCGGCCCGTCGGTTTCGGCCTCGGCCTGTGTCACGGTCGCTTCGGTCGCTGAAGCCGGATCGGCTGGCGCGATGGTCACGTGGGGGATCTCCCTCGCTCGGTAGGGGGCCCGCGGGGAGAGGGGTTCGGGGCACACGGACGTACGCACTCTGCGCAGGGGTACGCCGCGTTCACCGGCCCACTCCGCGAGGCCCGGACGTCATCGGAACCCGGGCCGGACGGCCTGGGCACGCTGTCGGCAGGTCCTCGGACTGACGCTGGTACGCGAACGACTGGGCGAACACGCACAAGTACACCGTTGCGGGACAGTTCCGGATTCGCACCGGATTCCCCTGCGGCGACAGCGAGCATGAGCATACATCTTGTGCCGGACTGGGAAAGCACCCCTACATGTTGTGTCGCGTGTCGGCTGTAAGAGTGTCAGAGCGTCAAGTCGTAAGTGAGGAGAGTGATGTCGTCGAGGTGTGGAATCGGGTTCCAGTCGCGCTCGGGGGTGCGCCGGAAACCGAGGCGCTCGTAGATCCGGTGGGCGCTGTGCATGGTGCGCTGAGTGGACAGCACCATGCGTACGCAGCCGTCCGTGGCCCGTGCGCGCGCGACGCAGGCGCGTACGAGCGCCTCTCCGACGCCTCGGCCGCGGGCCTCCTTGGTGACCGCCAGCATCCGTATCTCGGCCTCGCCCGTGCGCGCGATGTCCGCCATCGGGCCGCCGGCCGGTACGAAGGTCACTCCTCCGAGCACGCGATCGTGCTCGACGGCGACGAGTACGTCGGCAGCGGCGGCCCGCTTCGCCACGTCCCGCAGCTCACCGAGGTACTCGTCGCTCTCCCCGAAGTCCAGGAGCCCGTCCTGGAGGTATGCCTGCGCGGTGATCTCGCCGAGGGCGTCGTACTCCTCGGGTTCCGCTGCTCGGATCACGATGTCCATGCGGTGCAGTGTGCACGACGGGTACGACGCTGGACCGCCGGGTTTTTTCTCGCCCCCGCCGCCCCTACCCATTCCCATCCCCTGGGGCTCCGCCCCAGACCCCGCTCCTCAAACGCCGGAGGGGCTGGATTTTCGAGCCCGGGCTAGCACCATCAGCCCGTCCGGCGTTTGAGGACGAGGCCGTTCAGGCCGATACGGGGGTCTGGGGGCGGAGCCCCCAGGAACGGGATGGG
>NZ_VCHX02000141.1 GCF_005768555.2 Streptomyces sporangiiformans
CCAGCCCCGGGCGCCGCTCGGCGCGTCGCGGGGCGCCCCTCCCGGCTCAGCTGCCGTCGGGCCGGGGCACCCGGAGCAGCTCGACCAGGCGGGACAGGCCGTCCTGGGCGTGGCCCTCGGCGATCGCACGGTCGAGCAACTGGAGCATCGGGGCGAAGAGTTCGGGGCGTACGCCCTGGTCGGTGAAGGTGGTCAGCAGGTTGGGGAACGCCGCCTGGTTGACGGCCAGGGTGGACACGTCGGTCAGGTGGTGGCCGGAGTCGACGGCTTCGGCCGTGCCGGGGACCAGGACGTTCGGCATGGCGTTCAGCCAGTCGGTGAGGAGCGGGGCGAATTCGCGTGCGCCGATACCCTCCGAGCGGATCAGGGCGAATGACTGGGCCACGCCCATCGCCATGCCGTACATGCCCGTCAGCAGGGACAGGTCGTAGAGCGACGCCAGTCCCGGGTCCGTGCCCGTCCATCGCGTGCCGCCCAGGGCGGCGAGTGCCGGCCGGTACGTCTCGTACGCCTCCTGCGCGCCGCTGTAGAGGACGTACGCCGCCGGGGTCGCGATCATCTGCGGTACGGCCATGATGCCGCCGTCCACGTAGGCGATGCCGTGCTCTTCCGCCCAGGCCGCTGCCTTCCGTGCCTGGACGGGCGTTCCGTTGGTGACGTTCACCAGCGTGCGACCCGCGAGGGCAGTCGTGTGGGGGTGGAGGAGCTCGGTCACGTCGTCGTACGTCGTGAGGCAGACCAGGACGAGCGGGTTCGCGGTGATCGCCTCGGCGGGGGTGGCGGCGGGCGTCGCGCCCTGGGCCGTCAGGGGGGCCGTCTTGGACGGGGTGCGGTTCCACACGGTGGTGGGGTGGCCGGCCTTCAGGAAGGCGGTGGCCAGGGCCGTGCCCATGAGGCCGAGACCGAGGACGGTTATGGAGGTCTTCGCAGGGGTTTGCTCGGAGTTGTGTGCTGGCATGTTGCCCATCCTGCTGAGGCGCCCAACTCGCCACAAATACCGACTATTTGCTCAGCTACTCACCTTTTGGTAAGCAGCGTGGTGGCTGCCGGGTGGTGTCTCCGGCTGAGGGCGGCGGCGCCGACGGGGAAGGCCTGTCCGCCGTCCTTGTGCGCGGACGTGGCGGACGGGCCCTCGTCGCGCAGGCCCTCTCCGTCGTCGCACGCTGTCAGTGTCAGCGTCAGCGTGGCGAGGGACAGTGCGGCGGCGGCCAGCAGGCGGGCGCGGCTTGTGCCAGCGGTGCGTGCGGTGCCTGCGGCGCTTGCGGTGTCTGCGGTGCTTGCGGACATGGTGGTCTCCCTGAGGAGCGGCGTGCCGGGATGACCACAGCTTGTGCGCTGATCCGTCCCGGCCGCCACAACTGCCGGGGTATTCGGGACGCCGGGACCACGGAAATGGCTCTGACCAGGGGGAATGACCTCCCCCTGGAAAGTGGGTCTGGGACATGACGGGATGAGGATGGGGAGTGGGATGCGGCGCCGGCGGACCGAACGGGACCGGGCACCATCAAGTCGCCCCGGGAGTTAGCTTGTTGCCGATTGAATGAGCGTGACGCAGTGCGCATGGGCGTACTGACCCGCGTGACTCCTGAGGAAGGTCTTCATGAGCGGTGATGCTCTCAGCCAGGACCCCGCCGAGCTGAGAAGGAGGATCGACACCACCAAGGCCCACCCGGCGCGCGTCTACGACGTCTTCCTCGGGGGCAAGGACAACTACCCCGTCGACCGGGACGCCGCAGCCGCGGCGCTCGCCGCCAACCCGCGGGGATACCTCGACGTCCGGCACAACCGCGACTTCATGCGCCGCGCCGTGACCCGGATGGCCGAGGAGGACGGCATCCGGCAGTTCCTCGACATCGGCACCGGCCTGCCGACCGCGGAGAACGTCCACCAGATCGCTCAGCGGATCATCCCCGACTCACGGATCGTGTACGTCGACCACGACCCGGTGGTGCTCGCGCACGCGCGCGCTCTGCTGACCAGCGGCCCCGAGGGCCGTACCGACTACATCGACGCCGACCTGCGCAACCCCGCGGAGATCCTCGAACTGGCCGCGAAGACCCTCGACTTCGACGAGCCGATCGCGCTCGCACTCGTGGCCATCCTGCACTTCGTCGAGGAAGAGGACGCCTACTCGGTGGTGCGCGACCTGGTGGACGCGCTGCCGTCCGGCAGCCGGCTCGTGATCAGCCACATCACCGAGGACCTCAACCCCGAGAAGATCCGCGCGGTCCAGCGGACCTACACCGAGCGCGGATTCACCTTCGTGCTGCGGTCCAAGGACGACGTCGAGCGGTTCTTCACGGAGACCGGCGGCGTCCAGCTGGACGAGCCCGGAGTCGTCCCCGTCCACCACTGGTACCCGAGCCCGGCGCCCGCCCCCGAAGCCGCGGACCCGGCCTACGTCGAGACCCTCGACGACATCGAGAAGATCCGCTACCGGGACATCAATGACGTCACGGACGCCGACATCAACGTCTACGGGGCCGTGGGCCGGAAGGCCTGACCCGCACGCTCGGGGCCAGGATCTCAGTCCCACCAGAACGACCAGGAGCGTGCGCCGAGTACCTCGTGCTCGGCGTACGCGCGCAGCGTGGTGTGGTGGCCCTGCGTGATGTTGTCCGGGCAGAAGGCGAAGTGCTCGGCGGCCACCGCCTCGGCCTCGGCGGGCGTCCCGGGCGGGGCCGCCACGGAGACGACCAGCTGGTCGAAGGTGAGCGCCACGACCCGTATGCCGAAGCGGTCCTCCCAGGAACGGAGGACCGCGCACAAACGCGCCACGTCGTTCTCGTGGTTCGCCGGCCCGCACCAGCCGAGGGCGGCGGGGATGTCCGCGCTGCGGCGCGCCGGGACCAGCGCGAGATGCGACTCCTTCAGCCATCCCGCGCCGCTCGCGAGGGAGTCGGCGACCTCGGTGGCACAGGCGTCCGGGTCGGCGTCGAGCGGCCCGGCCGCGGCGAGACCGGGCCAGTCGGCGTCCTCGGCGCCCGCCGCCCACTCCTCCCAGAGCTCGGCGAGCACGTCCTCGGCGTCATGGTCGCCGGGATACGACATCAGATCCGGGCTCAACTCCCATCGGTCCGGGTGGCGTTCGCTCAGGCCGACACCGCCGACCAGCACCGGATGCAGGCCGGCCGAGCGCCGGGCGGACGCCAGGCGCAGCCAGTCGCCCGGCGCCGCCGGGGCGTCGGCACGCCACAGCAGAGGCTCGGGCCAGGGCCCGTCGATCGTCGTGTCGAGCAGGGCCCCGGGCGGGAGCCGGAGACCGAGGGAGCGGCCGGTCGGATCGGCCGCGAGCGCCGGCAGCTGGTTCGGAAGGGTCGCCATGCGCGTGACTCTAGGTCCCGCCACTGACAACGCCTCACCAGCCCGTGCATGGGCCCCTCAGCCCGCGCTGAACCACGTCTCCGCGAGCGCGTCCAGCGTCGGCTTCGGCGGCGCGGGCAGCTCCCTCAGGTACCAGGTCAGGTTGCTGTAGAGGTGCAGCAGCGTGTACGCCATGAGCGTGCGCGGAGCGAACGGGGCGCGGCCGTACGCCTCGTAGAACCGTTTCAGGAGCCTCGGATCGCCGCACGTCACGAAGAGGCCCACGCACACGAAGTCGTACGCCGGATCGCCGATCATCGCCGGTTCGAAGTCGAACAGTCCGGTCAGGCGCCAGCCGTCCGGACTCACCAGCAGATGCTGGCGCATGAACTCCGTGTGCAGCAGCACGCGCCGCGTCGGAGGGGGCAGTGGCACCGTGTCCAGGAACCACGGGATCTGCTCCAGCCACTGCTCCGGCAGCCCGACCTCCTGCTGCTGCTCGACGGCCCGCGCACGCTGGGCGTTGACCAGCATGCTCCAGTCGGCCGGTCCCAGGGCGGTCCGGAGTGGTGCCGGGTTGAGCGCGTGCAGCGAGGCCAGGGCCTCGCCCGCCTCCGTGACGAGCCGGTCCTGGTCCGCGGCCGGGATCCGCTGCCACTCCTCCGCGAGGCTCGCGCCGGGCAGCCGGGACATCAGGACGTAGTTCCAGCCGTTCTTGTACGCCCCCGCCGAGTGCAACTGCGGTGTCGGCACGGGGAGTTGGCCGTACAGGTAGCTCAGCACCCGCTCTTCGCGCACGCACTCCTCGCGGTCGAAGGCGGGGTACAGCTTCACCACGTGCGCGTCGCCGATGGCGTACACCGGCAGCGACCCCTCGTCGAAGCGGACCATCCGCTTCCCCGCCAGGCCGAGTCGTTCACACAGGTCCGCGACGGCCGGACGCAGCAGCGCCTCGTCCCGGGCGACCGCCTCCAGCTCCTCGCCGGTCTCAATGAGCGGCAGCATGGGCGGCGATCGGGGTCGGTGCGGCCGGGGTGACGGTGCAGGACAGTGCAGCTCTCATTGCTCTCCCAGCAAGCGATCCGGAGTCCGGGGGGCCTGCGGCGCCCCGCAGCATCGCATACTTCGGGACAGGGCCGAGCAGCTCAACCTTTGGCCATGAATCTCGTACGAAAGAGTGAATAGTCCTGCAACGCGATGACCGAGGCGCGGCCCGCTGAAGGGCTGCGCCTCGGTCGTCTTCGTCTCTGTGGAGTGTGCTGGGATCGGACGGGCAACGGCGCCGGGGTCAGAGACGCTCGGGCGTCCTGATGCCCAGCAGGGCCATGCCCTGATGCAGTGTGCGGGCCGTCACGTCGCAGAGGAACAGACGGTTCTCCACCTGCGCCGGGGTGTCCGCCTTCAGGACCGGGCACTTGTCGTAGAAGGTCGTGTACAGCGACGCCAGCTGGTAGAGGTACGCCGCCAGCTTGTGCGGGGCGTACTCCCCCGCCGCGTCCGCGATCATCTCCGCGAAGCCGTCCACGTGCAGGCCGAGCGCCCGCTCCGCCTCGGTCAGTTCCAGCTCCGCATGCGCGGCGGGCCGTGCGTCCCCGGCCTTCCGCAGGATCGACTGGATACGGGCGTACGCGTACTGGAGGTACACGCTCGTGTCGCCGTTCAGCGAGACCATCTGGTCCAGGTCGAACTTGTAGTCCCGGTTCGCCGACGTCGACAGGTCCGCGTACTTCACCGCACCGATGCCCACCTGGGCGCCGCGCTCGGCGATCTCCTCCTCGGACAGCTGGTTCTGCGTGTCCTTCTCCCGCACGACCGCGGTGGCCCGCTCGATCGCCTCGTCCAGCAGGTCGACCAGCCGTACCGTCTCGCCCTCACGCGTCTTGAACGGCTTGCCGTCCTTGCCCAGCACCGTGCCGAAGGCGAGCTGGTGCGCCTCCACGTCACCGTTCAGCCAGCCGGCCCTCCGGGCGGTCTCGAAGACCATCTTGAAGTGCAGCGACTGGCGGGCGTCCACGACGTAGGTGATCGTGTTCGCCTTCAGGTTGAAGACGCGGTCCCTGATCGCGGAGAGGTCGGTGGCCGCGTAGCCGTAGCCGCCGTCCGACTTCTTCACGATGAGCGGTACCAGGTTGCCGTCCGGGCCCTTGATGTCGTCGAAGAAGACGCAGAGCGCGCCCTCGGACCGCACCGCGACACCGGACTCCTCCAGCAGGCGGCACGTCTCGTCCAGCATGTCGTTGTAGCCCGACTCACCGACGATGTCCGGGTCCCGGATCTCCATGTCCAGCTTCTCGAAGACCGAGAAGAAGTAGATCTTCGACTCGTCCACGAACTTCTGCCACATGGCCAGCGTCCTGGGGTCGCCCGCCTGGAGCTCGACCACCCTGCGCCGCGCCCGCGTCTTGAACTCCTCGTCGGAGTCGAAGAGTTTGCGGGCCGTCTTGTAGAGGCGGTCGAGGTTGGACATCGCCTCCGCGCCGGAGGCCGCCGTGTCCTCGGTGTCGGCCTTGTGGTCCAGCTCGTGCGGGTGCTCGTCCAGATACTGGATGAGCATGCCGAACTGGGTTCCCCAGTCGCCGATGTGGTGGCGCCGGATCACGTTCTCGCCGGAGAACTCCAGGAGCTTGACCACCGAGTCGCCGATCACCGCGGACCTCAGGTGACCGACGTGCATCTCCTTGGCCACATTCGGCTGGGCGTAGTCGACGACCGTCGTGCCCGGGTTCTCGGCGTACGGCACGCCGAGCCGCTCCTCGTCGGCGGCGCGCGCCGCGAGGTTCTCGACGATCGCCTTGTCCGTGATCGTGATGTTGAGGAAGCCGGGGCCGGAGACCTCGATGTCCTTGATCACGTCACCGGTGACGACCTGCCCGACGACGACGGCCGCCAGCTCACGCGGGTTGGCCTTCGCCTTCTTCGCCAGCGCCAGGATTCCGTTGGCCTGGAAGTCCGCCCTGTCGCTGCGTCGCAGCAGCGGGTCGGCGACGGTGTCGGCCGCCGGGAGGGCGGCCGTGAGCGCGTCAGCCAGGCGCTGGTGGACGTTGGCGGTGAGGGACGTGACCGAGGCCATGGAGTGGGTGCCGTTCTCCTCGTGGGTACGGTGGATGCGGCCAGTATCCCATGCGGGTAAAGCGGTTTTTCCGGGCGTGCGGTGGGCTGGGCCGGGTTGTTGTCGCCCCCGCCGCCCCTACCCGTCCCATCCTGTTCCTGGGGGCTGCGCCCCCAGACCCCCGCTATCGGCCTGAACGGCCTCGTCCTCAAACGCCGGACGGGCTGATCGATGCCGGCCTCGGCTGAGAAGGTCAGCCTGGGCCTTCAGTGATTGGCGCGGGCCGCGAAAATTCAGCCTCTCCGGCGTTTGAGGAGCGGGGGTCCAGGGGGCAGAGCCCCCTGGTGGGGTCTGGGGCGGAGCCCCAGGGGATGGGAATGGGTAGGGGCGGCGGGGGCGGTGAAAAGCCGTTTTCGTGGATTCGCGTGGAGCTGGGAGAATGGGGCGGTCAGCCGTGCGAACCGTACCGCCGGCCCATGACGAATCCTTGAGAAAGAAGGACGTGCCGATCGTGGCTCAGAGCACCGAGACCACCGACTGGGTCTCCCGTTACGCGGATGAGGTCATCGAGGAGTCGGAGCGTCGGGCGCCTGGGAAACAGGTCGTCGTCGCGTCCGGGCTGTCGCCCTCCGGCCCCATCCACCTCGGAAACCTCCGCGAGGTCATGACGCCGCACCTCGTCGCGGACGAGATCCGGCGCCGCGGGCATCAGGTCCGGCATCTCATCTCCTGGGACGACTACGACCGCTACCGCAAGGTGCCGGCCGGCGTCGCCGGGATCGACGAGTCGTGGGCCGAGCACATCGGCCGCCCGCTCACCTCCGTCCCCGCCCCGAAGGGCTCCGCCCACCCGAACTGGGCCGAGCACTTCAAGGCCGCCATGGTCGAGGCGCTCGGCGAGCTGGGCGTCGAGTTCGACGGCATCAGCCAGACCGAGCAGTACACGAGCGGGGTCTATCGCGAGCAGATCCTGCACGCGATGAAGCACCGGGGAGACATCGACGCGATCCTCGCCCAGTACCGCACCAAGAAGGCTCCGTCCAAGAAGCAGCAGGGGCAGAAGCCCGTCGACGCGGCCGAGCTCGAGGCCGCCGAGGGGTCGGGCGCCGCCGCCGAGGACGACGGCACCGGCTCCGCCGGGTACTTCCCGTACAAGCCCTACTGCGGCGGCTGCGACAAGGACCTCACCACGGTCACGGCCTACGACGACGACACCACCGAGCTGACGTACACCTGTGGCGCGTGCGGCTTCTCGGAGACCGTCCGGCTGACCGAGTTCAACCGCGGCAAGCTGGTGTGGAAGGTCGACTGGCCGATGCGGTGGGCGTACGAAGGGGTCGTCTTCGAGCCCTCCGGCGTCGATCACTCGTCTCCCGGATCCAGCTTCCAGGTCGGCGGACAGATCGTCGGCATCTTCGGCGGCAAGCAGCCCATCGGTCCCATGTACGCGTTCGTCGGGATCTCGGGGATGGCGAAGATGTCGTCGTCGAAGGGCGGCGTGCCCACCCCGGGCGACGCCCTGAAGATCATGGAGGCCCCGCTGCTGCGCTGGCTGTACGCCCGCCGTCGGCCCAACCAGTCCTTCAAGATCGCCTTCGACCAGGAGATCCAGCGGCTCTACGACGAGTGGGACAAGCTCGACGCCAAGGTGACCGACGGCACCGCGCTGCCCGCAGACATCGCCGCCCACTCCCGGGCCGTACGGACCGCCGCCGACGAGCTGCCCCGTACCCCGCGGCCGATGCCCTACCGCACGCTCGCCTCCGTCGCCGACATCACCGCCGGACACGAGGACCAGGCCCTGCGCATCCTCAGCGACCTCGACCCCGCGAACCCCCTCGCCTCGCTCGACGAGGTACGGCCCCGCTACGACAAGGCCGAGGCGTGGATCAACACGTACGTACCGGCCGAGCAGCGGACCGTCGTCCGGGAGGAAGCCGATGTCGAGCTGCTGAAGTCGCTCGACGAGCAGGCGCGGGAATCGCTCAGGCTGCTGCTGGAAGGTCTCGACGCGAACTGGTCCCTCGACGGGCTGACGCACCTCGTGTACGGCGTGCCCAAGGTCCAGGCCGGATTCGCCCCCGACGCCACCCCGAAGGAGCTGCCGGCGGAGATCAAGGCCGCCCAGCGGTCGTTCTTCGCGCTGCTCTACCACCTCCTCGTCGGACGCGACACCGGCCCGCGCCTGCCCACGCTGCTGCTCGCCGTGGGCGCGGACCGGGTACGGAAGCTGCTCGGCGAGTAGTTTTCGGCAGTACGTAAAGGGGGGCGTCCGGTGAACACCGGGCGCCCCCCTTTACGTGTGACACGTGCGGGTACGTACGCGCGCTAGGCGATGTGGTCCTCCTCCAGCTCCGCGTTCAGACGGTTCTGGAAACGGCTCAGGTAGCGCTTGAGGGAGCTGTCGCTGAGCGAGACGCCGTACGCGGCCTCGATGTTCGCGCCGAACTCCTGCTTGGTGGGAAGACCCTGACCGTTTATCGACTGACGGAACACCTGGTAGTACGCGTCCTCACGGGACATGTCGTCCGGCAGCCCGAGCTCCTCGCGCGGCCCCGGGATGGGCAGTTGCTCCGGCTCCGGAACACCGCCGACACCGCCGCCCTCACCCAGCTGCCGCGTCCGGCCGCCCGGGCCGGCAGGGATGGGGAAGCTGCCCGTGTCCTCCGGGCCGGGCTCGTACGGCAGGTCTTGCCGCAGGTTTTGCCGCAACTCCTGCTGCAACCCCTGCTGCAATTCCTGCTGCAGCTCCGGCTGTTGGACCGACTGCAGATCCTGTTGCTGGGCGGCCCGCCGCTGCTCCTCGTACCACTGCTCGTCGAGGTCGAACGACGGGTCGTAGCCGCCCTCGTAGACGACATCCTGGTGTGGGGGTTCGAACCAAGGGCTGTTGAGGTCGGGCTGGGGCTCCTGGACGTACTCCAGCTGCTCCGGAACGGGGCCGCTCTCGAGGTCGGGGCGCCGCTCGCGAGCAGGTGCCGCTGAGCCCGCGGCCGGGTCCGACGCCGGGCCCACCGGCGAACCCGCCGCCCTGTCGGCCCGCTCCAGCTCCAGGTCCTGCTGGCGCGGGGCCGGAGCCGGCGGCAGCAGCACCGGCTCGATGCCCGCCGCCGCGAGACCCGACGGGGCGGTCTCGGCCAGCGGGACACCGTAGCGGGCCAGGCGCAGCGGCATCAGGGACTCCACCGGGGCCTTGCGGCGCCAGGCGCGGCCATAGCGGGAGCGGAGCCGGGCCCGGTAGACGAGTCGTTCCTGCTCCAGCTTGATCACGGCGTCGTAGGAACGGAGTTCCCACAGCTTCATACGGCGCCACAGGAGGAACGTCGGGATCGGGGAGAGGAGCCAACGAGTGAGGCGTACGCCCTCCATGTGCTTGTCGGCCGTGATGTCCGCGATCCGCCCGATCGCGTGCCGGGCCGCCTCGACCGAGACCACGAACAGGATCGGGATGACCGCGTGCATGCCGACACCCAGCGGGTCCGGCCAGGCGGCCGCGCCGTTGAACGCGATCGTCGCCGCCGTCAGCAGCCACGCCGTCTGGCGCAGCAGAGGAAAGGGGATGCGGATCCAGGTCAGCAGCAGGTCCAGGGCCAGCAGGACGCAGATGCCCGCGTCGATGCCGATCGGGAAGACGTAGCTGAAGTTTCCGAAGCCCTTCTGGAGGGCGAGTTCGCGCACCGCCGCATACGAACCGGCGAAGCCGATACCGGCGATGACGACCGCCCCGAAGACGACGACCCCGATGAGTATCCGGTGCGTCTTGGTGAGTTGCATTGGCGCGGCCACCCGTACTTCCCTCCCTCGCGAGCTGTGTGCGCGCAACAGGGTGGCACATGTGTGCGGGCTACGGGTGGCCGGTACGGCGGGAGCCCGGCCTTCGTGGGGGCCGGGCTCTCATGAAATGCCGGGCTGAGCTGCGGCTCAGTCCTTCTTCGCCGCGGACTTGCTGGGGGAGGCGGAGGGCTCGGCGTCCTTGGCCGGGCTCTTGCTCGCGCTCTTGCTCGGGCTCGCGCCGGCGTCGCCGGCCTGATTCGCGGCCACCACCGCCTCCACTGCCTCCTTCGCGGCCTTCAGCGCGTCCTTCGACAGGTCCTCCGCGCTCGGCGACTTGTCGCCCGCGAGGCCGGCGCCGTTGTAGTCGAGCGTCAGGACGACGTTCTCCGCGCGGGCCACGATCGTCTGCTGCTTGAAGGTGCCTTCCTTCTTCTTCAGTTCGTAGCGCACCGACGTCGCCTCGTTGCCCGTACCGGACACCGGCTCGGACTTGACGTTCTTCGCGTCCTTCACCGCCTGCGCGTCGTCGACGTGGTCGGCGTAGTACGTCGCCGCCAGCTTCTCGCCCGTACCGCGCGACGCGTCCGACTCGAAACGCAGCAGGGACACGCTCAGCCAGCGGAACTGGGAGCCCTTCACGCCGTTGTCGTCGAGGCTGTCCCAGGAGCAGCTGCCACGCGTCCCCGTGTCGTCCGACTTGCCCTCCTTGCCTGCCTTGCCGGCCTTCGGGACCAGTTCGCCCAGAGTCTTCGAAGACAACACCTTGCAGGGCTCGGGCAGCTTCGCGTACGCGGCCTCTTTCACCACCGTCCGCGCCTTCGTGGCGGAGGGGGAGGACTGTGCGCCGGAGTCCTTCTTCGCGTCGTCACCGGAGCTGGAGTCGGAGGAGCAGCCGGCGGCGACGAGCATCACCGGGGCGACGGCTGCGCAGACGAGGATGCGGGTGAGTCGCTGTGCGGGTCGGTGCATGGTTCCTTCACTCAAGACGCGGGTGTGCGTGCGGTCGGGTCTGTGGTGCTGCGGCTTCTCGGCCGACCGCACTGGGTCGGGTCCGAGGGGCCACGGTACGCCGTACGCGACGGATGTGACTCCCGTTCCGCCGAGCCCGAAAACCCCCCCGATCGACCGCTACTCGTCGAACGCCCCGGCGAGCTGATCCGCCAACTTCTGGGCCCTGTCCTGCATTTCCTCGCTGCTCGGGACCTCTGTCGTACTCGCCGGCTGCTCGACGTACTGGATCGTCACGATCACATTGGACGTGCGGAACACCACAGTCACCGTGCGCTGCTGCGAGCTGCCCAGCGCATCGTCCAGGAACGCTTCATCACCCAGGTCGTCGAGGGTGCGGGGCTGGAGGCCGGACGGGGCGGACGTGGGGCTCGACGTGACGCTTTCCTCATCGGTGGGCGAAGCGGAGCTGTCGCCGCTGCCGCCACCCTGTCCGTCCGATGTGCCGGACTTGTCGGGTGCGGGGCTCGAATTGGCCGCGCCCCCGGCACCGTCGCTGCCCGACTCCTCTGAATCACTCGACTCGCCAGAGTTGTCCGAGTTGTCCGAGTCGTCCGACGAGGACTCCGACGAGGACGCGGACGGTGCGGGAAGATTCGCCGCCACCTGCTTCACCGCGAAGATCTGCTCGGCGCGGCTGTCGTCACTGACGGAGCCGTTGTACGACACCACACGCTCGAAATCGACCCACAGATGATCGGTCGCGCTCGGCGACTCCACCTTCCAGCGGCAGCCGACCTTCCGGTCCGTGTCGAACGTCGGCGTCGCCGTCCCCGCGTACGCCTCTTCGCGCTGCTCCTTGTCCGTCATCTGCTTGAGGCCCGGCAGCAGTGAGTTGAGCGTGCCCTGCTCGACCGTGCCGCAGGGCTCCGGAAGCGTGCGATACCTGCCGGGCTGCGCCGTGGACGCCGTCGTACTGGCGTCGCCGGGCTTCGGGTCGTCCGTCTCGTCGTCGCTTCCCGAACCGGTGCAGCCGGCCAGCAGCGCCGCGAGGAGCGCGGCGACACCGGATACGTACGCCTTCCGCTGCACGGTGGGGCTCCTCTCGACGGTGTGTGCCTTGTTAATCGCTTGCCGCCCGACGACGGCCGATGACCACAATGTCTATCGCACGCACGGCCGTGGACGCCGGTCTGTCATCCCTTTCGTCGACCTTGACGCCGGTATTTGCGATGCCAGGCTTTTGTTGCTTTTCGGGGGAACGAGGAAGTTATGTCGTATGTAGAGGTACCGGGGGCGCGGGTTCCGATCCGGATGTGGACGGACCCGGCCTCCGTGGAGGACGTGGCACTGCGCCAGCTCCAGAACGTCGCCACGCTGCCGTGGATCAAGGGCCTGGCCGTGATGCCGGACGTCCATTACGGCAAGGGCGCGACGGTCGGATCCGTGATCGCCATGCGTGACGCCGTGTGTCCTGCGGCGGTTGGTGTCGACATCGGGTGCGGGATGTCCGCCGTCAAGACGTCGCTCACCGCCAATGACCTGCCGGGGGACCTGTCCCGACTGCGCTCGAAGATCGAGCAGGCCATTCCGGTGGGGCGGGGGATGCATGAGTCTCCGGTTGAGCCGGGGCGGTTCCACGGGATGGCGACTGCTGGGTGGAATGAGTTCTGGGGGCGGTTCGACGGCGTCGCGGAAGCGGTCAAATTCCGCCAGGAACGTGCCACGAAGCAGATGGGAACGCTCGGATCCGGGAATCACTTTGCAGAAGTGTGCACAAGTGAAAGTGGTTCGGTCTGGCTCATGCTTCACTCCGGCTCCCGCAACATCGGCAAGGAGCTGGCCGAGTTCCATATCGGTGTCGCCCAGAAGCTCCCGCACAACCAGGGCCTCGTCGACCGTGACCTCGCTGTCTTTGTGGCGGACAGCCCGCAGATGGCGGCATATCGCAATGACCTCTACTGGGCGCAGGAGTACGCGAAGTACAACCGGGCCATCATGATGGCGCTCTTCAAGGACGTGATGCGCAAGGAGTTCAAGAAGGCGAAGCCGACCTTCGAGCCGGAGATCTCGTGCCATCACAACTATGTGAGCGAGGAGCGGTACGAGGGCATGGACCTCCTCGTCACCCGCAAGGGCGCGATCCGCGCGGGCTCCGGCGAGTACGGGATCATCCCCGGCTCGATGGGCACGGGTTCGTACATCGTGAAGGGCCTTGGCAACGAGAAGTCCTTCAACTCGGCCTCGCACGGGGCGGGTCGGCGCATGAGCCGCAACGCCGCCAAGCGCCGCTTCACGGCGAAGGACCTGGAGGAGCAGACGCGGGGCGTGGAGTGCCGCAAGGACTCCGGTGTCGTGGACGAGATCCCGGGCGCGTACAAGCCGATCGAGAAGGTCATCGATCAGCAGCGTGACCTCGTGGAGGTCGTGGCGAAGCTGAAGCAGGTCGTCTGCGTGAAGGGATGAACTGTGCGTGGGGCTCGTGCCGTTGTCGGCCCGAGCCCCACTGTTCAGTGCCGCCGACGGCTACTTCGCGTGGGTCACCGCGTAGATCATGACGAACGCGACGATGTGGATGCCGAAGAGGAAGTACGCCAGAAACCACCAGGCGTAGCGTTCGTTCTTCGTCTCCTGGGCCAGGTGGCGTTGTTCGCGGGCTTCGGGAGAGTCCGGAGACTCGGGGGACTCCGGGGAATCTGCCGCGGTGTTCTGTCCGTCGGGCATCAGAGGTCCCTGTGCACCTTGGTGTTGGAGGCCTGGGCCCGGGGGCGGATGAGCATGAGGTCGATGTTGACGTGGGAGGGGCGGGTGACCGCCCAGGTGATCGTGTCGGCCACGTCGTCGGCGGTCAGGGGGTTCGCCACGCCCTCGTAGACCTGGGCCGCCTTGTCGGCGTCGCCGCCGAAGCGGGTGAGGGCGAACTCGTCCGTCTTGACCATGCCGGGGGCGATCTCGATGACGCGGACCGGGGTGCCGACGATCTCCAGGCGGAGGGTTTCGGCAAGGACGTGGGCGCCGTGCTTGGCGGCGACGTAGCCGGCGCCGCCCTCGTACGTGCCGTGGCCCGCGGTGGAGGACAGGACGACCACCGTGCCGTCGCCGCTCGCGGTGAGCGCGGGGAGCAGGGCCTGGGTGACGTTGAGCGTGCCGATGACGTTCGTCTCGTACATCTGGCGCCAGTCCGCCGGGTCGCCCGTCGCGACCGGGTCGGCGCCGAGCGCGCCGCCCGCGTTGTTGACCAGCACACCGATCGTGCGGAAGGCGGTCGCGAACTCGTCCACGGCGGCGCGGTCGGTCACGTCGAGCGTGTACGCCGTCGCCTGGTGGCCCGCCGCGTTGAGCTCCTCCGCCAGTTCCTCGATGCGGTCCTTGCGGCGGGCGGTCAGGACGACGCGGTAGCCGGCCGCGGCGAGTTGCCGGGCCGTCGCGGCACCGATACCACTGCTCGCGCCGGTGACGACGGCGATGCGGGAAGCGGCTGCGGGCGCGGCGGGGGCGGTCATGGTCTGCTCCTCGGGCGGGCGTACGGGGGCGCGCTCGCTCGCGCGAGCGGGTGCGTTCGGATCCCCGCCAGGATAGGGCGGTGGTGGGGGCGGACGACGAATGCCCGGTGAGGTCGCTCGCGCGGGAGCCGCCCCCTCCGACCGGTCGTCAGGCCATCTGTGCCTTGACGTAGTCGATCACCTCGTTGAACTCCTTCGTCGGCGAGAAGTCGATGTACTCGCAGTCCTCGAGTGCTTCCGGTGCGTGCCCGGGTGCCCAGTAGAAGGCCTGGCCCGCCTCGTAGGTCTGCTCCCCGTCCTTCGTTCGCATCCTCAGCCGGCCCTTGAGCAGGTATCCCCAGTGGGGGCACTGGCACAGGTCGTCCGGGAGCCCCTTGAGCGCCGGTGCCATGTCCGTGCCCTGAGGGAACCGTACGAACGCGATGGACATGTCTCCACCGATCTCCTGCGTGCGCAGTTCCACACCGCCCGCTTCGAACGCGACGGGCGTGTCGTTCCATGACGTCGACTTCATGGTTCCTCCTCGTCCGGTCGGCGGCCCGGTCCGCTGCGGGACCTGGGCAAGGCCACGTCGCCCCCTCTCCAGCTTGGCGTGCGCGGCCGGGGTGCGCGACGCGTGGTGATGACGGGGCTACGGCGACCAGAGTGGTCTCAGTTGCCGCCCCGGGGCGCGTACATGATCACGGCCATGCCCGTGAGGCAGATCAGGGCGCCGAGCACGTCCCAGCGGTCGGGGCGGTAGCCGTCCGCGACCATGCCCCAGGCGAGGGAGCCGGCGACGAAGACTCCGCCGTACGCGGCGAGGATGCGGCCGAAGTTCGCGTCGGGCTGGAGTGTGGCGACGAAGCCGTACGCCCCGAGGGCCATGACGCCGGCACCGATCCACAGCCAGCCGCGGTGTTCGCGCACTCCCTGCCAGACCAGCCAGGCGCCACCGATCTCGAAGAGCCCGGCGAGGACGAAGAGGGCCGCGGAACGGAGGACGAGCATGCGCTCACTTTCGCACGGCCGTTTTCCTCACCTGTGGGGCGGCTTCCTCATGCTTCCTCACCTGTTGGGCGGCGCCTGCCGCGGGCCCCGAGTGGGATACATCCCGTGACCGGTGGGCCGAGGTGAAGGACGAGACGTATGCGGAAACTCTGTGTGTGGGGCGTGGGCGGCGTGCTCCTGGCGGTGGGCGCCGTCTCGCCTGCCGTCGCGCTCGCCCCCGAAGCCGATCTCGCCTATCACGGGTCCGTGTCCATGGCGGGGGGCCAGGTCGCGGTGCGGCTGGTCCCGCAGAACCACGGGCCGTCCGACGTCCCCGACGCGACGGTGCGGCTGCGCTGGTCGGTCCCGCTCGCCGACCGGCAGCGGCTGCCCCTCCGATGCGCGCGCTCCGGCGTGCGGACCGTGCTGTGCCGCACGGGCGAGCTCCCGGCGGACTGGCGGGGCGAGCGGATCGACGTACGAGTACGGCTCGATGGCGCGCCGTCCGAGGTGACCGTCGAGATCGACACGGTGTGGAGCGGCGGCTTCGTGGACGGCAATCGCGAGAACGACCGTCGGCGCGTGCTGGCTCTGGACACGGGGGACGCCTACGCCTTCTAGGTCCCTGCTTCCAGATGGTCAGCCCGGGTACGGGTACTGCAGATCGACCAGAAGAGGAGGCGGCTCGTCATGTCCAGCGAAGCGGCAGGCGACCGGCGCAACGGGCTGCTCTCCGAGCTGTCCACCGAGTCGCGCCGCTACATGGCCTCGTACGCCCTCTTCAACCAGGCCGTCGCCGACCATCTGAAGCTGCACCCGACGGACCTGCAGTGCCTGAACCTGCTCAGCCTGGAGGAAGGGCCGGTCACGACGGGGCGGATCGCCCGTCTGACGGGGCTGACGACCGGCTCGGCGACGCGGCTCGTGGACCGGCTGGAGAGGGCGGGGTACGTCGTACGGGAGCGGGACGCGGTCGACCGGCGGCGTGTGCTCGTGGCGACCGTGCCCGAGCGGATCGAGGAGTTCGGCCGGATGTGGGCGAAGCTGAGCGGCGGCTGGTACGCCCTCTTCGAGGAGCTGGAGGACGACGAACTCGCCCTGCTCATCGGTCACATGAGGCGGACGGTGGAGTTCACGGCGGTCCAGATCGCCCGCATACGGGGCGGGGAACTCGACTCCCCGGAGGCGGAGGGGGGAGTCTAGGCGGGCGCGCGTGCCGGCTTCAGTGCGTCTCCTGCGCGTACGTCGTGGGAGGCACCCCGACGGTCGCCGTGAAGTCGCGTACGAGGTGGGCCTGGTCGGCGTAGCCGAGGTCGGCGGCGAGGGCGGCCCAGTCGACGTCCCGCTGGGTGCCGGCGCGTTCCAGGGCCTCGTGGATCCGGTAGCGCAGGATGATCCACTTCGGGCTGACGCCGACGTACGTCGAGAAGAGCCGCTGCAGTGCCCGTACCGAGACGCCCTCGGCTTCGGCGAAGTCGCCGACGCGGCGTACGCCGCGGTTCGCGCGGATGCGGTCGACGAGGTTCATGGCGAGGTCGGCCTGCGGGTCCGGGGCCGGGGCGAGGGAGAGCAGGAAGGCGTCGAGCGCGGCGATCCGGTCGTGGTCGTCGGTGTGGCTCACGACCGTGCGGGCGGTGTCGGCCGTGGCCTGCGCGAACACGTCCTGGACGGGCAGCACCCGGCCCGTCCACCGCGACACCGGTACCTCGGGCACGAACGGGCGGAAGCCGCCGGGCCAGAACTTCGCCCCGCACACCCGGCCGCGGCCGGTCAGCTTCCTGGTGAACAGGCCGAGCGCGACGCCGGTCACCTCGCCGAAGGGCGGGCCCTCGTCCTCGTTCCACTGGAAGGTGACGTTGACGGACGGGTGCGGGACGACGTGCGAGGCGTACGGCTCGGGCAGGTCCCAGTCGATGAACCAGTACGTCTCGACGTGGTGCCGGAGCGGCTCGGCGGGCTGGTGGCGGCGGAACCGGACGCGGGTCAGGAGTCCTGCGGGGTCGACGATTCCGCGGGTGTCGCGTATCCCCTGGGTGCCGGGCGTACGGCGGGGATCGGACGTACCGCGGGGGTCGGACGTGCCGCTCGGGTCGCGGCGGGGTGCGGCCATGTTCGGATCGTATGCCGTTGTCCGGATCAAATGCCGTCGCGTTTCTTCAAGAGGGATGGGGCGGCGCCTTCGTACGGTCGTCGTATGGACACGAACCAGGGTGTGCGCATGAGCCAGAACGTGGATCAGCCGGTGTACGGCATCGGGGAGCTTCTGGCGGTCGCGGGCGCGCGGGCCGTGCCGGTGGTGCGGGCGCTGCCCGACGGGCGGCTCGCCGACCCCACGCCGTGCACCGACTACGACGTGAAGGGCCTGGCCAACCACCTGCTCCATGTGATCGTGGAGTTCCAGAAGCTGGCCGCCAAGAAGGACTCGGACTTCACCGTGACGCCGGACTACGTCGGTACGGATCCCGGCTGGAGGGAGCGGTTCGCGGAGGAGACCGGCAGGCTCGCGGCGGCCTGGTCCGCGCCCGGCGCCGAGGACGGTACGACCGGCACGATGAACATGCCCGCGCGGATCGTCGGATCGATGGTGCTGCTCGACCTGATCGTGCACGCGTGGGACCTGGCGTGCGCCACGGGTCAGGAGTACCGGGCGGACGGTGACGCGGAGCCGGTGGTCGAGCAGCTCGCCGGGGCGGTGGCGGAGATGGCGCCGACGGCCCGGGCGATGGGGGTGTTCGCGGAACCGGTGCCGGTGGCGGAGGACGCGTCGCCGTTCGAGCGGCTGCTCGCGGCGACCGGGCGCGATCCGCACTGGGTGCGGGACTGAGCGACGGAGGAGCCACGATGCCCGGGAGTGTGGCGGTCTTCTGAAGGCCACGATGCCCGGGGGTGGGGCCGTCGTCTCCTCTCCGATCTCCTCAGGCCCGCACGACCGGACCCGAGCTGGGGGAGTCCTCGGGTCGGCCGTGCGGGACCTGGACCCGGGCCGACGTCCCCGACGGCCCGGGTGGTGTGAGGAGGGCCGCCCGCCGTGCCGAGCGGGCGGCCCGTCGCGCCGGCCCAGTGGCCGGTCGGGTCGGCGCGGGCACCGGGCGTCTCGGCTGGACTGGGAACTGACCGAGCCGCCCGGCGTACGGGATCCGGCACCCTCCTACTTCACAGACCCAGACCCAGACCCGGACCGAGCCCCGGGCCGGGCACCTGTCCGGGGCCTGGCGCCGGCACCAGCACCAGCACCTTCCAGGTCTGTGCGAGGTCCGGAACCACGGCCTGCGTCATTCGCCTGCTTCCCCTGCTCCCCCTGCTCCCCCCGCCGCCCCTGCGAAGCGAGCCTCAGGCCAAGAACCTCGACCAACCCGGAGCGGCCGCCCCACTCCCGGACCCGGCGGCGAGCCGTGCGCACGCGTCGGCGCATCCGGCGCTTCCAGCGCGCGGCCCGGACCCGAGCCCGCTCCATGGCCCGGCGCCTTCGGGTGGATCGGAGTTCTTCGAACAGGGTCTCGTAGTGAGCCATGATCGGCTCGGGGTCGAAGCGGTGGGCGCTCTCCCGCGCCGCTTGCCCCATCTCGCGCCGCCGGGACTCGGCCGGTATCAGGTCGAGCATCGCGTCGGCGAGGGCGCGGGCGTCGCCCACGGGTACCAGGCGTCCGTTGACGCCCTCCGTGATGATCTCGGAGGGGCCGAGCGGGCAGTCCGTGCTGATCACGGGCACGCCGCAGCGCATCGCCTCGACGAGCGTCATGCCGAAGGACTCGGCGTCCGAGGCACTGACCACGAGCGAGGACCGGGCGAACTCGGTCTCGATCGGCGTGCGCGGGCCCATGATCCGGGCGCGGTCGGCCAGGCCCAGCCCGTCGATCAGGGACTGGAGGCTTTCCCGTTTGGGGCCGCCGCCGTAGATGCGCAGTTCCCAGTCCGGCTCCTTCGCGGCGACCGCCGCGAACGCCTCGATCAGCAGGTCGAAACGCTTGCCCCGGACCAGGCGACCGGCCGCCGCGATGACCTTCGTGGTGCCGCTGGAGGGGGTCACGTCCGGTACGGCCGGCACGATGTTCGGCACCGCCGCCACCCGTACGCCCGGCATCGGCATCCGCTTCCGGTACACCTTCGCGTCCGCCTCCGTCGTCGTCACCACTGCGTCCAACGCGCGGTAGTGGCGGGCCAGAGTGGTTCGCAGCGGCTTGCTGTGGGCGTCGTGCCGCAGGTGTTCCTGCCCGATGCGCAGAGCGCGGCGGCGGGCGAAGCGGGCGACGTAGACGTTGATGCCGGGGCGGGTGCCGATCACCACGTCCGCGTCGCAGTTCTCCAGGTACTCGCGAGCCCGGAGGTCGGTCAGGCGGCTGTACTGCTTGTGTCTTTTGTCGGAGGACGGGAAGTCGGCCGCCGGCAGCGCCTGCGCGGGATCCGCGAGATCCGCGCTGCCCTCCCGCAGGTCGACCAGTGGCACGAGCCCGATCCGCGGATCGACGGCGAAACGCGGTTCGTCCCGGTGCCGCCTCATCGACACGACCTCGACGTCGTGCCGCTCGGCGAGCGCCGCGGCCAGGTTGAGTGTGGTGCGGACGGTGCCCCCGATGGCGTACGCGTTGTGCAGCAGGAACACGATCCTCATGCGCTTCGCGGCCTTCCTGCCCTTCCTACCCTTCATACGTGTGTGCCTTCCCCCTCGCGGACCTCCGCCCCTGCCATAGGGCACACAGTGGCCGGGCGAGGTAAGCCACTGGTCCCGGCAGGGTGAGAGCCGGGTAAGAGACCCGGCCGTAACCCTGCTCGTCAGGTGATACGTAATTCAGGCCTTGGCAGACTGGTGTCGTGCCCCACAATGTGCTGCTTGCCGAGGACGACCGAGCCATCCGCCATGCGCTGGAGCGCGCTCTGAAGCTGGAGGGGTACGAGGTCACCGCGGTCGCCGACGGTGTCGAGGCGCTCGCGCACGCCCACCGCACCCCGCCCGACGTGCTTGTTCTCGATGTGATGATGCCGGGCATCGACGGCCTCCAAGTGTGTCGCGTCCTGCGTGCGGAGGGCGACCGCACCCCGATTCTCATGCTCACCGCGCTTGTGGAGACCGCGGATCGCATCGCCGGCCTGGACGCCGGAGCCGACGACTACGTCGTCAAGCCCTTCGAGGTCGAGGAGGTCTTCGCCAGGCTGCGGGCCCTGCTGAGGCGTACGGGCGCTCCCGTCGGCGTACCCAGGGAACAACAGCCCATGCCCGAGAGCCCACTCTCCGCAGCGGGCCTGCACCTCGAACCGCAGGCCCGGCGCGTATGGCGCGGTCCACGTGAGATCGACCTCACCCGCACCGAGTTCGACCTCCTGGAACTCCTCGTCCGCAACGCCGGCATCGTCCTCGACCACACCACGATCTACGACCGCATCTGGGGCTACGACTTCGGGCCCGGCTCCAAGAACCTCGCCGTGTACGTCGGTTATCTGCGCCGCAAACTCGACGAGCCGGGCGCGCCCGCGCTGATCCACACGGTGCGCGGCGTGGGGTATGTGCTGAGGGAGGACTGAGTGCGGCGGCCGCGCGTGACGCGGCGGCGACTGCTCGCGCGACCACGGCTGTCCTCGCTGCGGACGACGTTCACGGTGTCCTTCGCGGCCGTCGCCGCCGTCGTGACCGTACTCGTCGGTTTTCTGTCGTACGACGCCGCGTCCCGGCTCGTCCGCGTGGACCAGCAGACCGTGTTCGAGGACGTCGTCCAGGATCTGCGCGACCAGGTGCGCCGGCACGCCCTGGCGCCGGACGACTTCGCCGCCTCCCACTCGGCCGGCCCGCGCGGCGACCTGATCCGGCCGAGCGGCACGGTCGTTCAGGTGCTCGGTCCGGGCGGCAAGGTCGTCGACCGGGGCAGTCCGGCGCTGCCGGCCGACGCCGACGACCGGCGGGCCGCGGCAGGACAGGCCGCCGGGCGGCTGGTGGAGCACCGCGGCGTGGAGGTCCACGACGAGGTGTACCGGGTCGCGACCGTCGCGCTCGGCGGTGGCCGGGGCGCGGTGCAGGTCGCTCAGGAGTTCAGCGACACGGAGGATCTGCTGCGTGAACTCCAGCAGCGGACCGTGCTGTTGGTGAGCGCGGTCGTGGTCGCCGCCGGGCTCTTCGGCTGGTGGCTGGCCCGGCGGATCACCTCGCGGCTGGTCCGGCTCGCGGGCGCCGCCGAGGATGTGGCGCGCACCGGGCGGCTCGGCATCCAGGTGCCGGTCGCCGGGCGCGACGAGGTCGCCCGCCTCGGCCGCTCCTTCGACCGCATGCTCGGCCGCCTCGCCCAGTCCGAGGAGGACCAGCGGCGCCTCGTCCAGGACGCGGGCCATGAGCTGCGTACGCCGCTGACCTCCCTGCGTACGAACATCTCGATGCTCCGGCGCATCGACGAACTCCCGCCCGACGCCCGCGGTGAACTCGTCGCCGACCTTGCCCAGGAGTCCCGCGAACTCACTGACCTGGTCAACGAGTTGGTCGATCTCGCGGCCGGTCAGCCGGACGCCGAGCCGGTCCAGCGGGTGGACGTCGCCGATATCGCCGAGGACGTGGCGGTGGCGACGCGGCGGCGGACCGGGCGGGCGGTCACCGTGCGGGTGACCGGCGCCACCACGGTGGTGGACGGGCGGCCCGCGGCGCTGCAGCGGGCGATGTCCAACCTGGTGGAGAACGCGGCGAAGTTCGATCGGGGCGGGGTGGCACCGATCGAGGTCGTGGTGACGGGGGGTGAAGTCCCCGAAGCCGACGCGGGCACCGGCGGCGCCGGCACCGTCGGCGCCGGCACCGTGCGTGTCGAGGTCCTCGACCGTGGCCCCGGTATCGCGGAGGAGGATCTCGTCCGCGTCTTCGACCGGTTCTACCGCGCGCCGGACGCCCGTAGCCTGCCCGGCTCGGGGCTCGGGCTGTCGATCGTGCGGGAGGTCGCGACGGCCCACGGGGGAGCGCCGTTCGCCCGACGGCGGGAGGGCGGCGGCTCGGTGATCGGGTTCACGCTCGGTGGCTTGCGCGACTGACGCGGTGGGTGGCTTGCGCGACTGAGAGGACGCCGAGGGGGCGGGGCGGCCGGCCGACGGGTTTCCCGGAGGGTGAGGTGTCGCTGAGTACACCCCCCGTTACGGGTTCTGCGCCCCATGTGCCCACCCCGCACTCTCCGTAGCGTCTTTCGCGAGGCACAAGGAGTGCCACGGAAGCGCCACGGAAGGGCCACAACGAGGGCCCCCACGGAGGGTGATGACGATGTTTCGTCGAACCAGTCGACGTACGCACGATGCGCGACCCGCCGCCGAGGCCCTGCGGCTGGTCAAGGTCAGCAAGACCTACGGGAGCGACGACAGCGCCGTGACCGCGCTGGACGCGGTGACGCTCAGTCTGGCGCCCGGTACCTTCACCGCGGTCATGGGCCCCTCGGGCTCCGGCAAGTCCACCCTGCTGCAGTGCGCGGCCGGACTCGACCGGCCCGACAGCGGCATCGTCGTGGTCGACGGGGCGGCGATGACCGGCGGCAGCGAGGCAGAGCTGACGAAGTTCCGCCGCAGCCGGATCGGTTTCGTCTTCCAGCAGTACAACCTGCTGGACACGCTGACCGTCGCCCAGAACACGATCCTGCCGCTCAAGCTCGCCCGGCGGCGCGTCGACCGGGCCCGTGTGCGGGAGATCCTCACGGCGGTCGGCCTCGGCGACCGACTCGGCCACCGGCCCGACCAGCTCTCCGGCGGCCAGCGCCAGCGCGTCGCCATCGCCCGCGCCCTGGTCACCGAGCCGCGCGTGATCTTCGCCGACGAGCCGACCGGAGCCCTGGACACCCGCAGCGCCCGCGACGTGCTGCGGCTGCTGCAGGAGGCGGTACGGGTCCACGGCCGTACGGTCGTCATGGTGACCCACGACCCGGTGGCGGCCTCGTACGCCGACTCGGTCCTCTTCCTGGCGGACGGGCGGCTCGCGGGCGAGATGCACGGGCCGACGGTCGACGCGGTCGCCGAACGCCTGGCGCACCTGGGCGATTCCGTCTCCGACGTTCCGGCGGAGGTGTGAGTCATGTTCGCTCTGGCCCTGCGTTCCATCCGGCGTCGCCCCGGGCGCTTCACCGCGACGCTGCTGTCCGCCTTCCTCGGCGCGGCGATCATCATGACGTTCAACTCGATGCACGACACGGCCGGCGCCAAGGGCGTCGACTCCGTCAGTGCCGAGACCCTGTCCACCGCTGCCGGCGTCGTCGGCGGCTACGGCACTCTGCTGGTGTTCTTCGCCGTCGCCTCCACCCTGACGGTGAACGTCCGCCAACGCGCCTCGGAGATCGAGCTGTTGCGCTGTTCCGGTGCGACTCCGGCGCAGATCAAGCGGATGGTCGTCGGGGAGTCGGTGGTCGTCGCCCTGGTGGGCGCGCTGCTCGCGATCGGCCCGGCGATGCTCGGCGGGCAGGCACTGCTGGACCTCTTCCAGGACAGCGGGCAGGTCGCCCGGTCCGTCGACTACTCCTTCGGCCCCGTCGCGCTGATGTCGGGCATCGACATCACCCTGCTCGCCTCGGCGGGCGCGGCGTTCCTCGCGGTTCGGCGTGCGACCCACCGGCGCCGGTCCCGCGGCCGGGGGCGGAAGTTCTTCGCGTACGCGGCCCTGGTGCTCGGTGGGCTGTCGGTCTGCTCCACCTTCGCGTTCTCCGTCTCCGACGCGGCGCTGATGGCGCCGCCCGCGTACGGCGCGATCCTGTTGTCGGTCGGCTGCGCGCTGCTGTCGCCGAAGCTGCTGAAGGGACTGCTCGAGCGGCTTCCGTTGCCGGGCCCGAGCGGCTGGCTCGCCGTACGCAACATGCGGGAGCGCGCCGCCCAACTGTCCGGTGTCCTCATGCCGTTGATCCTCTTCACCGGCATGGCGACGGCCACCCTCTACATGCAGGCCGTCGAGAGCGACGCGATCAGGGCCTCCGGTCTCGCCAAGTCGGTCGAGGACAAGAACCTCGAGACCCTCAACCTCACGGTCGTCGGCATCATCGTGGTCTTCTCCCTGATCATGCTGATCAACTCCCTGTACGCGGCGACCACGTACCGCGGCGGGGAGTTCGGCCGGCAACGCCTGGCGGGCGCGACCGCGGGCCAGGTCCTCGGCATGGTCGGCGTCGAGTCCCTCGTCGTCACGGCGACGGGCGTGTTCTTCGGCACGGCGGCCGGGCTCGCCGGGATCCTCCCCTTCACCATGGTCCGCACGGACGGCGTCCTGCCGGGCCAAGGCCCGGGCATCTGGCTGGGCATCGTCGCGGCGGCGACGGCGGCGACCTTCGTGACCAGCCTCGTCACGACCCGGCAAACCCTGCGGACACCGGCGGTGGGAGCGGTGGCGCAGGCGGCGTGAGTTCGGGGATTCGGGTACGCGGCTGGGCCGGAGCCTTCAGGCTCCGGC